>NZ_CANDNW010000006.1 GCF_947387525.1 Limosilactobacillus viscerum
CTACAGACAAGGCCAAGGGTGCCTTGAAGACTGAAGCTGATGCCAATGGTTACGAATCCTTCGTGATCCCTGATGGCGTTGGTGGCCGTTACTCCGTCCTCTGCCCAGTTGGTCTCCTGCCAATTGCCGCTTCTGGTGCCGACATTGATAAGCTGATGGAAGGGGCAGCCCAAGCTGAAAAGGACTACGTTAACCCTGACCTGACTAAGAACGAAGCTTACCAATACGCTGCCTACCGGAACGTCCTTTACCGGAAGGGCTACGAAACTGAATTGTTGGAAAACTATGAACCAAACATGCGGATGTTCGCCGAATGGTGGAAGCAACTGGCTGGTGAATCTGAAGGTAAGGACCAAAAGGGGATTTACCCATCAAGTGCTAACTTCACGACCGACCTCCACTCCCTTGGCCAATACATCCAAGAAGGCCGTCGCTTCCTGATGGAAACTGTTGTTAAGCTGGACAAGCCAAACCACGACGTTGAAATTCCTAGTGAAGATGACAACCTGGATGGTTTGAAGTACTTGGAAGGCAAGACGATGGACTTTGCCAACACCAAGGCCTATGAAGCCGTAGTCGCGGCCCACACGGCTGGTGGGGTACCGGTAATGACGGTTCACATTCCAGAAGAAAATGAATACACGCTCGGTTACTTGATCTACTTCTTTGAAGTAGCCATGGGGATTTCTGGTTACCTGAACGGGATCAACCCATTCAACCAACCAGGAGTTGAAGCTTACAAGACCAACATGTTTGGTCTGCTGGGCAAGCCAGGTTACGAAGAAGTGGGCAAGAAGCTCCGTGCTGAAATGGAAAAGAACGAATAAACCAAGGAGGAACATAATATGTTACTAGGAAGTATTGAAGCTGGTGGGACCAAGTTCGTTTGTGCCGTTGGTAACATCAACTACCAAATCAAAGATTCTATTCACATCCCAACTACCACCCCAGAAGAAACGTTACAAAAGTGTATTGACTGGTTTGACCAATACAAGGACCAACTTTCTGCAATTGGGATTGCTTCATTCGGTCCAATTGAAATTCGGAAGAGTTCACCAAAGTATGGTTACATTACCAACACACCAAAGAAGGGGTGGGCTGATACCGACTTTGTTGGCCCATTCAAGAAGCACTTCAACATTCCAATCGCCTGGACGACTGATGTTAACGGTTCTGCTTATGGTGAATACGTTCTGTCAACATTGTTCAACAAGCGGATTAATTCCCTGGTTTACTACACCATCGGTACTGGTTGTGGTGCGGGAGCCGTTATTGACGGTAAATTCGTTGGCGAATTAGGGCACCCCGAAATGGGTCACATTCGCTTGAAGCGCCACCCAGATGACTTAGACTTTAAGGGTATTTGCCCTTACCACGGCGACTGCCTTGAAGGCCTGGTTAGTGGACCAACCTTTGAAGCACGGACTGGTAAGAAAGGTAAGGATGTTCCGTTGACTGATCATGTTTGGGACATCATGGCCTACTATGTTGCCCAAGCTGCTTTGGACACTACGCTGATGTTCCGTCCCGGCCAAATCATCTTTGGTGGTGGGGTTGTCAGCGAAGAATTCCTGAAGAAGGTTCGTCGCGAATTCAAGAAGCTGCTCAATAATTACGTTGATGTTGGCGATGTTGATGAATACATTAGTATGCCATTAGCTAAACACAATGGCTCTGCTACCATCGGTGACTTTGCCTTGGCATTGAAGGCTGCCACCGAATAATTCACAGGTTAATTTGAGGAAGGACATAAGAGAATAAAGAAAATGGCAGATTGTAAAATTTAAGTTGAACATTTAAGTGGACAGAAAAACCCATCAAGGTCTTTAATGGTGTTACCTCAACATTCCATTAGAAAGAAGGACCTTAATGGGCACCACTATTTTATCATTCCAGAACCGTGTTGTCATTGAAACGCTTCATAATGAAGGACGTTCCTTGCGATACATCGCTAATTACTTAGGCTTTAGTAAAACCACAGTCTTTAACGAACTTCACCGGCTCAACGGTGAGTATCAAGCTGAACTAGCGCAAACTGACTTTGAACGCAAGGTTAGTCAACGGGGGCGGAAGTCTTCGCTCACTAAAAACCTTAAACACTTGATCGAGGAAAAGATTCAAGTCCAGAAGTGGTCCCCTGAACAAGTTGCCCATGTAGTTGGGATTGCCTACAAGACGGTCTATAACTGGATTGATCAAGGCTGGCTTGATGTACAGCTACCCGATTTGCCTGATCATGGAATTCGTCGTCATCGTGCTAAAGAAAAGCGTGGTACGTTCAGTCACGGCCGCTCCATTGAGGAGCGGCCTCATAAAGTCGAAACTCGCCAAGAATTCGGCCACTTTGAAGCTGATACCGTACTTTCTGGCAAACGTAAAGGTCAAGCTGTGGCCACTTTTGTGGAGCGTAAGAGTCGCCTGACAATTATTAAACGGCTCCATGGTCGCGACAGTCAGTCTATGACTCAAGCCGTACTTGAACTAGCTAGTCAACTTCAAGACAAACTCAAGACGCTGACCGTAGATCATGGTAAAGAGTTCGCTAACTACCAGGCAATTGAGCAGCGAACTGGTACTCCGGTTTATTTTGCCCATGCTTATTCACCACATGAACGCGGCAGTAATGAGAACCGTAACCGAGTTTTACGACGCTTTATTCCCAAAGGCCAAGCTATTGAAGAGTTAAGCGATCACAAGCTAGTTCAAATTAATTGGTATCTGAATTCACGGCCACTTAAATGTCTTAATTGGCATACACCAATCGAGATCTTCCTGCTTAATCTACGTCATTAAATTCGTTCAAGTTATTTCTTGCAATCTGCCAAATAAATTTATCCGGATTTTAAGTATCGTTGCAAGTGTAATTGCTGTTTGTATGTACGTTTCCTACATTCCACAAATTTCAAACAACTTGCATGGTGCTTATTGTGCACCGCTCCAACCGTTCGTGGCTGGTGTTAACTGTACCTTGTGGTCAATTTACGCTTTCTTTAAGAAGAATCGTGATTGAGCAGTTTTCACTGCTAACTTCCCGGGCATTTTCTTCGCCTTCATTACATTCTTTACGGCGTTGCACTAGGATAAAATGGGACTGTGCCAAAACGCGGTTCCTTTTTGGGTTGTAAGTTAATAAGGAGAGTATAAGAGATTATGAAAGAGACAAAATTTATCAGCATTTTGAGTAAGGTTGCGACGGTAATTGCGATCTGTATGTATGTTTCCTACATTCCACAGATTATTAATAACTTGCATGGTAATTATGGTGCACACTCCAGCCACTGGTTGCGGCACTTAACGGATTATTATGGTGCATCTATGCCTACTTCAAGCGCCAACGTGACTGGGCAGTGTTCTGGGCAAACTTCCCAGCAATTATCTTTGGTTTAATTACATTCTTAACCTCATTCCCATGGTAATTAATAAACAGTGTATAATTCTCTGGATTGTCAAAATCCAGAGAATTATTTTTTTAATAAGGAGGCGGATGCGGTGGCACACGCACGGTTACGCTCATTTACATTTATCTTGGTTGCTTTTATGTTGGGATGCAATGAATTTATGGTTGTCGGGGTCTTATCCGATATTGCGCGGAGCTACCACGCTTCCTTGTCTACGGTGGGCTTTTTGGTAACTGCCTTTGCATTGGTTTACGCAATTAGCACACCAATAATTACCATGCTTACTAGTAACTGGAACCGCTATAAGCTATTAATGTCGTTAATGGTTGTGTTCCTAATTGGTAATACCCTTACCGCAATGGCACCATCACTAACCTGGCTATTAATTGCCCGGGTAATAACTGCCTTTGTTGCGGGAACTATTATTTCCCTGGTTAACCTCCTTGTCAGCATTATTACCCCGCTAGATAAGCGGCCAATGGTAATGGCGTGGGTCGGTGCTGGATTTAGTATTGCCTCGGTTATCGGGGTTCCACTTGGCACGACGATTGCCACACTCTTGAGTTGGCATGACAGCTTTTGGATCATTTCAGGCTTAACGGTAATTATATTTATCCTCCTTGCCTGGTTAACACCGCGGGAAACGCCGCAAGTTAAGGGACGGGTAAGTGAACAGCTGACATTGCTGAAGAACCGTCAAGTTATCCTTGGAATTGGAATCGTGGTGGCTGTTTTGAGCCTCCAGTACACCTTTTATACTTACGTTCGGCCACTAATTACGACGGTGATGGGCTTTAGCCTGACGAGCCTTAACTGGTTACTTTTGTTACTGGGACTAATGAGTATTATCGGTAATGAAGTCTCGGGACTCGTGGCTGGCCACAATGGTGTTCGGCACTTGCCAGTATTATTCTTGCTGATGACGGTTCTCAGTCTGCTACTGGGCCCTGCATTGAAAAATCAGGTGACGGGGATGGCCGTTCTTGCCCTCTTATGTATTGTTGTTGTGGCTTATGGTACAACAACTCAACTTGTTTTTATTGCAATTGCCGAGAAGGATTACCCGCAGTCATTGGCGTTGGCTACTTCCCTGCCGTCAATTTTTGCTAATGTTGGAATTTCACTGGGTTCCTTTACTGCATCGACAACCGTCCGTTTTATGGACCTCACCACGGTGGGGTACGTCGGTGCTGTTTATGGGATATTAGCAATTATTTTTGCATTGCTTTTGCGAAAACATGCGGGTGAATTAAAGCTGCGGTAGGCAATGCTATAATTAAGGAAAATCGTTTTAGGGGGAACAACATGAATATCGTTTGGACATGGGACATTATTCGGCGCATTATCGAAGTACTCTGGCTGATTAACATCGGCTTTGCAATTTGGACCGTTTTCCGGACCCGGCGCGACATTGCGTCAACCTGGGCTTGGTTGCTGGTGCTTTCCGTTTTCCCAGTGGTCGGCTTTATCTTGTACCTCTTTGTTGGCCGGAAGCTTTCTAATGATGACATCTTTAGCATCCGTGCCGAACAGTGGGCCTTTCGAAAGAAGATCCTTGACCGGCAGGAAGAATTATTAGAAAAACACAAGCTGTTGCTTCAGCATGGCAAGTTGGCGCGGGCACGTCAATTAGTTAGTCTGTCGGCCAGCCTGGATGATGCACCGGTGACGTTTAATAACCGGGTGAAGGTTTTTATTGATGGTGAACAGCTCTTTTCTAAAATGATTGCTGATTTTGACCAGGCACAGGACCATATTTATGTTGAGTTTTATACCTTCTATTCGGATGAACTTGGCAAGAAAATTTTAGCAGCGCTTGAACGGGCGGCACAACGGGGAGTCAAAGTGAAGGTACTTTACGACCTCAGTGGTTCCCGGGGAACAACTTACAAGTTCTTTGCCCACTTAGAAGAGCTTGGTGGCGAGGCGCAACCATTTAATTCCAAAGCTAATAAGCGGGTTACCACACCACGGCTGAATTACCACCTCCACCGGAAGATTGTGGTTATCGATGGAAAAATTGGCTATATTGGTGGCTTTAATGTCGGTGATCAATATGTCGGCAAGATGCCTAAGTTTGGCTACTGGCGGGATACCCACCTACGGATTGTTGGTCAGGCCGCGATTGCGCTGACTGGCCGGTTTGCAATGGATTGGAATACCACCTGCCGGAAGACGGATAAGGAACGAATCGATATTGAAAAACTACTAACTGACTTTACGATTGAACGGCCGACGGATCCGGATAAGGACGTCACAATGCAGATTGTTTCTTCTGGACCAGATAGCGATAACTTTGCAATCCGGCGGGGGTATGAATCGATCATTTCGACTGCCCGGAAGTATGTTTACATCCAGACACCGTACTTGATTCCGGGAGAACCAATTTTGGAGTCATTGGTAATTGCCGCCCGGAGTGGGATTGATGTTCGGGTGATGGTCCCATGTATGCCGGACCACCCGTTTGTCTACCGGGCAACGGAATACTATGCTAAGTACTTAGTGAATAATGGTGTGAAAGTTTATAAGTATAATAACGGCTTTATTCATGCCAAGACGGTTGTTAGTGGTCAAAACTTGGCATCGGTTGGTTCCGCTAACCAGGACTTTCGGAGTTACCGCCTTAACTGGGAAGCCAATGCCTTTTGCTACAATGAAGAGTTGACAGCACAGCTAAAACAGATCTTTGAAGACGATATTAAGGACAGCACGTTGCTGACGTCAGAATACTTTGCTAACCAGTCTAAATGGCGGAAGTTTAAACAGTACTTCTCTCGTCTGCTATCACCGGTCTTATAATTTACATTTTCCTCCACGATTAATATGAATATTCAACAAAGGAGCTGTGCCACAACCCGGTTAGGGCCTGCGACACGAAGTTAGCCTATTTGGTATGGCTAGCATAGGAGGATCGTTAGCACGGAACGGGCTAGCGATTGTCCGTAGCTAGACACTAGGGCCCTGGGTTGGGTCACGCGATATCTCTGTAATATTCGGAGCTAAAACAAGGGTCTATGACAAAACCGAGTTTTGTCATAGACCCTTTGTTGTTCATAAGTATTCACAATCTCTAATATTATTCATTTTAATTGCATAAATATGTAGACTTATTGAATGAAAAAGACTATACTATTCCATAAATAATGACGGAAATGAATGGAGGACCAATTATGGATAGTTCAATTTTGAGTAAAGCGTACCAAAAGCCAGCATCAAATATCTTAGCCGATGTTTGTGCATTAGCCGCTAAGATGGATGATGTGATTGACTTGTCAGTGGGGGATCCTAATTTCACTACTCCCCAACCAATTATTGAGGCAGCCTTTGCGAAGACCAAGCAGGGGATGACCCACTACACTGCTGCCGAGGGCTTACCCGAACTCCGTCAAGCTATCTGTAATTTCTACCAGGAAAAGTATCAGCTTAATTATGACCAGTCACAGGTGCTGGTAACGGTGGGGGCAGAACACGCACTGTTTGTCGCCCTTGAAGCAATCCTCGACCCAGGTGACGAAGTAATTATTCCGGAACCATGTTTTTCACCATACATTGACCAAGTTAAGATTGCCAACGGGACGCCAGTGATTGTTGACGGTAAGCCGGAAGATGGTTTTAAGATTGATGCCGCTGAAATTGCAAAGAAGGTTACCCCGAAGACAAAGGCAATCATTATTAACACGCCAAACAACCCGTCTGGCAATGTGATGACAGCTGAAGAAGCTAAGGCGTTGGCCGACCTGGCAATCAAGGACGACCTACTGATCTTTAGTGATGAAATTTACTCCGATTATGTAATGGCAGATAAGAAGTTTACGCCAATTGCTAAGTTTGCACCCGACAACGTGGTAATCGTTAGTGGGATGTCAAAGAGCTTTGCAATGACGGGCTGGCGGATCGGCTACCTAATCGGCCCTGACTGGTTAATTACCGCTGCTAATACCGTTAATGATTCGGTTACCTTTACTGCGCCAACGATGTCGCAGGAGGCTGCATTATACGGCCTGCAACACCACGATGAGTTAGTTGCTCCGATTGTCGGTGCATTCCAGAAGCGGTTAAATTACCTGCAACAGGAATTGCCGAAAATTGACTGGCTCGATGTCAGCCCGGTTGAGGGAAGTATTTATGTTTTCGCCGATATTCGTGCAACTGGCCTTGGTTCCGTTGATTTTGCCGACCAGCTGCTTAAGAAGGCCGGGATTCTGGTTGTACCTGGCCTGGCCTTTGGTAAATGTGGTGAGGGCTTTGTTCGGATTGCGGCAACCCAGCCACTCGACAAGCTCCAAGAAGCAGTTGAAAAAATGAAGAAGCTTACCTGGTAAGGAGGGCACTTAGGGAATGAAAATTTTAATGTATGCGGTCCTTGAACCGGAAAAAAAGTATATCAAGGAATGGTCAGAAAAAACGGGAGTCGAAGTAAAGTGCGTTGACGAACGTCTAAACAAGGAAACGGTCGAATGGGCCAAGGGCTTTGATGGTATTGACTTTCAACAGACCCAACCGTTGGACCCTGAAGTATATCAAAAGCTTCACGAATACGGAATCAAGCAATTAACCGCCCGGATGGTTGGGTATGACATGATTGACTTTGACCTGGCTAAGAAGTACGACCTAATTGTTACTAACGTTCCTGCATATTCGCCACGGGCAATTGCTGAAATGGGCCTAACACAGGCGCTCCGTCTTGTTCGTAAGCTTGGCTATTATGACCAGCGGATGGATAATTTAGACTTTCGGTGGGCTGGCCTGGAAAGCACTGAAATTTATAACTTAACCGTTGGGATTATTGGTGCCGGCCATATTGGTGGTGCAAGCGCCCAATTATATTCTGCATTAGGCGCCAAGGTTATTGCGACGGACCCAATTCACCGGGTGGAATTGAATCCTTACCTTGAATATACTGACCAGGATACTTTACTGAAGACGGCAGATATTGTGACTGTCCACACGCCGCTTGATAAGACGACTGAAAATCTCTTTAACAGTGACACCTTCAAGAAGATGAAGCCAACTGCTTACCTGATTAATATGGCCCGTGGTGGCATTGTTAATGCTAATGATTTGATTGATGCACTGAAGAACAAGGAGATTGCTGGTGCAGCCTTGGATACATTAGCTGATGAGGGTCAATTTTTTGAAAAGCAGGCCACTCCGGATGAAATTCCTGAAGACTACAAGACATTGCGGGCAATGCCAAACGTCTTAATTTCGCCCCACAGTGCCTTCTATACTGATACGGCAATGAAGAATATGGTTGCCATGGGGCTTGATGACGTGGTTGCCATCGTCAATGGCAAGCGGCCACAATTTGAAGTATTTAATTAAATCCTGTGAGAATAAAATCCCCGCTAGCGTTCGTTACTTGACGGACGTCAGCGGGGATTTTTGTTTTTATATAGTGGACTTCCACCACAACTTGTTAGCTGAATTTTTCGTGGCTAAAGTGTGTTAATAACTAGCAAGGAATGTTAATAGCCTGGCCAAAGTGTGTTAATAACATTTAAAATTTTCCTTTTGCGCTTACAGCTTCAACAACCATGCAAGATGTAACCTGTTAATCAATTCCCATCTTTTCGACGTAAGTCTTTTCTTCGGCACTGACTCGTTCGCGTTCCTTCTGGTTATACCATGGTGAAATTGTGAAGGCTAAAATGTCATTAATCACGTAGATGGAACTATTAACTGCCATCGCGAGTGTAGCAGAACCTTGCCGGTAAGAGACAAACCAGAGAACTAACTGGGCAATTCCCGAGGCTAGCCACCAGAAGTACTGGTTGTTAAACCGCAGGAAACAGATAACTCCGGCCGTCAGACTAATTGAAAAACTGATTGCATCAATCCATGGACGGGGGTCGTCAGTGAGGTGGCCGATCAGGTAACCAGAGGCGAGGTAGACTAGTCCAGTGGCAATAATAGCGACAAACCAACTACGCACGGTAAAATGGCGGATTTTTGAAGCCATATTAATGTTCCAGTTTGCCGAAAGAAGGACGGGGATGTCCAACGTCAGCATGTAGGCAACTTGTTCACCAATGCTAAGGTAATTTTTGGCGTTAAACCCAACAATGATAAAGCAAATGGCCGATAAGATCCCGAGTACCCCGTTAACTGACTTAGCCGCATTAATAGCTAGAACGCAGAGCACCCCCAGGGTTGTTCCAATAAAAGTAATGACCGTCAGCCAGGTAATCGGCGTACTAGCCAGGGTCATAATCTGGCAGCCAAGGCTGAAGAAAAATAAGTAGTAGTTTTGCTGTGGCCAGCCTTTTAGCTGGTGGGCAAGAAATTTAAAATAACTCGTTAACATAATTGAACCCCTAGATATAGAATTTAGTGGTCCATAGCGCTACGGACACAACATATGGTATTTTAATGGCCTGTTTTACCGATTGCAAGCACAAAATATTGTGGCTGATCATTTGATTAGCTGGACAATGAGCTAACTTTTCGGAAGTGGTAGCGCTTAAGTTACCGTGAAATTTTTATTTTGCGGTTAGGTCGATTTTGATAATGGTGACCTGGTAGGAGGCTTGGGGGGCCTGCACCGTGACGGTTTTACCAGCTGGTTGATGAATAATTGCTTGTCCTAGTGGCGAATCAAAGGAAACTTTCTGCTTAGCCAGGTCGGCCTCCTGTTTGCCAACAATCTGGTAGGTAGTGACATCGTCATCATCTTCAAAACGGAGGGTAACGGTGGTGCCCAGGTCAACTTCATTGGCAGAGCTAGGATCAACGATTTGTGAATACTGGAGCTGCTTGTTGAGGAACCGTAGGCGGCTTTCAAGGTGACGAAGTTCGCGTTTGGCTGTGCTATACTCGGTGTTTTCGGATAGGTCACCGAGGGCCCGTGCCGCCTTTAATTGCTCAATCTTTGCTGGCCGTGCCGCCTGTAGTTGAGCGATTTCATCTTCAATTTCCTGGTAGCCGCTCATAGTCATTTTTTGAAAATAGACATGTTTCATTGCTTCTTGCAGTTTCTTCTTTTGCATCTGAAATAACCCCCATTTATTCTTTGCTCCCCAATTATGATATGATAGATAGGAAAATTCAATTTATACGGAGGAGTATTCGAGTATGAACGAACAAGAAGGACATATCAAAGAGTTCCTTGCTTCGTCCACGTACAATCAGCTATCTGCTAACCAGCAAAAGCACGCTCAAGATATCTTGAACCGTTTTAGTCAGCACATGATGGATGAACAGCACCTGGCCGACACCGCGTGGACGCCCCAAGCGGTGAAGGAGGTTATGGTTGGTGACTTTATTGCTGATCCAGCGCTGACGAACCAGTTTGGGATCGCAGTAGCCCCAGTATTAAAGGCCTACTTAACTTTCTTAAAGGTTGATAACTTGAAAGAGTTAACCGCCGCAATCGACGACCAGCGGGCAAACATGAATAGTTGCCGGAAGGTTCACAAAACATGGGCTGAACTGAAGGGTGGTCAACCGGCCCCTAAGCTAGCTACTAAGAAAGTAAGCAAGAAGTCTGCTAAGAAAGAATCCAGTGATGACAACAAGAAAGTTAAGCCATTATCAAAGGATGAGCTGGCGAAGTTTAGTGACGACTGTGTCAAAGCAGTGACCGTTGAACCAGAATTTCAGAACCAAGAACTTGACGGGGCGGGACAACAATACATAATTGCCCAGTTTATTAAGTTAATGGCCCAGGAGTGTAATGAATATCCAGGAAGCTGGGAGTTCCATGACTTACAACGAGTCTTAGGGATGATGATGCCACTTGACCCGGACATTACACCAAAGCAAATCAAGAACATTGTGCCAACTGCTCAGGCGTTATTTGACTACTTGAAGCGGACCAAGCAGATTGAAATGGAGCAGTACCGGACAGCATTGAAGGCAATTGCTAAGATGCAGCCTTCTCAGGATATGCTTGCTAGTTTGAGCCGGAAGGACCGGGAAACTCAGTTGATGCTTTCCTTTATCCGGAGCAACGGGATTGATACCGATGACATTAAAAATGCTGAGAAGTGGATGGATGACCACCGCCAAGAAGTAGCCGGCTTTATGCGGACCCTTCTCAATCCATGGAGCGAATACGAACGCGAACAGATGGCTAAGCAGCAACAAGCTCAGCGGCAAAGCCAACAAGCTGGGAGTATCAAACACCGGGCACCAAAGGGAATTAAGTTTAGCAAGAAAGCACGACGGAAGAAGCGTCGTAAAAAGTAGGAAGGAAGATTGCTGATGAGTGTTGAAATTCCGCAAAGTATGGACGATGTCGTAATGCAGGTTGCACAACGCAAGCTACATGGTGAAGATGTTACAGAAGATGAAGTCATCAAAAATGCGGTGCGCGACATTCTGCAAGCTTTATTCGACGAAGCTCTAGAAGGTCACTATGATGATGTTAAGTGGTCCGGGGACGACTTAGAGGTAACTGACTTCATGGGGAAGTCAGTTGGTAAAGTTAGTCCGGTTGGTGCAAGCTTTGTTGATGACTTTCGTAAAAATGCTGATGAACTGACCCTCCGCTTGGAAGATGAAACAACCAAGTTAGTTGGTGGCCGTTAGTAGGTAACAAAGAGGAGACTAGAAAGAAACTTTTGCTTCTTCCTAGCCTCCTCTTTAGTCTAAGGGGATGGTCATCCTAATAAATTTTGGCAGATGGTAGATGACCACCATTATTTCAACATATGTTCACGTGTGCGTTTACATATGTTAAAATAAATGCTGAATATTACTAACTTAGGAAGTGGATAAGTTGAAGATTAAAGCTACCATTGCTAAAGGGAAGGAGAACCAATCAAGGTTGAAGAAGTTATTCTAGATGACCCCAAGCCTAATGAAGTTTTAATTAGGACCGTTGCTACTGGAATCTGTCATACCGATGTTGCTGGTCGTGATATGGGAATGACGCCATACCCGGTTGCGCTGGGACATGAAGGAGCAGGAATTGTAGAAAAGGTTGGCAGCACCGTTCAATCAGTAAAGCCGGGCGACCATGTTGTAGTTTCCTTTGGTTATTGCGGGCATTGCAAGAATTGCCTATCTGGACACCCTGCAAAATGTGTTCATTTAAATGAGCTTTGCTTTGGTGGAACTAACTATGATGGAACGCATCGTATTCATACACTTGACGGCCAAGATATCAGTACTTTCTTCGGCCAATCTTCACTAGCAACCCATATCGTGGCCGATGAACATAACGTGATTAAGGTTGACCCCGAAGTTGATTTGAAGTATCTCGGGTCAATGGGATGCGGCTTTCAAACCGGTGCTGGGACGATTCTTAATGATGTTAAGCCAGAATTTGCAAGTAGTATTGTGATTACCGGTGCCGGTGGTGTTGGATTAGCTGCCGTAATGGCTGCTAACTTATATAACCCGGAGCACCTAATAGTAATTGACCGTCATGATGATAAGTTGGCGATTGCAAAGGAACTAGGTGCAACCGACGTTATTAATACTGCAAAAGTAACTGACGTTGAGAAAGCAATTCGTGAAATTGTTCCTGAAGGTTTAAACTATGCAGTTGATTCTATTGGTTATGGTCCGTTGATTACGGAACTCCTTCACTCGTTAGGAACTGATGGGAAACTCTACTTAATTGGTATCGCCGGTAAGCTTGATTTAACCGGGATGGATATTATGGGTGAGTCAAAGCAGATTATTGGATTAATTGAAGGTGATGCCATTCCACAACTCTTTATTCCAAAGTTAATCCAATACTTTAAGACCGGCAAATTTCCTGTTGATAAACTGATGAAGTTTTACTCGTTTAACGAAATTAATCAGGCTTTTGATGATTTTACAGGCGGGAAAGTTATTAAACCAGTAATTGTTTTTTGAATAAAGTAACCAGCATAATACATGAATAGCCCGCTAGCATCCATCATCAAGTGATGAACACTAGCGGGCTATCTCTGTATCGGGAACAGTTTTGAATCGAAAACCGCTCCTGTGCTCCTATAATTTACAACTTCTTCTTAACTTCGTATGGCTTTGATTCCTTGCGTTCAGCAGGGAGAGCATCCTTGGCATAGAAGATTGCATATTCTTCATCGTCGGGACCCTTGGCAATCACTAAATCATCACTACGACGTTCCCGCTTGAAGATTTGCCCCTTACGGACAGCTTCATTGTAGTCGTGGATGTTGGCAACTGAGTCACCAGGGTTGAAAAAGATTCGTGTTTCCATATCTATCACTTCCTTAAGCACGGCTGGGGAGAGTTGCTTTAGCTTCGGCGAGTACGTGTCCCTTAGCTGCGTGAAGAAATTCATTCAGCCAGTAACCATCATCAAGGGGCAGTGTCGTATTAAGCGCATATACCGTCAACGTGTAGTCGTGGTTCTTGTCCGGTGGCTGCGGGCCAACATAACCTTGGATGATCCGGTCGTCACCATTGACCAAAGGGCCAGCATTGCTGTTCTTGCCCTGGACAAATTGACCATTTGCATTCCGGCTTGCACCTGCCGGGATTTCAGTCATCGTTGCTGGAATGTTAGCTGCTAACCAATGGATCCACGTAAAACCACAGACGGGTGTTGAGTCAAAGTCAATAAAGACAAGGGCATATGACTTGGTTCCCGCCGGAGCATCAGAAATTTTAATGGGGAATGACTTAATCGGGTGGTCAGCAAGCATCTCATTAGCTGGAGCATACTTACCATACTCGTCCGGTAATAAGTCATTGACCAGTGGAACAGAAATTTGCATTAGCAATTCCTCCTTATGCCAATAATTATACCCGATATCAGTCGAGATATAAACGACGGAGGTCAGTAATGTCACCCTTTGAAAGGCCGAGGTAGTCAGTGAGGTAGTTTTCAGGGCTGCCGGCAAGCTGGTCTACCACCTTGATCGCGTTTTCCAAGTATTCACGGTAAGCAGCAATCATGTAGCCACGATTTTTAACCACGGCGTCAAGGTTTCCCAGATTTTTAGTGGTATTACGCAGTTGCTTCAACCATTGATCGCGGAACTTTGCGGTTACTTCGTTGGTCAGCAGGTAGTCTTTAAAAATTGTTTCACGTGGAACACCTAATGCCGTCATGATCAAGAAGGCGCCGAAGCTAGTCCGGTCTTTGCCAGCAGTACAGTGGAAGAGGGTTGCGCCGGATTCGTTAGTCAAGAGAAGGTGGAACATTTGCTGGTAGGCATGCTTAGCACTAGGGATTTTAGCCATCTGGCCATATTCCATTTTCATGTGTTCAAACCCATTGCCAACTTCTTGCATCTTCTTAGCGATTTCCTCGTCACTCCGCGAAGCATTAGTTACGTCAATGTCAAAAACAGGAAGATTGTAATAGTCAGCTGTTGGCGGCACCTGGTCGGGATTAGCAGCAACTTCTGGCTTAGAGCGGAAGTCGATATCAACCGTGACGGGGACGTTGCTTAACAGCTGTTCATCATTATTATCGAGCCTTCCCAGTCCACCTGACCGGATCAAACGACCCCACTTAATCGTTTGCCCCGTGGTGGTTTCGTAGCCACCAAGTTCCCGGAAGTTATAACCGTTTTTAATTGCTAGTAGTCGTTGATGTGTCATGTTAAATCCTCCTTAATTTATCACTGAGGGCCTGTGCCAGCTGCCGAGCGGCTGTTCTGGCGCCTTGCTGGTCGGGGTGGAGCCCATCCGTATAGCTGGTGCACCAGCCAGTTGTGTCAATTACTTCCACCCGGTGAATATTCGCCACTTTGGCAATTTCTTCCCGGTAGGTTTGACTAAATGGGACCAGGAGGAGCACCTGACTCTTTGGAAAGGTGGTAGTTACCTGGTTGATGAATTCATTATAGGCGGGGAAAAACTCAGCCGTGGTGAACCGACGATCATTAACACCGAGGTTAACCACAACTAATTGGGGGTGGTTAGCTTGCCATTCTGTCGTTGCATCGATGTGGTTGAGAAACTTAGCAGCCACGGGTACACCACCAGTACCTGGCCGCAGGACGCCCGCTGCCGAATAAGCAATACGGACGCCATCAATTCCCAGCCGGTCGCATGCGAGGCCAACATAGTTGCTTTCTGGGCGGTAATCAAGGGCAGCCTGTTTGCCATAAACCCAGCAGCCAGCGGTGATCGAATCCCCAATAAAGTCCACAAGTGGGCGTGGCGGTGCCGGCAAAAGCTGACCTGCAGTAGTATCAATGCCAGCTAGTGCAAAGCCCTGATTTCCAGACCAAACCTGGTCCATGTCCGTATTTCCGGCCGTTGTAATTTCAACCAGGTGCCTACTAGTATTTGTGAACGTAATTTTACAGCTGCCATTAGAAGCAGCAAAACGGTGCCATTCTCCGCTATCAACCCGCCAAGCATACATTTGACTTGGAAAACCGGGTTGCCCATTGTTAAGCACCCTGATTATGAGCTGCTGGCTTTGCTCGCATTCAAAACGAATGCTGCTGCCAAGATTAGTAGTGTATAGTACCGGCTTATCTTTAATTGTTTTGATTACCCACCGACCAGTTCGCTGGGCTAACGGCAGTAGCTGCCGTGGTGAATAATGCACCATGTTTCCGCCTCCACTTCATAAGCTTAATTTTACCATCGTTTGCTTAGCCCGTGGGTGACTATCTAGCTAATTTTAGTAAGCGCTTTCTGATTTGCTAAAAATAAAATGTAAGCGCTTGTTGACAAATGGGGTAAATCATATTAAATTATATTTAGTAAAAGTTTACTAAGAGATTTTATTTGAGTGATGGAGGTTATCTCGATGGATAAACAACAATTTCTTGATGAATATAAAGCGGTCTTCAAAGAAAACGGCAAGGATGTCTTCTTCTCTCCTGGTCGGATTAATGTAATTGGTGAACACACAGACTACAATGGGGGCCACGTTTTCCCATGTGCCATTAGTATTGGTACTTATGGTGTTTACGGCCCGCGTGAAGATAGCACGGTGGCCATTTATTCTGCTAACTCCGCTAAGGAAGAAAACAGTAAGATCATCACTTTTGATATTAACGATGACCAACCACAGACTGCCAAAGACGAGAAGTGGGTTAACTACTTCAAGGGGATGCTTGTTTATCTGAAGCAACGTGGCTACAAGATCGACCACGGGTTTAACTTCTACATCCACGGTTACCTGCCATACGGTTCCGGCCTGTCATCATCAGCTTCAATTGAAATGCTGATGGGGAACTTGCTGAAGGAAGAATTCAACCTCGACATTGACGAAGTTGAACTTGTTAAGTTGGGCCAGAAGACGGAAAACGACTTCGTGGGCTTAAACTCCGGAATTATGGACCAATTTGCCGTTGGAATGGGGAAGAAAGACAATGCCATCTTCCTTGACTGCAACACTTTGGAATACAAGTACCTGCCACTGGAACTCGGTGACTACGAAATCTTAATCATGAGCACGAACAAGACCCACTCACTGGCTGGTTCTAAGTACAACGAACGGGTTGAAGAATGTGGCGAAGCAGTTAAGCGCCTCAGCAAGAAGCTCAACATTAGTAAACTAGGTGAAATTGATTCCGAAACCTTTGACCAATACACTTACCTGATCAACGATGATACTTTGATCCGTCGTGCTCGTCACGCTGTTAGTGAAAACGAACGGACAAAGCGGGCTATCGATGCCATGGAAAAGGGTGACTTGGAAGAACTTGGTCGTCTGATCAATGCCTCCCATGTTTCACTGAAGTATGACTATGAAGTTACCGGTAAGGAATTAGATACCCTGGCTGAAAGTGCTTGGGAACAACCAGGCTGCCTTGGTGCCCGGATGGTCGGCGGTGGATTCGCCGGTAGTGCCATTGCCATCGTTAAGAAGTCAGCCGCTGAAGACTTCAAGAAGAACGTTGGTAAGATTTACCGTGAAAAGATTGGTTACGACGCCAGCTTCTATGATGCCGAAGTTGTTGACGGTCCACACAAGTTGTAATTAGTACTTTGCGAGGAGAATGAGAAAATGAAGTTAATTGAAGAATATGCAGACAAGGTAATTGCTAGTGGTGCCTACGATCCACTGGACCGGGTTTACGTCATGAACAAGATTCGGGGCTTTGTTGGCGATGAAGATGTTGAAGCTACTGACGACCAACCGTTAGTTGCCCAATTAGTTGACCTGGCCGTTCAACGCGGTAAGATTGAGGACGGTCAAACTGCCCGGGAAATCTTGAATGACCAACTCTACGACTTAATGACACCACGGCCATCGGTTGTTAACCACCTGTTCTGGGAAAAGTACCAACAATCTCCAGAAACTGCTACTGACTGGTTCTACAACTTGTGTACCAGCAACGACTATGTCAAAGTTGCGGCAATCAAGAAGAACGTGGTCTTTGACAAGCCAACTAAGTATGGTAACTTAGAGATTACCATTAACCTTTCCAAACCAGAAAAGGATCCAAAGGCGATTGCAGCGGCAGCCCATGACACGAAGAAGAAGTACCCTCAATGTGCGCTCTGCATGGAAAATGAAGGATACAAGGGTCGCCTGGGCCAAGCTGCTCGTAGCAACCACCGGATTATCCGGATGACGATTGGTGGGAAACAATGGGGCTTCCAGTACTCGCCATATGCATACTTCAACGAACACTGCATTTTCTTGTACGGCAAGCACGAACCAATGAAGATCAACCGGCAAACGCTGATTAATCTGGTTGAAATTGAAAACCAGCTGCCAGCATACTTTGTCGGCAGTAATGCGGACCTGCCAATTGTTGGGGGTTCGATGCTGGCACACGAACACTACCAAGGTGGTCGCCATACCTTCCCAATGATGAAAGCAACGATCAAGAAGCCACTACAATTTGCTGACTTCCCAGCTGTTGAAGCCGGGGTTGTTAACTGGCCAATGAGTGATATCCGGCTGACGAGTGCCGACACTACCCAGTTGATTGACCTTGGTACCCATATCATTAATGTTTGGGACCACTACAGTGACGAAAGCTTGGACATCAAGGCCTTTGACGGTGACACTCGCCACCACACCGTAACGCCAATCATGTACCGTGACGGCGAGAAGTACGTATTAGACCTTGTTCTCCGGGACAACAACACGAGTGACAAGTACCCACTAGGGATCTTCCACCCACACGAAAAGTTATGGCACATCAAGAAGGAAAACATTGGCCTGATTGAAGTTATGGGCCGGGCAATTTTACCAGCACGGCTGAAGGACGAATTGAACGAAGTCAAGAAGTTCTGGCTCGGTGCTGATAACCAGATTGCTGACAGCCACCTGCCATGGGCAAAGGAAGTCCAAGCACGGGTTGACATTACAAAGGACAATGTTGATGAAGTAATGGAACAAGAACTGGCTAATATCTTTGCTAACGTTCTTAAAAACGCTGGTGTCTTCAAGGATGATGAAGCAGGACAAGCTGGCTGGGACCGGTTCTTAAAGGAACTGTAATCGTAATTAATTGAAAGGAGTATTGTGAGGATGGCAGTAACGTTACGAGACATTGCAAATAAAGCAGGGGTATCAATCGCAACCGTATCGCGAATCCTCAACAATGACACGACCCTTTCGGTTAATGAAAAGACCCGCCAACGGGTAATTGAGACCGCCGAACAGTTTAATTACACCAAGCATAAGCGCCCGCAAAACAACCGGGTCCAAAAAATTGCGGTTGTTCAGTGGTACTCGCTAACCCAGGAGCTTGATGACCTGTACTACATGGCTATTCGGATGGAAATTGAACGTTCTGCCCAGCAACGGGGATTACAGACGGTGCCGATCTACCAGAACAATATGGAGGATATTCCCCAGGATGTGACGGGAATTATTGCCATTGGGAAGTTTAGCAACTCCCAGGTAGAGAAGTTCCGCTTGGTAACTAAGAACATTGTATTTGTTGACTATGATAGTTTGGCTGCTGGGTATGATTGCCTGGTACCGGACTTTGAAAATGCGGTTTGTTCCGTGATCAGTGAATTCCTGGATGAAGGGATTCAAGATATCGGAATGCTTGCGGGAACGGAAAAAACAACGGATAACGAAATTGTGCCAGACTTGCGGCGGTTCTACTTTGAGAGCGACCTCCGTCAACGGAACTTGTATCATCCAGAGTATATTTTTGCCGGCGACTACACCTCGATGTCGGGGTATCAAGCGATGAAACAAGCAATTGAACGGTTAGGTGACCGCTTGCCACACGGGATCTTTATTGCAAATGACCCAATGGCAGTGGGTGCGCTTAAGGCCGTCCAGGAAGCCAAAATTGCGATTCCGCAACGGCTGGCGCTGATTAGTTTTAATGACACGGCACTGGTCAAGTACGTTTACCCAAGCATGACGTCGGTTCACGTTGCCACGGATGAAATGGCTCACGCGGCGGTTGATATGATGGTTAAGCGTCTGCAAAACCCAGATGCGGATGCCTGCAAGACGGTTGTCGGGACACATTTGATCAAGCGGCAAACAACTAAATAGTCAATGGGAAGTGAGATAGTGCGCTTCCTCGTAATGACCAAAGCCCGCTAACGTTCGTCAATGAGCGTTAGCGGGCTTTTATTATTTCTCGGTATCCTTAAACCGCTGATAATAATTAATATCGGTATCCTTAGACAGTAAAACCTGGGGATCAAAGCTACTGCTGTCTTGAAATTTTTGCGTATATGTTCGCCGAAATTCTGAAGGGGTTAACTGGAACTTTCGCTTGAACTGCTTCATAAAGTGCTTGTCGTCGTTGAAATAGGCATCGCTTGCGATTTGTTTAATGGGAAAATTAGTTTTTAATAATAACTCCTGGGCCCGTTCCATCTTAAGGTTATTAATAAATTGGATAATCGTTTGGCCGGTTGCCTGTTTGAAAATTCGCTCAAGATAGTTGGGGTTAAATTCAAAATGGGTAGCGATCTGGCTGACAGTAAGTGAACTACTGAGGTTGGAAAGAATCCACCCCTTAATATTTTCCATCTGGTCGCTACTGTCGGTGTGTGAAGACTCAATAAAGTCATGGGCAAGCTCAATTAAAAGGCTTGTCAGTAAATAGTCGACCGCGATATGTGGGTAGTGCTTATTGATCGCGACGTCGAGAACCTGGTTAGCCAGCACAAATGATTTCTTAATGCCGGGAAGAGGAAACTGAACTGGGAGGGGGACTAAGCCGTCACGGCTTGCTTGCCCTTCACGGTATTCCGCTTGCTTAACCCCGCGTGGATTTGGGAAAAAGTGAAACCAATAGTATTGGGTGTGTTGCGGTGATTTTTGAAAGCCCACCACAATGGCATGTGCAGGAACAAGTAGTACCTCATTAGCAGAAACCGTAAATCGTTGGTGGTTGACCTGTAAAAAGAGCTGCCCAGAAACAAGGATAATTATTTCCCAGGCTTCGTTTTGGTAGATCCGTTTATGGCGCCAATTCTCACCAGCGGTAAAGAATCCTTGGTTAGCGGCGACAACTGGTTGGTTAACATCAAAATAAGTCACCTGCATGTTAATCCCTCCTTATATACCTTAATAGTAAGAAATCCACACTAAATGTTCAATACAAAGTGAAAAATGAACACCTATCATACTAGATTGACCATTTTTGGGAACACATGAGAGCGGTTACAATTTAACTGTTGAATGGTTGAGACTAATTGATAGGAGTGAGAGTTAATGGATGAGAAAAAGACAAAGTATCCATTTGGATCAACCAAGGCCAAGGTTGGCCCCTTAGAAAAACTAAGCTACGCCAACCTTGATTTTTCAGGGCAACTGCTAGCGACGGTGGTTAATAGTTACCTAATGTACTTCTTTACTGATATTGCCGCTGTTTCGGCAGCAGCAACTGGGATTATTTTACTGATCGCGCGGGGTGTTGATGCGGTCGGTGCACCAGTTTGGGGGAACATTAATTGATATGACTCACTCAAAGTTTGGTAAAGCCCGTCCATACTTTTTATGGTTAGCATTTCCATATGCTGCTAGTGCAATTTTACTTTTCTGGGCACCAAGCTTGAGTCCGTCCGCAAAGGCGATTTACTGTGGTGTTGTTTACATGATTTACGGGGTCCTATACCTGGGGATTAACGCACCAATCACCACTATTTTGCCATTAATTACTTCATCACCAGCCCAACGGGTAAAACTGAATTCATGGCGGATGGTTGGTTCACAGCTTGGGGTATTCATTGTTAACTCCTTGACACTGCCACTGGTCGCCTTCTTTGGTAGCGGTAATGATGTTAAGGGATTCCGGATTTTCATCGTTATCTTTGCTATCCTGAACGTTTGTGGGACCTTGTTCTCATTCGGCCATATTCGTGAACGGGTTGTTGTGCCAAACAGTCAACGGGTTACGCTGAAGGACAGTATTCACGCAATGAACAAGAACTGGCCATGGTTCTTAATTGTAGGCGGTAACTTCCTCTTTTGGATTGCCCAACAAGGCCGTCAGCAATCACTCGTTTACTACTTTACCTACTACTTCCACAACAAGGGATTAGTTACCTTTTTTAACTCAATTGCCATTATTCAAGTTATTGGGATTATTTCGATTCCACTACTTAATAAGTACATGTCCAAGAGTCACATTTGGGCACTTGGCTTGGCCGGCGCCGTTATTGGTCAGTTTATTATTATGTTTGCTCACCTTAACGTGGTGGGGGCAGTCATCGGCTGGATCATTGCTAATATTGGTTCCGGAATTGCCTGCTCAATGCCATTTGCCATGCTTGGTTCAGCCGTTGATTATGGTGAATGGAAGAACGGTGTCAACGCTGCCGGACTATTGACAACGGTTGGTTCTGCCTTCTGTATGTCAATGGGGATGGGCCTGGCCGGTGCCATGAACGGTGGTATTATGTCCGCCTTTGGTTACGTTGCCAACCATGCACAGACTGCACATGCATTGATGGGAATTAACATTTCATTCAACTGGGTAACTATCTTAATGTATGCTTTGGCAATCATTCCAGCATTGTTCTACCAAAAGTACGAAAACATGGAAAAGGACATTACGGCTGAATTATCAAAGACACGTGAATAACGAAAAAAGGGATCATGACAATCGTCACATCCCTTTGTTAATTAAAACGTGAATATAAGATGAAAATTGTATCAACAATAATGATGAGTGCGAGAAAGAACAGTAAGTTTCCTCGTTTGGGTTTATTATCCATCGGGCATCAACCTCCATTAGTTTTCTATCCTCATCATAACAATGAAAACGGTTTAGGAGAAGCAAAGGTGGTAAAAGTGCACCTTTTCTGCTGAATCGGTGAATTAAAGGAGCGAGTAAAGATGACCAAATTTTCTGTTAGCACTTCGTCGACCCAGATCGATTTTGAAGTGCTGGATAGTGGCAAGGTAGCCTTGTCACGAATTGGCAGTAATGACCTGTCTAACGCTAGTGAGAAGGACAAGGAACAGATGGTGTTGACCGAGGTGCAGGTGACCGGTGAAAATATCCACCATAAGGGAGTGGGATTTGTCAGTACGGAACCGGGTAGCAGTTTGCACTATTTGTCGCACCGCGTAGTTGAAAATGACAATGGAAAGACGCTTGAAGTTACTCAAGAAAACGGAGCATTAAAAGTAATCAACTACTACCAACTCTTTGATAATACTCCAGTTATTCGGAGTTGGGTGACCCTGGAAAATGCCGGCGAGGGTGACCTGGGAATAGAGTATGTTTCCTCCTTTGCACTTACTGGAATTAACCAGGCGGGGGACTTAACTGGAAATTACGCGGAAGACAATGTATTTTACGTTGCAAATAATGATTGGACCGCGGAGGCACAGTGGAAAGCTAATACCCTTAAAGATGCCGGCTTGGACTACTGGGTTGATGGTGAAAAGGGCCAGGCTTCTTCGAAACGGATTAGTATCACTAATAATTCATCCTGGTCGTGTTCGGAATATTCTCCTAACGGTATCCTGGTTAACAAGCGGACCGGTCAAGCAGCCATCTGGCAAATTGAAAATAATGGTGCCTGGCACTATGAATTAACCGATATTGGTGCCGGTAACCTATTGGCAATTCGTCTTTCCGGCCCCGAAGAGTATGATAACCACTGGTGGAAAAACCTAAAAGCAGGAGAAAGCTTTACTACTATCCCGGTAGTGTTCGGTCAACTAAATGGCGACTTTGAAGCGGCACTTGATGCAATGACTACTTATCGCCGGGCAATTCGCCGGCCCAATAAGGATAACCAACAGCTACCAGTAATCTTTAATGACTACATGAACGGTCTATCCGGTGATCCAACGACGGCCAAGGAGAAACCACTAATTGATGCCGCTGCTGCAGCGGGTTGTGAATACTATGTTGTTGATTGCGGCTGGTACGCCCCTGGTTATTGGTGGGACAGTGTTGGCGAGTGGCAACCATCCACGGAACGTTTTCCTAACGGGATTACCGAGGTGATTGATTATATCCGCAGTAAAGGGATGGTACCCGGATTATGGCTTGAAATCGAAGTAATGGGGATCAAGTGCCCACTAGCTGATCAATTACCTGATGATTGGTTCTTTACCCGGCATGGTAAACGGGTAATTGATTCTGACCGGTACCACCTTGATTTCACCAATCCAGCGGTTCGCAAGTATGCAGATGAAGTAGTTGACCGGCTGGTTAAGCAATATGGTGTTGGCTATATTAAGATGGACTATAACATCACTACCGGTATTGGGACCGACCATGATGCGGATAGCTATGGTGACGGATTACTGAAGCACAACCGGGCATACCTTAAGTGGCTGGACCAAGTATTTCAGCGTTACCCGGACCTAGTGATTGAAAATTGCGGGAGCGGTGGTATGCGCCATGATTATGCGATGCTGCAACGGCATAGTATTCAGTCGATGAGTGACCAAACCGACTATCTCCGCAATGGTAATATTGCCGCAGTTGGTGGTTCAGTGGTAGCACCTGAACAATGCGCAATCTGGTCTTACCCATTGAAAGACGGGGATGATGAAGAAGTAATCTTCAACATGGTAAATGCGATGCTGGTACGGATCCACCAGAGCGGCCTATTGAATGAAGTTACGGGGCACCGGTTGGCACTGGTCAAGGAAGGGATCGCTAGCTATAAGCAATACCGTGACAAGATACCAACAATGCTGCCAATTTGGCCAACAGGTCTTAGCGCACTTGATGATTCCTGGTTTAGTTATGGACTTAAAGATGAGAATACAATCTACCTCGCAATCTGGCGTGGCAAAGGGGGTGATACAACTACCACAATTAATTTGGAAAAGTATGGCCAAGTTAATGCTGTTGAACAAATCTTCCCTAAAGCAGACAATCTGACAACCTATACAATAACTAATAACCATCTGACGGTCGAATTTCCTCGTGAAAAAGTAGCCCGTCTATATAAGATCAACCTAAATTAATTTATGAAAAAGCACCCAGAGAAGTTCTTATTTTTCTGGGTGTTTTTTTGAAAGCGGATACCTGTTATTTTTAAATAGTGAATAATCAAAAAAGCCAAAAATATTTTTTAAAATTTTGCAGATAAAAACACGGACATTCATTGAAGAACCTGTCCTAACGATAAGACGCTATAATTACTGAAATATCAGTAAATCATGTACAAAAGAATTTAAAATCACTAGTTTAATTTGTAAATTAAGAACAATTGCCTCATTTTCTCTCACAAGGTGTTATTTATAAATAGTGAATAAAGGCGAAAGTAAATATTAATCCGTTCGTTTTTTAGCGATTTTTCCATTAAAAAACGATGGAAATTATTTTAAGATGTGCTAAAGTATTTACAGACATTTAAGGGAGAGAAGGATGCGAAGTGAAACACTATCGGTTTAGCCGCCTGAGTATGGGCTGGCAAATAATGATTGGTTTAGTTTTAGGTATTATCTGTGGGGTTATCTTCTACCAAAATAAGAGTGCCATCACAGTGATGCAGAGCCTCGGGACAATCTTCATTCGGCTGATCCAAATGATCGTAATGCCGATCGTTGTCTCTTGCTTGACGGTTGGGATTGCCAACATTGGTGATATCAAGAAACTGGGCCGGATTGGTGCCAAGACACTGATCTACTTTGAAATTCTGACGACAATTGCGTTGCTGCTTGGGATTGGGATGGCTAACCTGACCCACCCAGGTACCTTCATCAACATTCACGAACTGCATGCGACTGACATTTCACAATATATGTCGACTGCCAAGCATGCTGCTCATGAGAGTGGTTTCTGGCCATTAATCTTATCAATTATTCCTACTAACATTTTCAAGTCCATGTCTGATGGCGACATGATGCCAGTAATCTTATTCTCAGTTCTCTTCGGTTTGGGAATCGCAGCGGTTGGTGAAAAGGCAAAGATCCTGATTGACGTCTTAAACGGTGTGTCCGAAGTTATGTTCAAGGTAACTAACTGGGTAATGAAGTTCGCCCCAATTGGTGTCTTTGGCCTGATCGGAATGACCATTGCTGAAATGGGGATCAGTGCGTTGCTGCCACTTGGTTACTTTATCCTGATTGCCTATGTCACGATGATCATTTTCATCATCGTCGTGCTGGGGATTACTGCTCATATCTTCCACCTGCGTTACTGGAAGACAATGCGGGTAATCTGGGATGAAATTGTCCTGGCCTTTACAACTGCCAGTTCAGAAGTTACCTTGCCACGGCTGATGAAGAAGACCCAGGAAATGGGGGTTGAAAAGGGGATTACTTCCTTCGTTATCCCAACTGGTTACACCTTCAACCTTGATGGTTCCGCTATTTACCAGTCACTGGCAGCTATCTTCTTGGCACAGGCATATGGCCTTCACCTTACGCTTGCCCACCAAATCACCTTGCTGATTGTCTTGATGATTACCAGTAAGGGGATGGCTGGGGTTCCTGGTGCTTCCTTTGTTGTCCTGCTGGCCAGTGTTTCAACGATTGGTGTTCCAATGGCCGGCTTGACTTTCATCGCCGGAATTGACCGGTTCGTTGACATGGGCCGGACCGCAGTTAACGTGGTTGGTAACTCGATTGCTACCTTGGTTATCGGTGAATCAGAAAAGTCACTTGACCGTGATCAGTACAATAAGTATCTTGATACTTACCATGAAAAGAAGTAGAAACGATTAAAAATTCGTAGAGCCCCGGTAGGGTAACTCAGGATAGGCGTTGACACTAAACAGGTCGGCGCTCTAGGTTACCCAACTGGGGCTCTTTTTAATCTTAATATTCGAGGAAAACAAAAAGGCCGTAATAGATTTTCATCTTTTCCGGTCTCTGTTTACTATTCATCCTCATCGTCAGCATTATCAAGTTGGATCCCACGGTGGGAAACGCTGGTGCTAAAGACAATTTGAGTACTGGTCTTCCCAAAGCGTTGTTGAATTGTGTTGATAAAGTCATCCAAGTCCGTTGTTGACGGGAAAACAACCTCCATGATTTCTGAATAATCACCAGTGACACAATTACATTCGACGACGTTAGGAATACTCTGCACATATGGGTAGAAATCCTTCTTTTGTCGTGGCTCCAGTTGAACCTGGATGAAAGCACGGACATGGAAACCGATCTTTTCCATGTTGATGGAAGAGTGGTAACCATTGATGATGCCAGCCTTTTCCAGCTTACTAATCCGTGCAGCGATGGCTGGTGAGGAAATAAAACATTCCTTTGAGAGGTCCTTCAAGGATGCCCGCGCATTCTTTTGTAATGAGTTAATGATTTTACGATCGATTTTATCCATGTATGAAACCTCGTTTCCAGCTGAATTAAAGAAAAACTAAGAATTCTCATATTCATCTAATTATATTGTCTGAATTGTAGGCGATTTATTAACGATTGTCAATTGTGAAAAAATTACGTGGATATGTGTTAAGCTTACTAATACCGGTGATTTAATGGTACAATATATGCATAGATATAAGATGCTACATTGGAGGCAAGCATATGGATCAAGAATACCAAAACATTTTAGTGCCAGTTGATGGTTCTAAAGAATCAGAACTGGCCTTAGAACGGGCAATCTTTGTTGCTAAGCGTAACGGTGCCCATATTGACGTGTTAAACGTAATTGACACCCGGGCAATGGCTTACAACTTTGCCGGTATGTCAGATGGTAGCATTGCTTACCAACTCGTTGATAAGTCCAAGGAATACCTCAGCGGATTATTAAAGAACGCTAAGGAAAAAGATGGCTTCGATAACATGGATATCCACATTCGTCTGGGTAATCCAAAGACGATTATTTCTTTTGACTTTATTCACGACCACCACAACGACATGATTATGATTGGTGCTAGTGGCCTTTCACGGATGCAACGGGCGGTTATGGGCTCTGTTACTTCCTACGTAAAGCGGAATGCACCAGTTGATGTACTGGTTGTTCGGACCGCTGTTGACCAATAAGGTAAGGGTCAAAGTTAAATGGGGAGTGAGCTAGTCGGTTACGATGTCGTAGCACTCTCCAGCGAGTATAATTAGAGGTCCAGAGTTCGGCTTTTTAACCGGACTTTGGGCCTCATTTGTGTATTGTGCCGTTTATTTTAATTTAACTAGCGGACCGGTGACACAGCTCCATTATTGCTTTTAAAAAGAGATGACGATTATGACAAAGTATAAGTGGTACTTGATCCTAATGGTAGGAGTAGCGTTAACAGCTGCCCTGAGTGGTGGCCTGACAGTTAGCGCTGCTAGTCGGGGAGTCGCTGATGACCGGGTTGAGCAGGTCCTTAAAGACAACAAGGTGAACGGAATCGTTTTGGTAGATGGTACCGCCAAGAATCCGCACGTGATCAGTAACCAGGTTGCTTCTAACCCGCACCAGGTCGTTAAGCCGACACGCTTGATCCCAATCGCCTCATTCCAAAAATTATTAACGGGGATTGCAGTTGAACAACTGGTTCTAGCAGGGAAGCTCTCGCTAACAACGCCCCTCAGTAAGTACCTGCCCCAAATTGGCGGTGCCAGGCAGGTAACGGTCGATAGATTGATGATGCATACAAGTGGCCTGGTCAATGAAACACGGCCCTTAAAACACCCGCTGACGAGCGAAAAAGCACAGCTTAAGTATGCACTTGAAGGCTGCCGGTCAACGGGTAACTTTAACTGGCACTACACCGACCTGGACTATATTATTCTGGCGGAAGTTATTCACCAGGCTAGTGGGCAGAGTTACCGTCACTACTTAGCAACCAAGGTTCTGCAACCAGCAGGGGTGCGCATGAAGTTCTTTAGCCAAGTAAAGAAAGGGCAGGTAACCCTTGCTGTTGGCAAGCAGCGGACGTGGCAGAAGCTCCAGCTGGCGATGTCCACCGAGTTAGGTGCTGGCGATATCCTTAGTACACCAGTAGGGTATTGGCGTTTCTATCACCGGGCACTGCTTAATAATCCCCAGTTATTGAAACAATTCCTTGCCAAGAAAGATCCCACGGGTACGGAAACTTACTTTGGTGGAACCTATCTTGAGGCACCATACCTCCACGCAAATGGTTATCTTGCTGGGTATTCCTGCAGCCTTTATAGTAACTATGAAAATAAACGTACCATGATGTTCTTTGCTAATAATATCTCGTACAAGCAACTACGGTCACTTAATAGCCAGCTTTACCACGCCTACTTTGGTGATTACCGTGAGGAACAAGCAACAATTAATACTAACTGATTTTAACTAAAAAAGGAGCCGCGACAATTAAGCCGCGACTCCCTTTTTAGTTGTTAAAGAATTAATCTTTCTTTGAAACCTTCAATACGTCATCCTTGACAGTGACCTTGTCACCAGCCTTGGCAATCATATCGACATTGAAGCTTTCACTGTTCGTGACGGTTACGATTACCGTATCATCAAGACCAGCTTTCTTAATTGTTGGGTCCCAGAATTCCATCAACTGTTGACCCTTTTCAATGTGTTGACCCTTGGTGAAGTAGGTAACGAAACCAGTACCATGAAGTTTAACGGTATCGACACCAATGTGGATCAGGAGGGCGATTCCGTTATCAGAAACCAGTCCGACCGCGTGACGGGTGGAGAAGGTTGCCCGAACGGTACCAGAGAATGGTGCGTAAACCTTACCATCGGAAGGCTTAATACCAAATCCTTGACCCATCTTACCTTCAGCAAATGCAGGATCACTAACGTCCTTCAGGTTGACGATTTCACCAGCTACTGGAGCAGGAATGTCGGTAACACCTGGTTGTGGTGCAGGAACTTCTGCAGCAGGAGCATCGGCGTCGTCATCCTTGTCAAGGTGCTTACCCCAAGTTTGTTCCAGTTCAGCAACAATCTTGGCGTGGGACTTTTCATCCAACTTAACCTTGAGGGCGAAGATAATAATACCAACAACGATTAAAGCAATTGGGATTAAGAACATGTAGATCTTGAAGATACTTACACCGTGGGCAGTAACAGTGGCAGCAGTAGCACCACCAGTCATACCAGCGGCAACAGTAGCCATCCCGACAACACCGTTAGCAACGGCACCACCGAACTTATCAAGCAGTGGACGAACTGACAGGGTCAGTGATTCATCACGGTGTCCTAACTTCAATTGACCGTATTCAACAGAGTCGGTAATGGTCATCAAAACAACCAGGAAGATAATTGGTTGTGGAATGAAGAATAATTCGGCACCGAGTAAAACAAGTGCTAATGATTTGCCAGCAAAGGCGAAGATCAAGGCACCGATAACTTCAATCGTTGCAGCGCCATAGAAGAGCTTGTGACGACCAATCTTACCTGAGAAGAGTGGGAAGGCGAAGACGGAGATAACACCGACAGCCGTGTTCAAACCACCCAGGATAGAGAAGGCCTTTGAGTTACCTAAAATGTAAGTGAAGTAGTAAAGTTCGAAACTGTTCAGCAAAGTCTGACCAGTAGTGAAGAACAGGTAGGACATCGCAATGGCAAGAAGTTGGTCGTTCTTAACCAGGATCTTCAGGATATCCTTGAACTTAGTTTGTTCCTTGTTTTCACGAAGCAATGATTGTTGTTCGTGGGTAAACATACCAACACCGATCGCAGTGATGGCAGAAATAGCAGCAACGATAGCGGCAAAGATGAACCAACCACGGTCATCACCGGTACCGCCGTTTTGCTTGACAGAGAAGAACAGAACCATTGGCATGATTACGAAACCAATGATCTGACCACCGATAGTAGAACCAACCCGGGCGAAGGTAGCTATCTTATCACGTTCGTGTGAGTCAAAGGACATAGCAGGAACCATTGACCAGAAACCAACATCATTGAATGAGTAGAAGACATCCATGACGATGTAAATAATAGCAAAGATAACCAAGTAAAGAATTGGGTTGCTTAAGTTCAATCCACCAAGTGGGGTGAAGAGGGCAGTCAGCAGGATGGCTGAAATAACACCACCGCCGACAACCCATGGCTTGAACTTACCCCAACGAGTGTGGGTCCGGTCAATTGCGTTACCGATCATTGGGTCGATGATCAATTCACCAATCCGCAGAATTAAGATAATCGCGGTAACGTAACCGACCATCTTGTTATCAAAAGCTTTGTTACCGGAATCAAACAAGTGACCGGTAACGTACATCATAAAGTATGTTGAAAGTAATGCAAAGAAGGCATCGTGACCGAACGCACCGAGTGAATATGCAAGGCGTGAACGAACAACGTGTTGTTCCTGCTTCGAACTATCCATCATTGACTCCCCTTTTCTACGAAATATATAAATAATTGCTTACAGCCATTATGTTAAGCGCTTTCACTAAACTTGTCAATAACTTTTTAGTAAACTTTTAGTACAAATAAGTGCTTTTATTAGCATTTTTAGTGGTAATGAAAGGAAAAACTGGCTGTTTTAATGGGCTGCGCGTGCCTAGCTTATCGGAAAGACCAAAAGATAGTAAAAAATTTTATTAAAACCGGGTAAGCAAATAAAAATAGACCAGTAAATTATTTAAAATCCCCAATACCAATCAGCATAACTTTTAAATGAACTAGACCATTTTTTGTTAAAATGAAGCCGCTTTACTAGTTCATTAATTAAAGTGTAGCCAGGTGGTGAGCTTATAATCAACGCCATTTCCCACTGACCATTGTAATAACTGGCAGGGCGCCGTATATTGGTTAGCAAATATTAAAGGAGTGAGTGTTAATGAGTACGGCAAACACCTTATTTGTAATGATCGCCAGTATCCTCGTCTTTTTTATGACTCCCGGGTTGGCCTTTTTCTATGGTGGGATGGTAGCGCGCCGAAATACGGTTAACACTTTACTATCAGTTTTTTACATCTGTGGTTTAGCGGTGATCCTGTGGGTTGCGGTTGGCTATTCTCATTGAGCGGCAACGTTTTGGGCATAATCGGCAACCTGCATGCGGTGATGTTTAACCATGTCGGCCTTGACCGGTTAACCAAGACGGGTATTCCGGAGGGGATCTATTCGCTATTTCAAATGATGTTCGCAATTATTACGCCTGCCTTATTTGTGGGCGCAGTGGTAGGCCGTGTGCGTTTCAAGTTTTTAACCGCTTTTATCATCTGTTGGTCAATCGTTGTTTACTACCCGCTAGTCCACATGGTGTGGGGTGGTGGCCTACTAGCAAAATTGGGTGCACTTGATTTTGCCGGCGGGACGGTGGTCCACATTAATGCCGGTGTGACTGCACTGGCCTTATCAATTGGTGTTGGGCCGCGACACTTCCGGAATGATAAGCCTGCTAACCGGTCATGGGTATTGTTAGGTACCGCTATTTTATGGATTGGCTGGTACGGTTTTAACGCGGGTTCAGCGCTGGCGATTAACGATGTGGCGGCCCAAGCAATGATTACCACCACTGTTTCCTCGGCTGCTGCCATGGTTGCCTGGCAATTGTTAGAGGTTTGGCAAACCGGTCACGTAACCCTTGTCGGAACCTGTACTGGAGCATTGTGTGGGTTAGTTTCAATCACGCCGGCAACGGGTTATGTCTCAATTGATGCGGCACTATGGATTGGCTTGATCGCTGCTGCCTGCAGCTTTTACTTTATTACCGAAATTAAGCCGCTGTTCCCGTCAATTGATGATACTTTAGATGCATTTGGCTGTCACGGGGTGAGTGGGATCTGGGGAAGCATTGCAACCGGCCTCTTTGCCCAGCATAGTATCAACAGTCAGGTTAAATATGATGGCCTCTTTGTTGGCGGTGGCTGGCACCTCTTTGGTGTTCAATTGTTGGCAACATTAATAACGGTGGTTATGGCCTTTGTCTTCTCACTGGTAATTATTAAAATACTTCAACACTTGATGACAATTCGGGTTTCGGAAGCGGATGAGGCCCGGGGGCTTGACCTGAGTCAACATGCTGAAACACTAGGAACTATCGAATCAGTTAAATAGATTTAAACCAAAAAAAGACGTTGGCAAATGCCAACGTCTTTTGCGCTTTAATGCTTTGATTATTGTTCTTCGTACCAGCTGTAGTGGTAGTTACCTGGGCGGTCAACACGTTCATAAGTGTGAGCACCGAAGTAGTCACGTTGTGCTTGAAGCAGGTTAGCTGGAACAACTTCTGCACGGTAGGAGTCGTAGTAGCTAATAGCAGCACTAAGAGCTGGAACAGGGATACCTGCCTTAACAGCAAGAGCAACGATGTCCCGGATAGCCTTTTGGTACTTCTTAGCGATGTCCTTGAAGTAGTCGTCAAGAAGAAGGTTCTTCAGGTCAGGGTTCTTGTCGAAGGCATCAGTGATGTTTTGAAGGAATTGTGCACGAATGATGCAACCTGCACGCCAGATTTGTGCCAATTCACCCATCTTAAGGTTCCAGTTGTAACGTTCGGAGTCGATCCGCATTTGTTCGAACCCTTGAGCGTAAGACATAACCTTACCGAAGTAGAGGGCTTCACGAACCTTTTCGATCAATTCCTTCTTGTCGTCAACTGAGATGGATTCAGTTACTTCAGGCAATACCTTGCTTGCAGCAACACGTTCGTCCTTCATCATTGAGATGTAACGAGCGTAAACCGCTTCAGTGATAACTGATTGAGGAGCGCCACCTTCAAGAGCAGTTTCTGAACTCCACTTACCAGTACCCTTGTTAGCACCACGGTCAAGGATCATGTCAACGATTGGCTTACTCTTGTCATCGCCAAGGTCATCCTTACGAGTAAGAATGTCGGCAGTGATGTCAACCAAGTAGCTTGAAAGTTCACCCTTGTTCCATTCAGCGAAGGTCTTAGCAATGTCATCAACCGGCATCTTCAGAACGTTACGCATGATGTTGTAACTTTCGTCGATTAATTCTTCGTCACCGTATTCGATACCGTTGTGGACCATCTTTACGTAGTGACCTGCACCGTTAGGGCCGATGTAAGCAACACATGGCTTGCCATCTTCTTCAGCCTTAGCAGCAATCTTAGTCAGGATAGGAGCAACTAAGTCGTAAGCTTCCTTTTGACCACCTGGCATCAGAGCAGGACCGTGGAGGGCACCAAGTTCACCACCGGAAACACCCATACCGATGAAGTTGATACCGGACTTGTCCAACTTAGCATTCCGTGCCATGGTGTCGTGGAAGTTAGTGTTACCACCATCGATCAGAACGTCACCCTTGTCAAGCAGAGGAAGCAGTTCGTCGATAACGGCATCAGTTGGCTTACCAGCCTTAACCATTAACAGAATACGACGAGGCTTTTCCAGTGAGTCAACGAAGTCTTCGATCGTGTAACTAGGAACTAACTTCTTGTCACTGTGGTCCTTCATCATTTCATCAGTCCGGTTACGGTGACGGTTGTATACACCAACCGTGAACCCACGACTTTCGATGTTTAATGCAAGGTTTTTACCCATAACAGCTAAACCGACAACACCGATTTGTGCTTTATTCTCTGACATTAAAGTCACTCTCCTCATAAGAAAATACATGTAACAATTTTCACAATGTTCATTATAGCAAAAATTTTTCTGTGTGCAACCGTTATCTATAAACAAAAAACGTTTTAAGAAATCCTAAAACGTTTTTGTCAAAATTTAATTAGTGGTTCAGACGGTAAACCCACTTGCGACCGTCACGAGCTAAGAGTTCGTCGGATGCGGCAGGGCCCATTGAACCAGGGGTGTAGTTAGGGAATTGAGGCTTTTCAATGTCCCACAGCTTACGGATAACGTCAACAAACTTCCAAGCGTAGGCAATTTCAGCCCATGATGCAAAGTTGGTGTGGTTGCCTTCCAGTGCATCGTGGAAGAGACGTTCGTATGGTTCTGGTGATTCCTTCTTATCGGTATCACTTTGTAAGTACTTCAGGTCAACTGGTTGCGTAGTGAACCCTTGACCAGCGCGCTTTGCATTTAATTGCATAGCAAAACCAGACTTTGGTTCAACAAAGATGGTTAAGACGTTGGAGTTAAGAGATTGGTCACTTTCGTTCCGTGGGTCGGCAAAGATATCGATCAATGGCTTCTTGAAGACAACATCGATCCGAGTGAACTTGTCGGCTAACTTCTTACCAGTCCGAACGTAGAATGGCACACCTGACCAGCGGTAGTTGTCAAACATCAGCTTGGCAGCAACGAAGGTTTCAGTACCAGAGTCAGGGTCAACACCATCAGCAGAACGGTAAGCTTCAGTACCGTCACCAGCATCGTATTGGCCACGAACAAAGTTAGCAGCGGCTTCAGATGGGGTGTAGACACGGAGACTCCGCAATGCCTTGATCTTTTCAACCCGGACATCAGTATCAGTAAATGAAACTGGTTGTTCCATGGCTAATTGGGCAACAATTTGCATGATGTGGTTTTGAACCATGTCACGAAGGGCACCAGAATTGTCGTAGTAACCGGCACGTTCTTCGACACCAAGCTTTTCACTAAGGGTAACTTGGATGTTGTCGATGTAACGGTTGTTCCACAGAGATTCAATGATGGTGTTACCGAAACGAAGTGCTTGGATGTTTTGAACCATTTCCTTACCCAGGTAGTGGTCAATCCGGAAGATTTGGTTTTCGTCAAAGGTCTTGGACAATTCGTTGTTCAGCTTTTGAGCTGAGTCGAAGTCACGACCGAATGGCTTTTCGATAACCAGGCGGTTGAAGCCGTCGTCAGAAAGCAGGTTTTGCTTCTTCAGGTTCATGGCGATGGTACCAAAGAATTGTGGGGCCATTGACATGTAGAAGAGACGGTTGCCTTCAGTACCGAATTGCTTATCCAGTTCTTCGATCCGTTGCTTCAAAATGGTGTAGTGTTCAGGTTTAGTAACATCGTGTGACTTGTAGAAGAAGTGCTTGGAGAAGTCTTCTGCTTCGCCCTTGCGAGTTTCTTCAACATCCTTGATAGATTCACGAACAACTTCTTGGAATTCTTCATCACTGTATGGGTGACGAGAAGTACCGAGAAGTGCAAAGTGGTCTTGTAAGTATCCCTTTTGGTAGAGCTTGAAAAGGGCGGTGTACAGCTTCCGCTTTGCGAGGTCACCAGTAGCACCGAACAATGTAATAACAGCTTTATTTTCTGTAGCCAAAACGTTCACTCCTTCTGAAATTACAGAAATTATTTCACCGTTCCAATTATATACTCTCAACCGCCAGTCTGCACTATAAAAGGAACCGTTTTCTTTGGTTGTGAGAAATGGCACACAGACAGTAAATCGCTTAATGAATAGACTTCGTTGCGGTACTTTTAAAAATGGTCTAGAGCAAAACTTTTTTTGCAACGGTTTGCACGAACGGGAGATCTTAGACAGAAAAGTTTTTCTTGATTATATATCGAAAACGGTATATAAATAATATATCAAATTCGATATATTGAGGAGAACAATGAATTATTGGTTACTATTTCTGACCTTTATTGCGGTCAACCTCGATTTCTTTATTATCATGCTGTTCCTTTTACGGCGCTACCGGGTAACGGACGTGGTGATTGGCTACTTAATCGGAGTTGTCTTCTTAATGATGGTAAGCTTTTTGGTGGGGAAGGCGCTATCGCTTTTCCTGCCGGAATGGGTACTAGGAATATTGGGGATTTTGCCAATTTATATGGCGCTTCACGATAATGATGAGGACCCAGCTGAAAATTCACACCGGTCACCGATTTTAGCAACGTTAGTCACCTATCTGGCAGTTTGCTCGGGGTGTAATTTATCAATTTTCTTACCTGTATTGACTGGGTTGTCATACCACCGCTTTGTTTCAGCAGTATTGTTTGTAGGTGGATTGTCAGTGATCGTGGCCTTTTTGATTAAGGCACTTGGGGAATTGCCAGTTGTTAAGCGAGTGTTAACCAACTATGGTGAAATTTTGATGAAGGTTATTTACATTGGTGTGGGGCTGTACGTTTTCTATGATAGCGGGTTAATTAGCCACTTACTGAATCTGATATAATAGGGAGAAAAAGAAGAAAGAAGTGGCCGTGGTTGACAGTTGCCCATGAATTGATTGAGGAAGCAGCAAAAATATATAAGGTGCTAAGTAACAGCAGTCGGATTGAAATTCTGTACTTTCTGCGTCACTGTGATGGCGAAGTATCGGTCTCAACCATTGTTGAAAATCTTCAAATGTCACAACCCGTGGTGTCAAAACAGTTAGGGATCCTTTACCGCTACCAGCTGGTATGTCGGCGGCGAGAAGGGACAAAAGTTTACTACGTCCTTGACGACCCCCACGTGGTGGAAATGATTGATGATATGCTTAACCACGTTAAACACGAAATCAAGGGTGAACCGCACCCACGGAATTTGTATAAGTAGAAAAATTGTGTTATAGCTTCTGAACTAAGCCTTAGTTTGGAGCCGTCGCCAACTATCTATCTGTAAAATATGAAATTGCTACCGGCTATTACCAAATAAAGGAAAGGCCCGTGGTTCGGTTAGATACCGGATTACGGGCCTTGTTTTTGTATTTATGGGGTTCGGCAATTAATTAATTTCTTTTCCCAATATAGTAAAACAATTGATAGTACTCAAATGGGCTATTTTTGTCCGTAACGGTCAATAAAGTGCTTACTTTTTATAAGAGAAGCTTGCCAGTATACTGTGGTTATTAAATAAAAAGGAGTAAATCACAGTATGACAGAATACCAATTTATGAAGCCATATACCTTTGCAAATGGTGCCCGCCTCCAGAACCGGATAGTAATGGCTCCGGTAACCACCCAGTCCAGTTTCTTTGATGGGACGGTTTCAAATGACGAAGTTAAGTTCTATCAGATGCGGTCAGGAGTTGGGATGATAATTGCTGAAGTAGCAAACATCAATAAAGAGGGTAAAGGATTCGAAGGCGAACTTTCTGTTGCCGAAGATCGTTTTATTCCTGGCTTGAGTAAGCTAGCTAATGCGATCCACCTGAAGGGGTCAAAAGCAGTTCTCCAAATTTTTGATGCTGGACGGAAGACAAACCGTCAGATTTTACGTGGGATTCAACCACGAAGCGCTAGTGCAGTTGCACCACACCGTAATCCTGATGAAGTACCACGAGAACTAACCGATGATGAAATTGAACAAGTAATTGCTGACTTTGGCGCAGCAACGTTACGGGCAGTTAAGGCAGGCTTTGATGGGGTAGAAATCCATGGCGCCAATACCTACCTTCTCCAGCAATTCTTCTCCCCACATAGTAATCGTCGAACCGATAAGTGGGGCGGTAATATCGAAAAACGGATGAATTTTATTAAAGCACTAATTGCAGAAGTAAGACGAGTAGTAGCTAAATATGCTCCAGCAGATTTTATTGTAGGATATCGCTTCTCTCCTGAAGAACTATCTAATCCTGGAATTAGGATTGCGGATACATTAAAATTAGTGGCAATGTTAAGTGAGCAGCCAATTGATTACCTCCACAGCTCAATGGGTGACCGTAAGCGGACCTCCCTATTGAATAAGGATGACCAGGAGGAGCTTAACCATAAGATCCTAACGGTGATTGATGAGCGGAAGCCATTGATTGAAGTCGGAAGTGTTCAAACGCCAACTGATGCGGAAATGGCATTAAACGAAGGGGCCACCTTGGTCGCAATGGGGCGTGAACTACTACGTGAACCTAACTGGGTCGAAAAGGTCCGGTTAGGTGATGAAAAGAGCATTCGTTATATGATTTCCCCGGCTGACATGGACCTTCTTGGGTTGCCAGGTGGGTTACAACGTGAGCTACGGACGGGGTTCCTGGATGCCATGAACTTTACTGACCAAAAAACGAAAAATTTCCGGCACCAATTTGGTCAGATGGAGGGCTTTGGCGGTTAATTATGGTGATTAGAAGGGGAGGATAAGACAATAATGCCAAAAATTTACCATTTAGCAGTTGAAGCCACTCTAGATGTGATTGGTGGCAAGTGGAAGCCAGTTATCCTTTGCCATCTAGGTAATGGGCCAATGCGAACGGGTGAACTATGTCGGGCTATCCCCAATGTTTCACAACGTGTTTTGACTAGGCAGCTACGTGAATTGGAAGCCGACAATATTATTCGGCGGAAGGTCTACAGTCAGGTGCCACCGAAAGTAGAATATTCACTAACTGATGAAGGAAAAAGTCTTCGTAATATTTTAATTGCCATGTCTGAATGGGGCGAAAAGCGAGTCGAAAGAGCCCGAAAAACAGGGCATGATGTAAAAATTGCAAACCATAACTTACGTGGCTTTAAGAGAATGTAAAAAAGGCAAGGGTCCGTGACAAAACCGAGTTTTATCGCAGGCCCTTGCCTTTTAATTGTTACATGTAGTTAATAGTTTATACGTATTGGTGCCGCTCTGCAAACATCCCAAAGACAGTGAAGAGGAGGGATGCAACGAAAATTACGATACAACTGGCGAACCAGTTATGAGTTTGTGCGTTTAGGTTTCCAACAACCACCGGTCCTAAAGCGGCGATCAAGTAACCGACGGATTGAACCATTCCGGACAAGTTTCGGGTATCAGCAGCACTCTTCGTCTTCAAACCGAAGAGTGTCATCGCTAAGACGAAGGTAGTTGTTGAGCCAGCCCCCATCAGGAATGCCACTATACAGTAGTAAGCAAATGAGTGAACGGGGAAGAGCATCATTACCGCACCGATCATGGATGCAATTCCGGCCACGAGCATGATTGACTGACGGTTAGTCATCTTGGCAGCAATTACCGGAACCGCGAAGGCAAATGGCAATGCAAAGAGCTGGAGCAGGCCGGCAATCAAACTTGATTGGTCACCCGTCAAGCCAGCATCCATCGCAATTGTTGGTAGCCAAGCCACGACGCTGTAGAAAACAAAGCACTGGAAACCGAAGAAGAGGAGGAGCCACCAAGCATTGAGGTTCTTCCACATATTGGTCCCCTTATCACTCTCAGCATCATTAGTGCCGCCACGTTCATTGTATTTTAAGTTTGGCAGCCAAACGATAGCAGTGATCAATGCGATAACACTGATGATGATAACTGCCATTTGCCAGCTGCTGTGGTGGGTAATTGGCGCAATGGCGTAAGCACCAATGGCCGCAAAAAGAGTCATGGCGGTGTTGTACATCCCGGTTACGCTACCGATCTTGTCGGGGTACTTATCAGAGATAATTGCTGGTAAAAGCACGTTAATGCAAGTAATAGCTACTCCGACTAGCACCGTCCCAACCATCAAGAGGGAGAAGCTTAGAATCCGGAGGTATGAACCGATAAACATTAAGAACATCGCAATGGCTAATGTTAATTCGTTACCGATTCGCTGGGCAGTAGATGAAACAACCGATGATAACAGCCCGAAACAAAGAAGGGGAATTGTGGTTAAAATTCCCAAACTAGTAGGGGCAACATTGAATGTCTGGGCAATTTCTTTAATTACGGAAGGGATTGACGTAATTGGCATACGCATACAAACCCCAAGTAAAAGAAGGCCTAAGATCAATAATGGGCTATGCTTTTTTACTTTTTCCAAAAGATTCGTCCTTTCCATTTCATAGAGTTTAAGTTAGTCCATTATAGCACACTAAAACGTTTTACTACCCCGCTAATACATAAATTTATCTGTCCGGTCAAATTTGACGCCAGCGCCGCGGAACCATATAATCAACAATGAAGATTTATACGGAGGACAAATATGACGGTAAAAATATACCCGTACTTAACGTTTGAAAATGCTAAGGAAGCGATGGACTATTATGTTCAAAACTTTGGGGCAGAAATTTTATATCACCAGCCACTAAGCGAAGAACAGGCGGAAAATATCGGTCTATCAACGGATGACTTAGCTGCAACAACTGCGTACGGTGAATTTTCGGTCGCAGGGAAAAAAATTGTTTGTGCGGATGCAACAATGGGGAATCCCCAAACTTCGACCTTGATTTCGATCATGTTAAGCTTCGGGGACGAAAAAGAAGCTGCACGGCAGTTCTTTAAGCAATTAGCCGATTCAGACGACCAACGGGTAACCGTTCCGTTTGGTAACTGGATCTCAGGAAGCATGATGGGACAGATTGTTGACCACTACGGTTTGACCTGGATCATCTGCACCGGAAATAATACCGCTGAAGAGGAATAAAAATAGAAGACCGGGAAGAAATCTTTTCTTCCCGGTCTTCTATTTTTTGGCTATTATGCTGTTTAATTATTTTCTTCGACCTTTGCCCATTCCTTAGCAAGAACACCGTAAATACGTTCAACATCTGCTGAAGTACCACGCAATTCATAATTATCAAGAAATGGTGCATCAAAAATTTTGGCATACTTACGAGCGGTTAAGCAGTACTGTTCATTGAAGTTTCTGTTTCCAGAACCAACGACCCCCACGCAGTATTTGGCGTTGTCGCCGTCTTCAATGTACTCGCCTAGCGCATTCGTTATGATTTCAGTATAACCAGAAGTAATGCCATTGCCACCAGTTAGGTAAGTAGGGACAAATGCAAAAAATGGTTTGCTTTCTTTTGCAGGAGCATCCTGTGGTCCGATTTCTTTTAAGCTAATTAGTGGACTTTTAGTGTCGATAAGGTGTTGCTGCTTGGCAAAGTCTTGTAATCGCTTAAGGAAGGACCGGGTATTCCCCTCAATTGAAATATATATAATATTCATTGTTGACATGATAATTCTTCCTTTTGGTTTATAAACTTAGATTTATTAAGTAGTGAGCACAATCAATTATACGCTAAAATGAGCCTAAAAAGTACCAAGTCGCCAATTTATTTTTTTATGTGAAATTGCAATGTTGAAATAATTGTCGCTAATTTGACTTTTTCTATTTTATAGTATAAGAATTCTTCTCCACACTACAACTTATTAAGTGAAAAATGCTAAAATTAAACGTAAATAGTAATGTGCGGGAGGAATACGATCGTGAGTAGCGTTGTATTAAATGATTTGACGTTTGAAGCTAAGTCCGGTGACCAGCTTGAGGAAGTTTCTTTTGGGTTAATGGCACCGAAGATGGTCGCCCTTTGTAGTGAAAATAATGGCCCAGCAATGGCAGTAGAGCAATTGCTAATGGGTGAAGGGAAGATCATCGAAGGATCCGCGCAGGTTAATGGCGAAGACATCAGCACTTTTCGGCGCCACCCAGAACGAGTAATTGCTTCGTTTGACCGGGTCCCACTGAAAGGGAAGACGGTTGAAAAGGCGATTGCTCATGCAACTAAGCACATGAAGGGTGCCTTAGATGTTAAGCAGACTCTTCAAATGCTTGTTTCACTCGGAATTAAGTATGATCAAAAGGTAGCTGCTTTGAGTGACGGTCAACAGCAAGAATTACGGATCATTATCCTGTTAGCATTACGGCGGCCAGTTGTTTTCCTCGGTGATGCCTTGGATTACTTGTCTGACAGCGCCCGGTCGACGATTGGCAACCTAGTTAAGGATTACGCTACTAAGACCAATTCAGTAGTCATCTTTACCAGTCATGATGTTTCAACAATGATGCGGTTTGCCAGCACCATTTATTATTTCAGCAGTAACCGGTTAACGTCAGCACGTGGTATAAATGCCAACGATGGGGTTGACTGTACCGTTACCGTTATTGGCACCGGTTTTCCAATTGACGTGGCAATTAAGATAGGCGCCCACATGCTAGAAGAGGCAGAAAACCAGACGCGGTTCCTCTACTCTGGGAATATTCAGGCACTGCTGCCACTGTTAGAGCAAAGTACAATTACCGATATCCGGATTGAAGACTCGTCCGTTGATGATGAATTAATGGCCTATTAAGAAGGGATGGTTGAATGGGAAGAACCGTAATTGTTAGCCACCGCCATGACCAACTAAGTCAGCTAATCATGAAGAAAATGTATGATGCTGTTGCGGTCAGTAATTTTAAACTTGAGTTTCAACGTGGCGACCAGTTATGCTGGTTACCCCAGTTAAGCGACCCCGTTGATGATGAAGTTCAAGAATTAGCTACCCTGATTGACCAATCTATCTTTATCCCCCGCAAGATAGTAATGTTGTCGATGGCGGGTACCGCTGATGATGCTAGTCCAGACCAGCTCAAACATTGGTATGGCAAGAATGCGCAAGAGTATTTATGGGCGCACCAGTATGCAATTAAAATGGTCGATGAACTTGAGCTGCCCTACACGATCATTCGGGCGCTGCCAAGTAAGCCCGGCAATATGAAAGCTGTAATAACGGAGGAGGGGCAGCCGCTTCACGGCGATGGTGTTAGCGAAGAAGCATTAGCCCAGGTGATTGAGCAGGTCTTATCAACGGACCGTTACAACGGCCAATCGATTGGCGTTTCGACGATGGCAGAGGAGGACCAGTAATATGAGTAAAGAGTACATGAACTGGGAAGACCAGCTGGCCCAGGTACAATTTCCCCAGTGGAAGGAATTACCGACGCTGGGACTTTATATTGATCAAGTAGTGACGATTGTCAACGACCAGTTACAGGGCATTGGTGTTGAGCCGCTTACCAAGTCAATGGTCAATAACTATGTTAAGAAAAAGGTAATCCAGGCACCGGTCAAGAAGAAGTACGCGGTTAACCAGCTGGTTGACCTCTTGCTGATCGGCTTCTTTAAGAATAGTTTCTCCATTGAAGAAATCCGGGCAGGGATTGCTCAGGTTACCGTGAGCGCTTATCCTCAACAGGCATATGATCGTTTTGCGACAATCTTAAATGCCAAGCTAGCAGGGAAGGATTCACCAGTAGCTGCTAGTTCACAAAATGATGAGTTAGAAATGCTGGCGATCGACACCGTGTTAAACCGTCTTAAGGCGGGGCACCTGCTGAGTGCAATGCAGAAAAAACAGAAGCCGTTGAAAGTTGAGAAGAAATAATAAAAAAACGAGGGCCCATGACAAAACTTAGCTTTGTCATGGGCCCTCGTTTTTTGTCTTCTATGACTTAGTTTGTCTTGCCCGTTCGCGCTTACCGACATCGGTGGCTACGATTTGGTAGATGGCGGCAAAGAGTGGCACCGTGAGCATCATTCCGAGAATCCCAGAAATGCTACCGCCGACAATGACGGCAGCGAATACCCAGACACTGGGGAGACCAATACTCTTGCCCACAACCAGTGGGTAGGTAATCCGGTTGTCGAATTGCTGGAGGACAATGATAAAGATTAAAAAGATGAGGGCCTTCATTGGTGAAACAGCAAAAATAAGGATGACACCAATGCTGGCGCCCAGAATGGCACCAACGATAGGGATCAAGGCACCAATGGCGGTAACGACCCCGATCATTGTGGCGTAAGGCATCCGCATAATAGTCATTCCGACAAAGCAGGCAAACCCGAGGATGGCAGCGTCCTTGCATTGCCCCGCAATATAACTACTGTAGCAGTCGTCAAAAGTGTGGATGACATACATCAGGCGCCGCTTGATTTTGCCAAGGTAGGTATCGATCAAGCGGGTAAATTGCCGGGCCAGCATCTCTTTATAAATTAAGAGGTAAATTGAAAAGAAAAAGGCAATGATAGAAGTGGTAGCAACGGAAACAACCGATGAGGCCGTTGACATGACGGCCTTAAAGGTGCCGCCAAGGCCGGTCGACAAGTATTTCTCCACCTTTGCCCAGCTGATATGACGGGGGTCAAAGTTCTTGAGTACTTGTTGGATGCTGCTGTTGTGCTCGAAGGTTGCAATGAAACGGGTAATTACCTTGCTGTGATTGCTAATTAAGAGGCGGATACAGCTGACAAGTTCCGGAATGACCAGCCGGATCACAATTGCCAGGATCAAGAAAATCGTCAGGTAGGAAAGAAGAATTCCCCAGAGACGCTTAAACTTTGCTGCCCGGTTACTCTTGAATAAACGGAGGTAGAGCCCTTCGTACTGGCGGAGTAAGAGGTTGACGATGTAGGCGACCACCGCCCCGATAAGGAGTGGCATCATTGCGGACAACAGGGTACCGCACCATTTGGTAAAGTACGGCCAGAAAATAATGGCTAGGTAAAGACAGAATAGTGCAATTACTAGTGAGACGTGCTGCTTATTAACGTACTTTTTCAATCTGGGCCTCCTAATGGGTAAGCTGGTTGGCTAACTTAGTCAGGTATTCGTGACTAGCTAACTGTTCCTTACAATTGGTCTGATCATGGAGGTTAATTTCATAAATACTGGTTGCCCGTGTATTTAGCAGTGGTAAAACTCCTGCCCAGTCGATTTTACCGGTCCCCAGAGTTAAACTATCATGCGTTTGCCCTAGTGAATCGACTAAGTGGTAGTGGACAACGGCGGGGGCAAGGTGACGGAGTGATGCCTGCAGTCCCTGGTTATCACCGTGGAGTTCAATAAAACAGTGTGACGTATCAAAGGCCAACCGGTAATTGTGATCAAGAATTTCATCTTCTTCTGCCGGGTGACCGTACGCAAAGACTGGCGCAATCGAGTTTTCAAACATGATATGGTCGCGTCCGGCCCGGGCAAAACGGTCCAGCCGGTCATAGACGGCCTGGCGAGCATCCTCAACGGAAGGGTAAAGGTCAACCATGTGTTCAACTTCTGGACCCGAATAACCACCGTGGACAAGGACTTGAACATCTAAGTCGTCACCGAGGCGGATTAACTGGTCGGTTGTTTCCTCGATGAAGCGGTAGAGGTCGGGATAGTACTTCTCCGGTGCAACGACGTCGGAGTGGTAATTCTTAAAATTCATTGGGTGGTGCAGGACGATATGCTTGATCCCCGTTGATTGAACATACTGGATAGCATCGTGAAGGTGCCGGTAGCCATCAGCGGTGAAGTCACTGGCGGCGGTGAAAAATTCGTAGACAGTTGGCTTGTGCTTTAGCCGGTCATCAATTTGGACCCGGTCGCTACTGCCCTTTAACCCCAGTTGTGGTTGATACATTTTTAAGACTCCTTTTTACAAACACTACTTCCATCATAACAGATTTTAGGGACTAGATTGGCCTAAAAAGCGCCTTCAGCTGGTGGCGTTCTTTGTTATAATTAGGGGGATTAGATATGAGGAGGTTATCTAATATGACTGTTGATTTGGATATTTTCAAAAAGGTTGATGATTCACAAGTAGGAAAGTTTGATCACTTGTCAAACTTTGAAATTGCGGCGATCTTCAACCGTTTTGCTGCACAGAATCTACGAGGCAATGAGGTTGTAAACGGTGGTCGTGGGAACCCAAACTGGATTGCTACGACTGCCCGGCTGGCTTATTCCCGTCTGCTTGAGTTTGGGGTTACTGAAGCAGAGCGGACCTACTTTGATCCAAAGGGGATGGCTGGCGACGTCCAGAAAGACGGAATTTACGACCGGTTGATGCAGGCGCTAAAGGGCACCCGGCGGGATATTTTCCTGCGGGATGTTATTGGTGCCACAATCGACCAGTTGAAGATTGAAGACCGGGACGCCTTTGTTTATGAATTAGTTGATGGGGCACTGGGTGACCACTATCCGTACCCACCACGTTGCCTGAAGTACACGGAACAAGTTTTGCAGCAATACCTGCAAAAGAACTGTTTCAAGGATGTTCAAATGGCGAAGGACGTTGATGTTTTCCCAACCGAGGGTGGAACCGCGGCCATGGTTTACATTTTCCAAGAATTGCACTATGCCCACGTCCTCTATCCCGGCGATACAGTTGTCGTTAACTCGTCAATCTTTACGCCATACCTGCAGATCCCAGAGCTGAGCGAATACAACTTGCGGATCAAGACGGTAACGACGAAGCGGGAAGATAACTGGCAAATGACTGACGAACAGTTTGAAGAGCTGAAGGATCCAAAGGTAAAGGCCTTCTTTGTGGTTAACCCAACGAACCCAACTGCCCGGGCATTTACACCGGAACGGTTGGAAAAGTTCAAGGAAGTAATTAAGGCAAACCCAGACCTGGTAATTATTACCGACGATGTTTACGGGACCTTCTCCCCAAGCTACCGGTCCATCTTTGCGGTGGCACCACACAACACAATTTTGGTTTACTCATTCTCCAAGCTTTACGGTGCAACCGGTCAGCGCCTCGGGGTTGTCTGCATGCACCATGATAATGTTTGTGACCGGATCATCCAGGAAAATTTAATGAACCGGCGGCTGAAGGAACTTGACGAACGGCGGTACTCAATTGTCGTTCCGGATCCGCACAAGATGAAATTTATTGATCGGATGGTTGCGGATAGCCGGGCCATCGGGCTTTACCACACGGCCGGCCTGTCCTCGCCACAACAGGTAATGATGGATATGTTTGCGATGTCAAACCTAAAGGACGACGGCGCAAACGAATACGTCAAGCTTTCACGGCAGGTAGTGGCCGATCGTTACCACGAATTTTGGAATGACCTGGGCGTTAAGGCGGATGAAACAGCTGAAAACACCCGGTACTACACTCTGGTCGACATCTTTGACTTGATGAAGCAGCGCCATGGTGAAGACTTCTGTAAGTACTTCAAGGATAATTACAACTACCTTGACTTTACTTACCGCTTGGCAACGGAATTTGGTGCCGTGGTTATGGATGCAAAGGCCTTCGGGGCTGAAGAAGGGAATGTTCGGGTTTCACTTGCCAACCTGCAAAAGGATGACTACCGGAAGCTCGCCCAAGCAATTTTGGACCTAGTAGACGAGTACTATGAAGTCTACCAGGAAAGTAAGAAGTGATTAACTAATTGGAAAATAAGTGGCTTAATAAGGAACAACCATTGCTGTTAACGCCCCAACTTCCTTTGATGTGGACCAGCAGCTGGCTAGCAGTCATGACGGCCTGGCGCGGTCTTGGCAAGCGAGTCGGCGGTGGGGTCGAAGTTCAAGAATCAGCGCTGATGATACTGGCGGTAATACTGGTTGCTAATATTTATAATCTAACAATCCTCTACCGACAGCCGGCAATTAATCGCCAGCAGGCAAAGGATGGGGTGTGGGTACTGGCTTATGCGTTAGTGTTGATCTTTTCAACTATTCTCGCCTGGGGCCGACCACAGGATGTGGCACTGCCAAGTAGTCTTAACCTTTGGACGGGCCTGTTCATTTTGCTAAATGGGTGCCAGGCTGCATTGGGAATATACTTTGCACTCCGGTGTCGGCCACAAGTGATGGCGGGGGATGACGCTCTGCTTTCGCTGTGGATTATGCCGGTATACCTAGTTATGATTGACTTTCTATTACCGCCGTTCTTGTTATTGAGTGGTGTACTTCGTTACCTTGCTCTTGCTGGTGGGGGAATTGCAGTTGTGGCCTTAATTCTCTACCAGTGGCGGCAATTAGCACGGATTTTTGTATCCACTGCTGCGGTGCAAAGTGCCTGCTACCAGGGATTGATCGGCGCGGACTTGGCTGGAAGTATGTTGGCATTCTTCTTTGCGTTTGATACGGTCGTACTCCGTAGTGCCGGTGGAAGGCTTGACCTGATTAGCTACTGCCTGGCGGTGTGCTTGTTAGTAGTTGCTCTTTCAACTGGCCTGCTGGCGGCGATGCAACGGTACCGCCTTAAGTACCAGTATGGTGCCGCCCGCAAGCACAAGATGCGGTTCCTTTACGGGGGCGCAGTGACACTAGTGTTGTTTTTGATGGTGACTTGTTTTTGGATTGGATAAATTAAAAAGCGGAGCACGACAATTTTTGCCGCGCTCCGCTTCTATTTATGTAGCCCTCTGAGTGGCCGCTCCGCACTTTTTTAAGTAGACGTGCTACGCGGCCGAGGGCTAGAGTCTAACAGAAAAAAGACGCCAACGCATCCGCGTTACCGCCTTTTTCCATGTTAGTCTTACGCCCTCTTTAAAGGCCGCTCCGCACTTTTTTAAGTAGACGTGCTACGCGGCCGAGGGCTAGAGTCTAACAGAAAAAAGACGCCAACGCATCCGCGTTACCGCCTTTTTCCATGTTAGTCTTACGCCCTCTTTAAAGGCCGCTCCGCACTTTTTTAAGTAGACGTGCTGCGCGGCCGAGGGCCTAGTGCCCAACAAAAAAAATCGGCCTGCCGCCTTCAGCGCCAACCCGATTTTCCTGTTGCTCATACGGCCCTCTTTAAAGGCCGCTCCGCACTTTGTTTATAAATTCTTATCCATCTTAAACGTCAGCTTGGACAGTTCAAGGCCGTTCATGATTAATTGTGACATCAGACTCTTAGTCCGCTTTGCCAGTTCCGCAATCATCTTGTGGCTTTCTTCGCTTAAGAAGTCACTTACTTCACCAGCACTCTTTCCTTCTACTTGTGGTGCAACCGTGTTTACCCACCGGTACAGGTATTCACGTGCGTCCTTCAAGTAATCCAAGTCTGGTTGTGAGAATTCAGCGTGGTGTGATTCCACAATCATCGATAGTGCCCGGTACATCCAGTAAGCACTCTTCAAGTCCATGTTGAGTTCCATTGGTGTTTCCCGGTAACTCTCATCCATGTCTTGTGCTTGCCCGAAGAATGGTACGTATGGTGTAAATGTTGGTACCCCGAAGCACATCCACATAATCGTTGATGCTGCTTCTGGTAAGTCATTCCGTACCTGGAGCACGTGTGAGTTTTGCGTCCGGTTCAATGAAATTGGCCGGAACAGGTGCTTTTGTTCTTCAGTTCCCTTGCCAAGTGGGTCGTAAACCGTTCCTTGGTAGTGGCTGCTCAATACTTGTTCAACATCTTCCAAGGTAAGCTTGCGGTCACTCCGCATTACGAATGGCAGGTCGAAGTCAAGTGGATCCATTTCAACACTTGGGTTGAGGATCTTGTGCCCATACCATTGCCGTGGTGTGTTGTAGTGTTGGTCAAAGAAGTTGGCGGTTCCGAAAATGTGGCGGAAGTTCCAACCGTGCTTGTCAGGGTTCAGGTGGTTCTTCTCAACGAACTCTTGAATACCATCTGACCACATGAAGTTGTCAGTGTCACTAAAGTCAACTTGCTGGATGGCAATCCGGTTACCAGTAACGGCATAAGCATCGTCCGGGATCCGTTGTGCTACCCAGTGGTGACCAGTAACGATTTCCATGTACCAAACGTCATCCTTGTCGGAGAAGATAACCCCGTTACCTTCAGCAGAACCATACTTCTTAATGACGTTACCAAGGTAGGCAACCCCTTCCCGCGCACTGTTAATGAATGGGAGGGTGGTTGAGACGATAATGTCTTCGTTGATCCCACTTTCAGTGTTTAACGGGTCAAATGATAATACCCGTTCGTTGGCGTAAACACTTTCCGTTGCACTCATGCCGACGTTCTTGGAGTTAAATCCACTTTCATCAAAGATCCCTTCGTTCTTGTAATCAACGTTAGGGGTACCTTGATATGCATAACCATCAGCTGGCCGGTCAACGACACACTTGTTAAGGTAAGCCTTAACTTGGTTTGGGTGGTCATGGTAAGCAGGGTAGACAACGAGACACATTGGGTTTAATGGCTCAACCGTATCGTCATTCCGTGCTGCCATCGTCGAACCATCGATCGTGGCATTTTTACCAACTAAAACAGTCGTACATGCGGATAAATTCTTCTTCATTTCTTCAGAACCTTTCTACAATGACTAAGCGACTAAAACACTCTATACCAATAGTGTAAACGTTACCGCTGCAAGGGTCAAATTAGTTTGCTCTCATAATCACAAAACCCGGTGCCCACCAAGGAGTACCGGGTTTTAATTATCCTTCATAATTGGCTTGCTGGAGGTCAGCAAACTTTGCGTGGACCAAATTAGCAAGGTCTTCCGCGTTTAATTGAACCGACCGGCCGATCTTACCAGACGAAACATAAATTTCGCCCTGCTCCTTAGCGGCCTGGTCAATGAAGATCGGGTATTGGAATTTCTCATAAATTCCAACCGGGGTGTTGGCACCATGAACGTAACCGGTTGTCTTCAGCAGGTTCTTCAGCGGCACCATGTTGACCTTCTTGTTTCCAGAAACTTTGGCGAGTTTCTTCTCATCAAGGTGGGTATCAACCGGGATTACGCCGACCAGTGGGCCCGTCACGTTACCAGTTAAGACCAGTGTCTTGTAAATAACGTGTTCGTCAACGCCAGTGTGGTCAACACTCATTGTCCGCACGTCGCCATCCTGGTGGGTAGGAAATTCTGCCTGGTGGTAGGGAACCTTGTTTTTATCAAGGATTTGCTCCACCTGCGTCTTTTTTAACTTGCTTTTTTTGTTCTTTTTACTCATAATAAAACTTCCTTTTATTTACTGGAACGGACCAATATTTTTAAAAAAGGTCCCAATTTAAAATAGGCCTGGTATACTAGAAGTGAATTAACTGTGTAGAGAATAAATCTGAGGAGCTTAAGATATGGCAGATTTAGTATATCGCTCAGTGATGCGTGATATAAAACAAAAAATCCTGAAAAACCAATATGAAGGGATGCGCTTGCCAGATGAGCGGAGCCTGTCTGAAACTTACGGGGTCAGTCGGAGTTCAATCAAGCGGGCACTTGGCATCTTAGCCCAACAGGGAATTATCTTCAAGAAACGGGGGTCGGGGACCTTCATTAACCCGCTCTACTTGAAGAACCAGTCGCTCTTTCACTATGAAGGCAGCAACCTTGGAGTTACCGATAGTTTCCAACTTGATGGCAAAAAGCAGGGAATCAAGCTGCTTGACTACCAGGTAGTGCCTGCAAGTGCTGACATCCAAGAGGAACTCTTCCTCAATGATACTGATTTTGTATACCAAATCAAACGGTTGCGGTTGATTGATGACCAGCCGTTCATGATTGAGACGGGCTTTATCCCAATCAAAATTGTGCCCACCTTGTCGCCAGCGGTAGTTAACAGCTCAATTTTTAACTACCTTGAAGACAACATGGGGAAGCGGGTTACGAAGTCCTTCACCACGATCAGCGTGTCGCCATCGACGGGGGATGACCAGGACTTGCTGAAGCTGGAACCAACCGAACCGGTAGGAGTAATGGACGGTGTCTTCTTCCTTGATGATGGAACGCCGTTTGAGGTATCCAGCATGCGGATCCACTACAAGTATATGCGGTATAGCACCTTTATTAACCTTGACCAAGAAGGATAGAAGACGAAGTGGTCCAGAGTTCGACGTTTGCCAAACCCTGGACCACTTTTTGAATTTATCCATTCTTTAATCGGCCTGCCCCTAAAAGCCGTTTGATCCAGCTCCATCCGCAGTGTGCACCGTATGCAAATGCAAATGAGAGGATGATGGTGGCGGCTACTAGTAGCGGAAACTTGATAACTAGCGGCATGTGTGGTGCGACGAGGCCGAGCCCGTGCCAGCACCAGTAAAGCCAGAATACATGACCCAGGAAGGAACGGTGGGCGTAAGTAGCAATCCAGTGGATCGCTGGCAGCCACTGGTTGCCATACTTCTGCAAGTAGAGCAGGACGGTGGCTACTAGGCCAATTGAACTCAAGTTATAAAACACCATCGATGGGAGGTAGTAAGGAGCATTGGTTAACCGCACCGGGAAACCATAGCTGAAGAAGTTAGCGGTCACGATATATAAGAAGACCAGCCAGCAGGCCAACTGGGCTAGCCAGTGCTGCATCAGCCACGGTGCTAACTTCTGGTAAAAAGCCCAGAACAGAGTGCCACTCACCCCGAAGATAAGGAAACTCGGAAAGATCCGGTCAACGAGGTACCAGTTGGTAGCCTCGGGTCCGTGAAAGATTTGCACCTTATACGTGAAGTGCCAGCAGAGCTCGAATAATAGGGCGAGGGCAAAAACGATGATTCCGCGCCGTGGACGGTGCTGGACAAAGCGGCACAACCACCAGAAAACCGGCATGATGATAATAAACTGCAGCATCATGACGTTGTACCAGAGGTGGGGCGCCGCGTTCCCGTTGATGAACTGCCAGCAAAATCCCTGCCAGTTGCGGTAGTGGTGGTGCTGCTGGAGCTGGGGCATCAATAATAGGTAAATGGTTGTCCACAGGATTGATGGAACGAAGAGAACGTGCCAGCGGTTCCGCATAAAGGTGGGATAGCCACGAAGCGTTGCACCCGGGTGAGTACGGACGGTGGAAAAGAGGATCCCGAAGATGAAGGCGGGGGCACTGAACTTGATTGCCTCGTAGATTCCACCCAGGAAAAACTGCTGGCCGGGGCCAGAAGCCGATCCCGTCATAAAGGAAATTACCGACTGGGTCATCACGGTGGAGACGGCCATGACCTTGGAGAAATCACCCACGTCAGCCTGGTTTAATTTATCAAATTGCGTCGTTTTTATCGCCTCCTAAACTATTACAAATATTACATTTTTAAGTATACAACATGCGGGCAAACTGCGTTTAAATCATTGCTATTATGCGGTTTATAGCTGGCCAGCACGGGAGTGGAAAGTTAAAGAACAGCTAAAGAAAATTAAAATTTGATAATTGGACCGTATCAATTTTCAAAAAGGTTGACTTTAAACAAAAACAGTTTATCATAATACATGTAAATTGAATGATTTACGTTAGTTGTTAGAAGCACAAACGTATTGATTTATTCAGAAGGAGTGTTTATTAGAATGGCAGTAGATTACGATTCCAAGCAATACTTGGAAAGTGTTGACGCTTACTGGCGTGCAGCCAACTACCTTTCAGTTGGTACATTGTTCTTAATGAGCGACCCATTATTACGTCAACCATTACAAGCAAAAGACGTTAAGCCAAAGCCAATTGGTCACTGGGGTACGATTGTTCCTCAAAACTTCATTTACGCACACTTGAACCGTGTAATTAAGAAGTACGACCTTGACATGTTCTACATTGAAGGTTCAGGTCACGGTGGCCAAGTTATGGTTAATAACTCATACTTGGACGGTTCCTACACCGAAATTTACCCAGAATACACACAAGACGAAAACGGAATGGCTAAGTTGTTCAAGCACTTCTCATTCCCAGGCGGTACTGCATCACACGCCGCACCTGAAACTCCAGGTTCAATCCACGAAGGTGGGGAACTTGGTTACTCACTTTCACACGGTGTTGGTGCCATCTTAGATAACCCAGACGTTATCGCCGCTGTTGAAATCGGTGATGGTGAAGCTGAAACTGGTCCTCTGGCCGCTTCATGGTTCTCAGACAAGTTCATCAACCCAATCAAGGATGGTGCGGTATTACCAATCATCCAAATCAACGGTTTCAAGATTTCTAACCCTACTATCCTTTCACGGATGAGCGACGAAGAACTTACTAAGTACTTCGAAGGTATGGGTTGGGAACCACACTTCGTTTCTGCATACAAGGAAGCTGACCGTGAAGGTGAATTCAACGGTTACAAGGACCACATGCAGGTTCACGAAGAAATGGCTAAGACTCTTGATACTGTTATCGAAAAGATCAAGGCTATCCAAAAGAACGCTCGTGAAAACAACGACGATTCTCTTCCAACTTGGCCAATGATCATCTTGCGTGCTCCTAAGGGCTGGACCGGTCCTAAGGAAGACCTTGATGGCAACCCAATCGAAAACTCATTCCGTGCTCACCAGATTCCTATTCCGGTATCACAAGATGACATGGAACACAAGGACATGCTTGTTGACTGGATGAAGTCATACAAGCCTGAAGAATTGTTCGACGAAAACGGTCACCCAGTTGACTTAGTTGAACAAAACACTCCAGAAGGCAACAAGCGGATGGCTATGAACCCTATCACTAACGGTGGTATCGATCCTAAGCCATTAGTATTGCCTAACTACCGCGACTTTGCCGTTGATATTCAAAACCACGGTACTGTTGTAAAGCAAGACATGCTTGAATGGGGTAAGTACCTCAGCAAGATGGCAGAACTGAACCCAGATACTTTCCGTGGTTTCGGTCCTGATGAATCTAAGTCAAACCGTCTGTACGCATTCCTTGACAACGACAAGCGTCAATGGATGGAAGGTATTCACGAACCAAACGATGAAAACCTTGCCCACAGTGGTCGGATGATTGATTCACAACTGTCAGAACACCAAGCAGAAGGTTTCCTTGAAGGTTACACTCTGACTGGTCGTCACGGATTCTTCGCAACTTACGAAGCATTCGGTCGTGTTGTTGACTCCATGCTGACTCAACACATGAAGTGGTTACGGAAGGCTAAGGACCTCTACTGGCGTAAGCAATACCCAGCATTGAACTTCGTTGATACTTCAACTGTCTTCCAACAAGACCATAACGGTTACACTCACCAAGATCCAGGTCTGTTGACTCACATGTTCGAAAAGGAACGTCCAGACCTTGTTAAGGAATACCTGCCAGCAGATACTAACTCTCTGTTAGCCGTATCCAACAAGGCATTCAACGACCAAGAATGCATCAACATCTTCGTAACTTCCAAGCACCCACGTGCACAATGGTTCTCCATTGACGAAGCTACTGAACTGGTTGACAACGGTCTTGGCTACATCGACTGGGCTTCTACTGACCAAGGTAGCGAACCAGACGTTGTATTTGCTTCAGCTGGTACTGAACCTACTGAAGAAGCTCTTGCCGCAATCGACATTCTGCACGACAACTTCCCAGAACTGAAGATTCGTTACATCAACATCATCGAAATCATGAAGTTGATGAAGCAAGACAAGAACCCAGAAGGTCTGTCAGATGCTGAATTTAACCAATACTTCACTACTGACAAGCCAGTTATCTTTGCATGGCACGGTTTCCGTGACATGATCCAAGCTCTGTTCTTCGAACGTGCAAACCACAACCTTCACATCCACTCATACGAAGAAAATGGTGACATCACCACTCCATTCGACATGCGTGTATTGAACGAACTGGACCGGTTCCACTTAGCTAAGGACGCTATCCAAAACATCCCTGGCTACGAACAAAAGGGTGCTTCATTTGTTGCCAAGATGGACAACATGATCAACAAGCACAACCACTACATCCGTTCAGAAGGTAAGGACTTGCCAGAAGTTACTAACTGGACTTGGAAGGGTCTTAAGTAATCATCTGCTGATTACTAATTAAACACTTAATAAATGAAAAGAGCGATAGCTTAATGCTGTCGCTCTTTTTTATTTACGTTGATTTAGTGGCAAAATGTGGGAAAACATGGTTTCAATTACTCCTAATATTATTAAATTGCTTAATCGGCTATAGGCTGGATACCTTGATAGATAAGGGATTACAGGCGGATAACGATCTTGCTATTCGGTGTATCGATTGATAAAACGTTTAGCAATAGATTAGTGAGCACACTATTAACCAATAGCCTATATATGAAATATTTTACATATCTAAAAATAAATTTATATCGTAGTAACCCTTGATATAACAGGGATTGCCAACTTTTCACTAAATTTATCTTTTGAGCCAGAAGCACAAACCATCACCACAACAGTTGGTTCAACTTTGTCTTCAACTGCTACTGATCCAACTGGTGTTAAATCAGGTATTAAAGACTTCATCGGTGTTGATGGAACTAAATCAGCTGATGCAAACGGAAATGTTGATTGGACTAAGAGTCACTGGTACAATGCATCTACCGATGGGACTGAATACAACAAGCAGTTTACTGTAATTGATAAAGATGGTAATAGTTCAGTTGTTAACACACCTAAAGTTGCTGACTTGAGTAAAGCTGGTTCAACCTCTAACACTGCAACTATTGTATACAAAGACGGTTCAATGAACTTTGTCGATGTTCCAATTACTGTTACTGATGGTCAAACCCCTGTAACGCCAACAACTCCAACTAAGACTGAAGCTGATCAATATGATCCTAAGGGCCAAAACGTTACTACAACTGTCAATGTTCTTCCTGATGCTAAGAATGGTATCAGCAACGTATCTGACTTGCCATCAAATGCTACTTACACTTGGGCAACTCAGCCTGATGTTTCAAAGGCCGGCACTGTTCCAGCTATTGTTAATGTTACCTATGGTGACGGTTCACAAGACCAAGTTCCTGTAAACGTCATTATTAATGATGCTAACAACAATGTTCCTGACACTACTGGGGATGCTGAAGCTAATGACCCACAAGGTCAAGAAGTAACGACGATTGGTAAGACGCCAGATGCTAAGGACGCTATCAAGTGGCCAGCAGGTCAACCGGTAGACGGCAATGGTACTGCCATTGATCCAAGCACGATCACTTACAAGTGGTCCAGTGTTCCTGACGTTTACAGTCAGGGCGAACACCCAGGCGTTGTTCAAATCACCTACCCAGATGGTACCGTTGACTTCGTACCAGCAACGGTTGATGTTACTAACACGCCAACTGGGAAGCACACAAATATTCCAGAAAGTGGAACGGTTCCTGATGCCGGGACAGTTATTGATTGGGGCAATGGTAATTCGGCACCAACTACTGATCCAAATTACCCAGGCAAGACAACTTCTCACGAATGGACAACTAAGCCTGACCCAACTAAGCCTGGTGATCAAACTGGTGTTGTCACCATTACCTACCCTAACGGTGAAAAGGTTCCTGTCCAGGTTCCAGTAAGGGTAACAACTCCAACCAGTGCTACTGCTCCATATGCTGATCCTATCAACTACAAGTACAATCAGACTGTGCCAACTGACTCTTCTACTATTGGTTCATATGTAACTTGGCCAAGTGGTACTGCACCTGATACGTCAAAGGCAAACACTACCCAAAACGCATTGATCATTGCAACTTACACGGATCCAAACGATAGTACTCAGCAGATCCAGAAGAAGATTCCAGTAATTGTTAACGTTGGTTCCATGGCTGATTACTACACACCATCTGCTACTGACCTGACAGTTCCTCACAACGCTGACATGAGCAAGTATGCAGCATCAAAGCAAATTTCTGGTGTTCCATCAAATGTTGTCAGCTACGATGCTTGGGCACCAATGCCGGTCACTCAAGTTGCTGGTACGCAACCAACAATGATTAAGGTTACCTACACCGATGGTTCATTTGACTATGTTCCACTGAACGTTCACGTTTACGCACCAGAATATGCTGAAACCTCAGTTGCTCAAGGTGGTACTCAAACGGTTACACCAACCTGGACTGCTGACAAGGGTGATCAAAAAGTTTCCTTCGCTTCAACGGCTGGCACTCCTTCATGGGCAACTGTTGATACTGATGGTACTGTTACCCTGAAACCAGGTACTGATGTCAATGCCGGTGGTTACGCAATTCCAGTTCAAGTCACTTACAACAACGGATCAAAGGAAACTGTTTACGTTCCGGTAATGGTTACTGGTAATGGCCAGGAAGACAATAATACCTGGACTGTCAACGGCGATACCATGCGGTCATTCTCAATCAATACCTTCGATACTCACAAGACGAACGATGGTAGCGGTAATGCCATGGCTGGTGTCAACCCGCCACAGATTGGGACGATCTCCTATGCTAAGGAAGCCTACAACAAGCAGACTCACCAGTACAAGGATGTTGCAAAGATCACCTACAAGCTGAATAATGACAAGACGAAGTACGTTGTTGATTCCATTCTTCTGAACGGTCAAACAATTAGCAACCCAACCCTTGCCCAAGTTCAACAAGTCAAGAGTGATGCTGTCTTAGAATTCAATGCTACTGACGTTACGACTAGTTGGATGCCAGCATCTGATCAATGGTCAGAAGGTAAGGACCGGACTCCTAATACCGATGCTTCTAACTTCAATACCAAGGGCGATGGCAATCCAGGCTCAGGCACTAAGACTTCAACGGCACAGTCACAATATGGTGATCCAAATGGTGACCAACGTTCAACTGAATCACAACTATCTGGTAACTCACGTGCTCGGGCAAACATTGAATTGTCTGGTGATGCTCAAAACATCTTTGGTGTAGCACATGAAGGTTGGATCAACGTCTTCGGTAACTTCTACGGTGCTGAAACTAACCAAACTCTTACCTTCAAGCAAGGCCAAGACATTTCTAACCTTACTCAAGACCAATACCGTCAATTGATTAACGTTACTGACCTTGGTGCTGCTGGTTGGAACGGTGTCAACGTCAACCCTAATGCTCCACAAGTATTGGCTTATGTTCCAGGCACTGATACCGCTAAGACCTTCACGATGAGCTGGGCTCCTAATGGTCAACCATCAACTGAAACTGTTAAGAACGGTGTCTCCGGTACTGTTCGGATTCACTTTAACGATGGTACTTGGCTTGATATTCCAGCAACGATCAACGTTGTTGCTGACCCAGATGCTGGTAAGACTGATCAAGACAAGACTGAATTCACTCAAAAGATTGTCTACACTTACAATGGTAAGGAAGTTGCTACAACTAACATTGACAACATCGCTAAGGGTACTGACGTTTCTGCCGCTACCCTGAAGTCAACAATTGATGCCAATGTTCCTAACAACTACTCAATTGCAGCTGGCTACACTTACCCAGCCGGCTTGACTAACGTTACTGCAACTCCAACCATTCTCTATGTTCCATTAACGTTGAACAGTGGTGAAACATTCAGCGACACTGGTAAGATTGTTTACCGGACTGAAGATGGTACTCATACTTGGGACGGTAACACGATCAAGAGTAACGATGGTGATATCTTAACTGCTGCTCTGCTGAAGGACTTAGCTGACCAAAAGGTTCCAGCTGGTTACCACATTATCAAGTACCAGCAAGTTACACCGTAACTGGTGATAAATTTACCATTCCAGTTATCGTTGCTAAGAATGAACCATCCACTCCAACAACTCAAAACTTTAATCAAGATATTCAGTACAAGACTGCTGATGGTACTGTTGTTAAGACTGCATCTGGTGTAATTACTGGTACCTTAACTAACGGTTCAGGAACTGTTGCAATGAATGATGCTAACAGCCTGATTGACAGCAACATCCCAACTGGTTACCACTATGTATCTGGTAAGTTGACTCAAAATGAAACTGTTAATAGTGCAAATCCAGCTGCATTGGTTGTAATTGTTGCTCAAGATGGTGGTCAAGTAACTCCACCTGCTACTAAGAAGGCATCTGTAACTTACACATTCCACGATGACACTGACAACAAGACTGTTGGTACTCCTGTTGTGGTAACTGGTAATGAAGGTCAAACTCTTCCAACTGGCTTAGTAATTCCTAGTGGTTACAAGTTAGCTGAAGGTCAAACTCTTCCAACTACTGTTACTATTCCTGGTAGCGATGAAGCTGTCATTATCCACCTTGTACACGCCACTACTCCTGTAACACCAGGTCAACCAGGCGTTACCCCAGATAACCCTGACTACGCTGACCTCTTCCACAAGGTAACGCGGACGATCAACGTTGAAAACCCTGTTACCCACAGCACTGACACGACTGAAGAAACTGTTGAATTTGGTCGGACTGGTGTCAAGGATGACGTTACTGGTGAATTTCTGCCAGACCAATTCGGTGCATGGAAGGTTTACAACACTGCTAACAACACCTTAACTGATGAAACTACTGGTACTTGGAACGAATTCGATGCTCCAGAATTCAGTGGCTACACTCCAAGTCAAGCAGTTGTTGAAGCTAAGACCGTTAATGCTACTACTCCAGACGAAACTGTAACGATTACTTACAGCAAGGCTGATAATGGTGACCACGGTAACGGTGGCAACACTAACCCAACACCAAACCCTGGTGACAACAATAACAACCAAGGTAACAACGGCAATAACGGTAATAACAACAACAGAAATGGCAACGGTAACGGTATCAGCAATGGCAACGGCAATGGTGGCATTACTACCGACAACAATAACAACGGTAATAACGGCAACAAGGCTCAAGCCAAGACCTTACCACAAACTGGTAACCAATCTAACGCTGCTTCTGTCGCAGGATTAGGCTTAGCTTCCGTCATGGCTATGCTCGGTCTCTCCGGCTACAAGAAGCGCGAAGATAAGTAATTGCCGCGTCTCCCCCTAGATATATGTATAATTGATAGCATGCGGCAATTTTGAAAGAGGCGTGTGATGGTGAAACCCACCATCCCGCCTCTTTTGTTTTCCCACCAAAAACAGGACTAACGATCGGTCACCCCGGTCGCTAGCCCTGTTTTATTTAAACAACTCCCACCAACATGGTATGCAGACGGTTGCAGCGGTATAATACTAGTAATTAGTCAACAGGAGAGTGGTCAAAATGCAACGTCATTATCTAAGTATTGATATTGGTGGCACGTCAATCAAGAGAGCCCGAATTGATCATTCTGGAAATATCATTAGCAGCACGAAGACGCCGACACCACGCGAAAAGGGGGCCTTCCTTGCGGTAATCAAGCAAATCATCACCGCTAACCGGAGCGTCAATGCGCTCTGCGTCAGCGTTCCCGGGATTGTGGACCCCCGGACCGGCATTGTGCAGTTTACTGGTGCCCTTGGTTTTATGGGTAACTTTGCCTTTGCCGACTACCTCCGTCAATTCTCTGGCTTACCGGTGTTTGTTGGTAATGATGCCAATTGTGCAACCCTTGCAGAAATGTGGTTAGGACGGCTCAATGGGATAAACAGCGGTGCCGTGGTTACGCTCGGTACGTCGGTCGGCGGCGGATTAATGCTTAACCAGCGCCTTTTCGTCGGTCCCCATTTTCGGGCTGGTGAACTCAGTGCAATTGTGAATAACCACGACTATCATGACCTTCATGAAGCGACGGTGGGGGCAAGCACTTCGGCGGTGAAAATGATTGAGGCAGTCGCCACGGCCTGTGGTTTGCCAGATAAGAAGGATGGCCGCCGGGCGTTCGTTGAGATTAACAACCGGGACCCGCAAGCATGGGCGATCTTTACGGCCTTTTGCCGCCGGGTGGCTGTGCTCCTCATAAACGTCCAGGCAGTTGTTGACCTGGAGCGGGTCCTAATTGGTGGTGGCATTAGTGCGCAGCCAGTAGTTGTCAGTGAGATCCGGCACCAATTTAAGCTTCTCCAGGATGGTGACCGGCGGCTTCATGATGATGTCCAGATGCCGGAGATTGAGGCCGCCCAGTTTGGTAATGAAGCGAACTTGTTAGGTGCACTGTATGGATTACTGTTGCAGGTAGAGAAAGAAGAATGAGCTTGTGAATGCTAATAATTCGATGACCACCCGGGTGTTTGCCCTCTTACTGGGGCTGGTGGTTAATGCGTTTGGTAATGGGCTAACGGTGGCGACCAATATGGGTGCGGCGCCGTGGACCGCGGCCGAGGTTAACCTTGCCTACTTGACCCATCTCTCGGTAGGGATGGTGATGTTTATCGTTGGGGTTCTGGTAGCGGTGGCTAACCAGCTGCTGATTCGGCAGTGGGATAAGTGGCGCTTCTTTGGTGAGGTGGCCTTTATTGCGGGCTTTAGCTACTTTATTGATGTATTTATTGCCTTCTTTAGCTGGGTGGGCATTCCACACTGGCCGCTGCTGGTTCGGATAGTGCTGTGCTTTACCGGTGTGGTAATCTTCTGTGCGGCAATTTCGCTTTACCAACGTGCTAATTTAATCATGCACCCGAATGATGATACGACTAATATTTTACGTTTCATCTACTTTAAGGGCCGGGTGGTGGTTGCCCAGCTGGTTAATTTTCTGGTCCCGTTAGTGGCAATTATTGTAACGGTGGTATTTACCCACCACGTGTACTCGGTGAATATCGGGACCGTGTTCTGCCTGCTTTGCAACGGACCGTTGATTGGGATCGCGGACCGACACTTGTGGCATGGCCTACACCATAATTTCCGGGTGAAAAACGAAAAGGATTAAGCAGATTCTGGGTTTCTGCTTAATCCTTTTTTATATTTACTAGTTATCTTAAAAACGACCACTGTGTATTTAGTATCTTTATAAATTAAAACTGGCCTCCTTTTTCCAGAATTATTCCATGAGACGTAGGCGGTATATATATGATTAACTTTCATCATCAAAGAATTCCTCTAAGTCTTTCTTGGATTTTACGCGATGTACAGGGATATCCTTAACCGCATCACGTAATTCTAATTCGGCGCGCTGCTCTTTTGTTAAAGAAAAGCTTAGTGGGATTTTTCCGGTTGCAACAATTTCTTTATATAGTGCATTTATAACTACAGTTGGATTCAAGCCAATTTCATCCATAATGTTTTCTGCCTTGGCAGCTAACTTGCGATTGACGTTCACTTGGATCTTTTTATTTTTACTCTTAACCGAGTCCATTATAATCACCTTACGATCCTTTTTCATTTCATATAAGGAAAATGTGCCATTGATGGAACCTGGTCCCACTTGACGGGGTAACCGGCACCATGGGCACAGAATACTGAATCGGGAGTGTTTGGCAGGTCGGCAGTTGGCTCATAATCCTTCTCTGCCACGACCTCTTCTGCGTTGTGACATGGCTGGTAACCACTGACGACGCAGTCAAGCTGTCCCTGACCATGACTGTAGTTGCGGACGTTCGTTGCATAATCACGCATTGTGGCTACCGGTGCCGTTCCCGTGAGGACCGCCATTGTACCACCGTCATTTGGTGCCATCTTAAATGTGCCGCCCATCTTTTGCAGGTCATTAATTGCCCGACCAACCTGGTCTTGGGGGATGGTTAGCCGGTATTGGTACCACGGTTCAAGCAACACATCGTGGCCACCAGCACGCAACTCCATTAATCCTTGCCGAACTGCCCGCCAGGTAGCCTCGCGAAAGTCGCCGCCAACCGAGTGGACGATACTTCCTTTCCCACCGACCAACGTAATCTTAACGTCAGTCAATGGTGAGCCAGTCAGTACACCCCGGTGCTCCTTCGCTGCCAGGCTGGTCATAATCTGCTGCTGCCAATTGTGGTCAAGAATATCTTCACGACAGTTATCCGCGAAGACAAGGCCGCTCCCGGGCGTACCCGGCTCAAGCAGGAGGTGGACCTCTGCATAGTGACGGAGGGGCTCAAAGTGGCCGACCCCTTCAACCGCCTGGTCAATAGTCTCCTGGTAGAGGATCTGTTCCTGGCTAAACTTGAGTGGTAGGTCGTACCGTTCCGTGAGTAATTGTTCTAGGATCTCACGTTGAACCTCACCCATTAGGTGGACGTGAATCTCCTGGAGGTGGCTAGACCACTCGACCTTGAGCTGGGGATCTTCGTCGGCAAGCTCTTGGAGGGCCTTCAAACAGACGTGCGGGTCCCGGTCGCCAACTTTTACTGCATAGGAAAGTACGGGTTGCAACTGCGGCTGCGGGTTATCGGCCTGCCCGCCAAGCCCTTGTCCAGGGAAGGAGGAGGTTAGGCCAGCGATTGCACATACGCCACCCGCAGCAACTTCTTGCTGGATGGTAAATTTATCACCATCGTAAACCCGAAGCTGGTCTGCCTTTTCACCAGGAAGAATCTCACTCTTCGCTTTCAGCGTGCCACCAGTCACCCGTACCCAGGTCAGCCGGTTGCCATTCTTATCGTGGGAAATCTTAAAGACTCGTGCCGCAAACCCTTCCGCTGGTGGGGTCACCAGTGTCCATTCCTGTAAACCATCAAGTAGGTTGGTAATGCCTTCCATCTTAAGGGCCGACCCGGTGAAGCAGGGGAACACTTTCCGTTGCTTGATTAACTGCCGGACCGCTTCAGAAGTTAGTTCACCGGCATCGAGGTATTTCTCCAGCACGTCATCGTCTTGTATGGAAATTGCTTCCGCCGTGTCGCCGGTCGTAACTTTTCCACTCGTAAAATCAATGCAGCCGGCGGAAAATTCGGCTTGTAATTCTTGGATAACGCCAGCCGGGTCGGCGCCCACGCTGTCGACCTTATTAATAAAAATAAAGGCAGGAACGTGGTAGCGGCGGAGGAGGGACCACAATGTGCGAGTGTAACCCTGGATGCCATCGGTAGCAGAAATTACTAGCACTGCATAGTCAAGAACCTGGAGGACCTGCTCAGTTTGGGCCGCAAAGTCGATATGGCCGGGGGTGTCCAAAATTGTAAGGGCTAAGTCCTTGTAATCCAATTCTGCCTGGTGGGCGAAAATGGTGATACCACGTTGCTTTTCTAATTGGTCGGGGTCAAGAAAAGCATCGCCGTTATCAACCCGGCCGAGCTTGCGGAGCTGGCCAGATTGGTAAAGCAATGCTTCTGTCAGGGTTGTTTTACCGGCATCGACGTGAGCGACGAGACCGGTCACAATATTCTTTGTCATGATGGTTAGTTGTTGTCGCCGGTACGGACCACGAGGACGTCGCAGTGAGCATTCCGGTTAACATAGTTGGTAACGGAACCGACCATGAACCGTTCAACGCCAGAAACACCGGAGGCACCAACGACGATAAGGTCAGTATCGTGATCGACTGGGAATTCACGGGCGATAACCCGTTTAGGATTCCCAAACCGGATGTGGATGTTGACGCTCTTTACACCGGCTTCGGTTGCCTTTTTCTTGAGGTCTTCCATCCGCCCCTGGGTGGCCTTGACAGCATCGTAAGTTTCTTCATCACTTAAGACAGCGTTACTGTAGCCGTCCGTAATCTGGTCCACCTGGGTAATTGTTAAGATATCGAGGTGGGCATCATTGTCCAGTGCGGCGCGGATTCCGGTATCCAAAACCTTTGCCGTTGCCTTGGACCCATCAATTGCAACCAAGATATTTTTGTATTGCGAAATTTCTGCCATGATTAATTCTCCTTTATCTTTTATTCCATACTTCTATTATACTTTTTTTCGTTATATTTTTTTACTATTTAGAAGCATTATTAAGTAAAAGATTAGCTAAGTCAGCGGATTGAGCTTTATCCCGGAATCTAGTAGAATGAAAAGAGTATACCCCTGCGAGAACAAGGAAATAAGAAGTGGGCGGGTGGACCACACTCCGTCACAATCAAAATGAAAGTTGGTAATGAGATGAAGAATGCTGATAAGGTAATTATTGTAACGTCGGTAGCGGCTGTGTTTGCCCTTGTATTAGATGCCATCATGTTTGTTCAACATGGCCAGTCACTCACAGATGCTAGTGTATGGGGCCGCTTGCTGGTCTTTATCGTACTGGCAGCGATTGTTAATGGCCTGGCACTGGTAAAAATGCGTTTTTGCGGGTACGCAACAATTTTGGTTAACTTGTACTTCGCAATTGCCAGTTTGGCCGCTTTCCAAACAGTTAACTCGCGAACGAGTTTTACCGGCGTCTTAATCCAGGGACTTAGTATTCTTGGTATTTTAATCGGTTGTGCGGGAATTTACTATGGGATCAAGCAACGTGCTGAATACACGAAGGCACGAATCCAAAAGTTAGAGGAGCAAGCTAAGAAATGAAAATGACGGTAGCTGATTACTTAGAACAAGTTACGGGCGACCGGGTAGCAACGGAAGAAGTTGAGAAGACGGCTGCTCAGGCACAGCAAAAGACGACCTTGAAGACGGCAATCCAGTATATGCTGGACCAGGTTGATAAAGGTTACCTTGGCCAGTACGTGATGAACGTTAAGATGAAGAAGGGGGACCCCGTCAATGTCCGTCTGGAAGCTAACCTGATCAATGTCCCGATGGCGGAAGCAGAGCGGCTTTTGCCCAAGTTATTAGACCAGGAGCCAGAGTACCCCGTTAACCTGTACCTGGTGATGGAAAGCGATGACGTGAACAAGTCTGGCTTGCGGATTGATGAGCTGGCTAATGATACTGACCAGGGTGGTAGTATTACCAGTTTGGTTAACCGGGCCCAGGAATGGGTGGCAGAACACCTGGCTGACGTCGTTGAAGCGCGGGCTTAAGTTCTTGCCTTTTACGGTGGATCTGTTAGAATAGACAGTGCGATGAGTCGAGAGGTCTGGTAGCAACCCTAATTGCTGCCATTAGACATTTCGAATGTGGGGCACGTTAACTCACCGGATTGTGAGGTGCCCGGCAGCGTGCAGAGTGGACACTGCGCGTTTGCCTGCGATAATATCAATACACAGCAAAAGGAGTTACTGATTTTTTCAGTAGCTCCTTTTTTAATCGAATATTTTTGCGACAACTAACCCAAAATAAGACAAAACAATTTTCTTGATTATTCACTGGCTTTTTATTGTGAAAGGGCTTACAATAAGACGTGGAAGCGAGGATGATCGATATGGTAGAAGAAACTTACTTTGGCGTTGCAGTTGCTGCATTAGTGTTTGTCGTTTTCGCACTTTGTTTATAGTGGGCAAAGGGATCCGTTGATGGCCGGATCCCTTTATTATTTTAAAATGCAAATGGCTCCCGGTCCGATGGTGGACGGGAGCCGTTTTTTTGATAACGTGCTACGCGGGGAGGGGCTAGAGTCTAGCAGACAAAATGAATTACCGCGTACCGCGCTAACCCATTTTGCCATGCTAGTCTTACGCCCCTCTTTTTCCCGCTCCGCACTTCCGATAACGTGCTGCGCGTGGAGGGGCTAGAGTCTAGCAAACAAAATGAATTACCGCGTACCGCGCTAACCCATTTTGCCATGCTAGTCTTACGCCCTCTTTTTCCCGCTCCGCACTTCGATGATAACGTGCTGCGCGGCAGGAGGCTCAAGCCTAACAAAGAAAAGTGAGCGCCGCGTGCCGCGCCACTCCCTTTTCTCCGTTAGTCAACCGCCTCCTTTAATGCCGCTCCGCACTTCTTTCCTTACTTCACCTCATACCTCATTCCCTCGTAGCGGTGACTGAGCACAATTACGAGGACCGTTGCTAGCAGTGCGTAAACTGAGCCTACGTAGCCGAGATGGTTCATCGTCGTGAAGTGGACCGCTTCCGATGCCGTGAATGAGCCAAGCGAAATTCCTATATTTGCAAAAATTGAGTTTAATGATGATGCTAAATCAAGTGATTGCGGATATTCCTTTTCAGCAATATCCAAAAACATCAACTGGGTCGAGGAACCGTAGCAAGAAAATGCAATGCAAAGTAGTCCCACCACTAAAATTGCTAGCCACTTAAATGAAAGTAGGGGACCAAATGCCACGTACAGGACAAACATAATCCCGTAAATAACCGGTAAACGGTGAACCCCGCCGCGGTCAGCTAGGTAGCCACCAAACTTATTACCAATAATGAAGAAGATTCCCATTGCAAATAAGAGCCAGTTAAGCCAGGTGTTATCAAAGCCCATTTCGTTAGTAATCAATGGCCGGATGTAGGTGTAGATGGTGTAATCAGCCGCACAAATTGAAACAATGAAGATAACTCCCAAGAGTACCCGGCTATCCTTGAAAAGGACAAATTGTTTTTTCAGGCTACTCTTTACCTGGGGCGTATCTTTTGGTACCAGCCAGAAGAGAAAGGCTACCGCAATAACGGTGATTACCGTCACCATCCAGAAGCTATCGTGCCAAGAAAAATGGGTACTGATGATGGTACCAATCGGGATCCCGATGACGGAGGCAATACTGAAACCGGCAAAGACCCATGAAACCAGGCTGGCCCGCTTATTATATGGGGCAACGAAGCTCGCCATAACGAGGACAATCGAAATAATTGCCCCAGCCACCGTTGCGGTTAGAATCCGTGAGAACAACAATGAGATAAAGTTAGTTGCCAGTGCCGACCAGGTGTTCCCAATTAGGAAAATAATCATTAGTGCAAGGAGGACCCGGTGCCGTTGCCATCGGTTGGCAAGTGAGGTGATAATTGGGGTGAATGCTGCATAGACCAATGCAAAGACGGTAACGAGCAGCCCTAACTGCGACAGTGAATCATTGTATTCGTGTGCGATATCCGGTAGGACACCGACAATCATGTATTCGTTGCAGCCAAGCATGAATGCAACAAAGACAAAAAGTATTGCTTGTAAACGGTACTTCATAGTAGCCCTCCTTAGTATTAATTTTTCACAACCAGACCATTCTATAAGAAAATAACATGTTTTACTAGTAGTAAAGCGCTATTAAGTTAAGGAAATTTTTATAGGATTGGCGAAACTGGTCCTATTTAACTATAACTCATTTTCGTAGTCTATGTGGAAGCGCTATCATATTGTGATAAAGAAAAGCTTCAAGCTAAATGCCTGAAGCTTTTACTTTACAAGGTAAATTTGTTCGTCAATCAGGTCAAAGGAATGTAACTGCTGGTTGACCTTCTTTAATTCATCGTCCTGGCTTAACTGTGCTTCTTGCCAGAACTTCTTGGAGTCGGTAGCGCCATCCTTTTCACCAATGACTAAGAAGTGGACGTCAGGGTAGTCTTGGCGAATGAGTTGGAGGACATCCCAATCAGTTTCCTGCTTGTCTGGCGCCCATGACATGATAATAAATTTGACGTCATTACCATATTTCTTGACCGCGTCAATTGCATCAAGGCGTTCGATCTTGGTAACCGGGTGCTTGCCCGTTTCGTTCTCCTTTACCCATGCTTGACTATCGGTCGTGTAGATCTTTTGGGTAGGGTTATTATTCCGCAGTCCCTTAGAAATATAGCCATTGCCAGCCATCAATTCCAAAACTGGCTCACCATTAAGATAGTTAGAAAGGGCCTTGGCAAACGGTGCGTTCACGTAAGACCACATTCCGTAAGTATCTTCCAAGTAGTCACGGAAGTTACGGAGCGCCTTATCTAGCTTTGGCAACGCCTCGTTGTACTTATTCCAGAGGGCATCACCCCGGGGATCACCTTGTAGGTACTGTTGGTTAACAGTCTTAAAAATCGTGTCCTGGATATCATCAGGAAGGAGTAAGCGGGGGAGTGGTTGCGGAAGTAAGCCGTTCTTAAGGAGCCGGTCACTCTCAAGGGCATTGTTGATCAAGTACTTGATCGGTGGGAAGTCATCAAAGAGGTCCCGGTAATTAAGCAATTCCTGAATGTAAGGAACTTCTTTAGTTACCCGGTGCGCCTTTTTAACCCGCTTTTTCAATTGCTTTAATTTCTTTGGATTCATTGTTAATCACTACTTTAATTTCAGATTCAGCTGTTCTTGCTTACCGTAAAACTTATCGGTATCGCGGCGGTTATTCTTTCCCTTCAAGTAGCCATCAATTAGTTGAAAAATTTCGTACCGGTCCTCATTCGATAAAGTTGTTTGGTTAAAGGACAGGTTCTTACTGGAGAAGAATAACTTGCCGAGGTCAAAGTCATCCCGGTCAGTCTTCCCGGTTAGGTAGTCGAGACTAACATCGAAAAATTCGGCTAGTTTCCGGGCCTCAACATAGGAAGGTGTCCGGATTCCCCGTTCCCAGTTACCGATTTGTGAAGCGGTATTTGGCTTTTCATTTGGCCCGAGATTTTCGTTTAGGTGGTTTGCCAGTTCTTTAAGGGTGATTTTTTGGCCCTTACGTAGTGCACGGAGTCTTTCTGGAAACATTCTCTCACTCCTTTTTAGTGTCAGTTTCTATTTTAACATTGGAATCCATATTTGCTAGCAATGAATATTACAAAGTAACAGAAAGTGTGCTAAAATATTCGCGTTATAAAATTACGACACGGGGTTAATCATTTTGAAAAAGAAAACAAGTCTACGCCGTCACCATTTATGGCGGTGGTTGGTCGGAATCATTGTCATTATTGCCGTTGCATTATTTGCGGCTGGGAGCTATTTCTTCTCGGTGGCAATGGTACCGAGCCATAAGTCATTTATTAATAATTCGAACCGGATCAGTCGGAGTGACCCGCTGTATTCACAGAAAATGTGGTTTAAGAAAGCGCCAAAGCAGCAGTGGACCATGGAATCAGCAAGCGGTGGTTACCGGCTGGTTGCCGACTACTTGCCAGCCGCAAAGAAGACTACCAAGAACGTTATTATCCTGCACGGCTTTATGGGCAAGAAGGAAAAGATGGGCGAGTATGCAGCCATGTTCCACCAGCTGGGCTACAATGTCTTGATGCCGGATGCTAGGGCGCACGGTCAGAGCCAGGGAAAGTACATTGGCTATGGTTGGCCAGAACGCTATGATGTGCGAAAGTGGAGCGAGAAGCTAATTGCCAAAAATGGGCAAAACAGCCAGATTGTCATCTTCGGGGTCAGCATGGGTGGCGCAACGACGATGATGACTAGCGGAATTCAGCTCCCCCACCAGGTGAAGGCCTTTGTTGAAGATTGTGGCTACGATAGCCTAAATGCGGAGCTTAACTATGAAGCGGGAAACCTGTATAATATTCCCCGGGTAATACGTGCACCATTAATTGGGTCGTTAAGTGTGATTAACCGGGTGAAGAATGGCTTCTACACTCACGAGGCTAGTTCTACAGAAATGTTAGCCCATAATCACCGACCAATGCTTTTTATCCATGGTAGTAAGGATACCTTTGTGCCAACCAAGATGGTTTACCAGAACTACGCGGCGACAAAGGGGCCAAAGAAGCTGTGGATTGTAAAGGGTGCTAAGCATGCTGCTTCTTACGAGAAAGAGCCACAAGAGTATCCACGGCAAGTTGCACGTTTCCTAAACCAATACGTTAAATAAGCGAGGATAAAAATGTTAGTGATTTTTGTGGTAATGCTGGTGGCAATCGAGCACATTGGTATTATGCTGATTGAAATGTTTGGCAGCCCGGAGCAGCAGGCACGGGCATTTGACCTGCCAGTTGAATTTACACGTCAAAAAGAAGCACGGGTCTCGTTTGCTAACCAAGGAATTTACAATGGTGCGCTCGGCGTGATGATGATCGCCAGCTACTGGCTTGTTCGGGGTGTGCTTTTGATCACGGTTTGGCAAATGTTGCTGGTATTTATTATGGTTGTTGCCCTGTATGGTGGCTTTACCGCGACAAAAAAGATTTGGTCAATCCAGTTGTTACCGGCCTTAGTCGCTTTTTTGCTGACATTGTAAGGGGCGGGGAAGAAGAAGTTCTTCCTGGCCTTTTCTTTTTCCTGAATGTTGCAGGATAAATACTAAAAATGTGACGTTTGCAACAGCTTTCGAAAAGTAGGTTATCAAACATGCTAAAACTTATTATTACTGGTGCGGTGCTCTACGCTTCAACTGCTCTTGACCTGTTAGTAATCCTGATGCTGCTCTTCTCAAAATACCGGTCGGCTAAACACCGGCGGCAGATTTTTGTTGGGCAGTTTATTGGCTCTTACACCTTGATTGGGATTAGCCTTTTCTTTGCCTTTATTCTCCACTACGTTCCGGCAAAGTGGCTCCTTGGTTTGCTGGGAATCGTGCCGATCTATTTTGCAATAAAGTACTTATTTGGTGAGAGTGATGAAACGACTGAAGCAAAGCAGACGCTGGCTGAACGCCGTGACAAGAACCTGGTATGGACAATTATTTTAATTACGGTTTCATCCTGTGGTGCTGATAATATTGGGCTCTTTGTCCCGTACTTTGTTTCGCTAACTGGCAGCCAGTTGGCCATCACGCTAGTTGTGTTTACCATTTGTATTTTTATCCTGGTGGCGCTCGGGGATGCCTTTTCGCAGGTCCCCGTTGTTAAAAGATTTCTGGGCCGTTTTGGCAACTGGATTATGGCCCTCATCTATGCCTACCTTGGAATTATGATCATCGTCGAGGGTGGGACAATCCCACACTTGTTAAATTTGTTGTTGTGAATTAAAAAGTCTCCTAGCTGATACAAGTTAGCTAGGAGATTTATTTAGTCTAGTGACTGGACGTAAACTAGTTCGTCAGTTGAGATCTGTTCGTTAAGGGCGTTAGCTAGTTCCTGTGAAAGGTTGCCAGCCGCAAGTTGTTCTTGAACGTAAGAGTGTTCAAGCTGGAATGCCTCAATAAACAGACTGGTGACTAGGTCAGTATTAACCTGCAAGTCTTGGCTAAAGAACCGTTTCTTTTGCATGTAAATGTGGTTGACCATGGCAATTTCATTAACGTTTTCTGGCGTTGAAATTGAATGGAGGTACTTTTCGATATTACGGTAAATCAGCGTTTGAACCTTATTGATCGCTTCACGTTCATTTTTAGTGATGAGCTGGTGGCCCGTATCACTACTTAATGCGCCATTGCTTTTAACTTGTTTCCGTAACCGCCGCCGACGGGCATGGCGCCACTTCACCCGGTGCCAAAGGATAACCCATGATTCAACAAAACTATGGCGGCTACCGCGGAAGACAGACCGGGTAACAAAGTCGGCGAAAAACTGGGCCTGCTTTTCCGTGATCACATCATCCGCGGTCAATTGATCAAGGGTGGCCAACTCAATTTGGTGGGCCTTATTGACCAGTTGTTCGAACAATGTACGGTTGAAACTATGGAATTGCTCCGATTGGCTACTAAGCTGGTCAGCAACCATTGATCGTTCACGGGGATGACTGTCATCATCGTGAAGGGCGTTGATCGCGTAATGGACTGTCTTGTTGAAGGCCTGCCTAAATTCCTCTGCGGTGTACTCACGGGACTTTGGCGGGAGGATAAGCGGGTAGGCGACGGCTCCCACTAGGATACTAATTAAGATTACAAAGGCCGCAATCAAAATCATTGAATTTCGGAATGCAAATTCGTGGTGGTTGATCATTACCGGTAAGGAAAAAGCCAGGGCAAGGGTGATGGTCCCGTGGATACCGCCGATAGCCATTAGGAGACTGTCGCGGTTAAGGTCCTTTTTGGCTGAATTGATGTTGACCAGCCGGAACCGTGTCCACAAGAAGCGGAGGACAGTCATAATCGCGTAAAGCAATAGAGCAATCCAGACTAGGTTAAGTAGGTTCCGGGGAGCGGTCCGTTGAAGAACTTGTGGAAGCATGACCCCTAAAAGGACAAACACAATCCCGTTAAGTGCATCGGAAATAATCGTCCAAATTGTGGTGGTCGCCATTTGGACCTTAGTTGAAGTTAGCCGCAGACGGTCGTAAAGGATACTATGGACAATCCCTGCGGAGACCACGGCCAGGATCCCGGAAAAGTGCAATTCTTCGGCGAGCCAGTAAACAACAATTGGCGTCATTACGTTAATCGGGATCACGATGGAACCAATGTCAACGTGGTTTCGCATTAGTCGTTGCCGCAGGTTAATCAGAAGGTTCCCCATGATGGCCCCAAAGATAATTCCACCAAAGAAGACATAGGCAAAAATCCACAGGCCGTGGCCAAGTGAAAATTCACCGGACCGGTAGGCTGCTAGGGAAAGGTCGAGCAGGACAATTCCAGAAGCATCATTGAAAAGCGACTCGTATTCTAGAGCACCGTTTACGTTTTCGGGAACAGTCATGTTAGTGGTAATCGACTTGACGGCAACCGCATCAGTGGGCGTAATAATTGACGCCAGGATAAAGGCAAGGGCAAACGGGAAGACCGTTGGCAATGCAAGGTGCAAAATCCCACCCGCAATTAGGACGGTAACCAGCGCCAAGACGACTGAAATTGACAGGATCGACTTATAATTACTGCTTAGGTAACGGAAAGACTGGTTTTGACCGTCATTAAACATTAGTGGTGCGATAACCACCATCATAAAAAGTTCTGGGTGCATCGTAAAGTCAGTAGCCGCAGTCGGTAGGGAAGCCAGCAAAATTCCGGCGATAATTTGGTAAATTGATAATGGAATTTTGGGATAAATTAAATGAATAACGTTGGCAACTACCACTGCGGTAAACAGCAAGATGATTCCAAGGAGCAGGCCCATAAGTTAATACCACCTTTTAGTTGAGATATGGATTAAAAAGGGGCCGTACAAAGCAATGCCTTGTCACGGTCCCATCAAATCAATAATTATTCACGGCCAATCAGCATCTTGATGCCCATGGCAACATTGTAAACGAAAAGTAGAAGGGCAATAAGCAGTGCAAAAGTTAACAGGATGCCAAAGAGGGCCCCGGAATGAACCGTGAAGTCCTGCAAGGCATTAATGCTGTATACGAGAATCGCAAAAATTACGTATAACAACGGGAAAATTTGGGTCCAAAAAGCCTTTCGCGCGTTACTGGTAATTGATGTTGGGTTATCGCTTGCACGGGCAATTACCCAGACGATCAGTGGAAAAATAACCGGTAAGAAGAAAATGCTAAGGTAGGATAACGTGTTCACGATCCGGGTTGAAATACGATTATTATTCATTCTTTAGTCCTTCCTTTTTCTATATTATGCCCGATAAATCAAGGAAGCGCAATTAATATTAGTTGAATAACGATTAGTATTACCACAAAGCAGGCCCAATCTACTTTGCGGAGGGGGATTACCTGGGCAGCAGTCCGCGGTGCCCCCTCGACAAAGCCGTGAGTTTCCATTGCTTGAGCCAATTGGTCGGCCCAGGAAATCGCCGCTAAAATTGCTTTAAAGTAGAGCGTCGGTGACCACCAGTGGAGGGTGACGCCGCGCATTTCACCAGCTACCCGGATGGATTTAACCGCCTGAATAATTCGGGGGATGAGGTTTAACGCGGCCAAAAAGCCATAGGCAAACTTGCTAGGAAGGTGACAATTTTGTTCCAGGGAGTGGATTAGGTCCAGCTTAGGCGTGGTCAGCGTAACCGCGGCGCCCACAGATACGTAGCAATACAGCCGACTTACTAGTACCCATGCAAACCGTACGTTGTGTTCTGGTGAGAAAAAGGCAATTGTTGAAAACAGTGCAGCAGCTGGAATTAAGGTAATCAACAATGGCTTAATAATCTTAGTTACCGGCACCCGTGAAAGAATTAAGTACGCAAGTGCGGCTACGATAATTAAAATATTACCAGTAAGGTGGGTCGTAAAAGTTATTTCCAGGGAAATAATTAGGGCAAGAAATAGTTTTAAACTAGGATTCATGGTGACCTCCCGTTTGGTAGATAAGCTGGTGGCCAGTTAAGCAAAGGTGGAAGTCGACTAGTTGGTCAATCCCGGCCAATTGGTGGCTGATTACCAGTAAAGTTTGCGGCCGTACTTTTTGTGCCTGGTGGATAAGTGTAAAGATATTTTGCAGTGATTTTTGGTCAAGGCCGGCAAAGGGTTCATCCATCAAGAGAACTGATTGCCCCATCATCAGCATTAATAGCAATTGGAGCTTTTTCCGTTGGCCCCCGCTAAGGGAATAAACAACCCGTTTTTCAAGGCCGGTAAGGTTTAGCAACTGCAAGGCCGCTGCTAGGTGGTCTTTAAAGTAGGGATGCGTACCGTTTTTCTTGCTTAAGGCGAGCTCTTCTTCTACTGTCACGTTAAGGAATTGGTCATTAGCGTGCTGGAAAACGAGACCGAGTTCTTGCCGGTAACGACGACGGGAAAAGTCTTGGATACTAGTACCAAGGTAAGAAATATTACCGTGATAAGGTAACAAGCGGGCGAGGGCCGCAAAAAAGGTTGACTTGCCACTCCCGTTAGGCCCGGTAATTAACGTTACTTTTCCCTCAATAATTTTTAGCCGGGGGATTGAAAGTAGCTGTTCGTCGCCACGGCCAATGGTAACTTCGTCAAGAGCCAGTGCTGCAATGTCATCAGCTAATGGCAGTTGCGTTTGTAGTGGCTGTCTGGCGATGCAGTCGGCTTCATCAAGAAACTGCTGACTGTTTGTCGGTGAAAGCTGCTGAACCTGACCCCCGGTAACTTGATAAACCAGTGGGTGGAGCTGTTGGTAGCCATGGCAGTCATGGTCAGCGATCAGGACCGTTATCCCCTGTTCGTTAACTAGTTTGTCGAGCTGCTGAATCAGAAAATGACGGTTTGCTTCGTCAATGCTGGCGAACGGCTCGTCAAGGAGCAAGATTTTTGCCTGACGGGCAATTACCACGGCCAGTGCCACCCGCTGCTGCTGACCACCGGACAAGGCTGTTAATTGGCGGTCGGCTAGTTCAGTAATGTGGGCGAAAGATAGCGCGCTTGCCACCCGTCCCGCAATTTCATCCCGGGGGACCCGTTCGTTTTCTAGTACAAACTCGAGCTCGTGTCGCGGTGTATCAAGTGCAAACTGCATCAACGGGTCTTGAAAGAGCATGCCCACGGTTGGCTGCTGACCGTTAAAATCGATCTTGCCGGTGGTGACCGTCCCGCCATACTTTGGGAGCAGCCCGGCAATTAAACGCAAGAAAGTTGATTTGCCGCAACCGGAAGGGCCCGTTAATAAGGCTACTCGCCCGGCCGGGAAAACAGTATTAACGTTTTTCAAGACTGGTTCCTGCTCTGCAAAAGAAAATGTAAGATTGTGAACGTTGATTAGCTCTTTCATGACTACCTCTTAATGACGTGGGCGCGTTTAAGTAAATTAGCGATTAGCTTAACGAGCACCCCTGAGAAAATAAACATTGATAAGAAGCGAACCACCAACATAACTACCAGCATGTGTGGCGCAAAATGGTTATACCCATTCCGGAACCAATCCCAGCCAAAGGTAACAAAGGTAGCGGTTAAACTGGTGAGAATGACTGTCAGCCAGTTGTAAAACTTGTAGAGGGTAAGGGTAAAGCCAAGCTCGGTTCCCAGCCCCTGCACAACACCTGAAATAAGGTTGGCAGCACCCCACTGGTTGCCGAGGAACATTTCAACGGCCGCACCAAGAAATTCGCCAAGGAAAGAAGAGCCTGGGATCCGGAGTAAAAAGCCCGCGAGTGGTCCGGCCATGCACCAGATACCGATTGTAATATCATTGGCCATTGGACCGTAGCCCACGGGTGTTAGGGCGACGGTTAGGGCGTTATAAATAAAGCCGGTAGCGTAGTAAATCACCCCAAAAATAATTGCAATCAGGGCTAGTAAAATAATATCGCGTAAGTGAAAAGTATGTTTGTGCATCGTAAGACACTCCTTATTTTGAAAATAAGATTAAGGCGGTCTTAGGTAAAATAAAAACCTCGCAATGCCAAAAAAAGCATACGAGGTCCCATTTAAACTCATTCATGAATTGATCTTACCGAATCTTCCTCCGCTGGTATTAACCAGGTCAGGTTCAATGGGTATCATCTCAGCCATGCGGCACCCCAGACATCGTATTAATCTCACTGCAGATTATACAGGGGATTAATAATAAATTCAAATAAGCAAAAGTATTCAGATTATCTGCGAAGCGTTGTAGAATAATCACTGTTTGGATTTTACGAATGGGAGAAAAATAATGTCTGGAATTACCTTCTTTATCTTATTAGTTGTTATTGGGATCGTTGCGGGGATTATTAGCGCGGCGGCCGGGTTAGCTTCGCTTGTTTCCTACCCGGCATTACTGGCAATGGGCCTGCCACCAGTGCTTGCCAATGTTACCAGCGCCTGGTCTACGGTTGGTAGTGCATATAGTTCAATTGCGGCGTCAACCAAGGAATTGCGCAATGACCGTAAGCAGATGTGGATGATTATCCCACTGGTCTTTGTCGGGGCAATTATTGGCGCATTTCTGCTTTTTGCATTACCCGGGAAATTATTTCAAGAATTAGTCCCGTTCTGTATTGGGATCGCAGGGGTGATCCTGCTATTCCCACACCGGCCACGGCAGGCCCAGGAGGCAATGGCGGCTAATACCCAGTCGTTAGGAAAAAGCCGGCTATACAATGCCTTAACGGTTATTGGTGTTTTCCTGGTTGGAATCTATGCCGGTTACTTTAATGCTGGTGCCGGCGTCTTAATGCTGACCTTACTCTCCGTGGTTAACCGTCAGAAGACCTTTGCGGTTAATAATGCGTTAAAAAACGTGGCCATGACAGTGACTAACACGATTGCGGTAATTATTTTTGCCTTTGAAACGACGATTAAGTGGAATTTTGTTATTCCGCTATTCATTGGTAATATCGTCGGCGGTATTTTAGGCCCCATTATTGTTCGTCATTTGCCAGGTCGGTTAATGCAAATCTTGGTGGGGGTCGGTGCACTGATCCTTGCAGTTTCACTGGTGGTTCGGAATTTTATGTGATCTAATTACGTAATGACAGAAAATGAGCACGCCTTAGCGCAGTCAAGTTGGCTACCACTAAGGCGTGCTCATTTTTTATTGAAAAACTCGAATAGGGTCGAGACTAATTTTCTTCCTGCCGATAAATATTATCAAGACCAATGTTGACCATGTTTTCAACGGCTGTGGTGGTGTAGAAAGCGACGTGGGGAGTGACGATTACGTTCGGCATTGCCGCTAAAGTTTTGTAGTCAGCGGGAACCTGGTCGAGTGGCAAATCTTTACGGAAGAACTTGGCTTCATCGGCCAGGGTATCCAAACCAGCGCCAGCAATTTCATGCTTTTGTAGTGCATCGATTAAAGCAGCAGTGTCGACAAGGCCACCACGGGACATGTTGATTAAGATTGCGTCCTTTTTCATTGCCCTTAATTGTTCTGCCCCAATCATATTTTTAGTTTGTGGTGTCAATGGAGTATGGAGTGAAATGATATCTGACTTTTCGATGACCGTCTGTAAGTCCGTGTATTCGACGACAGACTCATATTCCATTTTATGACTCCGGTTGTAGGCAATTACGTTTGCCCCAAGTGCACGGTAAAGACGGGCGGTTTCGCCACCGATGTGCCCTAGGCCGACTAAACCAACTGTTAGGTTGTAGATTTCGTTGCTGACAAGGTTAGGGTTAAGGCTAAATTTACCTTCCGCCATCGTTTCCTTGTATTCACCAAGCTTCCGCAGGAGGGCAAGAGCCTGGGTCAGGCCCATTTCAGCAATGGCTCGTGGTGAATAGGCTGGTACATTGGTGACCTTGATATTATATTTTTTGCAACTTGCAAGGTCGATAAAATCAATTCCAGCGGTCCGGACACCGATGTATTTGAGACCCATTTCAGCAAAACGTTGGTAGAAGCTTTCATCACCTAATTTAGGTGCTTGCTGAAGGCAGACACCAATGCAGCCAGCAGCCTCGTTAAGGTTATTGATGGAAAGTGGCTTGTCGATCAGCTTAACTTCAACATTATTCTTTTTCATCCATTGTTCAAAGTATGGCTTCTCGGACGCGGCCACACTGTAAGCGGCAATTTTCATTCTCATTCTCTCCTTTTTAAACTTTTGATAATTATACCCTATTTTTTTAAATATTTAAAAAGTACCGTTGATTACAGTCAAAAGAAAGGAGGGTCCATAACGTCAAGAACGAATGGCGCAGTACATAAATAGGAGGTCCAGAACCCGGCAAAACCGAACTCTGGACCTCCTATTTGTATTCGTGTGGGGGACTATGAAGTCATAATCCCGTACTATTTTAATTTATTAAGTTGTTATTAGTTTTCCTTGAACAAGTTAGTCAAGTGGTCCATGAAGACCTTCAGGTAACGTTCCTTATCAACGTTAACAGCAACCTTAACGTTAGGGTTAGGGTCGTTCAACTTGGCGTTGTCACCAACAGTCCGGCCGTAGTATGGGCTGTCTGGGTCGTATTCACAACGCATGAAGAGGCTGATAGTGGATACGAATGATGGGTCGATACCAACACCAACTGCCAGTGGGTCGTGAAGAGCACAACCACGCTTGTCAATGTCGAGGTTGTAGTAGGCATCAATGTAGAAGTCAGTGATGTCAGCATATGCCTTACCAGCCTTGGTGCCAAGGTCACGCCATTGTTGGGTTTCCTTCTTGGTCAAGAGGGTCCGCAGGGTAACGTCCAGGCCAACCATCGTCAGCGGCATTCCAGACTTGAAGACTTCATCAGCAGCCTTTGCATCTTGGTTGATGTTTGCTTCGGCAGCAGGGGTAACGTTACCATCAACTGTTAATGCACCACCCATGAAGGTAACATTACCAATTAACTTAGCAATTTCTGGGTCCTTCTTTAAGGCAGCAGCCAGGTTTGTCATTGGGCCAGTAGGGATAATGATTAAGTCCTTACCGTACTTGTGAGCTGCGTCAATGTAGAAGTCAACACCAGATTCTTCTTCGATGGAACGCTTTGGTGCAGGTAATTCAACTTCACCAATCCCGTTGTTACCGTGGATATCCTTGGAAACTTGCATTACGTCGAAGTGGTCTGAAGTGCTGGAGTGTGGCAAGCCCTTGAAGACAGGAATATCAGTGTGACCTAATAATTCCAAAAGCTTCAAGCTGTTTTCTGCACAGACATCGAGCAGGTTGTTACCATATGAGCTAACAATCCCAATTAAATCAACTTCAGGATCTGCCAGTGCATAGGCAATTGCTAAGGAGTCGTCAACACCAGTATCCAAATCAAGGATCATTTTTCTTTTTGCCATAAATTGTCCCTCCAAAAGTTTAACTAAAAATTTTATCTACAAATACATCTTAAAGTACTTCAACCCTAAACACAATGTTCATGGTAGCGCTTTTACCAAAAGCTTAACATTGATATATCAGCACGTCAAACCTTTTACCAATAAACTATTACTTTAGCGGTTTAATTAATAAAGGGTTGATTTTCTAGTTAGGTGGTGGCAAAATGGCACGGTACGTTGCACTTATTCTTTTATTTGAATAGATTATATTCATTTTTTAAGCGTAACCTATTTAGGGATTTGTCTTATTAGGGAGACATAAATCTGTGCCATTATAAAACATGCACTGTGCGGCACAGCACAAGAATTAGCGACTTGAAGCCTGGTTGATCGGGCTTAAGGCCGCTTTTATTTTAATCATGGCGTAGAAACTCCCCAGTAGGTCAAACTAGTGCTGCTAACAATTAGTAATGATATAATTAAGACAGCGAAAAGTGAAAGGAACTTTAATAATGGCAGAAGAAATGTATGATGTAACAATAATCGGTGGTGGACCTGCAGGAATGTTTGCTGCTTTTTACTGCGGCTTACATGAACTGAAAGCTCAACTAATTGAGAGCCTGCCACAATTAGGTGGCCAGGTGGCAGCACTGTACCCAGAAAAGAAAATTTGGGATGTTGCTGGCATGCCGGGGGTATCCGGTCAAGAATTAGTTGACTGCTTAAAGCAGCAAATGAAAGTGGCACCGATTGACCAGTTCCTTAACGAAACGGTTGAGGACGTAATTAAAGAAGACGACGGTACCTTTACCATCAAGTCAGCGCAGCGGGTATCTCATTCTAAGTCAATCATCATTGCGCTTGGTAATGGTGCATTTACGCCACGGAAGCTGAGTCTTGATGGGGCGGATGTAGCAGAAGGGCACCAGCTTCACTACTTCGTAAACCACACAGCAGATTATGCTGGCAAGCGGGTAGTTGTCCTTGGCGGTGGTGACTCTGCCATCGACGTTGCCCTAATGCTCGAACCAGTTGCTAAAGAAGTAAGTCTGGTTCACCGGCGGAATGAATTCCGGGGCCTTGAACACACCGTAACAAAACTGAAGGAGTCCAAGGTTAATGTATTGACTCCCTACCTGCCAAAGGGGATCAAGGTTGAAGATGACCAGAGTGTCACGATGGAATTGAAGAAGCGGCGCAGCGATGAAGTTAAGTCGTTAAATGTGGACCAGGTAATCGTTAACTTTGGCTTTACGTCAGATAACGCGGCCCTTAATAAGTGGTCATTAGACCTGGATAATGAACGGAACTTAATTAAGGTCGACTCGACGATGCAAACTAGTGTTGACGGTGTTTATGCAATTGGGGATGGGGTAACTTATCCCGGGAAAGTAGCTTTGATTGCATCAGCTTTTGGTGAAGCACCGGCTGCGGTTACTGCATTAGCTAAGAAACTATACCCAGACAAAAAGATGGCCGTTCACAGCTCATCGATGAATATTGGATAATAAAAAGCGGAAGCAGACTTCTTAATAGGAAGTCCGGTTCCGCTTTATTAGTTTATCAATAATATCAAGAATTAACTTAAAAAGGAGGCACAGGTTCATCAAGAACCACATTTTAAAACAAACGCCCCAGCCCACTGGACGTAAGGAAAAATGCAACAGGTCATAAAGGGCAACTAGTACAAAATAAAAGAGGTTTGCCCGTAAAATATCTTTTGACCACTTATGAGTAACGATGTATCCCCAAATTGCTTTAATTTTACGCATAATAAACTCCCCATTATCCTAAGTTGACGTATATTACGGCAACAATGAAGAATAGGAGAGCCGTCAAATATGAAACCTTAAGATTATCGCGCATTTTTAATCCCCATCTTCAAATTATTTATTAATTGAATGAGCAATTGTAATATTACTCCGCTATTAATATAATAAAGTTGTTTTATTTAATTGTAAACGAAAGTGTAGAACTTACTAATGACTTTGAAGCTAAAACATTTAATATATATTCTTTTTTGCGCACTAGTGGTGGGGGCGGTAATGGTTCACCGTGTCCACGTTGTTCATCGGGAGCAGGCAATCCGGGCTGCCCGGGAGGCACGAATGGAGACGAGAAGGGCCCGAAAACGGGTTGCTAAAACCGAAAGTAGCCACATGCGGAAGCCAATTGACTGGCAAAAGTCATCACAGACCACTCCGTACCCCAACCTGAAGGCCGCCAAGAATCTATGGATTAAGGTGAGCCTTCGTGGCAACCGGACCTACATATACGATGGGAAAAAGCGGATCTATACCATGTACAGTACTGGTGGAATCTATAAGATTGATAGTAAAACTGGCAAGGAGAAGAGTCTCACCCCAACCGGTACGTTCTACATTCAAAAACAACGTGGCGATAAGTTCTACAATGCTAAGCTTGGCGAAGGAGCAAACTATTATGTGTCATGGTTGAACCACGGTACTTACCTTTTTCACAGCGTTCCTACCGAAAAGGGTGGTAAGTATAACCAAAAAGAAGCCGCGAAGCTGGGCAAAACCCAGGGCTCACACGGCTGTATTCGTTTATCCGTACCTGATGCTAAGTGGCTATCAACAACGGTTCCAGTCGGCACCAAGGTGGTCATTAGCGATGATTAATACTGAAATGGGTAAACTTTAACCCAAGAATAATGAGGTTGGTAATTATTAAAATGATGATAGCACTACCGAGTCTAATCCGGACAAGGGGGATAAGGTAGGTTAACAAGTTGTAGATGAAGGTTACGAGGATCAATTCAACGTTACAGATGGCCAGTTCCTTCAGAAATTTGGGCGGAAAGTAATCAAAAAACACGTTGGCACCTCCTAGCGAATTATAACTGGTGTGTTCTTAGGTAATCCTTGGATCCACCGGGCATCCGGAATCGAAAGTTGGATGCTATCGGGAACTGCGGTAGCTTTAGCAAGCCATTGCCGTTTGACGGGCTGGTTATTCGCGGTAACGACGGCCTCAAAATAATAGTGGTGGCCAAATTCGGTCCAGTTGACGCCGGAGATAAATTGCTTTCCCTGTTTTTGGTACAGTTCCTGTCCCGACTTTCCCTGGCTAACTAACTTACCGGGCCGAACATTGATCTTTGCATGCATTATGTAGATTACCCTGTGCCCATTAAGAATATAAACCCGGTTAAGGGTAGGCTCTGCGATGACGCGGAGCTTTTTCTTTTTGGCTAAGTCAGGGTAATGCTTGCGCTCAGAAGGATGGTTAAGTTTAGCTTTGCGGAGGAGATTGGTGTTGCGGACCTGGCTGCTCCGGCTGGCTTCGGGAATGTATTTGCCAGCATCAAAATAAGTATGAATGTTAATGGTGATTACCGAAATTAGGAAAATAACGGCGGTAATTAGGCTGATTCGTTTTAACTCGCTATTCATGGTTACATTCCTTTGTAGTAAAATACATGTGGCTATCTTAGCACAAAGTAATAATAGGAGACTAAGTATGACGGGGAGAAAATTTCTGCAAAAACTATTTCTGTTTATAATGATGATACCATTGGTCCTTGGAATGGCAACCAGTGGCGCCAGTGCCAGCAATCGGATTAATGCTTCGGCAGCGATGATGATTGATGCGACAACCGGCCAAGTATTATACGAGCAAAACGCTAATAAGAAGTTACCAATTGCTTCGATTAGTAAGCTGTTGACGGTGGCGGTAATCCATGATGAGCTCCAGCAAAAGGACATTACCCCAAACACGAAGGTAAAGGTTTCATCAGATATTGCGGCGATTGCCAATGACCCTAATTATTCGGCAATTGGGATCCAAGAGGGCGAATCATACACGGTCACGGAATTGCTGAATGCGGCAATGGTAAAGTCGGCTGATGGGGCAACCCTGGCCTTGGCTAGTGCCGATGGCAGCAGCATGGAAGAATTTAACCTGAAGATGGCCCAGAAGGCAAAGGAGATTGGGTTGAAAAATTACACCATTGTCAATCCAGTCGGCCTGACTAACGGCGACTTGAAGGGGCTAAAGTTAGACAACTACTCTAATAAGGCGGAAAATTCAATGACGGCCCGTGATGTGGCGATCCTGTCACGCTACCTTGTTCGAACTTATCCCCAGCTCTTACAAGTAACTGCCCAAAAGAATGCCACTTTCTTTATTTCCAAGAATAAGTCGGTTAAAGCAGATAACCTTAACAAGATGCTGCCAGGTGACCAGTATGCCGTGAAGGGGGTCACAATTGACGGTTTGAAGACGGGGACTTCAGACGCCGCGGGTACATCCTTTGTCAGCACCGGGACCTACCGTGGCCACCGGGTAATTACTGTTGTCCTGCATGCCAATGGTAGCGACAAGGATTCGCGCTTTACAGCTACCCAGCAGCTTTACAGTAAGCTAAAGCAGATGGACACTTCTCAGATTACGTTGCCAAAGCGCCTGCACACGCAGAAGGTTGAAAATGGGAACCAGCGGACGGTCACCGTTAAACCGCAAAAGGTTAGCGTATGGGGCAAAAAGGCCACCGACCACTACACGTTGGCGGTAAAGCTTAATAAGCACAGTAAGAACGATAAGATTCTTGCCCCAGTACGGAATAATGAACGAATTGGCGAGCTGGAAGTTTCAAGCCCAGATGTAAAAACCGTTGATAATGAACCACTGACTTACGACCTTTACACTAGTGAACAAGTTCCGGTTGGTAATTTCTGGCAACGACTTTTGCACTAATTAAGCAGGTGATGAGATGAAAAAGCGGGGATGGTTAATAGCCGCAGTAGTAGTGGTAATTGCAGGAATAGTTGGTGGTGCAATGTGGCATCAGCAAAAGAGTAGTCGCTATGTCCAGTCTACGACACCGACCCTCTTCTTCCATGGTGGTGGGAGCAGCTACCACGCCGAAGAACACATGGCGAATGCGGCTAAACGGGCAGGCGTGACGAACACGATTATTCGTGCTGACGTAACTAACGCCGGTAAGGTGACGTTACACGGAACAATGCACAAAGGAGCAATCAATCCTATTGTGGAAGTTAACTACGATAATAATCGTCAGCTTGATTTTGCTAAGCACGGTGTTTACGCTACCAACGTGGTGAAACTCCTCCAAAAGAAATACGGGATCACCAAGCTCAACATGGTCGGTCATTCCCTGGGAAATATTTCGATTATTTACTACATGATCCAAAATGGGCAGAACAAGAAAATGCCCCAACTGCAAAAGCAAGTAGATATTGCTGGGCACTTTGCAGGATTGAATTTCGACCGGGTACCGGCGGCAATTCGGCAGCCAGCAGGACTAAAATTGAACAGTGCGGGCAAGCCAAACAAGGAAAATGCGACCTACCGTGAGATGACCAAGGCCCGGCAAACCTATCCGAAGGGTCAGGTTGCCGTCCTGAACATCATTGGTGATATTGGCGGTCACACCGATGGTACAGTTCCTAATGTCTCATCACTGTCGCTTAAGTACCTGGTTGCTAGCAGGGCTAAGTCATACCAGGTCAAAACAATTACGGGTGCTAAAGCTCGTCATTCTAAGCTCCACAACAACCCGCAAGTTGACCGGCTTCTCATCAATTTCTTATGGAGAAATTAGGGACCTTTACTTTAGAAAATGATAGAATGGGTTGGCAAGTATTATTCTGAATAAAGAAGGGATGATATCAATGTCAGCCACAAGGAAAATTGATGTTAAAAAGACTGTGAAGGCGGTCTTTGTTGCGGTATTGTATGGCTTTTTGTCAGCATTTGCCGTCAATGATTTCTTAAATGTTGTAAATTCGTATTCGTCAGGTTTACTGGGGATTGCCCAGTTAGTTCACGCCCTGGCACCCCACCTTAGTATGAGCCTGCTGGTGACGTGTTTTAATGTGCCATTATTTATTTTTGCCTGGCGGGTGTTTGGTTTCCGTTACATTATTTTTTCGGGAATCGCCGTTTTCTCAAACATTATCTTCTTGGGTATCATTCCAACGATGGTCCTAGTTAAGGACCCCTTAACCAACACGATTATTGGTTCCACCTTGATTGGTTTTAGTGTTGGCTGGTGCTTCAACAACGGTTTTACAACTGGTGGCATTGATATTCTTACTACTTACTGTCAGCGTCGTTTCCACAAAAATGTTGGTTTCTTTTCCAACGTTATCAATGGTTTTATCCTTCTGCTGACACTGTTCTTCTTTGGCCCAGGCCGGATTGTCTATTCATTGATCGGGATGTTAATTGTTAATGCCTTGATGGATTACGCATTTGCCTCCCAAAAAGATGTAATGGTCGTGATCTTTACCAAGAAGGCTGATAAGGTCATCAAGCAGTTGCGGCTCTTTACCCACGGGGCAACCGTCCTCAATGGTGAAGGGGCATATACCGGGAAACCAACTGACGTGATCATGGTGGTAACCCCGCGTGGTCAGCTTAACTTTTTACGGAGCCTAATTCGGGATCAGGACCCGAATGCCTTTATGAGTATTCAAAAGTCCGACGTCGAACAAGGTTCTTATACTCATTATTCACTTTAAAATTAGGAAGGATCCATGACAAAACTCGGTTTTGTCACGGATCCTTTTTTTAACTCCAAATATTACAGAGATATCGCGTGCCACAACCCGGTTGTGGCACAGCTCCACTATTTATTATTTGCATCAGGGTTAGTAATCTTAATCCGGTTAGAATCAGTTGAGGAGTGGTTTTGCTCAGGTGCATCAGTACTGTAGTCATTAACAGTTGAACGATCACCGTTCTGGCTATAGATACTGGTAGACTTATGTCCCTTCTTCTTTTCAATCTTCTGGGCCCGCTTTAACCCGTTTGAGTAGTTGTAGTCTGCAGGGTTAACTGCCTTAAAGCCCTTCGGATGGTAGAAACGAAGGAGGTTCTTTTCATTTAGTGAGTCGGACAGACTAAGTTCCTTTGCTACCAGGTCCTGATCCTTCTTTAGCCGTTCCTTCTGCTTTTTCGTTAGCTTAGCAACTTTACCGGTTTTATTGTCGTAGATCTTGCCACTGATACTGGTAAAGTGAGGGGTAACGAAGTCCTGGTTCCGGAAAGCAACTACTTGACTGTGTTGCTTAGAAAAGAGGTCGGTCCCAAATTGAATGTAGCGTTTTGAGCTAATTCCTAGCAGGTGGAGGAGGGTCGGCAAAACATCGACTTCACCACCATAGGTATGGTAAATCTTACCATGGCCGCCAGAATTTGGAATAACAAACATCAATGGTACCCGTTGGAGCTGGGCGTTATCAAAGTCGGTCCAGCTATCAGCACTCTTACCGAGAACGCTGGCCAGTGAGGTGTTTTCGCTATTTGAAATCCCATAGTGGTCACCATAGATCATAATAATCGAGTGGTTGTAGACCCCGGTCTTCTTCAAGTAATTAAAGAATTCCTGAAGTGATTGGTCAAGATAGTGGGCGGTGACAAAGTAGTTATCAACGTTGGCATCACCAGTATCTGTGGTCTGGAAGTTAGGATCCTTATCTTCATCGTCAAGGTCATACGGGAAGTGGTTGGTAACCGTAATGAATTTAGCATAGAACGGTTGCTGCAAGTTCTGCAGGTACTTGACCGAATCCTTGAATAGCAGCTTATCTTTTAGTCCGTAACCAGTCGATTTGTCACCAGACGTGTCGAAGTAACTGGCATCAAAGAAGTATTGGTAGCCAAGGTTCTTGTAGACATTATTCCGGTTCCAGAAACTAGCAACGTTACCGTGGAAAACAGCACTAGTGTAGCCAGCCCGCTGGTTCAAGATCGCTGGTGCACCCTGGAAGGTATTGTCACTACCAAGGGTGGCAAACAGTGAACCCTGTGGCAAACCAAAGGTACTAGTTTCAAGCAGGTTTTCAGCATCACTGGTCTTCCCCTGACCAACCTGGTGGAAGAAGTTATCAAAGGCATACGTGTCATTGCTGTGGTAAAGAGAGTTCAGGAATGGTGTTACTTCCTGGTCGTTAATCTTTTTATCGATAATAAACTGCTGGAAGCTCTCCAAGTGGATAACAATTACGTTCCGACCCTTGGCAATCCCATACATTTGAGGGTTTGGCTTTGCGTAATGCTTGTCAGTAAACTTCTTGACCTTAGTCAGCTCTGGCTTAGTGGCACTTTGCCGCATGTTGTTAATGTGCTGGGACTTAACCAGGTCATAGCCAGTAAAGGTATCAATCCCTAGGTACTTAACAATGTATGTCCGGTCAAAGGTCCGCCCAAGCAACTGTGGCCGGTCTATTTCGGCAAGTGACAAGTTAACGCCAAACAGGACCAGTGACATGGAAGTAAAGGCGAAGGCCAACCGGGTACCAATGGCCCGCCGGTCGAAGTGAATTACCCGGCACAGCATCAAGATTACGATGATGACGATATCTAGCCAGTAGAAAACATCATGGAAGTTAGTCAATGCTAACGAACTCCCACTGAGCCCCTGGTTAACCTTTGAGTAGCCAGTCATGGTGGCAATCGTCATGAAGTCGGTAAATTCACGGAAATAAATAACGTTGAGGTATAACAAGAGCGTGTTGGCGATATTCAGCCCCATAATTACCGGGTAGAAGAACCGGGCACGCTTGAAATAAAATGCAATACTATAGATTAAAGCGGTCGTCGCGAGTGGGTTAAAGATTAGGATAATGTATTGAAAAATGCCGGTCGCGCCAAGCTTAAAATCAGTAAAGTAAGCAAATAAGGTTTTAAACCAAAAAAGGACTACTAGTAGGGTGAAGAACCCAATCCTAGTGTCCACAAATTTGCTTAATTTTTTCATTAGGAATGTTCCTCGCAATCGATTATTTAAGTTAACTGATTATAGTAAATCAGAACCATTTTATCACAGATTACGAGTAAACAATTATTCAGCACCAATCGTTGGGAAAACTTAATTGTTTGCCCGGGCTGGAACTGGTGCGGGACCAGTTAGCCAGTCGTAATGAAAGAGCCGCTTTAGCTGGCGGTTTACCGGGATCCAAATTCCCGCATGCCAAATGTCTTTTAGTGAGGCCAGCATTGTCTTATCTTGCCGGTATGTCTTGGAGAGGGGAATTCGTAATGTCTGTCCATCCTCGGTAACTACCTTAACGGTTCGGCCAGAAACGGCAACAATCCGTGCAGCTACTATATCGGGTTGACTTGTATCTTTAAGTGTCATATTCATTCCTTCCTTCTATGTTTTTCAGTCTACGGAAAAGTTGTGAACAAATTGTGTTTAAAGTTCTAAGTCTGCCCTAAGTTATTTGCCTATAATTACGGCAATGGAAGCGTTACAATATTGGTATAATCAACAAGTGGAGGCAATAATCATGACGAAGTTAAACTTATATTTAGTACGGCACGGTCAAACCTACTTCAACATCTATAACAAACTTCAGGGGTGGAGTAATTCACCGCTAACGGCAAAGGGAAAGGAGAATGCGGTTCAGGCTGGCGAACGGCTCAAGAATATTCATTTTGATGCGGCTTTTTGTAGTGATACAACCCGGGCAATGGAGACGATCCAGCAGATTCTCGACATGAACGAAGCTGACTCAGTTAAAAAGCCGGTTACCGCTCCGTACTTTCGGGAGGAGTTTTATGGCTCTTACGAGGGAACCAACATGGATATTGCCTGGTACAATGCCGGGGCACCACATGGCTTAAATAACTTCCACGATATTGTTACTAAGTATTCAATTGGTCAGGCAAAGGATTGGCTAAAGGACGCTGACCCATTCCATGATGCCGAAAATAACAAGGAATACTGGAAACGGGTTGACAAGGGGATTGCGATGATCCGCAATGCCGGCTTGCCAGATGACAGTAACGTCTTGTGGGTTAGCCATGGTAATACCCTTCTCAGCTTGGTTGAACGCTTCGGTGGCGGCAAGTATGATGTCACTGTTCGGCCAGCTAACGGTAGCCTGACACAGATGCTGTTAACTGACGATGATATTAAGATTGTTTCATATAATAAATAGGGAGGAGCTGTGACACTAAGGCCCTAACCGGGGTTGTGTCACAGCTCCTTATGCGTTCACATTATCGTTAGAAAAGCAGCGGTGTAGCTGGCTTCTGCTTTGCTTCCTTTTGCGGTACAATAGACCCAATTCGCTTTTAAGGAAGTAGTTTATTAATGTCAAAATTTAAGCGGCATACAACACATGAGATGGCGGTTTGGGAACAGACCCAGGCGAGCGAGTTAGCCAAGATTCGTGCGTCCCAACGCCACTTAATTTATAACGTCGCTGCCTATTTACTGATTTCAGTTCTAGAATACTGGCTGGCTGCACTGAGTAAGTCCCAAACCTTGCGGGCGGATGCCTTCAACAACCTGTCAGGAATTATTTCAACCGTCCTGTTGATGATCGGCCTCCACATTGCCCAGGACGTTGATGATGACGACATCATCGGGGCCAAGCTCCCCCGTGGCAATTACCAGGCCCACATGGGTTCAGACCAGCGGGTGCAATTCGTTCGTTGGCGGTATGAGACGATTTTCTCGCTAGTAACGGCGGTGGTGATGATTGCCATTGCCCTCAGCGTCATCATTGATGGGATCAAGGCCCTGTTAAATCCAGATAGCCGGGTTGTTCCACAGCCCGTGGCGCTAGTTGGTGCGGGGATTGCTTCCGTAATTATGCTGGTGGTTTGGTATATGAACCGGCGGACCGGTCGTAAGCTTCAAAACGCGGCCCTGCTAGCCTCGGCACAGGATAGCTTGAGTGATGCTTTTACCAGTATTGGTACCATGGTGGCTATTGCTGGGGCCCTGCTATTTAACCTGTCCTGGCTTGATGGGGTAACAAGTATTATTGTTGGTTTCTTTATTCTGTACTCGGGGTTAAAGATCTTCTTTGACAGTAGTCTAAACCTGACTGACTACTTTGACCCCCAGGCCGAGAAGGAGTACGGGGATGCAATTAAAAAGGTGTCAAAGGTTCACCGGGTAGTTGAACTAAAGGCCCACTACAACGGAAATGTTGTCACCCTTGATGCAACACTGATGGTTAACAGCAAGATGACGGTTCTTGAGAGCTTCCAACTGTCGGAGCGGATTGAAAAAATGCTCCGCGAGAAGTTTGGAATTATTGATGCTGATATTTCATTTATTCCAGACCCTAAGTCCTTCAAGGATAAGGACGTTAAAGGACGGATTTAATAAAAAAAGAGCTACTGACACAACTTCAGGCATTAATGTCTTGAGTTGGCAAGCAGCTCTTTTTAGTTATTTTTCTTTGTCCGCCCACTTCAGGCCAATACCAGTAAACCCGCTAAGAATGGAGAAGACTGGTGAGAAAAGACTAAAGAAGACAAATGGCAGGAAGTGGAGGACCGGGACACCAAGAGTTGAGGCCGCAAAGGAACCCGCAACGCCCCATGGAATCAGGTAGTTAATAACACTACCGCCGTCTTCCAGTACCCGGCTAAGTGCCAGTGGTGCCAGCCCAATTCGGATAAACGCTGGCTTAAAGGCCTTCCCCGGCAGGATTACTGACAGGTATTGCTCCCCGACAAAGAGGTTAATTCCAATCCCGGAAAAGATGGTAGTAGTGACCAGTGGCCCCGGTTTCCGCAGGTGCTTGACCAGTGGCTCCATCGCCGTTTGAACAACGTTAAACTTCATCAGGATCCCGCCCAGTGACAGGGTGACGATAATTAGTGAGACAGTTGCCATCATGCTTGTAATTCCACCCCGGGAAAGGAGTGCATTGACGGAAGCATCGCTCGTGTGAGCAACGAAGCCGTCGGTAATTAAAGCAGTAAGCGACTTTAGCGACTCATGAGGGTTCTGGAAAAAGATCATTGCGACCGTAACCAGGATGTTGATAAAAAGAGTTGGGATGGCCGGAATGTGCTTCCAGGCACAGATAAACATCAAGACGATCGGCAGGAGGGCCCACCAGCTAATGGTAAAGTGGTGAGTCAAAACAGCGGTTGTCCGCGCAATCTTGCCGGCATTAACTGCAGAGCCGGCACTTCCCAAAATCCAGAATAAAATCAGGGAAACAAGGAATGAAGGGATGGTTGACCACATCATGTTTTTAATGTGGTCGAAGAGGTCACTACCAGCAATTGCGGATGCCAGGTTAGTGGAATCCGATAGTGGTGACATCTTGTCCCCAAAGACGGCCCCGGAGATAATAGCCCCCGCAATCAGGGCTGGGTTAATATTCATTGCAACTCCCATCCCAAAAAGGGCAATCCCGATTGTTGAAATAGTAGTAAAACCACTCCCAATTGAGAGCCCGACTAGCGAGCAAACGATGAAGGTCGACGGGATAAAGAACTGGCTGGAAATCAGCTTAAAGCCGACAACCATGATGGCGGGGATGATGCCGGACTGGATCCAAACGGCAATCAGGGCCCCAATCAGGATAAAGATGAAGATGGGAATAATTGCTGTGGAGATCCCGTCAATAATTCCCTGGTGGATGTCATCCCATGACGCACCGCGAATCTTAGCCCAGAAGATTAGTAGGGCGATTGTGAAGAGCACGGGAATCTGTGGTGAGAGGCCAAACCGGATGACGGCGGTTCCTAAGATGACTAGCATGATTACTAAGATGGTGATTGCTTCACCGAATTTTACTTTTTTCATTTAATGATCCTCCTCAATCGTTATTAACCGGCAGCTTAAAACCGGTTAAGATATCGGATCATACCTCCGCAATTACCCATTAAAATTCCTCCCAATAAAAAAGTCCCGTTGAAATTAATCAACGGGACGATTATTTAAACCGCGGTACCACCCAGGTTACGGAAAAACTCCGCACTCTTGTCAGGTGGTAACGGCACTGACCATGGCCGGACAACTGTGCACTCGCGATAATTCAGCCAATCCGCCTGACCGGTTCGCACATCACCACCGGCTCTCTGACACCCAGCGAAAGGACCTACTGAAACGATAATTGTTGCCACTTATCATAGCGGACGAGAAAAGGTTTGTCAACGAATAATTTAACCTTCCTGAGCCCACTTGTGGTTGAAGAGCAGGTTTAACAAGACAGCTGAAACGCTGGTAACCACGATCCCGTTGCCCAGGATAATCTGCACTTCGGTTGGCATGTGTTGGAATAATTGAGGGTACATTGTAATTCCAAGGCCTAGGCCGATGGAAACGGAGGCAGTCAGGAGGTTAGAATTCTTTGAAAAATCAACCTTGTGTAAGATTTGAACCCCCTGGACACCAACCATTCCGAACATGACGATCATTGCGCCACCAAGGACTGGTTCGGGGATTACGGTTGCCAGTGCCCCAACTTTTGGCAGCAGCCCAAGCAGGAGCAAGAGAAAGGCAGCGTAGTAGACTGGTCGCCGGGTTTTAACCCCGGACATCTTAAGAACCCCGACATTTTCCGAGAAGGTGGAGTAAGGGAAGGTGTTAAAGAGCCCGCCGAGGACGGCAGCAATCCCTTCAGCACGGTACCCCCGTTCAAGGTCTTTGGTGGTTAATTGACGGCCGGTAATGTCACTAAGGGCGAAGAACACCCCGGTTGATTCAATCATGGTCGTTAAGGAAACTAGCATCATCGTTACCATCGCGGAAAGGTTAAAGTGGGGCACCCCAAAGAAAAAGAGTTGTGGGGCGTGGAACCAGGCCGCCTGACTAACGGGGGTAAGTGATACCTGACCCATTCCGCCAGCGATGAATGATGCAATCAAGATCCCCAAGAGGATGGCAATTGACTTCATGAAGCCGCGTGCAAAGGCACTGAAAAGTAAAATAATGGCAATTGTGAGGAAACCAACGATCAGGTTGGTGGGATTACCGAAAGAACTAGCGGTTGGCGTGCCACCACCCAAATCCTGAAAACCAACCGGCACCAGGGTAAAACCGATAATGGTAATTAACGAACCGGTCACTACCGGTGGGAAGAACCGCTTGAGGTGGGCAAAGAAGCCGGCAATTAGGAATACAAAGATTCCGGCAGCAATAATGGCACCATACATGTAAGTGATCCCGAGCTTACCACCGATTGACTCCAGTGGTGTTACTGCCTGGACAGCACAGCCCAGTACTACCGGCAGGCCAATCCCGGTTAGCGGCGTTTGCTTTAACTGGAGCAGGGTGGCAACCCCACACATGAAAATGTCAATTGAGACCAGGTAGGTCATCTGCATACTGGAGAAATGCAGGTAGTGACCAATTAACAGTGGAACGAGGACGTCACCAGAGTACATGGCAAGCAGGTGCTGGAAACCAAGAACCAGGTTTCGCCACTCACTGGCAAAGGTCCGTTTACTTGATGTGTTGCTAGAAACAGATGAAGTTATTTGCTTCACGAATTATTCCTCCTAAAAGTAATGAAGCCAAATAACAGCCTAAAAAAACTGCGACAAAATAATTGCCGCAGTCAAATTATTATAAGTATTTAATGCTTATAGTCCGGGATTTAAGGCCCCGGGTAGAGACTGCCGACCATATTTCGGCATTATATAGGCTATTGATTTGCTTGATTAATTGAAAGTTATCCTACCACGATCGTTGGCCGATAGCAAGGCGGATTTACTTCCACCAGTGTCGGTTGATCAGGAAAATGACGCAGGCAACCATTAGGACGAGGGTAATGACCAATGTGATCAGCCAGGATAGGTTACCATTGGCAAATGGCAGGTACTTGACGTTTTCCCCGTAAAAGCCGGAAACGATGGTCGGAATCGATAAGACGATGGAGTAGATTGTCAGGTACTTCATCGTTTGGTTCAGGTCGCTATCAAGGACCTTACTGTAAGCGTTGGAGACCCGTTCGGAAACGTCAGAGGTCATCTGGGCCATCTCCAGCCCCTGTTGTGCTTCAACAATTACATCGTCGAGGTCATTGCTCTGGCGGGTAGACATCCGGGAGGCAAACCGGCGCTTAAATTCTTCCAGTAGTGAAACGTTCCCCTTTAACGAAGTCAGAATGTAGACCAGGCCAGTCTCAATCTCCATGAATTCAGTGATGGCCTTCCGCCCAGTCCGCTTTTGCAGATTTTGCTGGATCTGCTGTCGTTGCTGGTCAACCCGGCGCAAGGGACCGAAGTAGTTAGTTGAGAGACGGTACAATACGGGAAAAACGAGGTTAAGCTTGTCGGTGACCGGCCCCCGCTTTTGCAAAATCCGGAGCTGGTTGGCAATGATCCCGTTGACAAAGTTTGTCTCGGCGTTGGTAAAGGTAATGATATTATTAGTCGTCAGCATGATGCCGATAGGTGCCGTTTGGGGTGCCGTGACCGCGTGGGTGGGTACGTACACGTCAAAGATTAACAGGGTTACACCTGCATCGGGATCAACTTCGACCCGAGCCTTTTCATAGGGGTCAATGGCATAGTCCAGCAGTTCCTGGGTCACTTCGTATTTTTCAATTAGGGCTGCCCGTTCGCGGGGGAGCGGTTCAAAAACACTAATCCAGCGACTGTGGTCGTTAATTTCTTCGGTACTGAGCAAGCCATTCACCTCCTACAAAAGTGCTACTAATATTATTCAACGATATTAAGAACCAAAAGTAAAGCGTCAGTAGTTAAACATTAGAAATCCTTTTTCATTTACCGATTTAAGGTTAGAATAAATCCGTAAATAATAGTTGGAGGAAAAAATGGAAAAGATCCGCTGGAAAATTGAAGAACAACTAACTGCTGGGCAAGCGCCACGGAGCGTGCGATCGTTACTGCATGACCAGTGGCTGTTGCCTGACCGGTATATCCACTTCCTTCGCCGCCGACACCATGTCTTGGTAAATGGGCAGTACCGGTACATGAACGAACGGGTCGCGCCCGGGGATGTTATCACCATGACCTTTAATGGGGATGAGTTTCGGGCACCAGCTGCTAATGACTACGTACCAACTGTAATGCCCCAATTAGCGGTCCTTTATGAAAATCGTGACCTGTTAGTGATTAACAAGCCGCAGGGGGAAAAGAGCCACCCCAACGAGGCGGGGGAAACTGGAACGGTGATGAATGACGTTGAAGGTTACCTGCAGGGGACTAATGACGGTGCCTATATGGTTCACCGGCTCGACCAGGAAACAAGCGGGGCAATGGTGGTGGCCAAGAACCCGGTAGTGGTACCAGTCCTCAACCGATTGATTAGTGATGGGATGATTCACCGCGAGTACTTGGCGGTTGTTAGTGGTCAGATGCAGGGCAGAGGTGTTTTGGACTGGCCAATTGGGAAGGACCCGGACGATAAACGGAAGTACTGCGTTGCCGGCCGTGGCGCTAAGCCAGCACGGACTGATTACCAGGTCGTTGCCACCAGCCCGGAACGGTCAGTGGTTCGCTTGCGACTTGAGACGGGGCGGACCCACCAGATTCGGGTGCACCTGGCACATAGTGGACACCCAATTATTGGTGACCCCCTGTACAATTGCGACGGGGGTTCGCAGATGTTGCTTCACGGAATAACTCAGCGGTTGCTTCTCCCCTTTTCTTTTGAAAAAATTGTAATTCAGGCACCTTTACCACCCTATTTTCACAATTATCTGGTAAAATACGACTTAGGTTAGATAGAAAAATTTTAATAAAAGGGAGGACATTAATTGTCACTTTTAGAAAAGTTATATGGGCCCTTCTTTGACCCACATAACTGGGCAACGGTTCTAACTTCTGGTCAAGACTGGCTGGTTATTTTCTCACTGGTAATGATTGAATGCTTACTGTCGGTTGATAATGCGGTTGTCTTGGCTGCACAGACCCGGGTGTTGCCAACCTTAAAAGAACAGGAAGAATCACTTTTCTATGGTATCTGGGGTTCTTACCTCTTCCGTTTCCTCATTATTGGTATCGGGACTTACCTGATTAACTTTTGGGAAATTAAGGTAATTGGTGCTGCCTACCTCATCTATCTTGTATATCGTTTCTTCCATACTCGCTATTCAGGGAAAAAGAAGCATAAGATTCGGACTAATGCGGACCGGTTAACTGGTCGGAAGCGTTTCTGGATGGTTGTCGCCCAGATCGAGTTTATGGATATTATTTTCTCCGTTGACTCGGTGCTGGCGTCCCTTGCCATTTCTTCCAACCCGGTGATTGTGCTGATCGGTGGATTGATTGGGATTGCCTGCATGAGGGGGGTTGCCGAAATCATCATGAAGTTGATGCGGAAAATCCCTGAACTGGAACCAATGGCTTACTGCTTGATCTTCGTGATTGCGATTAAGCTGTTCCTGACGATTCCGGCTATCGACATCGAGATCCCATCGCAAATTTTCGGTATGTTTATGCTTGCCGTGTTTGTCCTGACAATCATCGTCCACTTTATTCGTCGGAACAAGCATGCAAAGAGTAAGGAGTAGTGACAATGGCGATTGAAGCAAATAGTGAAAACTTTGACCAGTTGACGGCTGGCCCATTAACGGTTGTTGACTTCTGGGCGCCCTGGTGTGGCCCTTGTAAGATGATGGCGCCAGTAATGGACAAGCTAGAGCAACGGTTTGGCGAACAGATTAAGTTCGTTAAGATGAACGTTGACGGCAACCAGGAGATTGCCCAACGTTATAAGGTAATGAGCATTCCGTCACTAGTCCTTTTTCGTGACGGTGAAGCCAAGGAGAAGGTTACCGGTGTTTATCCGGAGGCCAAGCTAGCTCACTATTTTGAACGGAAAATTAATGAATAAGGCAGATTGTAAAATTTAAGTTGAACATTTAAGTGGACAGAAAAACCCATCAAGGTCTTTAATGGTGTTACCACACA
>NZ_CANDNW010000007.1 GCF_947387525.1 Limosilactobacillus viscerum
TCTTAACATTCATCATCGTACTGCCGAATGTGTTAACACTCACCTTGACCAATGGCTTGCCAAAATACCACGGCACCTCTTAATGTAACATCCTGCTGGAGGTCCTTAACCACTGCAAGGGTCGAACGATAGTTAATGGGTAAATAGCTAAACGAGCTTTGCCATTTCATATTTATTTTCCTCCACCATTTAATTGATAATGCCATAAATCATCACTTGGAATATACTTGATCGGAACTTGGTGCTTAGTTAGGTCACCAAGCCAATCTTTAGCGTACTTGGCCCCTAACTCCTCAAAGTTAAAATGACCAGGATTAATGCAGGCCATTTGCTGGCCAAGTTGCAGGCCATCGCGGATATAGGAAAGCACCGTCCAATCAACCGTTTCGCCTGGAATTATTAAATGAACATCGTTTTCCTGCATTGTCCTAATAATTTCTGTCGTATAATCTGTCCATGAGCCATTATCCTTATAATGTGCTGAAATGAATGCACCGGGATAAATATGACCGGTAAAAGATAACCGCTCAAATTGATCATCAGGATTTCCGACATACCGTAATCCGTTTAGCCCAATTTTTTCGATTAATTCTTCACTTATCTGCCGCAACGTTTTTGGTTGGGGAAAATTAACCGTGTAGCCAAAAGGAATGGGCTGTTTTTTGTCTAAATAAGGTAACCACTCTAAATATTTAAGAACACCGTGAAAAATACTATCGGGTTTATTTGCATGCATATGATCATGGTCACGAACCAGCACAATATTATTATCCTTAATTAACTTAATCTTTTGATCATACACTTTGCAGTCAAAGTCAGCTTTCCACTCGGGCCAATCAGGTGTCAGATAGGAAACCGTTTCATGTACAAATAACAAATTAGCACCTAATTTAGCCGTCTTTTTAATAACATCGACTGTTGGTACTAGTGCGGTAACAACCCCCGTACATTCTTGGTCTGTATTACCAAACTTAACGCCATCGCACCCGGTATAATCGGCACCGAGATCGGGATGGTAGGCTTTAATACTTTTCAAGATTTCATTGATTTTCATTTTCATTCCTCCAAACTGATCAACTATAAGATTAGCTAAAAGCGCTTAATTAATCTTTGCATTTCTTGACCGGTAATTTGTCATTTTTTGCGATACTTAGTTACTTAACTCATAAATTCATACCAAAAGATCCCTAAAAAAGAACCATTCAGAACTTTATTTAAAATTCTGAATGGTTCTTTTTTATTATGATGAACTACCTGACTCATCCGTTTCCTAACTATTAAGTGTCAAGAAATCTACGAATACCTCATCAGGCGACTGGCAACTTTTTCCGATTTCTCCTTCATCCCCGCTTGGTACCATTGCATAATTGTGCTATTTACGCCCCGGCTAAAAATACTTTTGCCGGGTAGCTAACCTCCCGATCAAAGTTAATTGCAGTATCTTGAAGTTTTGACTGGAGGACTACGTTCATTAACATCGGGGCTGAATAATTAGCATAGACCAAGTTAGGGTACTTAGCACAAAACCGGCAGGATTCCAAAAACACCTGATAAATTTGCGTCGCCGGGGGCTGCTTACCGTGGCAGGCAGCCATCAAAGCATTAATTTCCTGCCGGTAACGTTCGATGATTATATCAGCAAGAATATGATAATAGCGGTAAAAGGTCGTACGTCCGACCTTCGCCTCCTGGCAGAGAGCCGATACGGAAATATCATTTAACCGGTGCGCCTTCAGTAAGCGGCAGAGGCCTAAAAATAATAGGTCGCGACTTCCCTGCTGACGAGTTGTTTTCTTCACCATTTTTCTTCCTACTATTCCCAAATCTGGAACATCTTTTGCCGATCCTGTTCTACTTCATCCCTTGATATAGACATGGTTTCCGCCCCAGGCTAAACTAAAATTAAGTTACGCGTGACAAATTAAAATGAGGTGATCAGATGTCAAAAAAATGGATAACATTTTAAAATCAATGCGCCAAATGGGAGCGGGGATGTTCAATCAGGGAGCCATCGCTGCTGGACTCTCCCTTAAGTCATTCAGCGAATCGTTCATTGAGTAACAGGCCGGGTCATTAAAAAAGAGGCTGATAATGAAATCTTTGTAAAATTCATTGCTTTCGACCGGTATTTTATTCTAATCCGTTAGTTATACCCTAAAACGAGGATATCGCTTTGCCTGAATGTGCCCTCATTTCCATTAACCTGGAAAGAACCACGAGAATCATGATTAACAATAATTACAATTACAATTCCACTTTCCTTAATTTCACACGAAGAAGGAAAAAGTTCTTCAATTTTAATATCCATTTTCTAACCTCTACTAAAATAGCTTTTGAAAGATTTTCTTCAAAGCGGTAAATATATCGTTACAATCGACAATTACAATTAAATTTCACTATCTCTACTTTAGCAACTAATGGTATTCTAGTAATAGTAACTTTTTAAGGATGATGAAAATATGAGTCAACGCGTGACTATCGCAGACGTTGCGAAAGCAGCTGGCGTCTCCGTTACCACGGTCTCTAGAATTATTAATGGCCACTATGAAAAAATGCGTCCAGCAACCCGTAAACGGGTAGAGGACGTGATCAGCAAACTACACTTTGTACCAACTGCCTCGGCCCAACGGCTCCGCCAAAATCAGGGCCACGTGATTGGTGTTTTAGTCGGTGATATTTCAAACCCCTTCTCCTCCCTCCTCGCCAAGGGAATTGATGACGTACTCAAGCAGGCCGGCTATGACATCTTACTGATGAATACTAATAACTCGCTTGATACTGAAAAACGAGCTCTACAACGGCTCTACCAGCAACAAGTTGATGGGATTATAGTTCAACCTAACTCAGGACACTTTAACCAGTTTGCCAATGTCGTTAAGTCTAACATCCCCCTCGAAATCGTTGACCGGGAAGTTTGGGACTTACCCGTAAACGTTGGGACAGTAACTAGTGCCAATAAGGATGCCTGTTACCGCCTTGGCAAGCTCCTCGTCGATCGTGGCTACGACAATATTATTGCCATCAGCGCCCACTTTGCAGAAGCCTCCGGACAGATCCCACGAATTGCCGGATTGGAGACCGCCGCAAATGATTTTGGCCTCTCTTACCATAATATTGAAACCCGTGGCCACGACCGTCAGTGGCTTTCGTCCGCCTTTACCCACCAACTCGCTCAGCTAAGCGGTCGAACCGCTGTTATTTCCTTGATGGGGCCAGTACTGTTTGACCTTCTGAGTATTTTCAGGGAACACCACCTCACCTTTCCCAAGGATTTTGGGTTAATCAGTTTTGACGATTGGGAATGGTCCCAATACGTCGGTAACGGTATCTTCCTCTTAAAACAAGATATGGAGTTAATGGGCAACTATGCGGCCCACCGCTTGCTTACCCAGGTCGAAGATGGACGAATTGCCGGTGGAACTACCATTTTACCAGTTAAGATTGTGGACCACCCTTCAATATAAGCTTTATTACAGCGGTTACGTAGTATTTTAAACCAAATAAAAACTGGACCAGCGCTACTAGCGTTAGTCCAGTTTTTATTTGGTTTATCTCTTATTAGCCTTCAAATGCATCCGTCAATGGCGGTACCACTTGCTTCTTCCGTGATACAACCCCTGGCAGGTTCATCCGGTTGTTATCGTCCAACTTGTGGTTAAAGGCTGCTTCAACCTTGTCCTTGTTGTCACCAACAACCAGCAGTTCTGAATCACTGTTCAGGATGTTCGTTGCAATTAAGATGAAGAGTTGGTAACCATTTTGGTCCATTAATTCCTTCATCTTCTTTTCAAGGTCAGCTTGACGCTTGAAGACATCTTCCAATTCAACGGCGTTTACTTGGCCGATCCGCATCTTAGTGCCACCAAGTTCAAAGGTCTTGGCATCACCATCAACGATTTCGGTATCAGACTTAGCATCAACGTTAGCACCAGCCTTCAACATTTCAACCCCGTACTTGCTGTAGTCAGCTACACCAGCAACCTTTGCCAGGTACTCAACGGCTTCGCGGTCATGGTCAGTCGTTGTTGGTGAGTTTAACAGCAGGGTATCAGAAATGATTGCAGAAAGCATCATCCCAGCTAAGTTAGCAGGAATGTCAATGTGCTTTTGCTGGAACATTTCAGTTAAGATTGTTGAAACACAACCATATGGCCGAACAGTTGCCCACAGTGGTTGAGCAGTATTGAAGTTTGCGATCCGGTGGTGGTCAACCAGGTGGGTAACCGTTACCTTGTCAATGTCACTAACACTTTGTTGAGGTTCGTTATGGTCAACCAGCATTACCTTATCAACTTCATTTGCAGCAGTCTTGATCACCCGGGGTGCCTTCATGCCAAACTTGTTTAATGCATATTCGGTTTCGGGGTTTGGTTCACCTAAAGCAACTGCTTCTGTTTCATAACCAAGTTGGTTTTGGAAGTATGAGAAAGCCATCGCAGCTGTAATTGCGTCAGTATCTGGCTTTTGGTGTCCAAAGACTAATTCTTTTTCCATATAGTGATTCCTCCATTTTTCCTTCCACTGGCCTAACAAGAACCGTTGTGAAGAATTATTCAATAACTATTCTATCATGATTAAGTACCGGGTGCGAAATATTGGTCAATTAATTCCGCCCTTCAAAATATTTTTTCAATATTTGCCACATTTTGGCATGCTGACGATTAAAGAAATGTGGTGGTTCACCTGCGATTGAAAAGTACTTCGTGGTTACCGTCTCTGATGGTTTAACCGCATAGTGGTGATCATCCACCGCCCGAACCAGGTAAAAAGCATTAACCGGCTGCACCTGGTCACCATTCGGGTACGTATACTGGTCGTCATCTTGCATTTTCAACAGCTTAACCGGGGTCACCGCAATCCCAGCATCCTCCTTGAATTCACGCTGGACCGTTTGGGCAAAGGTTTCACCAAAATCCATGTAACCACCTGGGAAACCCCAATCGCCCGTGTCCGCACGTTCCTGCAATAAAACTTCTTGTCGATCATTCACCAGTGCACCCGATGCACTAGTAAAAATAAGGGGCCGGTGACCGACCGCTGCCCGAACATCCGCTACATATGCCATATTAACCCTCCTTAAGAATTATGATTCTCACGGGCCTGGTCAAGGTAGCTCCGTAAGTAGAGTTGACATGCCACCATCCGCAGCAGGTTATCAAGTACCCGCTTCTCTTCACTATCTTCGGTACCAATTTCTGGTAAATCCGGACGGAGGCCAAATGCATAATTATAATTCTCCTCCAGCTTAGCACAGAAGTAGTCATATGCCGTCTTAAAATCATGCGTCCGTTCCTGAACCTGTAATAAGAAACGCAAATCATCGGCTCCCAGAGCCCGCCGACAAGCGGCAATAAAAATTAAACGTGCTAGTTGGTCACGACCATAACGGCGGTTTTGCGGGTGCTCCACTAGCCCCCGTTTGACGTAACTACTAACGGTCGTACTAGAAAGATGGAGGTCCGGTACGCTATCAAAAGTACTGTTCACATAACGCGTTACCTGTTCTAAATAGAGCCCTAACCGGGGCAGGTCATCGTACCGGGGTAAAATCAACTCGCGCGCTGCTAACTGTACTTGGCGTTCAACTATCCCCATCGTATTCACCTCATTTTAAACAAAAGGGAACCAGCATCAGTAAACTAGTTCCCTCCTTTATTAATTACTTATTTAACAATGATTGTTGCTCCGGATCATTTAAGACATTCGTCTCTTTAACCCGAATTTTTACTGGTTGCCCCTGTGTTTCAGTATCAATCACAAAGGTACCATTGGACTTAATTGAGCCAAGGTGGTGGTCGCTAACTGCCACATCCTGGAAGAGTGGTCGGTCAGTTATCACTTCAAAGGACCCCGCAAAGTCGGCGTCGTAGGCTAGGAAGTCCGCGATCCTGTGCGGATGACTCTTCAACCGGTGGAGAACTAATTCACCACGGCGGGCACGAGCACCAACCGCAATTTCATCAACCGGCATTTCCTTAAATGCACCACGTTGTGTAATTGATGCAACCCGTTGACCATCAGCAACGATTACCAAATCGGCTAATACGTCATCATCCTTGAGGTTAATTGCCCGTACACCAGCGGTTCGAATCCCCGTAACCGGAACATCGGCAATATCAAAGCGGACTGCATAACCATCACGGCTAATTGCCAGTAACGACCGGTTCTCGTCACTAGGTTCATAGTAATCGACACTCACTACCCGTGTGTCCTTGCTCTTTAATTTAACCGCAACGCTAGCATGGCTCTTGTAACGTGAACCAGGCCGGTAGTCAGTATAGGCGGACTGCTTAACTTGACCATCCGATGTACCAAAGATGAAGGTACCCGGTAATTCAAGCTTATCAAAGACCATGGCCTTAATAATCTCTTCGTCCTCCGCTAGGCCGATTGTCTGCGAAATGTGCTCACCAGTATCCTTCCACCGGGCATCAGCCAATTCATGGACTGGCCGGTAGATCACGTGTCCTAGGTTAGTAAACATGAAAAGGTGGGCCAATGTATTCGTATGGGCAACAAAGAGTGGGTAGTCATCTTCCCGTAAGCCATTCTCATCAATTGAAGAAGCCTTAAACGAACGAATGCTACTCCGCTTAATATACCCGGCATGTGATACAAGGATTACGCAGTCTTCATCGGCAACGGTAACCTTCGTATCAATTTCAAGTTTTTGAACATGGTTCTCAATCTTGGTCCGCCGTGGGTTGGCAAATTCCTTTTTAACTGCCTTCATTTCCCGTTGGACAACCTTTGCTAGTTCATCATCATTGGACAAGATCAATTGATACTCATCAATTAAATCATTCAGGTGTTGTTGTTCATCTTCCAGCTCTGTCACATCGGTATTAGTCAACCGGTACAATTGCAAGGTAACAATTGCCTCCGCTTGTTCATCAGTGAAGTCATACTGGTCAACCAAGTTTTGCTTTGCATCCTTCCGGTTTTTACTTGCCCGGATGGTTTTAATAACCTGGTCAAGGATTGACAGGGCCTTGATCAGCCCTTCAACAATATGAAGCCGGTGTTGGGCCTTTTTTAAGTTATAGTTGGTCCGCCGCCGAACGACTTCCTTTTGGAATGCTAAGTACGAGGTCAAAATATGTTTTAACCCCACCCGCATTGGTCGCTGGTCGTCGATCGCCACCATATTAAAGTTATAGTTAATCTGGAGGTCGGTATTCTTCAACAGGTAGTTTAAGATCCCCTCAGCATTGGCGTTACGCTTCAACTCGATCGCAATCCGTAAACCACTCCGGTCAGTCTCATCACGTGCCTCAACAATTCCTTCAACCTTCTTGGCTAAGCGCAAATCGTTGATCCGCTTTACTAATTGGGCCTTATTAACCTCGTATGGAATCTCCGTCACGTTAATCTGTTGACGACCGCCACGAAGGTCAACAATTTCAGTCTTTGCCCGCACGACAATCCGTCCACGGCCTGTTTGGTAAGCCTTCTTAATTCCATCGACCCCTTGAACAATCCCACCAGTTGGGAAGTCAGGACCCGGGACAAATTCCATTAGCTTATCAAGGCTTGCATCCGGGTGCTTTAACAAGTACATCAGAGCATCCAGGACCTCACCCAGATTATGGGTAGGGATTTCCGTTGCGTAACCAGCCGAAATACCAGTTGCACCGTTAACAAGCAAGTTAGGAATCCGTGCTGGCAAGACCGTTGGTTCTTTTTCTGTATCGTCAAAATTCAACGTCATTTCAACGGTATCCTTATCAATATCTTGAAGCATTAGGCCGGCAATCTTGCTTAAACGGGCTTCTGTATACCGCATTGCGGCAGCTGGATCACCATCCATCGACCCATTATTACCGTGCATTTCAACCAGCGGTTCCCGTAGCTTCCAGTCCTGACTAAGCCGAACCAGGGCTTCGTAAATTGAACTGTCACCATGGGGGTGGAAGTTACCCATGACATTACCAACGGACTTTGCCGACTTCCGGAAGCCCTTATCGTAAGTATTGCCATCCTTATTCATCGCGTACAGGATCCGCCGCTGCACCGGTTTTAACCCGTCACGAATATCCGGCAGGGCCCGCTCCTGGATAATTGATTTGGAATAACGACCAAAGCGCTCACCCATTAACTGTTCGAGCGACATGGTTTCAATCTTTGCGTCTCTCACAAAACTGGTTCCTTTCTCTTACTCTATCTATTGTTTCAAATGCTTCTTGCTTGCAACCAATTCATCTGATTCTTGGTCATCACTAAGGGTAAATTGAACATTATCTTCAATCCATTCCCGCCGTGGTTCAACCTTATTACCCATCAAGGTAGTTACTCGCCGTTCAGCTAACTCGGCATCCTCAATCCGCACCCGAATCAGTGTCCGGGTTTCTGGATTCATGGTTGTCTCCCAAAGCTGGTCAGCGTTCATTTCCCCAAGGCCCTTAAACCGTTGGAGCTGAGCCGTCTTCCCCATCTTCTTGGTTAACTTCGTCAGTTCTTCATTGGTCCAAGCATAGGTAATCTTCGTCTTTGCACCCCGACCCTGCTGTAAACAGTAGAGCGGTGGCAAGGCAATGTAAATCTTGCCTGCTTCAATCATCGGCCGCATGTACTTATAGAAGAAGGTTAACAGCAAGATTTGGATGTGGGCACCATCGTCATCGGCATCCGTCATGATGATAATCTTGTCGTAATTAGAGTCTTCGACGTCAAACTCAGAACCGGCACCAGCACCAACCGTGTAGATGATTGTGTTTAATTCTTCGTTTTTTAAGACATCGTCAAGCTTGGCCTTTTCAGTGTTCAAGACCTTGCCCCGTAATGGCAAAATGGCCTGGTACTTACGGTCACGACCTTGCTTGGCTGAGCCACCGGCGGAATCACCTTCGACAAGGAATAGCTCATTCTTTTGGGCATTTTTGGACTGCGCTGGCGTCAGTTTACCAGAGAGGTTCCGTTCTTTCCGGCTCTTCCGCTTACCGCCACGCGCTTGGTTCCGTGCCTTGCGGGCAGCTTCACGTGCTTCACGCGCTTTTAGCGCCTTGCGAATCAACATCTGGGCGAAATCGCCGTTTTCCATCAGGGCATAATTTAATTGTTCACTGACAATATTGTCGACAATCTTCCGCGCCTCTGGTGTTCCCAGCTTATCCTTTGTCTGTCCTTCAAATTGGAGAAGACGTTCCGGGATCCGGACAGAGATAACGGCTGTTAACCCTTCTCGGACATCGCTACCTTCCAAATTCTTTGCATTGTCCTTCAGCAGGCCAACCCGCTTTGCATATTCATTGAAGGTCTTTGTCCACGCATTCCGAAAACCAGCCTCATGGGTACCACCATCAGGCGTCCGGACATTGTTAACAAAGGATAGTAAGGTCTCAGAATAACCGTCATTATACTGGGCTGCAACTTCAACCTCGACCCCTTCATCTTTGCCATCAAAGTATAGGATCTTGCCCAGGGTATCCTTTCCTTCATTTAGGTAGGAAACAAACTCTTGGATCCCATCATTAAACTGGAAAACGTCCTGCTTCTCTTGACCCTGCCGTTTATCAGTCAGGATGATCTTAATTCCCTTTAAGAGGAAGGCTGACTCGCGCAGACGGTTAACAAGGGTGTTGTAGTCATAAGTAGTAGTGGTAAAGACGCTCGGGTCCGGCTTAAATGAAACAGTTGTTCCGCTGCCCTCCCGCGTCTTGCCAAGCTTCTTAAGGGTGCCCACGGGCTGCCCACCGTTTTTAAACTTTTCCTGGTAGCGAACGTGGTCACGGACAATTGTTAATGTCAGCTTAGTAGAAAGAGCGTTGACGACGGAAGCACCAACCCCGTGCAAACCACCAGAAGTCTTATAGCCATCTGCCTGGCCAAACTTACCACCAGCGTGAAGGACCGTCATAATAACTTCGGGGGTTGGTTTGCCAGAAGCGTGCATCCCCACTGGCATCCCCCGACCATGGTCCTGAACCGTAATCGAATTATCGGCTTCAATCGTAACGCTAATCTCATCACCGTAACCAGATAATGCCTCATCAACAGCGTTATCAACAATTTCATAAACCAAGTGGTGAAGACCCCGCGCATCGGTTGACCCAATATACATTCCGGGCCGCTTACGGACGGCTTCAAGTCCTTTCAACACTTGGATTGATGATTCATCATATTTAACCTTTTTCGTGGTCACCAACATGACCTCCCATATCATTAGTAAACATATGTTCGATAAAATAATTTTACCATGGCCAGCAAGCACTAGCAACTTTTCTTAGCCGGTCACCGTAAAATAGTTACAGTATTGATAATACTCAAATTCCCGTTTTTTCGCAAACTCGATTCTTAATTTTGCTGGTAAAGCTACCGTCACTTAAGATTTCATGGTATCCTAATTATTTGATAAGCAAACTATTTTGAGGAGCATTTTAATTATGATAATAAAAATCGTCGGGATGGTTGTGATTGCCTACTTGCTAGGTTCAATTCCTTCTGGCCTGTGGATTGGACAAATATTCTACCATAAAGATATTCGAAAGCTAGGCAGTGGCAATATCGGTACTACCAATACATTCCGGACTTTGGGCCCCAAAGCTGGGGTGGTGGTCCTCTTCATGGATATCTTGAAAGGGACATTAGCTGCTAGTCAGCCTTATATGCTTGGTGTCAGTCATTCCGTTAACCCACTTATAATCGGGTTATTCGCTTCCCTTGGGCATACGGTTTCTATTTTTGACCACTTCCACGGTGGCAAGGCTGTTGCTACTAGTGCTGGGATCTTACTAGCGTATAACCCGCCACTGTTTGGCCTCGCCTGTGCAATCTTCATCGGCACAATGTTGTTGACATCTATGGCCAGTGCCGCCAGCATTATTGGCATTACTTCAATCTTCATTATTGCCCTGTGCATCCACGATTGGATCCTATCCCTGGTTGCTGGTGTACTGACTGCCGTGGTTCTCTACCGTCATAAAAGCAATATTAAACGAATCTTTACTGGTAAAGAATCGCTAGTTCATTTTGGCCTTGTTTATTACCTTCAGCAAAAGCGCCAGAAATAGCCAGGTCAAAAGCAAATCAATATGTACTTTCAAAAAGGGTCCAGAGCGCGGCAATTATAGCTGCACTCTGGACCTTTAGTAATTTAATCTTATTTTAGAATGGCCTAATACTAAAGTGGTAATCAGCACTTTGACCAGGTGCCAACCGTGACATTGCTTGCTTATGCAACAGCAAGCCGTCCGCATTGACATTATCCGCAATTCCCCACCACGGCTCAACACAGGCGAAGTTTGCCTTGGCTGGGTAGGCAGACCACAGGCCCACATACTTAGTACCCTTCGTTGTCACAGTGACACCATGCTGACCAGTCTGGTCAGTTAGCGTCGCCGCAAAGTCACTCCCCCCTGTCTTGAAAATGATCGCGTCATTATTAAATAATTCATGGTTCAACATGAAAGGCTTATGCATATCAATCAATTTGGGATGGCCAGAATCATTGTATGGTCCGTGAAGAACAACACGTGAATATTCTTCGGCCGGCTCAACACTAAATTGAATATTCTCAAAAGTGCCCGCACTAGTCAACGGCATGTTAAAACCGGGATGGGCACCGATGGCATAAATTAATGAATGGTCACCGGGGTTGTCAACTTGGTATTGGATTGACAAGCGGTCACCATCGAGACGGTAGCGGACTTGAAGGACAAAGTCAAATGGGAACACCTTATGAGTCTCATCATCATCCCGCTGTTCTAATAATACCTGGTCAGTTTGCTGGTTAATTACTGTAAACTGACGGTCCCGTGCAAAACCGTGTTGGGTTTGGTGATAACTTTGGCCATTAAAACGGTACTGGTCATCCTTCAACCGTCCAACAAACGGAAAGAGGATCGGTGCTTGCCGTCCCCAGCTCTTAGCGTCACCTTGCCAGAGATACTCAATCTGATTATCACGCCGCTTAATGCTGTGGAGCTGTGCGCCAAGTTTATTGATTTCAACCGTTAATTCGTCATTCTGCAAAGTAATCATATTCAGGCTCCCTTTTTGATAAGCGTTTAACATACAGTATATCCAAAATCCTTCACCTGCACAATACCAGATCAGAATAGCGCTTTCAAGCAATTATAAAGTAAAAGCTAGTAAAACTTTACCTAACAGTTTTACTAGCTTTTCACTATTTTTGTACTGCTTCTTCATAATCACCATTTGGACAGATAACCTGCTTGCCGCCCTTGACCTTTTTCTCAACCAAAAAGTGGCCATCCTTTGGACAGTTACGGCCAATTGGCTTATCCCATGAAACAAAATCGCAGTCAGGGTAACGGGAGCAGCCATAGAATACCCGGTTCTTCTTCGACTTCCGTTCGACCACTGTTCCTTTTCCGCAGACAGGACAGGTAATCCCAGTATCCTTAACAATTGCCTTCGTGTTCCGGCAGTTAGGGAAACGGGAGCAGGCGTAAAACTTACCATACCGCCCCATCTTTACCACCATCGGTGCACCACAGATGTCACAGTCAATCCCGGCAAGCTCATCCTTCATCTGGATCTTGGCTACTTGCTCTTCAGCGGATTTAACCTCTTTTGAGAATGGTTGGTAGAAGCTGTCGACTACCTTGACCCAGTCTTGCTTACCAGCTTCAACCTGGTCCAGCTCTCCTTCAACATCCGCAGTAAACTTGGCATTCACGATGTCAGGGAACTGCTTTTCGATGATCCGGTTAACAATCTCTCCGAGTTCGGTTGGCTCAAAGTGACGGGAAACAAGCCGAACATAGTACCGCCGCTGAATCGTATCAAGTGTTGGAGCGTAGGTTGAAGGACGGCCAACACCATTGCTTTCAAGGGTCTTGATAAGTGCCGCTTCAGTGTAACGAGCCGGTGGTTGGGTAAAGTGCTGGGCTGGATTATCACTAATCATCCGTGCCTGGTCACCCTCGTTTAATTCTGGCAAGATATTATCCTTGTCATCGCCACGCTTGTAAATCTTTGTGAACCCTGGGAACTTGACTTTTGAACCATTAGCCCGGAAATCAACCCCGTTTTGTTGGAGGTTGACGTTCATTGTATCAATGACTTCCGGCGTCATCTGGCTAGCCACAAAGCGGGACCAGATTAAGCTATAGAGTTTATACTGGTCATTAGTCAAAAATGGCTTCATTTGCGCCGGTGTCCGGTGAACGGAGGTTGGACGGATGGCTTCGTGCGCATCCTGTGCTCCTTCTGGCAGCTTCCCCTTGATTGGTTTAACGGCTGCGTATTCACCACCGTACTGCTCATGAATGAACTGGGATGCTTCGTGCTTAGCAACTGAAGCAATCCGCGTCGAATCGGTCCGCATATAAGTAATCAACCCGACTGCAGCTCCCTGCTTAATGTCAATTCCTTCGTACAGCATCTGAGCTGCCATCATTGTCTTCCGGGTCCGGAAATTAAGGCGACGGTTAGCGTCCTGTTGCATGGTTGACGTCGTGTATGGCGGCTGTGGCTGCCGGCGCCGTTCCTTTCTCGTTACCTTGGTAATCGTAAAGTCTTGTTTTTTATCTAACTTACCAAGGATCTTTTGCACTTCATCATTATTAGCTAGCTTAACCTTCTTGCCATTTTGACCATAGAAAGTAGCCGTAAATTTATCCTTACCGTGCTTAAAGTCAGCATCAATCGTCCAGTATTCTTCCGGCTTAAAGTTCCGAATTTCATTTTCCCGTTGGATAATCAGGTTCAGGGCAACTGACTGGACACGTCCAGCACTAAGCCCCTTCTTAACCTTCTTCCACAGAATTGGGCTAATTGAATAACCAACAAGACGGTCAAGGACCCGCCGTGCTTGCTGAGCGTCAACCAAGTCCATGTTAATGGTCCGTGGTTCCTTAAAGGCGTTCTTAACCGCATCCTTAGTGATTTCATTAAAGGTAACCCGGTTCTTTTGGTCATCATCAAGCTTGAGGATGTTTGATACGTGCCAGGCAATAGCTTCCCCTTCACGGTCGGGGTCAGATGCCAAGTAAACGGCCTTGGCGTTCTTAGCGTCCTTCCGTAATTCCTTAATCACGTCACCCTTGCCACGGATTGAAATATAGTCTGGCTGATAATTATTATCAACGTCGACACCCATCCGGCTCTTTGGTAAATCGCGAACGTGACCAAGACTAGCAACAACCTTATATGAGCGACCGAGAAAACGGCCAATGGTCTTTGCCTTTGATGGTGATTCCACGATCACCAGGTTCTTTTTTACTTTAGCACGACGACGCGTTGTCTTTTTCTTTGGCGCCGTCTTTGTTGTCTTCTTAACTGTTTTGGTTGCCATGAAATAGGCTCCTCACATTTAAATTTTTTCTTCATTAATACTTCTATATTATTATTCCATAATACTTCTATATTATTATTCCATGTGACGGTGATCTGTCAAATAGAAAAACTGATTTTAAAGATTTTTGTGAGGAAAGTTCTACTTAAACTAGGAGAGAAATTCGTCAAGCAAGTCTTGTGCCCGTAAGATCGGTTTAGCTCCTGCCGCAATTAATTCATTACACCCTAACGAGCGAAATGTATCAATCCGCCCGGGAACTGCACAAACGGTCCGGTTTTCTTCCAGCGCAAGATTAGCAGTTATTAAGCTCCCGCTCCGCTTCTTAGCCTCTATCACCACCACCACGGAAGATAGCCCTGCAATAATGCGGTTTCTTTCTGGAAAATGGTATGCCAACGGCGGTTCACCACGTCCATACTCCGATAAGATCAGCCCTTGCTTTGCTACTGCCTCGTATAATGGGCGGTTTTCTAACGGGTATACCCGGTCAAGGCCACAGCCAATAACGCCGATTGTTGCTCCATTATTGGCAAGTGCCAGGCGGTGACTCATCCCATCCACCCCCTTCGCTAGCCCACTGACAACCGCAATCTGGTGTTTAGCTACCTGGGGAATTAGTCCCCGCAACACTGTTTCTCCATAAGCTGACATGTCCCGTGCACCGACCACGCCGAGCTGCGGACAGCGAAGCAAATCAAGGTTTCCCTGATAATAGAGGACCAATGGTGGGCAAAAGGTCTCACGTAATTGTGGCGGATATTCTTCATCAACAATCGTAATCTGGGGGTACTGCTGGTTCAGCTCAACCGTCTGTGCTAGCTCTTCGCTCGCCCAGTTATTAAGCAGTGCTTCCTTCGCATTGGGCCCCAATTGTGCTTGCTCAGCCAAGAATTCAACCCGGCTAAAGCAACGGTGTTTTTGTGCCACTTGCCAAAGTCGCATCTTACTGACCCGACCAAGGCCCCGGCACAAGCTAAGTTGTTGTAAAAATTCTCTGACGGTTAACATAAAAAAGCCTCCTGTATATAAATACGGAGGCCTTTATCATCTGCATTATAAATACTTGGGAACCGGGTTAAAAGACCGCCGGTGAATTGGCGTCACACCGTATTTCGCAAGGCCAGCCAAGTGTTCCTTGGTACCGTAACCCATGTTTTCCGCAAAGCCATAGCCCGGGTAAACTCGGTCATAGTCCTTCATTAAGTGGTCACGGTACTCCTTAGCAACAATACTGGCCGCAGCAACACTAATGCTCTTCTGGTCCCCCTTAATCAACGTCGTCTGGTGATAATCAAACGGTAGCGGTACCGCATCAACAATTAAATGGTCCGGTCGGTGGTAGAGGCTATTGACTGCCCGCATCATAGCATCCTGGGTGGCCGCATAGATATTCATCTTATCGATTACTTCACGGTCATTAACCGCAATGCTGACTTCAACCGCTTCATCGACAATCCGCAGGTACAAATTCTCCCGCTCGTGACGGGTCAACTGCTTTGAATCAGTTACCCCAACTAAGTCAAAACTAGGGTCTAAAATAACCGCACAGGTCACCACCGGGCCAGCTAATGGTCCACGGCCAACTTCGTCCATTCCGGCAACATACTTACACCCTTGTGCCCACAGCTGGTTTTCATATTTAAACCGCGCCTGAAAAGCTTGGCGGGCAGCTTTCCGCCGCTCAACCTGCCGCTGGTGTTGCCGCAGTGCCGCCTGAACACCTTTGCGCGAATCTGCCTGTAATTCCTGCAAACGGGGATCAGTAAGGTTATCAATTGTCGCCAACAATTCCTTTACCTTGCTAACCGTCATCTTACTCATTAATGCCATCCTCATTTAAATCGGCCGGAACTTCCATCGTGATGGGTCCTAGTTTCCCCTTGCGCAGGTCAAATATCAACCGTTCACTTGCCCGGTCGTAGTCATCACGAAAGCCCATTTTCTGCGTAATCGTCAGTAGAAGGTCTGGATTCCCCACCGCCGCATCAAGATCAGTATCAGATAAACGGTACCGTTTCTTCAGTAGTTCTGGTTGGTACTGACGCAAGTAATCCAGGGCAAATAATGCAACATCATCCTTAGGGTAAAGGCTGTCCTTAATTGCACCAGAGAGCGCCAGCATTACCCCTTGCTTTTGGCTTACAAACTTATGCCATAAAACACCTGGGGTATCAAGCAGTTCCAATTCAGCAGACGAACGTAACCACTGCTGACCGGTTGTCACTCCCGGACGGTTTCCAGTCTGTGCAACATTTTTCTTAACCAAGTGGTTCAGGAGCGTTGACTTACCGACATTTGGTACGCCAACACACATTGCCCGGATTGGTCGCTTCTTCATCCCCTTTGCTGCTTCTTCCGCCATCTTATCACGCAAAATTTCTTTGCTCTTGGCCGTCACCACTTTTGCAACATTGTGTTGGCGGGAATCAAGGGCCAGCGCTGGCTGACCCTTTTCAGCGAAGAATTTAAGCCACTGTTGGAGCCGCTCTTGGTCTGCCAAGTCTGTCTTTGTCATGATCAGTAAACGGGGCTTTTCTCCCGCAGCTAGTGCCACCTCGGGGTTTTGTGAAGAGTAAGGAACCCGGGCATCCACCAGTTCAAATACGATATCAACCAGCGGCATTTGTTCACGAATTTGCCGAAGTGCCTTTGCCATGTGGCCAGGAAACCATTGAATTGTCGCCATCTTTATTCCTCCCCTAATTCATTGCATCCAGGTATTTTTGCCAAGCAGTATCAAAAATGGTCATTGATGGCAAGTAGTCCGCATTTTCTTCTAAATACTTCGAGATTTCATCAAAGTCCTCCGACTGCTTAGGAAAGGTGGAATCGAGAAAGGCGTTATTAGCAAATTGTTCGACTTCATCCGCACTATTTGGATTCCGCTGCGTCATTAAGTAGCGGTAAAAACTATCACGATTCATTATTAACTCCTCCTTACTTATTATCCGTTGGAACAGTGATCAAAAACTTGAATCGTCCAGCCGGCATATTAATTTCCTGTGCCGAGTACTTCAGTGCCCGCTTCTGACTGTATTGGTTTAAATCCAACAAAACGGTCTTCTTTTTAGCGTTGATCTTTACCCAATCAGGAATATTGTAATTCTTAGCAATGTAGCCCATTACAAATTTAACAGGAATATTGAGGCGGCCAACTGATAACCCCTTCGCCTTCAAGAGAACATTCCCATTTGTTTGGCGCTCCGGAATGAAATTGATAGCAAAGCGAATTTTAGCGCCGAGGAACTTGGTATCCCCCGTCAAGGTCGCATATTGTTTTCCAACCAGGAAATTGTACTTGACTTGCTGGCCCTTCAAGAACCGGTTTAGGTAGTTGGCAGCTAATGCATTCACCTGTTTGCGGTTAAGCTCAACTGTTACTGAAGCATCGCTCGGTTTAACCTTTCGTGCAACTGCTGGTGTCGCAGTTGGCGCTGTAACCTTATTAATAACCGTCCCCGTTGCAATTACAATGACTGCAAGAAGGACAATAAAGGCCCACTTCCACCAGTTAACTCGTTTATTTGAATTATCTTTTCTCGTTTGCTCGCTCATAATCTACCTCTTAACATATTCCCAGCTGTTATGTTTATTCATTACCTTAAATAGGCGGTTGGCCATTTGCTGATAACCACGGTGGTTAGGGTGGAAATTATCCTCAGTAGAGATGTATTCATTCAAGTTATGATCCTTGTTTTTCATGATATTAATTACCCGTCCCTGGGTAACCTTCCCCTGGTTGGCCTGTTCTTCTTTTTGCACCAACTGTTGGCGTTGGGCTGTCGTCTTGTACTGACCCCAGGACATCAAATGGTTAATATTAACAAAGTACATCCGGTGGTATCCCTTCATTACCCTTTGCGTTGTATCATTCCACTTACTAATTGAATCGTTAATCGTGTCGACATCCGGGAAGTAGGTATACACTGGATTATAAATACTCAGGATAAAAATTGGTGCATGAGGATTTTGCTTCCGAACCGCAGTTAAAAGCTTGTTTAAGCTCTTTGTGTACGTCTGCTCAGCTTGGTCAACGTCCTTATTGACGGTCTTTGGTGAATTCAAGATATTCTTTTCCAGGTTCTGCATCAGGTCATTTCCACCTACCGTCATGGTAATTACATCCGCATGACGGAGGTCCTTGCGCATTTCTTTTTGTGAACTTAACCGTGCAAGGATTTGATCAGACCGGTCACCACTAACACCATAATTTGCTGTTTCAACCGTTGTCTGGCGGTAACGGTGCTCGATCTTCTTTTTTATAATCCCCACGTAACCGCCATTTTTCTTTTCATCCCCCTGCCCATAGGTAAGGGAATCCCCAACGGCTACCAAATGGACGTTTTTCTTTTGGACATACCGCGGCTTGGCCTGCTGGTTATTCACTGAAGATGGTTGGTGCATGAAATACCAGCCACCTCCACCGATAACGATTAAGATTACCACCGCGATTAAAAGCCACCACTTCTTTTTCACGGATTCCGTCCTCCTTAACAATAAGAGACTGGGAAGAAACTCTTTTTCTTCACAGTCTCTTGTTTTTTCTCCGAATATTATACAGCAATCACGGGAAAAATGAGTCCCTAAAGTCTAAACTAGGACAAACGCCGGCCCGGTCTGTGCCAACGTCTGTCCTAGCTTAATCTAACCGGGGCCTCACGGAGCTTTTCCCAGCTTCCATCTTTTATTCAGTATAGTATAACAAGCAGTTGGCACCCATTCCAGTATGAGTAGCAATAATTGGAACGGTTTCCCGAACTACGATTTTAATATCAGGGTACATTTCTTCCAGGCGGGACTTCAAGCGCTCAACTTCTTTATCCCCTTCAACGTGGGAAATGCCAATCCGAACAGGCTTAGGGCCATCCTTCATTTCGGTTAGGATCCGGTCCCATTCCTTGTGAATTGCCTTAATTCCCCGGCCTTTCATTGCAATATGGATCTGACCGCCATAAACCTGGAGCATTACCTTGATGTTTAACAGGTTTGACAAGGCACCAGCAAACTTGCTGACCCGACCACCAGCAACTAGGTTGTCGAGGTTATCAATTGCCAGGTAGAGCTTGGACTTGTCCAGCACTTCCTTCATCTTGGCGATCGCCTCATCAACGCTTCCACCGTTTTCAAGCACCTTAGCAGCGGCAACAATTTGGAACGCCATCCCCTGGTCAGTCGTCTGGGAATCATAAACTGTTACCTTGGTCTTAGTCATCGTGGCAGCTTGTTCTGCAGCGTGGACAGTCCCACTGATCGATTCCATCATTGTGACACAGAGAACCTCGCTACCATCGGCACCTAATTTATCAAACGCATCGACAAACTTACCAATCGGTGGCTGTGAGGTCTTTGGCAGTGACTTGGCATTCTTCATTAACTCGGGAAACTGGTCATTGCTGATCGTCTCACGTTCAACATAAATCGTGCCATCAATCATAACCGTTAATGGTACAATTGTGATATCATACTTTTTTATTTCTTCATCAGTCAAGCCAGCTGATGAATCACAAACGATTTTTACTTTTGACATGGAAAAATCCACTCTCCTTGCCGTTAATTATGTGTTATAATTTTATCTAGTTTTGAAAACCATATGTTTAGTCTTCAAAACCATTATAACTAAATCCAACTATTTTTAAATAGTTAATTTCGTTTTTCATAGTAATAGTATACCAAAAAGCCCTTCAGAATTCATCGCTGATTGGTTTTGAAAGGAGTAATGCCACTTGGTAGGTAAAGAAAAAGCAGATCTAAAAACACTTTTAATCGAGATCGGTAACGCAATTAGTCACGGTATCGGCGCCGCACTTGCAATCGCTGGCCTGGTATTCTTAATCATCCGGGCAGCCCATACAGGTAGCCCTATGCGGATCGTTACTTTTACTATCTACGGGAGTATTTTAGTCCTCTTTTACCTCTCCTCCACCCTTTTTCACGCACTCGTCTTTACACGAGCAAAACACGTTTTCCAGGTTTTCGACCACTGCATGATCTACATTCTGATTGCCGGCACCTACACCCCCTACTGCTTAGTCGCAATTAAGGGCTGGGAAGGCTGGACAATGTTTGGCGTCATTTGGGGATTGGCTGTGCTTGGCGTGATTTATAAGAGTATCTGGCTTAAGCACAAGAGCAAGCTCTCCACCTTGGTTTACGTTCTCATGGGCTGGCTATGTATTTTTGCCTTCTTCCCACTCTGGAATGCCCTCGGACCGGTTGGCTTCGAGCTATTGCTCGCCGGTGGAATTACCTTTACCCTTGGTGCCCTGCTTTACAGTCGACCAACGGCATACACGCACCTGATTTGGCACTTTTTTGTTTTGCTTGGCACCGCATTCATGTACTTTTCAATCTTATTTTACGTGTAGGACCCACTTTTCAAACCAGCAGACTAGCGTACCGTTTTCTTTAACTGGCTGCCGGTCAACTAATTGCCACTGATCATAATCGATCGGTGGCATTTTTGTATCACCATTAAAGCGGCCGTTGATCACCGTCCGTGTTAACACATTTGCTAATGGCAGCAATTGTTCAAATAAGCGGGCACCGCCAATCACCATCACTTCTTCATCACTTGAATCAAGCCATTCCTGTAAGGCGAGTAGTGAAGAAAAAGTCTGGATCCGGTCATCAGCAATATCACGGTGGGTTAGGACAATATTTAACCGTTTTGGGAGGGGACGACCAATTGAGTCATAGGTACTCCGCCCCATCACAACTGGGTGGCCCATCGTTTCTTCCTTAAAGTGGTGCAGGTCGGCGCTCACATGCCAAGGCAACCCGTTATCTTTGCCGATCCACCCGTCAAGGTCTTCGGCCCACACAAAATTAATCTTCGCCATACTTCCTCCTTAAACCGCTACCGGAGCCTTAATTGCAGGCTCATGCGTATAGCCATCCAACTTGATATCACTCATTTCATACTGGTCAATCGGTTTAGGCTCAGCAGGCAGGATTAACTGTGGGGCAGCGTGTGGTGTCCGGGATAGTTGTTCCTTAACCTGGTCGAGGTGGTTCAGGTAGATGTGAGCATCCCCTAGTGTATGAACAAAGTCACCTACTTCTAGTCCGCACTGGTGGGCAATCATATGGGTCAACAATGCATAACTGGCGATGTTAAACGGTACCCCAAGAAAAATATCAGCACTCCGTTGGTAAAGCTGGCAGCTCAGCTTACCATCATTAACGTAAAACTGGAACATCGTATGGCATGGTGGTAAGGCCATTGAAGGGACATCCTCTGGGTTCCACGCTGACACAATCATTCGCCGTGAATCAGGGGTTGTCTTGATTTGGTGGATAACATTAGCAATCTGGTCAATAGTTTGGCCGTTGCTGGTCTTCCATGCCCGCCACTGGCTGCCATAAACCAGACCTAGGTCACCGTATTTTTTGGCAAACTCATCATCGTCTAAGATCCGTTGACAGAACTCTTTTTTCTCTGCCAGGTACTGTTTCTTGAATTCCGGATCTTTTAACCAGCGATGACCAAAATCAGTCATATCAGGGCCATGATATTCATCACTTTCCACCCATTTTTTAAATGCCCATTCATCCCAGATATGGTTCTTATGTTGGAGAAGGAAACGAATATTAGTGTCCCCCCGTAAGAACCATAATAGTTCACTCTTAATTAAGCCGAAGGGCACCTTCTTGGTTGTGAGGATTGGGAAACCCTTTGAAAGGTCAAACCGCATCTGGTAACCAAAGACTGACCGGGTTCCCGTGCCAGTCCGGTCCGACTTTTCATGACCATATTCTAATACATACCGTGCAAGGTCCAGGTATTGCTGTTCGTTTTGATTTTCTGCCACTTTAACGCACTCCTTTACTATTCAACATAATTACTGAGATAATCCCACCGCTCGGTCTTCTCGTCAACTTCTTTTTGAACCGCATTTAGTTCCTTTTGTAATGACGCCAGCTTTGGGTAATCATTTGCCGCTTCGGCCATTTGCTTTTCTAAGTCCTTTTGCTTTTGACTGAGTTTATCGAGATCCTCATTAATTTGATCCCATTCAATCTTTTCAGCATACGTTAACTTAGTCTTCTCCGCCGGTTTTTCCTTCTTCGGTGCCGCTGGCTTAGGTGCTTTCTTGGCACTGGCCTTTTCTGCCTGGGCAGTTTCTTTTGCTTCCTGTTGCTTTTTTAGGTAGTCAGTAAAGTAACCGGTGTAGCGTTCAATCTTACCCTGGCCGTGGAAAATTAGTAGGTCGTCAGCAACTTTATCGAGGAAGTAACGGTCGTGTGAGACAGTAATTACCGTTCCATCAAAGTTATCTAGGTAGTTCTCCAACACCGTTAAGGTCCCGATATCAAGGTCATTTGTCGGTTCATCAAGCAGGAGGACATTTGGCTGCTGCATTAAAATTTTTAGAAGATACAGCCGCCGCTTTTCACCGCCAGATAATTTACGGATTAAGGTTCCGTGCATGAAGCGGGGAAAGAGGAACCGTTCTAGTAGTTGGGTAACACTAATCTTATTGCCGTCCTTATCAGTGACGCTATCCGCAACCTCGGTTAGGAAGCTAATCATCCGCTTATCGTCATCAATTCCCTCAGTTTGCTGGGTATAATAGCCAAGCTTGACTGTCTCACCAATTTTCAAAACACCACTATCTAGTGGTACCCGTTGAGCAATTACATTTAGCAGACTAGTCTTACCAGCACCGTTTTCGCCGGTAATTCCAATCCGATCACCGGCCTGAACCAGCCAGTTGAAATCGTTCAGAATTTGGTGGTCACCAAGTGCAAGGTTGGCATCCTTGAATTCAATTACGTCCTTCCCCAATCGCTGGGAGCCAAGGTTGATTGAAATATCCTCATCGGTCTTAAGGTTGCCAACTTTACCTTCTAGTTCGTGGAAACGATTAATCCGGCCCTTTTGCTTGGTTGACCGTGCCTTAGCACCGGTCCGCATCCAGGCCAGTTCCTTTTTATACAGCTGTTGGTTTTTCTGCTCAGTTTCCTTGGCAAGTTCTACCCGTTCAGCCTTCTTTTGAACAAAGTCTTGGTAATTTCCGTCGTAGTGATAAAGTTTACCAAATGATAATTCCCAAATATGATTAGTAACCTGGTCTAGGAAGTAACGGTCGTGGGTAACAACAACGACCGCACCCTTGTAGCTAGCAAGGAAGTCCTGAAGCCAAACTACGGAGTCAAGGTCCAAGTGGTTTGTCGGTTCATCCAATAGCAGGAGATCTGGTTGCTGAATCAAGACCTGTGCCAAACCAACCCGCTTACGCTGACCACCAGAAAGATTGCCAATCTTTTGACTGGTGTCCTTAATCTTCAACTGGGTTAGGATCGTTTTAATTCGGCTGTCCGCCTCCCAGGCATCTTCCTGGTCCATCTTCGCCTGCATTTTAGTATAACGGTCAATTGCCCGGTTATCTTCAGGATGGGCACTGAAATTAGCTAGTGCTTGTTCATAAGCACGGATCGTCTTAAAAATTGACTGGTCACCAGCAAAGACGGCCTCCATGATCGTCTTGTTTTCGTCTAACTCCGGTTGCTGCTTTAAGTAGCCAATTGTGTAATCATTTGGTGTCGTAATCTGACCGCTTTCCGGGCTAACCTCGCCGGCAATTACGTTTAATAAACTTGTCTTGCCACTACCGTTAACCCCAATCAGTCCTACCCGGTCATTTTCGTTAATGATAAAGTCAACATGGTCAAAGAGTACCTTTTCACCATAGGTACTGGTTAACCCCTCTGCCTTCATTGTTTGCATATTCTTCTTATCCCTCTTCTTGTTCTAACTCTATTGCACGGCTTAGTAGTCGGTCTGCTTGGTTTTCGAGCTGCCCTGTTACCACTTCTTGTGTAAGCTGTTGGATAATTTTTCCTAGCATTGGACCAGGCTTAATGCCAGCCTGCTTGATCAACATCCGGCCATCAACCGCCAATTCCTTACTGCTTTTTATTGGCAACCGGTCATAGCTTGTCTTTAACTGGTCAGTTGGTTCCTGCCACCCGTAGATAGCGGCAACCTGGTTTGCATCATTGAGAACGTCCCAGCCAGCAGCAAACAGTGCCGTCGCTGTCAGTTCATGGTGGCGGAATGCATTTACCGCCGTCACGATTTCTTTTACCTGCTTAATGGTATCATTGGAAGTCTTCCACTTTTTTAAGAAGGCATTGACTGCATTACCATCAAGACCCAGCTGAACACACATAAGTCCCCATACCTGGTTAGTATTCTGGAGGTGCCAACCATTGCCATTTACCAACAGGGCGCTTAATTGATCCTTAGCATTTGCTAATTCGGGGCAATACTTATAAAGACCCGTTTCCAGGAAGTCCTTCAACCCGGCCGGTGGGTTTTGCCCTAGCAAGAGCTTCTCAAACTCCACCCGGGTTCGCTCGACCGCAATTTTATCTAACAGGTGGGCATTATGCTTGATCCCCGCCAACGTCGGTGCATCAATTACAAAGTCGAGTTTGCTTGCAAAGCGAACCGCGCGCATCATTCGTAGTGCGTCTTCATTAAAGCGCTCATTGGGGTCACCAACAGCCCGAATCAGGCGCTTTTTCAAGTCGCCCAACCCATCAAAGAGGTCAACTACTTCCCCGTTCTCACGTAACGCCAGGGCATTGATTGTAAAGTCACGCCGCTTTAAATCTTCTGCTAACGAACGAACAAAGGTTACCTTATCAGGACGCCGATAGTCCTGGTAACCAGACTCAGTTCGAAAGGTGGTCGTCTCGTAACCCGTACCATGGTCAAGGATCATCACCGTTCCATGTTCGATCCCGGTATCCACCGTTCGTTTAAAAATTGTTTTAATCTCGCTGGGATATGCGCTGGTAGCGATATCAATATCATGAATTTGATCACCTAATATTGTGTCACGTACACAACCACCGACAAAATAAGCTTCAAAGCCGGCATCTTCAATTTTTTGTAGAACCGGCCGTGCAGGCTCAAAAATTGGTGGTAACTTTTTAATTATCATTGAATCAAATCCTTACTTAAATTTGTAATTAACCAGTACTGATTATAGCAAATCAGCGCCGTACCTGTGAACGGTTTGTTTCTTTTACTGTCTTTTGTTGTGTGCTATAGTTAAAGTAAATAATTTCTTGGAGGTGTCAAAATAATGGACTACCCTTACCAACACGAATTCCGTCTTTTCCTCCGCCAGCAGGGTCTGGCCGACCTGACGATTAAAACCTATGATAGTAGCCTAACTAACCTCTTTAATTTTCTGCTGGCCAACCGACCACAGTACGCAGCCGCGCCAAGCCTCAAGAACCTAGCTGAAGCCGATGTTCGAGCATACCTTGACTTTCTCCAGGGTGATCGTGGTATTACGATGACCACTTATAACAAGATCCTCTCCCAGCTGAACCGTTACTTTCGCTACCTTTTCACCCACCAGTTAATTACAACTTACCCGACCCTCACCCTGCACGGGCGGGCAGTTGCACCTAATCAGCGGCTCTCAACCAAGTGGCTAACCAGACTTAACCTAATTCTAGCCGATGACCACCTCCACTATTACACCCGCCTGGTCCTCCTCCTCAGCAAGCACGGCTTTACGGTGGGGGAATTTCTTCAACCTGGTTTTTACCAGGTCTGGGACCAGCTTGTCCTTGCTAACCAGGATGAAGAGGATTTCCGTCAACAGTTTAACCAGTTTATTGCTCCCCGTCAGAAACTACAGGGGTCGCCTGACTTGTTCTTAAAGCAACGCTTCCAGCCAGCGAACCCCCGCTTAACCAATGCCGCCCTTCATAAGTTCCTCCACCGGGATGAGGAATACATTGGTTTTAGTCTCGCACCAAAGTACCTTCACCAATCCTACGTTTTAACCTACATGAAAGAACACCGCCAGGACAGCGACCAGGAACTAGAACAAGCATTAAAACTCGATCCTGCCTCCCTGCTGTACTATAAGCGACTATTAATTACGTCTAACTAGTCGTCAGTTATATGGCTTCCACAATACGAACAGCCCTCTAGCGTCAAGGCGTTAGGGGGCTGATTTAATATATGCTGTTTAATTTTTCGATGGCGTTGGCCCTATGTCAGCGTTTGTTTTCTGACTAATAATCCTCATACTCATCCAGTAAGTCTTGCATCTCGGTATCAGTTGGCTCCAGGGCCAAGTACTCATGCAGGGCCGGCAGCAGCTGATCACGTTGGCCAGTTTCCTGGTAAAAGCCAATCAACTCGCGTAAGAAGGTTGGATTATCATCATATACCTGGGCTGCGGCCTGGTAATACTTACTTGCTAGGTCAAACTTCTCTAACCGTTGGTATGACCGTGCCAAATTCCAGTAAACCTGCGGGTCCACCTCATCATCTTTAATCAATGGCGAAAGCAGGTCGACGTTTTCCTTATCTTCGTGCTGGTGAAGCAAGAAATTGCTGTACTGCAACGTAATCGTTAAGTTATCAGGGTCCAGTTCATGTGCCCGTGTTAAGTACTTCCGCATTAGCTTAGCGTTACCCAGGTGACTAACAATTTCTGCGGCCTGCGCATAAAGGTGCTCGTTGTACTGGTCGACCCCGAGTCCGTCTTGAACCGTGGTTAACGCTCGCTGGTACTTATTCTGCTTAGAAAGTGCCTCGGCAAGTGCCGGATAGGCAGAAGCGTACTGGTCATCATCCTTGATCAGGGCCGTAAGCTCCTTAACCGCTTCATCAAGCTGGCCCAAGTGGAGCTGTGTCAAACCGGTTTGAAAACGGATATCACTCGTCCGGTATTCTGGTTTGACCTGTTGGAGATAACCAAGTGCTTGTTTAAACTGACCACTTTGTGCATAGCTCATTCCTAGGCGACCCGCAATGTCAACCTTAGCAAAGTCGGTATAGCCATGCTTTATTAAGTCAAAGTAGTAGTTAATTGCTTCATCAAACCGGCCCACCAAAAAGTAAAACTCACCAAGGGCAAACTCAACCGCTGGCTCATCTGGTGCTAGTTGGTATGCTTCCTTTAACTTCTGCTCGGTAATCTCAAAGTCCTCTTCTGTCTGGTAAAGGTCTGCCGCAACTAGCAATGATTCGAGGTATGCTGGTGAAGATGGTTTAACCTGGGCGAGGTATGACAGCGCCTCATCATTATGTCCCTCATCAATTGCAATTGTTGCTAAGTTTGTCCGTAATTCATCCTCATCTGGATACCGCTGTAAAAGCGTTAAGTAAACACGCCGGGCCTGGTGCAAGAACCCCATTCCATATAGTTCCTCACCAAGGCTGAAAAGCATGTCGTCGTCATCATTGGCAAGCGCTTGCCGAAAACTGCCGTGCGCATCGGCTAACTGGCCATTTTGCAACTGGTCTAACATTTTTTCTGAATAGGTCAATTACTGGTCCTCCTCGTATATTAACTGTTTTTACTATAGCATATTGGCAAAATAAACGGTGGGAAAAACAACCTGTGACGCAACCCGGTTAAGGCGTGATGACTAGCATAGGAATGAACTAGCAATTTCCCTAGCTAGACCCTAGGACCTGGGTTATGGCACGCGATATCTTGGTAATATAACTAATACAAAGAGACCGTGACAAAACTCAGCTTTGTCACGGTCTCTCATTCAGTTTAAACTGTTAAATTACTTAACAGCATCCTTTAAAGCTTTACCAGGCTTGAAAGCTGGTACCTTGCTTGCAGGAATTTGGATTTCTTGTCCAGTTTGTGGGTTACGGCCCTTACGTGCAGCACGTTGACGTACTTCGAAGTTACCGAAGCCGATCAGTTGAACCTTTTCCCCCTTGGCCAATGATGCTTGAATTGAACTGAAGACAGCGTCAACAGCAGCAGTAGCATCCTTCTTGGTCAAGCCAGTTGCAGCAGCAACATTGCTTACTAATTCTGCTTTGTTTGCCATATGTTTTCACCTCCCACAATTAGTGCAGACGCACTAACGCACAATGTTAATTTTGAGTGGTCCAAAATTAACGAAATAATTACGAGGAGTTCGTATCATTTCATTTTTAAGATTAGCATAGTGAAACCCTACTGGCAAGCGGTTTTAGAAAGATTTTCGTGCATTTTAGGCTTTTTTATAAATTTTCTTACTGCCGCTGGCGCTTAATCAGGTGAAGCGGTGTCCCCGTAAAGTCGAAGGCCTGTCTAATTTGATTTTCCAGGTACCGTTCATAAGAAAAGTGCATTAGTTCAGGATCATTGACGAAAACAACAAAAGTAGGTGGCGCCGTCGCAACCTGGGTAGCGTAAAAGATCCGCAGACGCTTACCATTTTGGGTAGGTGTCGGGTTAGCAGCGATTGCATCCATAATCACGTTATTTAAGACTGAAGACTTAATCCGGCGTTCATGATGCTCATTAACCTCTTCAATCATCTCCGGCAACTTGTTTAACCGCTGCTTGGTCTTGGCCGAAACAAAGATAATCGGTGCATAGCTCAAGTACTGGAACTCATGGCGAATAAGGTTAGTAAAGTCAGTCATTGTCCGGTGGTCACGGTTTTCAATTGTATCCCACTTATTAACAACAATTATGACCCCACAACCAGCTTCGTGAGCATAACCAGCAATGTGCTTATCAAGTTCCCGAATTCCTTCTTCCGCGTTCAGAACCACTAAGACCACGTTGCTATCATCAATGGCACGCATCGCCCGCATCAGTGCGTAGTGTTCAGTATTTTCGTAAATTTTTCCTTGCTTACGAATACCGGCAGTATCAATCATGGTAAATTCTTGACCGTCAGCACTTTGGAAACGAGTGTTAATTGCATCCCTGGTAGTCCCCGCGACATTTGAAACAATTACCCGATTTTCACCGAGAATGGCATTAACCAGCGATGACTTACCAACATTTGGCCGTCCAATTAAGCTAAAACGAATGCTACTATCATCTTCATTATCCGCATTTTCTGGGAAGTGATGAATAACTGCATCTAAGAGGTCACCAAGCCCGACACCATGAACACTTGAAACCGGGTATGGTTCCCCTAAGCCCAACGAATAGAAGTCATAAATATCACTCCGTCGCTCGGGATTATCAACCTTATTGACCGCCAGTACCACCGGCTTATCAGAACGGTAAAGAATCCGGGCAACCTGTTCATCATCATCTGTTACCCCACTTTCAATATCAACTACAAGGATGATAACGTCTGCTTCATCGATGGCGATTTCTGCTTGTTGCCGAATCTGTGTCAATAATGGTTGGTCCGACATTTCAATTCCACCGGTATCAATCATATTAAAATGTTTACCAAGCCATTCACCGTGAGCGTAAATCCGGTCACGAGTAACACCAGGGGTATCTTCAACGATTGAAATCCGTTGACCCGCAATTCGGTTAAAGAGGGTCGACTTCCCAACGTTTGGTCGGCCAACCACTGCAACAACGGGATTTGCCATTTATTTCACCTTCCTTCAAAGAATAAAAAGGAAGTAACCACAGACGTGCCACTTCCTCCTTAAAATTATTTATGATTTTGCTGAAGAAATTACTTCAAGTTCTTCAATTGGTCACCAATCAAGTCACCCATTGAGAAGCCAGATTCTTCTTCAGGAGCGTTGTTCATCGCACTCCGGTTGCTGTTCCGACGTGAGCGACGACGACCACGGTAGTTTTCACCGTTATCGTTGTCTTCACCCTTTGGACGTTCTTCAAGAGCCTTCATTGAAAGACCAAGACGTTGACGTTCAGGGTCGACATTCAGAACCTTAACCTTAACTTCTTGACCTGGCTTCAGAACATCAGCTGGTGTAGCAATGTGCTTGTGTGAAATTTGGGAAATGTGTACCAAGCCTTCAACACCAGGGAATACTTCAACGAATGCACCGAAGCTAGTAAGACGCTTAACAGTACCAGTTAAAGTACTACCAGCTGGGGCCTTTTCTTCAATGTCATCCCATGGGCCAGGAAGAGTTTGCTTGATTGAAAGTGAGATCCGTTCACGGTCTGGATCCACGCTCAATACCTTAACCTTAACTTCTTGACCAGCAGACAGAACATCTGAAGGCTTGTCGACGTGTTCGTAAGAAATTTCAGAAACGTGAACTAAACCATCAACACCACCAAGGTCGATGAAGGCACCGAAGTTAGTCATCCGGGCAACCTTACCTTCAACAACGTCACCTGGTTCTAATTCAGCAAAGATCTTCTTAGCTGCTTCTTCGTGTTGTGCCTTAACGATTTCCTTGTGGGAAAGGATCAGACGGTTTTCACTCGGTTCAATTTCGATAATCTTGAATTCAAGTTCTTGACCCTTGAATTGGTTCAAGTCTTCTACATAGTGATCAGTGATCATTGAAGCAGGAACAAAGCCACGTACTCCAGCATCAACAACTAAACCACCCTTAACTGCTTGGGTAACCTTCGCAGTGATGGTTTCACCATCATCGAACTTCTTTTGGATGTCATCCCATACCTTGCGGGCTTCGAGACGACGGTGAGAAAGTAAGTAACTACCATTTTCCTTATCGTTACCAATCTTAGAGATGACAACTAAGTCTAATTCGTCACCTACTTTAACTGCATCATTGATGTCTTCAACTGGCTTGGTTGATAATTCCTTAGCAGGGACAACACCTTCAACCCCTGCATCTTTAATACCAACGATAGCTTGGCGATCGTCATCGATTGCCAATACTTCACCCTTAACAACATCGCCCACCTTTACAGTTTCGATGCTATCGAGTGCCTTTAACATATCGTTCTTGTTTTCGTTGTTTTCAGCCATTAAAAAAATCCTCCTTGCAACAATCAACTCTAGCTATCATTCTACTAAAAAAGTTTGTCCTTTTCCAGTGTTTAACCCAATTCATTGAGAGTTTTTTTGATGATTGTGCTAATTTTGTCAACAACCTGGTCGATTGTCAGCTGGGTAGTATCTAAACGAATTGCATCGGGCGCCTGGGTTAGTGGCGATACCTTTCGTGAGGAATCCTTTTTATCCCGCAATTCAATTTCTTTTTGTAGTTCTTCTAAAGAAGCAGTTTTAATCCCCTTGGCCTTATTTTCAACATACCGCCGACGGGCACGCTCATGGGCAGTTGCGACCATAAAGATTTTAACGGGAGCATCAGGAAGGACAGTTGAGCCAATATCACGCCCATCCATTACAATTCCCCCTTCTCGGGCAATTTGCCGCTGAAGGTTAGTCATTTCTTGCCGAACTTCCGGAATTGCTGCTACTGCCGACACATTTTGATCAATCCGCCCCTGGCGAATATCGGTGGTTACCTCTTCACCATTGAGGAAAACCTTTTGTTCTGGTTCTCCCGGAGCAAAGCTGATTTTAATTTCCTGTGCAAGCTTACTAATTTGTGCAGTATCTTCCATTGAAATTCCACGGTTAAGTGCTGCAAGTGTTACTACCCGGTACATTGCTCCCGTATCACAATAAACATAGTGGAATTTCTTTGCGACTAGCTTAGCAACGGTGCTTTTCCCCGCAGACGCCGGGCCATCAATAGCAACTTGAATTTGCTTTTCCATAACTTGTTTTCTCTCCCTAAATTAACGAACTCGAATTTGTTGACCAGGATGGACAGTTGAATTAACTGACAGGTTGTTTAACCGTGCCACTTCTTGAGCAGACATCCCGTTTCGTGCTGCAATGCGGTAAATACTGTCGCCACGCCGGACCACTGCATACTGGCGGCTTCCCTGACTGACACTGGTCGAACTAGTGCTAGCTGACCGACTACTAGTTACCGCGGAGCTGCTTGATGTTAAACTGCTACTCTCTTCACTCCTACTGACAGAATGCCGACGACTAGCAGAACTCACTCGATGAGATTGACTTTTTTTACTACTCGCCGAAGCAGTTTGCTCGGTCTGTACTGGATGGTTAAACGACTGCTTATTATTAATCCAATAAATTAATGGCGTCGCTGCTAGTACAATAATCAAGACAATTAAAACAGTGGTGATGGTTGAGCTATGTGATTCTTGTTTCCGCCGCTCAGTCCGTGACAAGTGACCTGTACTGTCGAGATTCTCATTATCGGTAAACTTCTTATCCCACAATTCATCATTTTGTTCACGACTTTCCTCACGTTTTTCACTCATGGCTTAACCTCCCCTCATTTCAAAGTTAACATTCTGATTGTAGCGCACTAATTTACTGCTTGTCTAGGTTGGAAAAGTGGAAGTTGGATTCTTTATCAAGATTTAATAAGCGCTGAAGCTGGGTATCCCACCGTTCGTTTTTCTTTGGTACTACCGTTGTCTTTCGTGGTGGCAGCAACGGCTTTGAAAGCCAACCAGGTTCATCAATATCACAGCAATCTGTCTGTTCAACTGTCGATTCACCAAAGTAAGCAAGGATGAATTGCCGTCGACAGCTAGTTAAGCTTGCATACTTTTGCATTTGGTGCAGCTGCCAAGCAACCTGTGACTGGCGCTTGCCAAAACTTTCCCGTAACTGGCTAATTGAATAGTGGTGGCGGATGTAAAAGTCAAAGAGTTCATAATCTGGACCCAGTACCCGCCGATCTGCTTGTCCCTGTTGAACTTTTTGGTATAGTCCAGCGGGTGGAAGTTCAGTAGTCGTTAACTGACGTGCTAATTGTTCATCCCCAGGAGCGTATAGTAAAACGGCCGCACTTTGTTGGCCATCACGACCTGCCCGGCCAATTTCTTGCACATAGTTTTCGAGGCTGGTTGGCAGGTGGTAGTGAATAACAAAGCGAATATCATCCTTATCAATTCCCATTCCAAACGCACTAGTCGCACAAATCAATTGTAGTTGATTATCCATAAATTGCTGCTGGATGCGGAAACGTTCGGCAGATGGCATTCCGGCATGGTAGGCCGCCACTGCAAGCGTGCTATTTTCACGAAGCCATTCCGCCATTTGGGTAGCTAACCGGCGACTAGCAAAATAAACAATTCCTGCTCCCGGTAAAGTTGTTACCAGTTTTAACAACGTCGTTTGCTTTTCGTCAGAACTGGCCAATTCACTTGCGGCTAAAAAGATATTCGGACGGTTGACTGAACGCACAATTGTTACTACTTGTTCAGCTGAAAGACCCACCTTAGTTAAGATATCATGCCGAACACGAGGGGTGGCAGTTGCTGTTAGTAACAACGTCACGGGATCGTCCAATTCGTGCCGTAGCTGTTTTAAGAGTAAGTACTCCGGACGAAAATCGGGGCCCCACTGGGAAATGCAGTGTGCTTCGTCAATCGTCAGCAAACTTAACTTAGTTCTTTGTAACGCCCGTACCACTTCCGGGTTAGCAAGCAACTCCGGTGATGCAAAAATAAATTTAGCCTGACTCAGCTGTGACAACTGCTGCCGCCGATCTTGACCACCACCACTAAGCATGAGAACCCGTTTTTCACCATTCCGGTGTAGACGGTCAACCTGGTCCTGCATTAACGAGATCAGCGGTGACACCACCAGTACAGGGCCCGGCAATAAGTAGGCCGGTAACTGGTACAGGAGTGACTTTCCACCACCAGTTGGCAGGATAGCCAGGGTATTCTTGCCCGCTAACAGGGCCTTGATGGTTGCCAACTGTCCATCACGAAAATGCTCATAGCCAAAGTGCTGTTTGAGTACCTCGTAAATTTTAGCATCATTCATTGGTCTGACTCCCCTGCAAAATCTGGTAAAGACGGAAATAGAAAAAGTCAGCATTTGAATCCGCCGACCAACTCGCAAATTGCCATTCGGTAACGGGTCCCTGGTAATTTTGGTCAAGGTATTGACGGACCTTTATTGGCAAAAGTTGATCCCAGTTTAACAACTGGGGCATTAGAATTGCCGCCGTTAAGAGGTGTTCACGAACCGTGCTTACTTTGAGGCGCCGTTGACGGGCAACCTCCGTAATCGTCCTTCCACTGCTAACCATTTTGAATGTCCGCCAATTACTTGGTGACAGCGGCGTTGCGGACAGCAAGGGCTTAATTAGGCAGGCAAGCGGGCCATTGGTTGCCCGTGAAAAGGCACAGATAGCAAGGGCGAGGTCATGGGTTAGCGTAATTCCATCAGCAACATTCAATTGGAGGTGGTTGCATAACTGGTCAAGTGTCCACCCCGTCTGTCCATGGCCAATCAACTGATTTACTAGTGCCAGCGGCAAGCGCTCATCTTCACTCTCCAGCGAATTCATTAGTAACTGGAGCTCGGCGTTAACATCCCCTACCAGGTGGTCAGAGCCGAAGTGGTTAAACCATGACTTAACCTGTTGCTGCTCAGCAAATGAAATATTAAGTGGGACGTAGTGACGATTGTGATAAGAAAACTCAGAGACCACTTGAAAGCCCAAAAGAAACCGTAGAAAGGCTACCTTGGTATTTGCTAACCAATACCAGGAATAAAAGGCTGGCTCATACACTGGCGGCTGTTCTTCCTGAAAGCTAACTCCCGTTGTGGTTAGCTTAACCTGGTTATCCGCAACCACTTCAACCAGGCCCGCCGCTTGTAACTCCCTCAACTCAAAGTCCAACTGGTCCTGGTTGGCTTGGCGACGAGCACCTAGCCACTCCAAGATGCCATACTGCTGCGCCCAAAAAAGGTTAGCGACGGTGCGGTGACTGGTCAGTACATTTTCGATCACCCTTATTCGGCGTGGCTGGCGATAGCTACACAGCCGTAGTAAATATGTATTCAACCTTGTCACCCCTATCACTTAAATTATCTACACTAGTATAATACGCTAAATAATCACTAGCGGCACTAAAAAGGTGTTGGAACAATAAACCAAGCCCTTAATTAATGGTTTACTTTAAAAGCATCAATTGATTAACAAACCTTCGTTTTAAAAACAAAAGAGCCGTCACACAACCTAGCACTTAGACTCTCAAGTCCCAGGTTGTGTCACCGCTCTCCATTAAATTTTATGCCGTTGTAGCCATTGACGAAGGTGCCCCGCGATCAATGCGAAGACAACCGTCACTAACAAACCCTTGATAATGTTAAAAGGAAGAACGCCAACTGCCACTAGCTGGGCCACCGGCATCGTTGACTGCCAGTGCCAAGCAGCCATGTATAGCGGCGTCAGCACCCACAAATTAAGCAGTGACATTACCACCGTCAGTACAACTGTCGATAGTGGAATGGCAACCATCATCTGACGTTTAAACGACCAGTCCTGGTGCCGCCATACAAGGCAAAATGGGATCAGTAACGCCAGCGATGAAATAAAGTCGCTGCTAACCCCAATCAGGTCCCCAACCGAAAAACCGTTAACCATTGCATGCAAGAGGCACTTGATCACTGCAATCATCACCCCCGCAAAAGGACCATAAATATAACCACCCAGCAATACTGGAATATCTGAAAAATCAATTTTCAGGTAAGAAGCTACCGGGATAACTGGAAACTCAAACAACATCAGGATAAATGCAAGTGCCCCTAAGCAGGCCACCCCCACCATCCGTTGAATCCGTTGGTGCGATACTGTCATAACAAAACAACCTCCATTATTGGAAGATTGTTTCCTTCATTGGCCCACCCCATAAAATAAAAGCGCTGTCGATACACTGGTACCCACAACGCAATTATTCCATAGAGATCTTCTATATACCAGACTTTACTGTCGGCACTGGAATTTCACCAGATCAACCGTTCACACGGGTTGCGGGCTTTAACCGCCGGTCGGGAATTACACCCTGCCTTGAAGAAACCAATCTTGTTAAATTTTACACTTACATTATAGCGGACAACAAAAGCGCTGTCAATGAAGAAGGGCCAGCTACATTCCCTTTAGCTTTTTAACCTCTTCTGGCCGCAGTTCCCGGTAATCACCCGGTTGGACGCCCTGTAGGTTTAAAAAGCCATAACTCTCCCGGTGCAGCTTCATCACTGGGTAGCCGACCGCCTCAAACATCCGCTTAACCTGGTGGTAATGGCCTTCATGAATTGTAATCTGGACAATACTTATCCTTTTTGCCCGGTCCGTCTCCTTAAGGCGGGTCTTTGCTGGTTTGGTCCGGTGGCCATCGACTTTTACCCCTAACCGCAACTGCTTAAGTGCGTCATTGGTTATTAGCCCCTTTACCTTGGCAACATAGGTCTTATTAACCTCAAACTTGGGGTGCATTAGCTTATTTGCTAAATCACCATCATTAGTTAAGAGCAGGATACCTGTGGTGTCATAGTCCAGTCGGCCCACTGGATAAACCCGTTCTTCAATCTCGTCATCCTTGAGAATATCTACAACGGTCCGCCGCCCCTTCTCATCATGGGCACTTGAAATAACTTCGCGTGGTTTATTTAAGAGGTAGTAAACGTGTTTTTCCTGGTGGATCGGTACCCCGTCAACCTCAATTTTATCCTTCGCCGCTACCTTGGTCCCTAGCTTCTTAACTGTTTCACCATTGACCGTTACCCGGCCCGCAGTAATTAGCTTTTCGGATGCCCGTCGCGATGCAACCCCCGCTTCGGCCATCACCTTTTGTAATCGTTCCATTAGTTATCCTCCTCTTGGTGTCGTTCACGTGACTGTAATGCCTCTAAGAAGAGGTCACCACTTAAATCACTCTCATCAATTTCATCCTGTGCTGGTAAGGCTGGTAGCTCTGCCAACGATGCCAAGCCAAAATAGTCAAGAAAGTTATTCGTCGTAACGTAAAGAAAGGGCCGCCCCGGCGCATCAAGCCGCCCCTTAGTATCAATTAGTCCCCGTACCATTAACTTCTGGATCGCACCCGAACTCTGAACTCCCCGAATACTATCGATTTCTAGCCGGGTGATCGGCTGCCGGTAAGCAATGATCGCTAGTGTCTCTAACAGGGCCGTTGTCAATGGCACCGTTAACGGCACCTCAAAATAATGTTTAATCACTGGTGCCAACGACTGCTTGGTTGCTAGTCGAAAAGTATCATCACTTTGCAGCAGGACAAGTGCCGATTCAGGGTCAGCCGCATACTTATTGCCAAGGTCGGAAAGAATCTTGCGGATTGCTGGTTTCATAAAACCGGTGATCTTTGCCAGGTCACCAAGTGTAATTCCTTCATCTCCCGAGATAAATAATAATGCCTCAATCTGCGCCTGATTCGTCGCTTTCGTCGTCAATATCTTTTCCCTCCACTAAAATAATTGGTCCAAATAATTCCGCCTGCTGCATTGCTATCCGGTGGTGCTTGCTCAATTCCAGTACCGCCAAAAAAGTTGTTACCAACTGGTCGCGGTTACGGTCACGGGCAAATAATTCATCAAACCGGACCGGGCCCTGTTTGACCGTTGCGATAACTGTTTTCATCCGTTCAGCAACTGATACCTTCTCGGCCGCTACCGTCTCAATGACTGGCTGGGCCAAGCGGTGGTTCTTTAATACTTGTATAAAGGCCGCTTGGAGCTGGTCGATCGTTACCCCTGGTTCCACATGGGGGCTAACCATCTCCCGTGGGACATGCATCGCTGGCCGGGTATATTCCTGCCGCCGAAATTCTTCCTTGTCCTTCAGCTGGTTAGCTGCATGCTTATACCGTTGGTACTCCAATAGTTGCTCGACCAGGTCCTCTCGCGGATCATCGACCTCTTCCTCCTCGTCCACTTCTTCCGGCTGTGGCAGTAGCATCTGACTTTTGATGTTCATCAGTGTTGCGGCCATCACAAAATAATCACCAGCAATTTCAAGCTGGTGTGCCTGCTGCTGGTGTAGATAATCCAAGTACTGACTAGTAATCGTGGCAATCTTTATGTCATAGATATCCATCTTGTTTTCCTTAATCAAGTGGAGCAAGAGGTCAAGTGGGCCCTCAAAGTCTTCAATCTTAATCGTTGGCTGGTAAGGGTGCTCGGTTAATGCTTTATCATTCATTGTTTTGCTCCCACGTCGTAATCAGCGGCTGGTTGCGGATTGTCCCCATCAGCCTTTTTCCCGGATACTCCTCTTGCAGTGCTGTTAGAAGCGCAAAGACATTCTTGCCTGACCGTTCACTCGGGGTAAACGAAATTCGGCGAAGCAACAGGTAATTGTCCCCCTCTTCAACAATTGCAACCGCAATAAAATGGTTATCTTCACTATCTTTCCATAGGTAAACCGGGTAGTGTCTTGCCAATGCCCCTGTTAATTCATCCGTAAACCGGTTATAGTTCCGTAATTCCGGCACTAGTGACAAGAGTCCCATCACGATTTTTTCATAATCTTTCCGGTACCGAACTAACAAACTCTTCACTCCTTATTTCCATGGTTGGTGACGCGCATAATCCGCGCTTAACTCCTGGACCGTCATTTTGAGGTAGGGCTTTAGCACCCGCATTTCACTATAGCCCAACATTTCCTGGACTAACCGTGTGTCCGCCCCATTATTCAACAGGTGAACTGCAAATGAATACCGGAGAGTCTGCGGAGTTACCCGCTTATCGATTCCCGCAGCACTTACTCGTTCTCGTAAATTCTTCCAAATTCCCTGCCTTGTCAGCTGCTTCCCATGGGCGTTGACAAACACTGCTTGCTCATCATCATTTGCCAGCTGGGGTCGAACGTCCGTTAGGTAATTTTGCAGCGCGGCAACCGACGTATCGCTTACTGGCACCAACCGTTCGCGTTTAGTAGCGTTCCCCAGTCGGATCATCTTAACATCGAGGTGCAGGTCGGTTAGTTGGAGCTTTACAATTTCACTAACCCGCATCCCCGTTGCGGCCATCAAAGCGATCAGCGCACGGTCACGTTTGGCCAGCTGTCCTCGTGCTGGCAGCGCCAATAAGCGTTCAATCTCGTCCTCACCCAAAATGACCGGCTGGTTGTTTGCAACTACTTGCTCATTATCCACTAAATCCATCGGGTTAAACTGAAGGTGGTGGTGCCGAATCAAGTAGCGGTAAAACTGCCGCAATGCAGACAAGCGCCGATTAATGGTCGCCGTGGAGCGTTGCTGATCCTTTAATCTCGCAACTAGGTTTAAAATCAGGTACTGGTCAACCGCTGGCCAGCTGGCGACACCCTGACTAGCAAAAAAATCAGCAGCCTGGGTGAGGTCCCGCCGGTAGCTCGCAATCGTGTTTGCTGACCGTCCCTGTTCATCTTTTAAATATGCCAGGTAACTGCTGATAAGCTCGTCCATAATTACGCTTCCTTATCCAAAAGTACAAGGTCGGTCTTAGTCTCTTCGACCAGGCCCGCCTTTAACAAGTGGCCAACTGCCCGTTTAAACTGTCCCTTGCTAATACCAAATACCTGTCGAATTAACTGCGGGTCACTCTTGTCGGTATATGGTAAGCGGTGGTTAACATCATGCTTGAGCATCGTTAGCAGCATATCGGCATCCTCACCAATTGCTTGGTAGGCCCGCGGCTTTAACGACAAATTTAAGCTACCGTGCGAGGAAAGGCCGATCACCCGTGCCTTAACTCGCTGACCCAACCGTGGTTCCTGGTCACGTTCGCTTGGGTGGATAAAACCGAGCTCGTAGTTATCGGTAATCACGTGGGTACCGTTTAACTTCAAGCGGTAAACCGTCGCCATGATATCATGGTTCATTTCCCGCTTTGATGGCGCGCCGGTAATGGTGTGGTAAATCTCATCATCCGCAAGCTTACCCCAAATCCGATCCTTGTCATCAACCTGGAGAGCGATCATCAAGCGATCACCTGGTTGTGGCCACAAGTGCTTTAACTCTGGCAGGTCATCCAGCGAAACGACGATATCCTTATTAGGGAGACCGATATCAACAAAGACCCCTAAGTCCCGGCGAACGCTAACAACTGTCCCGTAGTCATAGTGGTCAACACGAACCGTTGGGATGTGCTTGCAGGTCATCTGCAACTGGTGGTCTTCATTCTCATAGACGAACCCCCGCACCTGACCACCAATGTGCAGTACTTGCGGGCTTTCATCTTTTGGCAACCGGTAAGTCTGACCATTCCGGTCCGGTTGAACAAAATAGTCCTGCTCGTTTTCATCAATCATCACTGCAGAAACAACTTTACCTAATGCTGAATTCATTTTCTACCCCGTTCTTCTTATTTAATACTGCTTATTATTTTACACGGCATTAATTAGTTTGACCAGCATGCTTTTCCACAACTAATAGGGAGCACGTGCAGGTTTCTGCCAGCTTAACAAAATTTTTTAAAAGAAAAAAGGCTGAGTAAATTCCCAGCCTTTTTTGATTGCAATTTAACTAATTCAAATTAGTCAATTGTCTTAACACGCATCATGTTAGTTGCACCTGGTACACCCAAAGGAACACCAGCAACAATGATGATCTTGTCGCCCTTCTTAGCAAAGCCAAGTTCAACAGCCTTCTTAGCAGCTAAGTCGAACATCGTATCAGTGTTCTTCATTTCGTCAACAACGTATGGTTGAACACCCCAGTTGATCATCAATCCACGTTCTACCCGTTCGTTTGGAGTAAGTGCAACGATGTCAGCGTTAGGACGGTACTTTGAAATCATCTTAGCAGTGTAACCAGAAGCAGTGTAAGCAACAATGGTGTGAATGTCCATGTCCTTAGCTGCGTTAGCAACAGCTGAACCAATGGTTTCAGTAACATCTGACTTGTCCCAGTCAAAGGTTTCAGTACCGAATTCCCATAAGTGCTTTTCAGCCTTGATGTCGATTGCGTTCATCATTGCAACTGATTCTACAGGGTAGTCACCATTAGCACTTTCACCAGAAAGCATGGTTGCATCAGTACCATCAAAGACAGCGTTAGCAACGTCAGATACTTCGGCACGAGTTGGACGTGGGTTTTCTTGCATGGAGTCAAGCATTTGGGTAGCAGTGATAACTGGCTTACCTAATTCGTTACAACGCTTGATCATGTGCTTTTGAACGATTGGCACATTTTCAGCAGGAATTTCAACACCCATGTCACCACGAGGAACCATCAGACCATCAGAAACTTCGATGATTGATTCGAAGTTGTCGATACCTTCTTGAGATTCGATCTTTGGGAAGATTTGAACATCTTCCATGTTCTTTTCCTTAAGAAGGGCACGGATATCTTCAACGTCTTGTGGCTTCCGAACAAAGGATGCAGAAATGAAGTTGATCTTGTTATCCAGACCAAAGCGAATATCGCTAGAATCCTTTTCAGTAATACCTGGCAGGTTGATTGAAACACCAGGAGCGTTAACACCCTTCCGTGAGCCAAGAACACCATGGTTCAAAACCTTGCAGACAAGTTCCTTGTTAGCTTCATCCTTTTCTTCGATTTGCATGTCGATCAGACCATCATCGAAGAGAACGTGACCACCAACATGGGTGTCATCGTACAGGCCAGGGTAAGTAACAGCAATCTTGTCATGAGTACCTTCGATGGAAGCATCCATTGAAATACGTACTTCATCACCAATGTTGTATTCGATCTTACCTTCCTTTTGAACAGTAGTCCGAATTTCGGCACCCTTAGTATCAAGCATGATACCAACGTGCTTGCCGGTAATTTCTTCGGCCTTCTTAACATTTTGCATCCGGCCCAGGTGTTCTGGGTGGTCACCGTGTGAGAAGTTGAAGCGGAAAACATTTGCGCCCGCTTGAATCAACTTAACGATTGTATCTACATCAGTACTTGCAGGACCAAGGGTACTTACAATCTTGGTTTTCTTCATAAATGAATCTCTCCTTTTGCATTTATGCATCAACTGCGGTCTGCCATTTTTGCATCCCTCATTTGTACACTTGTATAATAGCACTTTTTAAAATTGGTGTCTGTAATTTTTGCTCAAAAGTTCGCAAGAAAACGCTACCAATCCAAAAATATTATTATTTCTCATTGTGCTTTAATTTTTCAGTTGCTGAAGAACAACATTAGCTTCACCTAAGATTGCCGTTAAACCAGCCTTTGTTTCCGCTGAAGCGTTCATCCACCGGCTTGATGGTTCAAGCAGTTTTGTGTCCGTATGCGGGTAGTACAGCAATACCGGAATATTACCCCGGTGTGAATACATGAACTGGTGCAGTTTGGTTGATACTGCTGGTTGATCATAATCCGCCGTTATCCGTAATACCCACCGCGTAGCTGGAATTAGTTTTTTCTGCATTGTAGAAGCACTTTGAATCGACTCAGCAACAACCTGCAAGCCGTGTCCTGCCCGCTCCTCAGTTTTCCCACTAACTACCAGGATTTTATTCCGGTCTAGCAGTTCTTGAAAGCGCTGGTATTGCTTAGGAAATACCGTAATATCAACAATCCCGCTCTCGTCTGAACCATTAACAAAGGCCATGGGGCGATGGTCCTTCTTGGTATAGATTGTCTTCACCCGGTTAGTAAAGATAATCAGGGTGACCCGCTGGTTTGGTTGTAAGTCGGTAACCCGAACTGCCTGGAGACGACTCGCTAATTGCTGGTACTGACTAACTGGATGGCCGGAGAGGTATACTCCCAGGTATTCATTTTCCTTTGCCAAGCGTGTCGTTAACGGGAATTCCTGCTGCCGTTCGATTGATGATTGCAGGCTGGGATCGTCTTCAAAGCCGGCCAGCATCCCCACCAGCTCAATCCCCGTCAGTAGTTTTGGCAGGCTATTGATCATTTCCGCCCGGTTATAGCCCAGCCCATCAAAGGCTCCCGCATAAATTAGCGGGGCAATCACTTCTTCTTTCTGCCAGCGGTCAGGGAGACGGTTAATAAAGTTGCGAATATCTTTAAACGGACCATTTTTCTCCCGTTCACTAATCAAATCAGCGACGAAATCGCGGCGAACGCCCTTAACTGCCGTAAAGCCAAAGTAGATTTGACCATCCTTGGTACTAAAGTTCCCCTGGCTCAGGTTAATCCGCGGCCCATTAACCTTAACTCCTAATCTCTGCGCATTAGTTATGTGTTGGCGCAGTTTCGTTAGGTTGCTTTCAGCATTTAATAAGGACGTGTAAAACTCCGTTGGGTAATGGCACTTTAGGTAGGCCATTTCAAATGCCATCTTCGAGTAAGCAACGGCGTGTGACCGGTTAAAGCCATAGTTGGCAAACTGATCAATGTAGTCAAAGACCTGTGCGGCTAGCTGTTCACTGTACCCATTTGCACGCGCTCCGGCCATGAACTTAGTCCGCATGCTATCCATGGTCTGCCTCTTCTTCTTGCTCATTGCCCGCCGCAGTAAATCGGCCTCGCCAAGTGTAAAGCCCGCCATTGCTGACGCTAATTGCATTACCTGTTCCTGGTAAACCAGAATCCCATACGTGGGCCCAAGGATTGGCGCCAGTGAAGGAGCAGGTAGTTTAACCGCCTCGTGGCCGTGCTTGCGCGCAATAAAGTGGGCAATGTTTTCCATCGGGCCAGGCCGGTACAGGGCATTGACTGCCACAATATCTTCAAAACGGTCCGGCCGTAAACTGGTTAAGACATTCCGGATTCCACTAGACTCGAATTGGAAGACCCCATCCGTCATCCCCTGCTGGAATAGCTTCATTGTTGCCGGATCATCTAATTTAACCTGACGAAGGTCAAATTGTGGTTCCCGCTTTCGAATCAGCTGGATTGTATTATCCATAATTGAGAGGTTCCGCAAGCCAAGAAAGTCCATCTTTAATAGGCCTAATGCTTCCACCGTATCTTTAGGAAACTGCGTCATTAAAAGACCGTCACTGCCATTTTGCAGGGGTACAATCTCATGCAGTGGCTGTTCGGACAACACAATTCCGGCCGCATGAGTCGAATAATGACGTGGCAACCCCTCCAGCTGCTGGGCAACATTAAAGAGGAGCCGCAGCTTGGGGTGGTCAGTCAGTAAGTTTCTTAGTCGTTGTGACTCATTAACCGCTTGGCGCAAAGTAAAGTGAAGGTCTTTTGGTAGGGCATCCAGTAGTGATTCCGTTTCATAACGGGTCAAATCAAACACCCGACTGGTATCGCGAATTACCTGCTTAGCTGCCAGCGTCCCAAAGGTGATAATCTGGGCCACCCGGCGATGACCATACTTGTGGTGAACATACTGAAGAACGTCACCCCTGCGATTATCAGGAATGTCCAGGTCAATATCCGGCATCTGTGCCCGTTCGGGATTAAGAAAACGTTCAAATAAAAGATGGTATTTAAGCGGGTCAACTTCCGTAATTGCAAGGGCGTAAGCAACCAGCGAACCAGCTGCTGACCCCCGTCCTGGGTCGGTAGTGATTTTTGCACGGTGGGCAAAGTTCATTACATCCCACACAATCAAGAAATAGTCATCAAACCCCATCGCGTGGATTACGCCAAGTTCACGTTCCAAGCGCTGACGGTAGTCATCTACCGTGAATCCCTTGGCAAGCGTTCTTGTTTTCAACCCATCAACACATAGTTGGCGAAGGTAATCTGCAGCACTCAGTCCATCGGGAGTCGTAAAGTGCGGTAAGACCGGAGACTGAAATTTCATCTCTACGTTACACTGGTCAGCAATCGTTGTCGTCGCTTTAATTGCATCGGCTAGCCCCGCCTGCTGGTAATCTGCCACAACCTCTTTTTGCTCTGCTAGAAAATTAGTACCGGTGGTTTTAGCCTGCTCCTCAATTTCAGAAAGCTGAGCCCCTTGCCCAATTGCTTGCAGCGTCTTAGTCGCAAACAAGTCCGTTGGGTTAAGATAATCTACCGGATTGTTGGCCACTAGTGGTAAGTGGTGCTTATGAGCAAATTCTTGCAGTGAAAGGCGCTCAACTGAATCCATTTGAAGGTTAATCCCAAGGTAAAGGTTCTGCTGGGTCTGCACATTGTAAAACGAGCGTAGCCATTCCCCACCCTGACGCAAGAGATTAAATAAGTTTACCTGGGCCGGAATAATCACTACTAGGTCGCTCAAGAATTTAGCTAAGTCATCCAGGGCAAGTGGTAACTGCTCCCGCGTCCGCGTTTGGTGAAACGTTGAGAGGTCCATTAAGTTGCGGTAACCCTGTTGGTTCTTTGCCAGCAGGGTCAGCTTCAATGTGGTCCCATCAACGCCCGGAAGCCGGGTAACTAGTTGAAGCCCAATCAGTGGTTTTAAGCCCGCTCTCTTGGCCGCATTATAAAAATCAACGGCGCCGTAAAGAATATTCTCGTCAGTTAGGGCCAGTGCCGTATACCCCCGTTCAACTGCCGTTTGAACAAGGTCGTTGATTCGAATGGGGCTTTTAAGCAGGCTAAAACTGCTATGTACTTCTAATGGTACGTAATTCAACGATTGCCACTCCCTTCCTTAAAAATTATAACAAAAGATCCCCTAATTGATTATTTTTTACCCCTTTGTTTCTATTTTAGTTGTGTTAAAATAGTCATTATACAGAGGGGATGAAACTAATGAATGTGCTGTCAAAAAACATCATCGCTGCACTGTGGGGATTGATCCTTGCTGAAGTGTTAGCATACATCACTTCCCAACTTGAAGGGATGACACCAGACTATAAGTTAGTTGCAATTATCGGTGCTGTAATGGCAATCATCGCAGTTAATTGCGTTAATGCTATTACCGGTAAGGCCGATCCTGCTAAACAAGAAAAGTAAATTAAACTTTTTTCGTTAAAAATAACGGGTCACGAAATTTCGTGACCCGTTATTTTTTTATTTATGTTGCTTAAGATTCAGTTCATTGATTTTGAGCAAGACATCAACGGCCTTTTCCATCGTCTGCAGTGAAACGTATTCAAAGCGGCTATGCATGTTTTCACCACCAGCAAAGAGGTTTGGCGTTGGTAAACCCATGTAAGAGATCGTTGAACCATCAGTTCCCCCACGAACGGGATAAATATCAGGCGTAATGCCAAGTTCTTCCATCGCCTGTTTTGCTAACGCCACTACCTCCATGTGGTCCTTTAAGGCGTCTTTGAGGTTGTAATACTGGTCGTAGAGCTTCATCGTTACCCGCTTTTCACCTAGTTCAGTATTTAAGCAGTCAACCACCCGTTCAAGCATGTGCTTGCGTTCTTCGAAGGTTTGCCGGTCATGGTCACGAATCAAGTAGGTCATTGAAGCATGGTCAACCGTCCCATCAAACTTGTACAGGTGGAAGAAGCCTTCCCGACCGGCCGTCCGTTCAGCACGGTCATGGGCCGGCAGACTATCATGAAGGTCAATTGCTACCTGGATGGCATTAATCATCGTCCCCTTAGCTACCGCGGTATGGACATCCTTTCCGGCAATTTCAATTTCTGCCTGGGCCGCGTTAAAGGTTTCGTATTCCAGTTCCCCTAGCGGACCAGCATCAACTGTGTAGGCAATATCAGCCCCAAAGTCAGCAACATCAAAGTGGTCAGCGCCAGTACCGATTTCTTCATCTGGCCCCAGGCCAATCTCAATTTCGCCATGCTTAATTTCAGGATGGGCCATCAAGTATGCTGCCATTGTCACAATTTCGGCAACCCCCGACTTATCATCGGCCCCCAACAAGGTGGAACCATCAGTTGTAATCAAGGTATCACCCTGATACTTCTTCAGTGATGGAAAATCAGCAACCGTTAACTGGTACTTGCCATCCGGGTCAAGGTTAATATCTGAATGCCCATCATAGTTTTTCACGATTTGGGGGTTGACGTTGTGAGCGTTAAAGTCCGCGGTATCAACGTGGGAAATATAACCAATTTTGGGCACTTGGTAATCAACGTTGCTGGGAATCGTCGCCATCAGGTAGGAACTCTGCTTATTAATGTGAACATTTGTAAGGCCGAGGTCCGTTAATTCAGCAGCCAGGTCGTTTAAAAAGGCTGTTTCCTTGGGATCAGATGGGATGGTTGTCGATTCAGGGTTAGACCGTGTTTCAGTCTTAACATACTTTAAGAACCGGTCTAGAAGGCCGTCATATTGTTCGTTTGCCATTTAAATCGCTCTCCTTACTTTTTAACAATAAAGTTAAATGGATCAGTGTTAATACTATTTTCAATGATGGTAAAGTCCCAGCCATCATTTTCCGTTTGCCATTTCTTGAAAAGAAGCGCTAACTGGTGTTCACAGACCGCTTCAATGTGGTGACCAGGGTCAACGACTGTTAAGTGGTTGGCAATCATATCATGGGCAAAGTGGTAGCTTACATCCCCCGTAACATAAGCATCGGCACCGCACTTAACCGCATTGGTATAGAAGTCTTGACCAGCACCACCTAACACGGCCACCCGCTTAATCTTTTGTTGCGCATCGGCTAGATTAGTGACCAGGCGTAAGCCAGCCACATTAAACAGTTGCCGACAATGGTCAGCAAATTGCCGCGGCGTCATTTCCCCAGCAATGTTACCAACCCGTCCCATTCCAACTGGTTCACCAGTGATAGGGTCATTTCCAGCAGGAACCAATGGCTGGCAATCACGCAAGCCTAATTTTGCGGCTAGCCAATCATTCATTCCACCATTGGCAGTATCAAGGTTGGTATGTGCAGCATAAACGGTAATGTGGTGGGCAAGCAGCTTGGCATACATTGCATTTTGCGGGTTGCGGGTATCCAAGTCGCGGGCAGGGTGAAACATTACCGGGTGGTGGGCAAAAATAAAGTCGACTTCCTTATCAATTGCTTCATCAATTGTCTCTGGACGAACATCAAGGGTCGTCATCAGTCGTCTTAATGGCTGGTCAGGGTTGCCAACTTGTAACCCCACGTGGTCCCACTTTTCGGCCAGTTGTGGACTAGCAAATTGTTCAAAGCGGTTAATCAAATCTGTCCCCGTAATCATTTCAGTGCCTCCTTAACAAGCGCAATTCGATCTTTCAACTGGTTAATCCGGTCAATGGGTGGCTGTTTAGCATTCGCCATCTGTGTTAAAACCCCTTCTTGACGTTTAACATAGTCCTGCCACTTGCTGGTAAAAATCGGCCCCTTTTTTTCCAAAAGGAATGGACCGAACATCAACTCATAGTAACTATATGAAAATGGGACCGGTGAAGGTTCAGCGACAATAATTTCATAAATGTGGTCATCCTCTTCGACTAACTGTTCCGCCATGATCTGGTAATGGTTAGCTAGGAGCCATGACCGTAAGCGGTACTCGCCAACATTTGGTTGAAGAACTAGCCGCTTTACCCCTTTTAGGTGTTCCTTGCCGCGTTCTAAAATATCAGCAATCAGTGCACCGCCCATTCCGGCGATAACCACTGTGTCAACCTTATCCTGGGGCTTAATTGCAGCCAGGCCGTCTGCTAGGCGGGGGATAATCTGGTTAACCAGACCATTTTCCTTAATCTCTTTTTCCATGTTCTCATAAGGACCGGCTACCACTTCACCAGCAACGGCAAAGGAAATTTTCCCCTGCAAGGTTAAAGCTGCTGGCAAGTAGGCATGGTCGGACCCAATATCAGCCATTCGGGCGCCAGTTGGTATGAAGGCGGCCACCTGTGCTAGCCGTTTTGAAAGATGTTGTGCATCCACGATATCATTCTTCCCTTTTTAATTATTTCAAAGACAATTATACCAAAAGTAAGGGAGCGGTGATACAACCGGTTCGGCCTGCAACACGCAGCTAGTAGTTTGTGGCACGCAACATCTTATTTGAAGCCAAAAAAGGTCCTGTAACAAAACTGGTTTTTGTCACAGAACCCCACTGAATATTACGCTGTAATTACGGCATTCTTTATTCGAGCCCCTTAACAAAGGCACCAATTCGCTTTAGGCACTCTTGAATATCTTCTTCTGATGAAGCGTATGAGAGTCGAATATAACCTTCGCCACCAGCACCAAAGGCACTCCCCGGAGTTACCCCTACTTTTGCCTTTGTTGCTAAGTCACGGGCAAACTTTTCGTCATCATTGCCAAAAAATTGCGGAATCTTGGCAAAGATGTAAAAGGCACCCTGGGGAGTTGCCATGTCAAAGCCAAGTTTAGTTAAGCCATCAATTACCATATCCCGCCGCTTCCGGTAAGATTTACGGAAGGTCAACGGGTCATCAAGTCCGTTGGTAAGTGCTTCGGTTGCGGCTGCTTGAGTACTATCAGTAACCGTTGTTACCAAGTAGCAGTGCATCTTTAGGATACTCTTCATAATTTGTGCTGGTCCAGCAACGTAACCTAGTCGATAACCAGTCATTGCGTGCGACTTTGATAAGCCTGAAATTAAAATCGTCCGTTCTGGAATGAACGATGCAATCGAGTAGTGATCAACACCATAAACTAAGTCACTGTAAATTTCATCGGCAATCACAAATAAGTGATGCTTCTCAATCACTTTAGCGAGACTTTCCAGCAGCTCTTTTGGATATTCACGGCCAGTAGGGTTGCTTGGATAGTTGAGCAGAACAGCCTTTACCCCTGCTCCTTCCTTTGCAATAACCTCCTCCAAATGTTGTGGAGTTAAGACAAAGTTATCGGCGGAGGTGTCAACCTGCACCGCTGTTGCCCCGGTCATTGCAATTAATGGGAAGTACAGGGCAAATGCAGGGGTCGGCACGATTACCTTGTCGCCAGTGTTTAAGAGGCTAAACAGGGTTGCATCTAAGGCTTCAGTAGCCCCTACCGTAACTACCACTTCACTGTCCGGATCATAATCAACGTCTCGTGTCTTTTTCAGGTAGGCACTAATTGCTTGGAGTAATTCCGGCTTCCCTGCCTGGGGGGCATAATGGGAATCATCATCCTGGATACTCTTAATGGCAGCCTGTTTGACGTGTTCAGGAGTATTCATATCCGGTTCACCAACAGTTAATTTAATAATTCCGGGAATCTTAGAAACTTCTTTATCAAAAGCCCGAATTCCTGATGGCTTCAATGCTGCTAATTTATGGCTCACCGTACCATATAAATCTGATGATAATTCTGGCATATTCTTCTCTCCTCTTAAATGTCCCATGCGACTAATATGTCTTTAATTCTAATATTCACATGAAAATGAGTCAAGATTTTTCTCATTTTTTACTCATTTTATTAGCCATAAAAAATGAGCTAGGCAAAAACCTAACTCATTATTTTGCGTATTTAATTAGTAACGGCTATTCCAAGAAGTCCTTTAACTGCTTTGAACGTGATGGGTGACGAAGCTTCCGAAGTGCTTTTGCTTCGATCTGCCGAATCCGTTCCCGGGTAACACCAAAGACCTTCCCGACTTCTTCCAACGTCCGTGTGCGGCCATCATCAAGGCCGAACCGCAGCCGTAATACGTTTTCTTCCCGGTCGGTCAAGGTATCTAGGACATTTTCAAGCTGCTTCTTCATCATCTCATAAGCAGCATGGTCCGCTGGACTAGTTGCATCCTGGTCTTCGATAAAGTCACCAAGGTGGGAGTCATCCTCTTCACCAATTGGTGTTTCCAGTGAAACTGGTTCCTGGGCAATCTTCAAGATATTCCGGACCTTTTCAGTTGGCATATCCATTTCAGCACCAATTTCTTCAGGAAGTGGTTCCCGGCCAAGGTCTTGCAGCAATTGCCGTTGGATCCGGATTAATTTGTTAATTGTTTCAACCATGTGGACTGGAATCCGGATAGTCCGGGCCTGGTCAGCGATAGCACGGGTAATTGCCTGCCGGATCCACCAGGTAGCATAAGTGGAAAACTTAAAACCACGCCGGTAGTCAAACTTTTCAACCGCCTTCATCAAGCCCATGTTACCTTCCTGAATCAGGTCGAGGAATTGCATCCCCCGCCCAACGTAACGTTTTGCGATTGAAACAACCAACCGCAAGTTAGCTTCTGCAAGCTCTTGCTTGGCAACTTCATCCCCCTGTTCAATCCGCAGGGCGAGCTTTACTTCTTCGTCGGCGGTCAACAGGTTAACCCGACCAATTTCCTTTAAGTACATCCGAACAGGGTCGTTAATTTTAACCCCTGTTGGTGCAGAGGTATCCTTCATTGCCTTTTGTGACAGCTTTTCAGTTGCCTTCAGGGCCCGTAGATCAGGGTCACCATTTTCATCAACGACGCTGATACCTGCATCTTCAACGTTTTGCAGGAGGTTATCAATCCCATCAGCATTCAGTTCATATGGTTTGGCGAGTTTTTCCGTCAATTCATCATAGCGAATTTCCTTTTGCTTCTTGTAGTGACGGATTAATTTACCAACAGCAGTATCATACTCTTGTTGGTCAAAATTATCGCTATTTGAAATAACAAGGTCCTTCTTCTTACTCTTTGCCATAATTAATTAGTCTCCTCTGCTTTATACTGTTGTTGCTTTTTCAATAAGTTCACTAACTTAACCGTCAGCTGCATTACTAATTCATTATTATTCAACGCACTAGCTTCGTTTAATTCCTTTTTGACTTGCCCAATCTGGTCAGCCAGTGGGGTCTGGTGCATGATGATCCGCATACAGTCATCAATCACTGCCATTTGAATTGCTGGATTGACATTTAACTGCTCCACCTGACTGAGGGTCGTCCGCAGTTCATCTTCGCCTAGATAATTAAGAAAGTCCGCCACGGAATAGTCACCATGCTCAGTAAAGTAACTTGCTGCTAGCAGGTACAGTGTTTGGTACTTTTCGTGGACAAAGTGAAAACCATCTTCAGCGGTCACATGGGCCCAGGCCTCTTGGCTATGGAGCATGTAATACAAAAGCATCTGCTCCGCCAACTCGGTTCGACTCACCTTAACACTTGGCTGCTGAGCCGTCGCGGGAACGCGCTGTTGACTTGCTTGCCGTTGGTAGTTTTGGCCCGGCGTTGACGTCTTGATTCCCAATTGTGAACGAAGTTGGGTCAGCTGACTCATCAATGCCGCCTTATCAAGCGAAAATTCTTCCGCTAACTTTCCCAGGTACATATCCTGTTCAAGCGGGGCCGACACCCGCGCAATTACTTTCAAAACCTGGTCCAGGTAGTTAATCAATTCACTTTGGTTCTTCAAGTTATGGCCATTACGAAGAAAGCGCAGGTAGAAATCAACGGTTGTTTCTTCCTGGCTTGCCAGGTAATTTCTAAACTTTTCCGGCCCATACTGTTGAACATATTCATCAGGGTCAATGCCCGCCGGCAGCTGGACAACCCGCACCTGCATATTACCAGTTTGCTGTCCTTCAACCAGTTTGATTGCCCGGTCAATCGCATTTTGCCCAGCGCTATCACCGTCGTAGCAAATATTAAGCTGAGGTGCTATCCGCCGAATAATGCTAACCTGTTCTTCCGTAAAGCTAGTCCCCATAGAAGCAATTCCACTCTGCACCCCGGCACCAAATGCCGAAATAACATCCATGAACCCTTCAAACAGGTATAGCTTACCATCTTGCCGCACTGCCTTGCGGGCAACATCGAAATTAAACAGTGTCCGCCGTTTATTAAAGATTGGTGTTTCCGGACTATTCAGGTACTTTGGCAGGTCGGTATCCGCCGTATTTAGCAAGCGGCCAGAAAATGCAATCACCTGCCCACGACGGTTTTTGATCGGGTAAATAACCCGCCCACGAAAACGATCGTGGAGTTTTCCTTCCTGGTCCTCGACAAAAAGTCCTGACTTACGCAAAATTTGGTAGTCAATCTTTTGCTGGTCACAATATGCCTTGAGGATTTCCTTATCCGGAGCAAAGCCCAACTGAAACTGGTCGATTAGCTCCCGCGAAGTCCCCCGCTTAGTCAGGTAGCGCAGACCCGCCTCACCAGCCGGTGTATTAACCAATAGGTGGTGGTATAGCTGGGCAGCCTTTTCGTGGAGGTTAAGTAGTTGACCGGTCTCACTATTTACTGGTGTAGCACTTGACTGTTCACTACCAGTATTGGTGTACTGATCAGGAAGCGTAATCCCGGCATCCTTTGCAACGGCAGCAACTGCCTCGACAAAACCGATATGCTGATAATCCATTAAAAACTGAAAGACATTCCCACTCCGTCCGCAACCAAAGCAATGGTAGTACTGCTTTTCTTGGTTAACGGAAAATGACGGTGTTTGTTCGTCATGGAACGGGCAGAGGCCAGTAAAGCTCTTACCAGCCTTCTTAAGCTGAACGTAGCGGCCAATTACGTCAACAATATCAACTGAATTACGCACTTCGTCAATTACATCGCGCGGTATTTTCGCCATTGAACCACCCCACTTGTCAACCTGCGTACAGTAACGAAAGGCCGCAACCCAATGGAATGCGACCCTCCTTTACTTATCTAATCCACAATTCACTTAATATATATGATACCACAAGTCGGCAGTAAAACAATTAAAAAGGCCTACTTAACAATCAAATCGTTTAAGTTCCCCATAATCCGTGCCAGACGTGCCAAAATACCTAACTGAGCTAACCGGTTATTCCGAACCGCTTCATTCTTGTCCATGATCATGTTCTCATCAAAGTATTCGGTAATGACTGGTGAAAGTTCACGAAGGGCCGTAAAGTTTTCCGCAACTGTCCGGTCATCAAATTGCCCTTCCACGTCATTAACTGCATCGTAAAGTTTTTGTTCCGATGGGTTTTCAAACAAGTCTGGGTTAACTTCCTTAGCCGCGTTCTTATCACCCTTCTTGGCAATCCGAATTACTCGGGTGAGGGCTTCAATCCCGTCCTTAAAGTCAGGATCATCCTTGTGTTGATCAATTGCAGTAGCAGCTTCAAAGATTCCTTCGATATCATCATTTTGCGTATCAGTTACCGTGTCAATGATATCATGACGAAGCTTTTCGCCGCTAAAGAACTGCTTGACCCGGTCAAGGAAGAATTGCCGAACTGCGGCGATATTCTTATTCAGGTCGAAGCTTGTTTCAACATTGGCAGCGGCGAGAGCCTTAATAAGTGCTGGCTGAATTCCCAGCAGTGATAAGTGCCAGCCGCGGACATTGATAATCCGGACAATTCCAAATGCTTGCCGCCGCAATGCATATGGGTCGTTTGAACCTGATGGGATCATGTCAACTGCAAAGAAGCTCAGGATACTGTCAAGCTTATCTGCGATGGCCAAGATCGCACCGAGCTTTGATTGTGGTAATTCACCCTCAGCAGAAATTGGCATGTATTGTTCGCGAATAGCTAATGCAACATCATCCTTTTCACCAAAGATTCTGGCATAGATTCCACCCATGATTCCTTGCAATTCAGCAAATTCACCGACCATCTGGGTAGTTAGGTCAAACTTGTAAATGTGGGCAGCACGGTCCAGGTCAGCTAATTCATCATCAGTTAAGTTAAGCCGCTTACCAATTAGTTGGGCAATCACTGCCGTCCGTTGCATCTTGTTATACATGGAGCTGATCTTGTCATGGAAGCTGACCCGCTTGAGGCGTTCAACATATTGATCGATTGTCAGCTTTTGGTCTTCTTCATAGAAGAACTTGGCATCTTCCAGCCGTGGCACCAGAACCCGTTCATTCCCCTTAATGACATTTTCCAGGTGTTCCTTATTACCATTTCGTACCGCGATAAAGTTTGGCAGCAGGTTGCCGTCGTGGTCGCGAAGGTAGAAGAAGCGTTGGTTATCCTTCATTGAAGTGATCAATACTTCGTCTGGCAATACCAAGTACTTCTTATCAAAGGAGCCGGCAAAGGCAGTTGGCCATTCAACCAGGTTGGTAACTTCTTCCAGTAAGTCTGCATCCTTATCGATTACCCAGTTGTGTTCTTCAACAATTGCGTCAATCTGGTCAATGATTACTTGTTTCCGCTTAGCTGGATCAACGATCACAAATTCTTTGTACAATTCGTCAGCATAGTCGCTAGCATTTTGCAAGTCAATATTATGACCCAGGAAACGGTGACCACGGGTTGTCCGTCCGGCTTCAACATCAAGGATCTTAAATGGCACTACCTGGTCGTTAAGCAGGGAAACCAACCAGCGAATTGGCCGAATAAATTGAAGGTTATTGTACCCCCACTTCATTAACGTTGGAAAGTTCATGCTGGTAATTACTGCGGGCAAGTTCTTTAATACTTCAGTAACCGGCTTACCGGCAATGTGCTTTTCCACAAACACATATTCAACGCCCTTGACATCCTTAAACTCAATGTCATCGACACTTGCTCCCTGGCCCCGACTAAAGCCGATTGCGGCCTTGGTCCAGTTACCATCAGCGTCTTGAGCAATCTTTTTTGCTGGTCCCTTAACAGATTCGTCAACATCCGGTTGCTTGTCAGCCAAACCGGAAATCAGCAGTGCCAGCCGCCGTGGGGTTGCATATTCCTTGATTTCATCAAAGGAAATCCTTTCATCTTTCAGGTAGTCAGCCACCCGCTTGTGCAACTGCTTAATACTTGGCGTTACAACATGGGCTGGCATTTCTTCAACACCAACTTCTAATAAGTATGTGTTAGCCATGTTACTTATCCCCCTTTTGCGCTTTCTTAGCTTTCTTGGCAGCTTGTTTTGCAGCCCGCTGCTTAGCCTTTTCGGCCTTCTTGGTATATTCAGCTAACGTCTTTTGCCGTAGTTTTTCATCATGGATTAATGGGAAGCCCCGTTTGCGACGTTCTTCAACGAAGGCCTTGGCAATTGACTTTGCCATGATCCGAATCCGGTGAAGGTAACCTGCTCGTTCCGTAACGGAAACTGCGCCACGAGCATCTAGTAAGTTAAAGGTATGACTGCATTTCAAAACATAGTCATAGGCAGGGTGGACTAACCCCAGCTTAATTAACCGCTTGGCCTCGGTTTCATAGTTATTGAAGGCTGCTAAGAGCATGTCCTGGTTACTTTCTTCAAAGGCATACTTAGAATGTTCATATTCTGGTTCCTTGAAGATATCACCGTAAAGGACACCATCCGCCCATTCCAGGTCATAGACAGAATCCACATTTTGGATGTATTCGGCTAACCGTTCTAGGCCGTATGTAACTTCAGAAGCAACCGGGCTCATTGGCAATTCACCAACTACTTGGAAGTAAGTAAACTGAGTGATTTCCATTCCGTCAAGCCAGATTTCCCAACCAACACCGGCACAACCCATCGATGGGTTTTCCCAGTTATCCTCAACGAAACGAATATCATGTTCCAGCGGGTCAATCCCTAATTCCTTCAAACTCCCCAGGTAGAGGTCCTGGATGTTATCCGGTGATGGCTTCATAATCACCTGGAACTGGTGGTGCTGGTATAAACGGTTTGGGTTTTCACCATACCGCCCATCAGCTGGCCGCCGTGATGGTTCAACGTAGGCTGCGTTCCAAGGTTCTGGCCCGATTGCCCGCAAGAAAGTGTATGGACTCATTGTCCCTGCACCCTTTTCATTATCGTAAGCCTGCATCAACATGCAGCCTTGCTTTGCCCAGTATTGTTCAAGCGTAAAGATAATATCTTGAACACTTAACTTCTTCGTTGTCATCTGAATACTTCCCTTCATATAAAAATCCCTACAGTTACGGAGTTCGTAACTGCAGGGACGAGATTAATTCGCGGTTCCACCCTGCTTTTTTGCGTACGCGCAAAACAGCTTAGTTTAAAGCGGCTGCTAGAGTGCCAAACAACGATCCTTTTAACGGGGCTTTCACTTTCCCCCGCTCGCTGAATAAAAGATGACCGTCGCCCATCTCCGTCAATGCCATGGATATTCAATTTAGTGTTACCAATAAACACGTTTTATAATAGAAAAACTTTGCCAGCTTGTCAATCATCCAGGTTCAATTTTCCCATCTTTTGTTCCAGTCGGTGCATCTGCTGGATGAACCGTTTACTCTTCAGACGAAGGCCTACCTGGTCGTCATAAATGGTATCCAAGACTAGCTGGAGCCGTTGCTTGGTAAAATCATTGACCTTGATGTTATTTACCCGCTGGAGGTTAAGCCGGGCAAACTGTTGCAGATAGTAAACCGTTCGCCGGTCAAGGTGAAAACGTCGGTCATCCAAATACCAGTGCTGCTTGCAAAGCATTCCACCGTATTGTTCGGAAAAGTCTAGCAAGCGGTCCGCCCGTCCACAAATCACACAGCGATCCCAAGTTGGTGCAACCCCAAAGACATTCAACAACTGGGTTTCAATTACATTCGTCACAACTTGCTCATCTTGCCCACGATTGATTAATTCGAGCGCTGCCGCCACCTGGTTAAACCAGCCGCCAATTGACTGGTTATCCGGAAAGGCATGGTCTACTAGGGAAAGAATATATGTTGCATAAGCATTCCGGCTGAGGTCGCCAGCGATCCCATGATACTGGTGCGTTTCACTAGCAGTATTGATAAAGCTAAGGCCATCATCAGCTAACGAGCCAATATAAGTCCCGTGAGTAAAGGGAAGGATGTCACTGGCCATCTGAAAGCCCCGCTTCTTTCCATCACGAACGTAAAACATTGCTGGACCAATTTTATCGGTAAGCATTTTAATCAGGAGGTCACGCTCACGATAGTCGCGCCGGTAAATGATGATGCCACGAAAATCAGTCGTTTCTCGGGCCACACTACCGCCTCCCCTTTTTGCTTAGTAGTCCTTATTCCGGTAACCGTAATCCTTCAGCATTGCCGACTTGTCCCGCCATTTTGGCACCACTTTTACCCATAATTGCAGGAATACCTTATCACCAAGCAGGTGCTCAATATCTTTTCTGGCCATTGTCCCAATCTTTTTAAGCATCTGCCCCCGCTTGCCGATAATGATCCCCTTTTGTCCCGGACGTTCAACAACAATGTTGGCGGAAATATGAATATGTTCTTCATCTTCCCGCTTGACTGAAGTAACATCGACGGCCACCGAGTGGGGAACTTCATCCCGTGTCAGCATGAAGACCTTTTCCCGAATCATTTCAGCAATTACAAAACGCTCAGGGTGGTCAGAAATCTGATCATCAGGATAGTACTGGGGACCATTTGGCAACCCAGTCACTAATTCATTAACCAGTTCGTTCACGTTATTTCCCTGTAAGGCAGAGATAGGAATAATCCCCTTAAACGGCAGGGCATCTTTGTACTGTGCAACAATGTCAGGTAAGTCGTTAGGGTGAACCTGGTCAATCTTATTAACCACTAAGTAGATTGGTTGTTTGACCTGCTTTAAGCGCTCAATGATGAAATTATCACCAGGTCCCCGCTTCTCAGTTGCGCTAACTACGTACACCACTGCATCTACCTCATCTAGAGCTGACAGGGTTGAACGCTCCATAAAGTCACCCAGTTTAGTTGCCGGTTTATGGACCCCGGGAGTGTCAATAAACACGATTTGAGCTTCTTTACTAGTGTAAATTCCCTGAATCTTATTCCGGGTCGTCTGGGCCACGTTACTCATAATGGCTACCTTTTGCCCCACAATGTAATTCAGCAATGTCGACTTTCCAACATTGGGCCGACCAATTAATGCAACAAAACCTGACTTATAATTTGGATTATCCATTTTTTACTCCTACCTAATTAAGTTTATAATGCGGGGCACAAAAATAATCAGCCCCACTAAAACCGCGAAGCAGGCCGCAATTAAGACACCGCCAGCAGCGACGTCCTTAGCCTTCTTCACTTCAACATTGTAATGGTGACTAACAAGAAGGTCAGTAACTGCCTCCGTCACCGTATTAAGAAACTCTGCCGCAAAGACGAGAAAAATAACCAAGAGCAGCCAGAGCCACTCGTTTGCATCGACCTTCAACAGCCACCCGACTAATAGGGCTAGTACTGCTGCTAAGGTATGGTAGCGCATATTACGCTCTTCACGAAGCATGGTAATTATACCATCGACCGCATGACCCATTGCTTGGAGCAGGTGGTGGTTCTTACCTGTCTGGTGCTTATCTCTTGAGTCCATATTCATCCAAGATCTCCCGTTGTAGTCCAAACATCTTCTTCTCGTCAGCCGGCTGCTCATGGTCATAGCCATTCAAGTGCAAAAAGCCATGAACTACCAAAAAGCCTAGCTCACGATCAACCGAATGGCCCAGGAACTTGGCCTGCTCCTCAACTTTGTCGATGGAAACAAAGAGGTCACCAAGGTTTGCTGGAAACTCCGCCGCCATCTCCGGATCCATAATGATTGGTGTTTCATCACCGTTCTCCTCGGCAGCAAAGCTTAAAACATCCGTTGCCCGGTCAACTCCCCGGTACTGCTTATTTAATTTTTTGATTGCCGGGTTGGTGGTCATGGTTACTGACATCTCAGTATTATCCTTTAGCGCAAGTTTTTTTGCCGCAAACTGAAGCACATTTTTAATCAACTCTAGCTGGGCATCGCTTACCCGCCCATCAGTTTCATCGTATAACGTCAGGTCCACTATTCTTTCTCCTTCCCTGCATCCTGCTTTTGATTTGTCTTTCTCGTGGCATGTTCTTCATACGCGGTAATAATCCGGGCAACAACTGGGTGCCGGACCACGTCCTCTGCACTAAAGCGAACAAACTTAATTGATTGAATGTCCTGCAGGATTCGCTGGGCACTGACCAGCCCACTCCGGACACCATGTTGAAGGTCGATTTGCGAGATATCCCCATTAACAACCATCTTGGAACCAAAGCCTAACCGGGTTAGGAACATTTTCATTTGGGCATTAGTGGTGTTTTGTGCCTCATCAAGGATAACAAATGCTCCATCAAGCGTCCGTCCCCGCATATAAGCTAGTGGGGCAATTTCAATAATTTCCCGTTCCATTAACCGCTGGGTATGGTCCGAACCGAGGATTGCATTTAATGCATCGTAAATTGGGCGCAGGTACGGGTCAACCTTTTCCTGCAGGTCACCTGGCAGGAAACCAAGGCTCTCACCCGCTTCAACCGCTGGCCGGGTAACGATAATTCGTTCTACTTCGCCCCGCTTCAGTGCAGCTACCGCCATGGCAACGGCAAGGTATGTCTTCCCTGTCCCCGCTGGACCAATCCCAAAGGTAATATCATTATGCTTAATTGCATTAACGTACTGGCGCTGGCCAAAATTCTTAACCCGAATTGGTTGGCCTTTTCGGTCCTTAATAATCGTTTCACTATATAAGTCAGCAAAGTACTCAAGAGTCCCCCGGTGAGCCATTTTCATGGCGCTGACAATATCAGTACTATGAAGGTGAATCCCCTGTTGAAGTAAGTTAACCAGTGCATGAAAAACGTCAACCGTTAACTTGACGTCTTCGCGCCGGCCACTGACCTTCAAATTGCCACCGAATGGGTTTAAGGTAACTTCCATTCCTTGCTCAATCAGGCTAACAAACTTATCCTGCGGGCCAAGAATGCCAACTTCAACTTCTGGCTGGTCAATTTGAAAAACTTGTTCATATTCTTGCGTATTTTCTGCCAAATTATCCTATTCTCCTTCAAAAAGATTAATTTCGCTAATTTCTTAGTAAATTATATCATAGCTTTCTTCAAAGATTGTAACAATAAAAACGACTCAGCATCCCCCACTTTAGGATGCTGAGTCGTAAATTCAGTTATTATTTAAGATTTTTTCCGCCGCTTCGATCTGTTTCTCTACCTGGTCAAAGCCGGTTCCACCAAATGAATTCCGGCGCTGGACGGCAACGGCAGGTTTGAGTACCTCATACACGTCTTCGTCAATTTCCGGATTGATTTGCTTAAATTCCGCTAGTGGAATATCCGCAAGGTCACGACCGGACTTAAGACCTTTTAAGACGAGCTCCCCAACTATTTCATGAGCCTTTCTAAACGGGACCCCCTTCGTTGCAAGGTAATCAGCCAGTTCGGTAGCGTTAGAGAAGTCATGGTGCGTGGCGTGGGCCATCTTTTCTTTATTTACCTTGACCGTTTTGATCATTCCCGTCATCACCGTCAGGCTTGGCAAGATCGTCTTTACCGCATCAAAAACACCTTCCTTATCCTCTTGCATATCCTTATTGTATGCCAGTGGCAGGCCCTTCATCGTTGTCAGCAGGCCAATTAAGCTAGCAAATACACGGCCACCCTTGCCACGGATCAGTTCAGCCATGTCGGGGTTCTTCTTTTGCGGCATGATTGAACTTCCCGTTGAGTAGGCATCAGACAGTTCAATGTAACCAAATTCATAGCTGCACCAGTAGATAATTTCTTCACACAGGCGTGAAAGGTGGACCATTAAGATACTGGAATTGCTTAAGAATTCTAGTGCAAAATCCCGGTCGCTTACCGCATCTAAAGAGTTTGCGTATGGTTGTTGAAAGCCCAACAAGTCCGCTGTCATTTGCCGGTCAATTGGGAACGTGGTGCCGGCAAGTGCTGCAGCACCCAATGGTGAAAGGTCGGTATGCTTCTTATTAAATTCAAACCGTTCAACATCCCGTTGGAACATTTGGAAGTAGGCCATTAGGTAATGACCGTATGAAATTGGCTGCGCATGCTGCATGTGGGTGTAACCAGGCATAATGGTTTTTACGTTATCCTTAGCAAGGTTAACCAGTGCTGACTGGAGCCACTTAATTGCCTTGATGATTTTCGGCAACCGTTCTTTGATGTAGAGGTGAAAATCGGTTGCAACCTGGTCGTTCCGACTCCGCCCCGTATGAAGCTTACCAGCAACCGGGCCAATTTTTTGGGTTAAAAGAGCTTCAATATTCATATGAATATCTTCATTCTCAACGTTAAATGGCAAGCCATGTTCCTGTAGTTCTTGCGCCAACTCTTTTAGTCCCGCTATGATTTGATCCGCATCACTAGCGGAGAGGATTTTAGTTGCTTTAAGCATTTTGACATGGGCTAACGAACCGGTAATATCTTCCATGGCCATTTGCTGGTCAAAAGAAATGGAGGCGCCGAACTCATCAACGAGTTCGTCACCCTCCTTTTCAAACCGTCCGCCCCACATTTTTTTAATGGGCATCGAGTGTTTCTCCTTTCTTCGTCTGGGCCTTTTCTTGGACCTGGGCATAAACCTTATCAGGCAGTTCCCATAGCTTGATGAAGCCAGTTGCTGCTTCCTGGTCAAACTCATCTGCAGATGTGTAGGTCGCAAAGTTCTTATCGTACAACGAATTTGGTGACTTCCGTCCTTCACAAATAACGTTTCCCTTAAAGAGCTTTACCCGGACAACACCATTAACAACCTTTTGTGTTTCATCCAGGAAGGCAACCAGTGCTTTCATCAATGGTGAATACCATAGGCCATTATAAATCAATTCGTTCATCTTGAGTTCAATTGTTGGCTTGAAGTGGGCTACTTCCCGTTCCTGTGTCAGATCTTCCATGTCCTTGTGGGCAGCTAACAAGACTGTTACAGCAGGGCATTCATAGATTTCCCGGGACTTAATCCCAACTAACCGGTTTTCAACGTGGTCAATCCGGCCAATCCCATTTTCGCCAGCAATTTTATCCAGCTTCATAATTAACTGGTCTAATGGCAGTTCTTCGCCATCAAGTGCTACTGGAACCCCTTCTTTAAAGGTAATTTCCATCATGGTTGGCTTGTCTGGAGTTTCCTCAATGGGGGTTGTCCGTTCATAAGCGTCTTCCGGTGCGGCTACCCATGGGTCTTCGAGAATCCCACATTCATTTGCCCGTCCCCATAAATTCTGGTCGATGGAGTACGGACTAGCCTTGGTAATCGGAACCGGGATGTTGTTATCCTTAGCGTATTGGATTTCTTCTTCCCGTGACCAGTGCCAATCACGAATTGGATCTTCAATCTTCATTTCAGGTGCCAGGGCGTGAATTCCAGCTTCAAACCGCACTTGGTCATTCCCTTTCCCCGTACAACCGTGGGCAATTGCCGTTGCACCGTACTGCTTTGCCACACCAACCAATTTTTGAACAATCAGTGGCCGGGACAAGGCAGATACTAGTGGGTACTTTTGTTCATACATTGCGTGGGCCTGAAGTGCTGGTAAAACAAACTGTTCGGCAAAATCCAACTTCGCATCAATTACTACGGACTTCCAGGCGCCAATCTTCTCTGCCTTCTTTTGAATTGCATCAAGATCCAGTCCTTCACCAACATCGATACAGCAGGCAATTACATCGTAACCCTTATTTTTCAGCCAAGCGATTGCAACTGAAGTATCCAAACCACCAGAATATGCTAATACAATCTTTTCCTTTTCCATTTTATCGTCTCTATTCATTTTTATGTATATTTATAAGTTGTGATAAATATACAACCATACCGTATAAATATCAACTAAAATTTCAATATATTTAAAAAATATACATTATAGTGAATATGGGTTGTATAGAAAAGGACCAGCACATAATAAAATAATGCACTAGCCCTTTAAATTAATTAGTTTTGTTCCTTAATTGATTGCTGGTTAATAATTGGAAAGAGTGCCAGTTCCTGGCTGTTGAGGTTAACGTGATGCAATTGAACGGCGTTAATTTGGTTATTATCATAAGTCGTGTAGTAGAACGTTCCCGTGGACAGGTTAATTCCGTCAGAATAAATTGTATATTCAAACTGGCCGGGAGCAACCTCATCCAACCCCTTTTGCTGTTCAACCGCGTGCAGACAGTGGAAATAATTCGTCACGTTCTCTACTTCGTCTTGTCCAGCTGGCGCATGTTGAAGGGTAAACACTTCTTTTACAAAGCGGCTTTCCGAATCCATCCCCCCGGGTAACATGTGCGAGCCAATCCCCCGACTATACGTATTAAGCTTAACCTGCGGCGTTAACGTATTAGTCGGTTCAGCCGGTGAAACACTCTGATAGTTGGCTAAATTAGTCATTTGTTGCGGGAATTCGGGATTATTTGTTAATACATTAACCGGGTTGTCATAAACATGCAAGCCCGTCGCCGTTGATTCAACCGTAATTGAAGCTCCTGAACGGTCAGCAATCAACCAGTGAAGTGGCGATAACTGTAACTGGTCTGAAAAGTTAATATTAACTAAGTTCAGATTCTTCATTAATTCCTTTGCCTCCGCAACGTTTTTGCATTGGCCAAGAACGTAGGGGATAAATTCGAACGGCGAAACATTATCCTTACCAGCTTCTACCGCAAAGAAATGCGCAGGCCCGTCGAAATTCAAGCCGGCCATTCCTAAGCCCTCTTCATTGGCCCCGTCAAAGTATAACGGGTACCCATTCTTCACCAGGGCCATTCCAATTATTGCGTAATGATGGTTTAGTGCCGGCATTTTACGAAAATCAAAACGGTAATCACGTGGTGTAACTACTACCTCTTGGCCAAACGAAATTTCGAGGTCCAGGTTACGACCAAAATAGTGGTCACCAGCCGTATATAAAATTGATGTGCACATTAGTGTGATTCTCCCTTATTAAATAGTCGCTCTTAATTATACACCTTTTGGTTTAAAAAGAAGTTAATAATAAAAAGAGCTGCGACCCATTTTAAAGCTGCAGCTCCCCTATTACATTAAATAAAATTAGTTATTACTAAGGATGTCCTTAACTGCTTGGTTAACAACCTTACCGTCAGCCTGGCCCTTAACCTTTGGCATAACGGCACCCATTACCTTTCCAAAGTCCTTCATGCTTGAAGCACCAACTTGGTCGATCGTTTCCTTAACAATCTTTTGAACATCGTCTGCCGATAATTGCTTTGGCAAGTATTGTTCAACAACCTTTAATTCATTATTGGTCTTGTCAACCAGGTCTTGACGACCAGCCTTTTCAAATTCAGCCAGTGACTCTTTCCGTTGCTTGTATTCACGTGACATCACGGCTACTTCTTCATCTGGTGTTAGGTCATGACCTGCTTCAATTTGCGCGTTTTGAACGGCTGCCTTGAGCATCCGAACCGTTGCGAGAGTCTCCTTATCCCGGCTCTTCATGGCGGTAACCATTTGTTTTGTTAAGTCTTGTAATAAACTCATTCCATCCATCTCCTAATCATAAAAAAAGCTCCCACCAGGGATAGGTAGGAGCAAACATTTTAGTAACGACGACCACGCTTGTTCTTGCGCTTCCGTGCCGCTTCAGATTTCAACTTGCGTTTTACACTTGGCTTTTCGTAGAATTCCCGCTTGCGGTATTCTTGCAAAGTTCCATTGCGTGAAACTGAACGTTTAAAGCGTCGAAGAGCGTCGTCTAAAGATTCATTCTTACGAACGACTGTTTTTGACATGTTGATTCCCTCCCTCCGAGCTTAAAGTTACGTAACAAGGCCTAGTTGAGCCTTTCACTACAGAAAATATTGTACCTAATAAGTACTTTGGTGTCAACATCTCTTTTCTTGCAATTTTTATTTAACTCCTCACACTTTCTCCTTACTACACCTATTTAATGAAGAAAAAATTAAATACAACAATCATCGCAATCAAATTTAGTGCATATTTATGCTAATTTTTGAAAAACTATTGCATAAATAATTAAGATGGTGTATATTCATTTACAGTTATTATTTAAGATTATTATTTGAAAAGGAGTAATTGATTATGAAGCATCTTAAACCACTTTTTATGTTATTCATTCTCTGTGCTTCACTAATCTTCGCGCCGCTAAATGCTTTTGCTGCTGCTACCAGTTCTAGCTCCAGTTCAAGTAGTTCTGCTACTAGTTCATCTACTAACACAGCAGCGACCGATGATTCGCTACAGAGAGTTAAACAGAAGGGAACACTGGTGGTTGGTACCAGTGCCGATTATCCGCCGTTTGAATTTACAACCAAGCAAAATGGCAAGACTAAGTACGTTGGTTTTGAAATGCAACTTGCTAGACAGTTTGCCAAAGATCTAGGGGTCAAGCTGGTCATCAAGAACATGGACTTCGACTCCCTGCTGGTTGCTCTTGAAACGCACAAGGTTGATACAGTAATTGCCGGAATGAACGTTACTCCCGAACGGGAAAAGAATGTTGACTTCTCTAAGGCTTACTACAAGGGGAATAACTTCTTCTTAATCAACAAGGCTGACAAGAACAAGTATAAGTCCGCCAAAAACTTTACCGGGAAGACAGTTGGGGTGCAAAATGGGACAACCCAATACAACCTGGTTAAGCAGTACATGAAATATGCTCATATGCGGGGCCTCGCAAAGGTATCTTCATTAGTAATTGCCTTACAGTCGCACAAGGTAGACGGGGTCTTACTGGATGAACCAACAGCCCGGGCATACGCTAACAACAACTCTAACTTGACGACCTTTAACTCGCACCTTGGTAGCAGTAATTCTGGTGCTAAGGCAATGGCCTTTGCCAAGGGCGACAAGTCTCTCGAAGCCGCAGCCAACCAGACAATTGATAAGGTGCAAAAGAAAGATCTTATTAATAAGAAGTGGTTGCCACAAGCTGCCAAATATATGAATTCCTACAAGAAGCACAATACTGTTGCTAGCTACTGGACCTTCTTTGCTAAAGGGGTCGAATACACCCTGATTATTACTATCGTCTCGGTTATCTTTGGTTTCCTCCTTGGAACACTCTTCGCCCTGATGCGGTTATCACAAAACAAGCTGCTCCACGGAATTGCCGTCTGCTACATTGAATTTATCCGGGGCACACCTATGCTGGTCCAAATCATGTTCGTCTACTTCGGAATTGGTGCGATCATTCAGTCAATGCCAGCCCTCGTTGCCGGTATTATTGCCGTTGCTATCAATTCCGGTGCCTATGTTGCTGAAGTTATTCGTTCTGGTATTCAGTCCCTGCCAGTTGGCCAGACTGAAGCTGCCCGGAGCTTAGGGATGACTAAGAAGCAAGCCTTCCGCTTCGTCATTATGCCACAAGCACTGCGGAACATTTGGCCTGCTCTAGGGAACGAATTTATTACCCTCTTAAAGGATAGTTCATTAGTTTCTACCATCGGTGTTGGTGAATTAATGTACCAAACTCAACTGGTACAAGCTGATACCTACAAGGGTGTCCTGCCACTGTTTATTACCATGATGATTTACTTCGTCTTGACCTTTACCTTGACGAGAATCTTAAACTACTTCGAGAGGAGAATGAAACATGCCCACTAAAATGATTGAAATTCAACACCTTAAAAAGGAATTTAATAATAACCTAGTTCTGAAAGACATTTCAGAAGAAGTCGATAAGGGACAAGTAATTTGCGTAATCGGACCATCCGGTGCTGGTAAGAGTACTTTTCTTCGTTGTCTCAACGTACTTGAAAAGCCAACCGCTGGTAAAGTGCTGTTCGAAGGAAAAGATCTGACAAATATTTCTGACGCAGAACTGGATAAATTACGGGAAAAGATGGGCATGGTTTTCCAAGGGTTTAACCTCTTCCCTAACATGACCGTCATTGAAAACATTAAGATTGCACCGGTTAAAGTTAAGGGCATGAGTGATGAAGAAGCTACTAAGACTGCCATGGACCTCCTAAAGAAGGTTGGCCTGGAGAATAAGGCGGACGTTTATCCCGACAGCCTTTCCGGTGGTCAAAAGCAACGGGTAGCCATTGCCCGTTCACTAGCAATGGATCCTGAAGTGATGCTCTTTGACGAACCAACTAGTGCCCTTGACCCAGAAATGGTTGATGAAGTATTAAATGTAATGCAAGAACTGGCCGATTCAGGGATGACAATGGTTGTCGTAACCCACGAAATGGGCTTTGCCAAAGAAGTAGCCGACCAGATTTGGTTTATGGCTGATGGCTACATTCAGGAATCCGGCAAACCGGAGGACTTCTTCTCCCATCCAACTAGCGACCGGGCAAAAGAGTTCTTAAAGAAAGTTTTGAAATAATTAATTAAAGGAGCCGAAACAAGTTCCCGTGGCAAAACTCGTTTTTGTTACGGGAACTTGTTTTTATATTTCTTCTCGCCGGTTTTCATAGAGATAGTTTAGGCGCCGGACACCCTCGTTTGCGTCCGCACGATAAAAGCGCTGAACCTTGGTATCAAGTTCTGAATGCTGCTTAAGGTAATCAGTAACCGCATGCGGGACCGAGCCAAGTAGGATAAAGATAAAATCACTTGCCGTCATCCGTTTAAAAATAAGAGCTAGTGAATCCTCATATGCATCCATGACCGTTAATTCAACATACTTTCGCAGCTGATCGACTAGCGGACTAATCTTTTTGTTTCCGAGCAGAAGCACCTTTTGGTTAGCAAGCCAGGCCAACTTATTAGGATTAACAATCATTACCCGTTCACTGGCAGCTGCCAATTGTTGCTGGTCAACTACCGGTACAACCTGGGAACAGGCGAAAGTAGCCGCTTGCGACTGTACCCTAATCGCTTTGCCCAAAATAACCCGCTTGGCACTGGTAGTTTGGCTTGATGGTGGTGTTGGCAGATGACTGGCAAGCAAACGATTAAGACTCACCGTCCCGCTTGTTCTAACTAGGCGGTTAGGCTGCATACTCCCCTGCTCTTCCAGGTAACTCATCACCTCGTTTACCCACGGCATGGTGGTAACCAAGTAGTAATGTTCACGGTCAACTCGTTGAACTTTAATGGCCACCCCTGGCTTGATGGTAGCTAGTATTGACTTAGAAAGGCCGGTAATAATTAGCGGGTGGCTACCCTCTCGATTGCCGCTAACATAAAATTGACCATTCTTTTCAATTAGGTAGCCGTAAATAAAGTTCGTCGATCGCTTCTCTTTAACTGCTCGGTTAAAGGTATCGACTACTTTTTCTAGCAATGGAATCAATGGTCCATATTGGTGAATCGTTTCGGTACTAAGCTGGTCGGTCAAGACATGGAAAGCATTGTTTAACTGGCTACCATTAACGTACCGCTTTAACATTTGTGCTTGTGCGATATTAAAGTCTCGTTTGCTTCGACGCAGGCGTTTTTTTAATTCATTCTTATCCTGGTCGCATTGTTGGTAGCGGTCCGCTAGCCTTTCCTGTTGCTGTTGGAGATGGTGGTAGCGGTTCTGTAACCGGTCATACTGTCTTGCCCTTGCCTTTACAGAATCAACTTCCTGCCAAGAAAGCTGTAATAACTTAACCATGGTTAAATAGGCCCGGTGGTCTTCAGCACGTTGCATTAATAATTGATCACGAATGCTCTTGCCTGCAAACGGTTTGACTGCCAGTTCATCAAAGGTCCGTAACCAGGCAGAGATTTCAACGTACGAAGCTAGTAATTTGCTCGCCTTCTGGTCAAGGTGGTCAGCTTTTTCTTGTATTTTTAGCCGTTCCATCGCCTGTTCTTGCCGTAGATGATGGTTAGCTTGGCGAAGCTGCTGTACACGCTTTTCACTTTCTTTTAGCTTCCTCTGGGCTGCATTGATGGACTGTTGTTGTTCTTTCTATAACCGTTGTATCCTTTGGCGAAGGCGACGTACCTCCTTATTGTCCGCTTGCTTACTCTTTTTATCAATTCTAACTACTTCCTGCTTTCGTTGGTGCTCCCTAATTAGCTGCTGTTTTCGTTGCCGCTCGCTTTGCGAATGGTGGACAGATTGATTTTGGTGCTCTGCCTTCATTTTCTTTGACGGATAAACCTTCATCCTAATTCCCCGCGACATCGCCATCCCCACTTTCATTAACTTTATTAGTACCCCTTAATTTTATCAAACATACGTTCGAAAAGGAAGCAAAAGAAAAGAACCGAGAAGAAGCGATGAGTTTTCTTCCCAGCCCTTGAGTTTCTTCTAATTGTCAAAAATAGTCTTCCGTACCTGATTACTTATCCTGGCGATAATCAACATCATCGTCAAACTTAATTGCTAAGTCGTCAAGTTGTTGCTGACTAACCTTACCTGGAGCCGCCGTTAACGGTTCAACAGCCTTAGAGTTCTTAGGGAATGGAATTACATCCCGAATATTGTCTGCTTCAGCCAGGAGCATTACCCAGCGGTCAAGGCCGAATGCCAACCCACCTTCAGGCGGCATCCCCATCGTCAGCGCCTTCAGCAAGAAGCCGAACCGCGCTTCGGCCCGTTCCTTGGTGTAGCCCAAGGCCTTCAAAACCTTTTCTTGAACCTTTGGATCGTGGATACGGATGGAACCACCACCAATTTCTTGCCCATTCAGGATAATGTCATAACTTTGGGCGTGGGCCTTGTGCGGGTCCTCACCGTCTTCAAGGTAGTGAAGGTCTTCTTCATTCAACATGGTGAATGGGTGGTGGGCAGCAATCCACTTACCGAACCCTTCATCGTATTCAAACATTGGCCAGTTAACAACCCACAGGTAGTTCCATTGACCAGGCTTGATCATGTCCATTTCCTTAGCAATGTCCCGCCGAAGGTAGCCTAAAGAATCAGCAACAACATGGAAACTAGCGGCAACAAAGAGGATCAAGTCCCCAGGCTTGGCTCCCATTTCAGCATTGATTTGGTCCGCCTTGTCATTCAAGAACTTCGCAACTGGACCATTGTAACCATCTTCGGTTACCTTAACCCAGGCCAAGCCCTTGGCACCATACCGTTTGATGTAATCTTCCTTCTTTGAAATATCCTTCCGGGAGTACTTGTCAGCACCACCAGGAACACAGATGGCCCGAACATAGTTGCCAGCAGCAACGGTCCCCGAGAAGACCTTAAATGAACTATCCTTAACGATGTCAGACAGGTCATGAATCAACATGCCAAAACGCGTGTCTGGCTTGTCGGACCCATACTTATCCATGGCTTCTTGCCATTCCATCCGTGGGAATGGGGTCTTAACATCGATCCCCTTGACTTCCTTCATAACCCGCTTAATCAAGCCTTCTGTTTCCGTTTGAATATCTTCCGGAGTAGCAAAGCTCATTTCAGTATCAATCTGGGTAAATTCGGGTTGGCGGTCACCACGGAGGTCTTCATCACGGAAGCACCGTGCCAGTTGATAGTACTTGTCAACACCGGCAGCCATCAATAATTGCTTGAACAGTTGAGGTGACTGTGGCAGTGCATAGAAGTGGCCTGGATAAACCCGGGAAGGAACGATGTAATCACGAGCACCTTCTGGCGTTGACCGGGTCAGGTCCGGTGTTTCAACATCCATGAAGCCTTCGCCGTCATAGTAATTGTGGACGATGGAGGCAATCTTACTCCGCAGCTTCATGTTCTTCATCATTTCCGGCCGCCGGAGGTCCAGGTACCGGTACTTCATCCGTAAATCTTCACTAGCATCAACATTGTCGGTAATGTCAAATGGAGTTGTTTCGGACTTTGCCAAAACTTTAATGTCGTCAACTGCTACTTCTACCTTACCGGTCTTCATGTCAGGATTGATTTCCTTTTCTGCCCGCAGCTGAACCTTACCGTGAACCTCAAGGACATATTGGTTCCGAACCGCATTAGCAGTCTTAAATACTTCCGGGTTCTCCTTTTCGTTAAAGACTAATTGGACAATTCCTTCACGGTCCCAGAGGTCGATAAAGATCAGGCCACCGAGGTTCCGCCGTTTAGCAACCCATCCCTTAAGAACGACTTCTTGACCGACTTGCTTTTCACTGGTGTCACCAGCATAGTTAGTACGCTTCATTCTCTTACTTCCTTTTTTCTAATTCGTTGATAATAATAAAAAAGCACCCTTGTAATTACAAGGGTGCTAATGCACGGTACCACCTTGGTATCAACTCAACGATAACGTCAGCTTCCTGACGGGACAAAAGTCCAACCTAAAAAGTGTCAATCGATCTTTCATCTGGCGGGCTTCCACCATCCCCGTTCGCTAGTTGTCAGAAAGTACCGAGCATTCTTTTATTACTGGTCACGAATATTTAATTACAAGTCTTACCTTACTCGACCAACCCATGAAAGTCAATACTCAAATCAAGGTGACTTGCTTTTTAGCGGTGACAACTTAAAATGAAGCTAAGTAAATAAAAGGAGCCGTTCAATGAGTAAGTTAAATCATAGCTGGTTTAGCCAGTTGCCAATCAAAAATATTGAAAATTACCAACCCGTTAGTGGTGGCGACATTAATGAAGCCTACCAAATCAACGCCAACGGTAAAACATACTTTATTAAGGCCCAGCCGAATCATCCTGCTGACTACTTCCGTCATGAAATCAACGGTCTCAAGGCGCTGGGCAAGGTTGTTAACACTCCTACCCCACTCTATAATGGTGAAATCGACGGGAATGCTTACCTCGTACTTAACTGGCTGAATGAAAGTTTCGGCAGTCAAGCCGACCTGGGTCGTGCGGTTGCCAAACTACACCAACAAACAAACGACCAATTTGGCTTCGTTGATAACCACCAGACAAAAGTCCTGGTCAAGGATAATTCCTGGAATAACTCCTGGTCCGACTTCTATGTCAACCAGCGATTACTCCCCGAGGCAAAGGTTGCTGCTGAACGAGGACGGTGGAGCCGCTGGCGGGAAGAGCACTTCAAGCAGATGGTGAAAAAGTTCGAGCAATACTACCAGGGACATGAGGTTAAAGCTAGCCTACTCCATGGCGATCTATGGGCTGGTAACTTCATGTTTGCTGGTGATCATGAGCCCTACTTAATCGACCCCGATGCTGTATACGGTGATCGTGAATTTGATCTTGCAATGACCACGGTCTTTGGGGGATTTGACCAGGAATTTTACCAGGCATACGGTGAAGAATACCCATTCACGCCCGGGATTAATGACCGGCTGCCTTGGTACCGGTTCTATTACCTCTGCATGCACCTGATTTTATTTGGCGAAAGCTATGGCCCAGCAGTTGACCGGATTTTGGAACAATACTAACCAATCATAACAAGTTTTGCAGGGTCTCGCTTTTTTACATGATCACTGTGTAATATTCGAAAAAAAGTAGACAGGAAAGTAAATTTTTCTTCCCTGTCTACTTTTTCTCATAGCAAAACTTATTTTTCATAGATAATAGTCGTTGGCCCATCATTTTCCAAGTCTACTTTCATGTCAGCACCAAAGTGACCTGTTTCGACGTGGACCCCCGTCGCAGCTAATTTTTGGTTAAAGCGATTATATAGCGGTTCAGCAATCTCGGATCTAGCCGCATCAGTGAAGCCTGGCCGGTTACCATGTTTAGTATCGGCGTAAAGGGTAAACTGTGAAATCGATAGGATTGCTCCTCCAACATCACTCAACCCTTTATTCATCTTACCATGATCGTCTTCAAAGACCCGTAAGTTAATCACCTTGTGAACAAGGTAATCAAGTTGCTCATCACCATCAGTTGGTGCAAAGCCTACTAAAAGCATATAGCCCTTGCCGATCTTACCTACGACTTCACCATCAATCGTAACCTGCGCATGGTTAACCTTTTGCAATACTATCCGCATCAAATCGCTCCTTTTAACTACTGGATTACCCGTTTAACTACGTACACATCACGAATGTTCTTCAGTGCATCCATGATTAACTGCAGCTGTTGAAGGTTCCGGACCCCAATTGTTAAGCTGATTGTCACCATCTTATTGTGGTCAACCTTACCATTCACAGAATTAAGATACTTGGTACTGTTATTAACCGAACGAAGAACATCATTTAACATTCCATTCCGGTTGTAACCTTGAACCTCGATATCGGCATTATAGTTAGTCTTATCGCCCGCTGGATTGGCCCAGTAAACACTAACAATCCGCTGCCCACTCTTGCGTGCCGCTTGAATGTTCGGGCAATCTGACCGGTGAACTGAAACACCACGGCCCTTGGTAATATAACCAGTAATGTCATCTCCCGGTACCGGGTTACAACAGTGGCTTAGCCGTACAAGGAGGTTTTCAACCCCTTCGACCACTACTCCTTCACTGGAAGCCTTGGCCTGCTTTTGTTTTTGCTTTTCATCCGGCTTTTGTAATGTTTGGTGTCCTTCAAGCAGTGCTTTTTCGGCAGCTTCCGCCTTATCATCTGCTTGTTTTTTACGAATATCGGCCGTAAACCGATTACGAACGCCAACCGGAGCTAAATCACCAAAACCAATGGCAGCAAACATATCATCACTTGTCTTATAGTGAAGGTGTGCCGATACTTTTTGACTCTTTTCTTCGGTTAACAGTTCCGCTGGGTCATAGCCGGCCTCACGCAGTTCGTTTTCAATCATCCGTTTTCCTTGCTCAATGTTCTTATCACGGTCATGAGCACGGAAGAAAGCACGAATCTTATTCCGCGCCCGCCGGGTTGAAACGAGTTCCAACCAGTCCCGACTTGGTCCCGCGGAAGAAGTAGAGGTCAGGATATCAACTATGTCACCGTTTTTAATTTCGTAATCCAATGGCACAATCCGCCCATTGACCTTCGCACCCGTCGTGTGGTTACCAACTTCGGTATGGATCTGGTAAGCCATATCCAGCGGACCGGCACCCTTTGGCATTTCAATTACATCACCCTTTGGCGTAAAGGCGTAAACCTTATCAGTGAAGATATCGCTTTGGATGCCCTGCATGAACTCATCGGTTCCATGACTTTCACTCCGCATTTCAAGAATTTCCTTAACGACATTTAGCTTTTGACTATCCTTCGTTTGTTGAACGCCGTTGGTCTTACCTTCTTTATAGGCCCAGTGAGCTGCAACCCCGTACTCGGCTACTTGGTGCATGTGGTGCGTCCGAATTTGAACCTCTAACGGGCGTCCCTCAGGACCAATAATAGTGGTGTGAAGTGACTGGTAACCGTTGGCCTTAGGCATCGCAATATAGTCCTTAAAACGACCTGGCATCGGCTTCCAGTTAGTGTGAATCGCACCTAGTGCCGCATAGCAATCCTTAATTGTATCAACAACAATCCGGATGGCCAGCAAGTCATAAATTTGGCTGAACTGCTTATGCTGGGTAACCATTTTCCGGTAAATAGAATAGATGTGCTTCGGCCGACCATAAATTTCCACATTAGGTCCTAGGTCGAGGTCGCTAATGGCTTTCTTGATCAGCTTAATTGAATGGTTAATCGAATCCACCCGTTGGTCGCGCCGTGAATTCATCAGGTGAACAATTCGGTAGTATTGTTGGGGATTCAAGTAGCGCAGCGAGAGGTCTTCCAGTTCCCATTTAATCGTGCTAATTCCTAGCCGGTCCGCAATCGGTGCATAAATCTCGAGGGTTTCATTTGAAATCCGCCGTTGCTTATCTGGACGCAAGTGCTTTAATGTCCGCATATTGTGAAGACGGTCCGCTAATTTAACAATCATCACCCGGATATCCTTGGACATTGCCAATAGCAATTTCCGGTGGGTTGCTGCCATCTGTTCCTTATTGGACTTATACTGAATTTTTCCTAGCTTAGTATCACCATCGACAATCATTGCAATTGTTGGGCCAAAAAGCTCCTTGATATCATCAAGTGTTGCCCCGGTATCTTCAACAATATCGTGAAGGTAACCAGCACAAACCGTTTCTGGGTCCATATGTAGGTTGGCAAGGATTCCCGCAACTTGGATTGGGTGGATAATATACGGCTCGCCAGACTTCCGCCGTTGGTCGTGGTGACAAACTTCAGCAAAATGGTAGGCCTTTTCTACTAGCGCAACATGTTCATCATTCATGTAAGAAGCAACCATTTTGTGAACGTCTTCGTGAGTTAGTTCTTTTACTTCTGACATTAAACAACCCCCTTCCAAGTTAGTCCTGCTTCCGAAGTGAGCAGGAGAGATATGAAATTGCTAAGTAAGCAACTGCAAAGTAATAAGTATATGGTGGCATCCAAATATACGCCGCAAGCAAAAAGAGGAGCGGGAAAATAAATAACGTCCACCAACGGCCGGCAGCCCGGTATAAGTGGCCACCGAGCCAGATACTAAAGCAGCAGTTAATAATTACCAGGATCACCCCTACCCACATTGCGCGGGTAATTGGCAATTTCATCCCCAAAACCGGAATAATAATTCCGAACAAGAGGCCACCGCCCCATAAGTACCAATCAATTTTCTTAATCCAATTCATCATTTCAACACCTTGCACTCTGGTAAGATTCTCTTATCTTATTTTATTTTTCTAAATTGTAGCACAATACTACTTTCTTGATGATGCCAATTCAAGGGCATATGAAATTGCGGCCATCAAATATAGTGGTGCCGTCTCCGTTCTTAAAATTCGGGGGCCTAATCCCACGGGGGTAACCCCCGCAGCGGTCATTTGGTCGACCTCTCCCGTCGTGAGGCCACCTTCAGGGCCGAATACCGCCGCGATACTTTGTCCGGGTTTGATTTTTGCCAACACCTGGGCAAGGGCGGCAGTTTCGCCTTGCTTTGCCGATTCTTCCCAGGCAACTACCCGGAAGTCAGCCGGTTCCGCCGCTAATGCAGTGGCTAAGTCAGCATAATATTCTACTTGTGGCTGACAATTTCGGTGTGATTGTTCTGCCGCCGAATCAGCAATTTTTTGCAACCGGCCTAGCTTCCGTGCCCGCTTATTGGCTGCCCAATGGCTAATGGACCGTTCAGATTCGAAGAAAACAACTTTCCTTGCACCTAATTCAGTCGCTTTTTGCACGATTAACTCTGGTTTTTCCTTCGTTTTTGGCAAACCGCAAAGGAGGGTTACAGCAACTGGTAATTCGCTATCCGTGCCTAGTGGCTCGATTATTTTAACCGTTGTCTGTGGCGTCGTTGCCACTACTTCTGCCAAGTAGGCTCGGTGGTCACTGGGCACTACTTCCACTTTTGTCCCGGCTTGTGCACGTAAGACGGTTGTTAAGTGGTGAGCTACATCTTGCGGAAGCGTCAGCAAACCATCAACTGGGTGGGCATCCAAAAAATAGCGCTGCATCCTATTCTTCCTCCTCCGATGGCTTATGGGCAATGATACCGTGCCAATCCTTCATCTTGGTCTCGCTATCGATGATAAATCCTTGAGCAGTTAGTTTTTCCCGAACCAGCCCGGCTTTGTCATCAATAATTCCAGAGGTAAGGAAAAGCCCGCCTGGCTTTAAGTTTTCGTAAGCCTGGGGGATCAATGGGACAATGATTTCTGCCAAAATATTAGCTACTACAATATCAACCTGGGTGTGAATTCCATCCAGCAAACTATTAACCCCTAGGTGGATATCCTTTGCCGCCGGATTAAGTGCAATGTTTTTCTTAGCTGACCGTACCGCTACTTCATCAACATCATAAGCTGCAACCTCACCAGCACCTAATAATTTAGCCGTAATACTTAGGACACCAGAACCAGTTCCAACATCAATCATCGATTCACCACCACGGATAACCTTTTCAAGAGCTTCCATCATTAGTCGCGTGGTGGGATGGGTCCCCGTGCCAAAAGCCATTCCTGGATCAAGGTAAATAATTCGTTCACTTTCCTGTGCTGGTTGGTATTCCTCCCACTCGGGGACAATCGTCAGTTCATTAGTCACGCGAAGTGGGTGGTAGTACTTTTGCCAAACCGTCGCCCACTTCTCATTGTTTACCGCTTCCGCAGTGACTGTTGCTTTACCAGGGTTAAGTCCGTAATCCTTTAGCTTAGTTACCTTGGCGGAAATAGTTGGAATTAATTCGGGAACAAAGGCCTTGGCCGGAAAATAACCGGTAACCGCCGCACCCTCTTTCCGGTGTGGGATTTCTTCAGGATCAATTATTTCACCATACTTGCCATATTTTCCGGCGTGAAGGTTAGCAAAGTCAGCCGAATCATCAATTTGCACCCCCTGGGCACCTTCACTGGTTAAGAGGTAGCTCACCGCTTCAACGGCCTCACTGGATGTAATTACTGTTACTGCTGTCCAGTCCATAATTTCCTCCTTAAAATTAACAAAATCGTGACCACCTTCCCCGCTGGCCACGATTCATTTACTACTTAATTATTCGTCATCATCACTGTCATCACTATCCCGCTTCTTCTTGTCCTTTTCGATATGGTGTTTGAGGTAGTCAATTAAATCTGACTCCGTCAAAAAGATTCGCGGATGATGCTGGTGGTGAAGACGCACATCAATTTCGTTAATTTTTAAACGTCCAGTCCAAGTATGGGAGTAACGAATGATTACCCGATTATTCAGCCGGTGCTTGCCAAAACGAAAAACATAGACGTGTTGTGGTGTCATCATTGGCCGAATGTATTCACGCTTATACATCAAATCATTATCACGCATAAATTGCTTTGTCCGATTAAGAATGGTAATCACCTCCTCCAAATATTTTCCTGCCCTGATTTAAAAATCGTCCTAACAGATACTATTATTTTAGCACATGTTGAGATGCTTCCATAGTAAAACTATACCAATTTGTTAAAAAATTAGCAAAGTCACTGGGATTATTTTGATGACTCTGGTAGACTCCTCCCAAAGTAATGATATAATACTTGAAGAGATGTTATCTCAATTCGACACAAGACGAAAGGGAGACTGTATATTATGTCTAAGAATCATCAAAAAGTAGTCCTCGTTGGTGACGGGGCCGTTGGTTCAAGTTATGCATTTGCAATGGCACAACAAGGAATTGCTGAAGAATTTGCAATTGTTGATATTATCAAGAAGCGGACTGAAGGTGACGCTTTGGACCTGGAAGATGCAACTGCATTTACTGCGCCAAAGAACATCTACTCTGCTGACTACGATACTTGCAAGGACGCTGACCTGGTTGTAATCACCGCTGGTGCCCCACAAAAGCCTGGTGAAACCCGGTTACAATTGGTCGACAAGAACTTGAAGATCATCAAGTCCGTTGTTGAACCAATCGTTAAGTCTGGATTCGATGGTATCTTCTTAGTTGCTGCTAACCCAGTTGATATTTTAACTTACGCTGTTCAAAAGTTCTCTGGTTTCCCACGGAACAAGGTTGTTGGTTCCGGTACTTCACTGGACTCTGCTCGTCTGCGGGTTGCCTTAGCAAAGAAGTTTGCTGTTGATCCTCGTGACGTTTCTGCAAACATCATGGCTGAACACGGTGACTCCGAATTTGCTGCTTACTCCAGTGCAACGATCGGTGGCAAGCCATTACTTGACATCGCTAAGGAACAAGGCGTTTCCAATGATGAACTGCTTAAGATCGAAGACGATGTTCGTAACAAGGCTTATGAAATTATTAACCGCAAGGGGGCTACCTTCTACGGTGTTGCTACTGCCTTAATGCGGATTTCACGTGCTATTTTACGTGACGAAAACGCGGTTCTCCCAATCGGTGCACCAATGAATGGTGAATATGGTTTGAAGGACCTCTACATCGGTACCCCTGCTGTTGTTAATGCTTCAGGTGTTGCCCGCGTTATCGAAGTTCCATTAAACGACCGTGAAAAGAAAGCTATGGCTGATTCAGCTGCCGAACTTGAAAAGGTTGCTAAGAACGGTTTAGCCAAGTTAGAAAATAACTAATTTAAACAACGAATTATTTTCCCGGAACAAAAATAAATAGCCCGCTAGTGTTTGTCAGACGATGACAAACATTAGCGGGCTGTTTTTGTGGTGTAGCAAGGATAATCTACAGTTGTTCTAATTTAAATGATTGTGACTTTTCTTAACTTAAGATAAGATTATACTAATCAGAGTTTCATCTGACATTAAGGAGGATTAACATGGCAAAAATTGACGAACTGCAAACATGTCTCGCCCACAAAGGATTAGACGCTGCTTACATTAGTGACCCCATGACGATTGGCTACCTAACTGGTTTTTATGAGGATCCTATCGAGCGGGTGATGGCCCTACTTGTGTTTCCTGATAGTGAGCCATTCTTATTTACCCCTGCTCTCGAAGTTGAAGCCGCCAAAGGAGCTGGCTGGACACATCCCGTTTATGGCTACCTTGACCACGAAGACGCCTATGCACTAATCGCGGCGCACGTAAAAAAGCAGGTAACGGAACCCGTTAATTGGGGAATTGAGCAAAACCACCTGACCGTTTCCCGATTGTTAAAATTGCAAAATCAATTTCCAAGTGCCAAGTTCAATACCGACTTGACGTCGACAATTGAACAAATGCGGTTAATCAAGTCTGATGACGAAATCGCAAAGCTGAATGAGGCTGGTAAATGGGCTGACTTCATGCTTGAAGAAGGTTTTAAGAATCTTCAACTTGGCAGAAGCGAACAAGAGATTGCTGCTAACCTTGAGTATGAACTAAAGAAGCACGGGATCATGCACACAAGTTTTGACACCCTCGTCCAAGCAGGAGCCCACGCCGCTGAACCACATGGCGCTACCTCCCAAAGAAAAATCAATAATAATGAACTGGTACTTTTTGACCTCGGCTGTGTTGTTGATGGTTACTGTAGTGATGTTTCGCGGACGGTTGCAATTGGTACTCTGAACAAAAAGCAAAAAGAGATTTACAAGGTCTGCCTGGAAGCACAATTAGCTGCACAAGAGGCGGCAAAACCAGGGATCACAGCGGAAGAATTAGATAAAGTTGCGCGGGATGTAATTAGCAAGGCTGGGTATGGCGAATACTTTATCCACCGGCTCGGTCATGGTCTCGGGCTAAGTGACCATGAATTTCCGTCAATCATGGAAGGCAACCACTTGGTACTTCAACCGGGAATGTGCTTCTCAATTGAGCCGGGCATCTATATTCCGGGCATTGCCGGCGTTCGGATTGAGGATTGTGTCCATATTACAAGTGATGGTTGTGAACCATTCACTCATACGAATAAAGCACTTAAAACATTTGAATTAATGTAAAAGAAAAAGGGCGACGACAAATTTGATTTTGTCATCGCTCTTTCACGTTTAATAGCTGATTATTAAAGGTTTGGATCCATCTTGAATGACATCTTTGAAAGTTCGCAACCTTCAGTTAACAGTTCATAGAAGAGTTCCTTAGTCCGTTCATTGTAGTGAGCGGCAACTTCATGGTTTTGCTTGGTCAGGTAATCGATTAATTCTTGACCATCAAGTTTTTCAGCTTCCTTGTCAACTTCAGCGATCTTCCGACGTGCCCATTCATTCAGTTCCTTCTGGTAATCTTCGTCCTTTTCCATAAATTCATCATAGTGGCTTTCAACAACTTCAGCTAATGCTTCGTTGAGCCAGAAAGCACACTTGAGGTCCATCTTTTCTGGAACGTTCCGGTATGATTCATCAGTATCGTCAGCGTTAGCAAAGAATGGAACGTATGGGTTAAAGGCTGGAACACCTAATTCAATCCAGTGAACACTTGTCTTGTACTTCTTGTCATCACGAACTTGAAGGATGTGTGACTGAGCAGTCCGGGAAAGTGAAATTGCCCGGTATGTCTTGCGTTCAGGACTGTCACCCATTGGATCATATGGTGTTTCATTGAAGTGTGACTTCAGAACATATTGAATGTCTTCGTGTGAAATCTTAAATTCAGCCTTACGGATAAATGGCATTTCACCGTCTTCTGGCATTTGACCTTGAGAAGCCTTTGGACTCAGGTAACGTTGTGCGAACCAAGTCCGTGGGGTATTGTAGTGACGGTCTTTTTGCGTACTAGTACCGAAGATGTGACGGAAGTCCCAACGGTTTTCGTCTGGGTTAAGTTGGTGTTCTTCAACGAATTCTTGAATACCATCTGCCCACATGTAGTTGTCAGGATCATTGAAGTCAATATCTTCAATTGCCATTTGGTTTGGTGTTACAGCGTAGCAGTCATCAGGAATCCGAACAGCAACCCATTGGTGACCAGTTACGATTTCCATGTACCAAACACTGTCTTTATCAGCAAATTGCAGACCGTTACCTTCAGCAGAACCGTACTTTGCAATCAACTTACCGGTGTATTCAACCCCTTCACGTGCGGAGTGAATGAATGGCAAGATCAAAGTGCAAAGTGAGTCTTCTGCCAGACCATTCTTGATGAATGGGTCGTAAGCCAGAACACGGTCATTTGCGTAAACACTTTCGGTAAATGAAGCAGCAACGTTTGCTTCGTTGATACCGTCTTCTTCGTTTGGACCAGTAGTTTGGTCAAGACTTGGAGTTGAAGTGTAACGCATACCCTTTTCAGGCATTGGAACAGTAACCTTGTTGTATGGAGAAACATAAGTCTCATGACGACCTTCAACAGCCGGCTTTACCAAGAAACGCTTTGGTTCAATAGCTTTAACACGGTCTTCGTTCCGTGCAATGTAGGTTGCACCATCTAGTGAAGCCTTCTTACCAACCATAATTGAAGTACATGCATCTTTGTTTTGCATAATGATAACCTCCTAAATACTAGTTACCTTTAACCTTAATAATTAAATTATTCTGATGATCAAGTTGTCGAAGATAAAGAACCAAGCGCGTATATTGGTATTTGCGGGTTTCCTTAAACTTCCGCCCGAGCGACTGTCCGAGATCGAAGACATTTGTTTCACCATCTAAGTGGGTAAAGATATAACTACCGTACTTATCTAGCTCAAGGGTACTCTCTTCGGGAATGTTAAAGTGGAATTTATTACGAAAGAAACGCTGTATTGGGTGATTATTTTCTTTGATAATTGTGACAATTCCGTCCTTAACAACATAGTGAGCATCCGGGTTACGCTTATAAACGAGGCCCTTCAAGTCCTCTTCAGTAACCCCTTTTTTCTTCTCTCGCTTGGACTTAAACATTATTCATCATCCTTAGATTCTGCACCTGCTTGTGGACCATGGATTCTGAGTAATGGGAGCATTACACAGGCCAGCATAATCACTAACAGTACCCAAGCCATTTCGTTGGAGCCAACGAAGCCGGTAAGGGTCTTGTCCTTGATAACACCAAAGACGTGCAGGAAGATACCGATCAAACCGATGATTGAAGCACCGGCAACTAATCCTGATGACATACTAATACCACTTGATACACGGTGCTTACGAGTTTCCTTGTCCTTAGTAACCTTTTCGATAACCAGACGAACAAGGGCACCGATGAAGATGATTGAAGTAGTTGATGCAGGAAGGTAGAAACCTAAGGCAACAGCCATCACAGGGACACCTAACAAGAAGAAGACGATTGAAAGGACAACCCCAGCAATAACCATGACCCAAGGAAGCTTGTTAGACATAATACCTTGTGTCAGTGCAGCAATTAAGTTAGCTTGTGGAAGACCAAATGGTGGGTTAGAACCAGTAATTCTCAATTGTGGTTCAAGCAGGATCATTGTACCAACAACAACGATTGTCCCGATGATACCAGCAATTACGTAGTACTTAGTCATTTCGTTCTTGCTACCACCAATAACGAATGATACCTTTTGTGTCTGGGTGTAACCACCACCAACAGAAATAGCGGTAACAATAAATACACCAAAGGTTAACAGAATTTCAACGTGGTCAGTGTTAGTCCAACCGCAAAGGGCGAAGACTAAGGTCAAGATAACCATTGATGCAATCGTCATCCCAGAAACTGGGTTGTTGGAAGAACCAATCATACCAGCCATCCGGGCAGAAACGATAACGAACAGGAATGAAAGTAAGATGGAAAGAATCCCACCAACAATCATAATCATGACGTTGTACTTTGCAAAGAAGAATGAAACAACAAGGATCATGATTGCACCTAATGGTAACAGGATTGAGCTCAACTTGTCTGAGCTTCCGCCTTCAGCAGTCTTCCGTGCCTTAAGTGTTTCAGAGATTGATTGCTTAATAGCAGGAATTAACTTGAGGGCCCCAATGATACCACCACCAAGCATCATCCCGGCACCGATGCACTTCAGGTATGAACCGACAATAACATCAGTACCTGCTTGGTTCAGTTGAATACTTGCATCGTTCCAAACTCTCCATGAGTCACCAGACATACCGATGAAGTATGAAAGTAATGGAGCAACAGCAAATTGGGCAAAGATCGTACCAGCAAACATAACAATTGAAACATTGATACCAATGATGAACCCGATACCAAGAAGCATTGGGTTAACTTCAGTGGACATGTCCCACTTGTAGAACTTCTTACTTGAGAAGTTAATCATGCTGTTGAACCAGCCCATAAATTGAGTGGTGAAGAAGGTAATGATACCACCGATACCAAAACCAATCCCCATCATCTTGAGTGATTCACCACCAGCTTCGGAAGCAACTAACGTTTCGGAAATTGCCATTGATTCTGGGTACTTCAACTTACCGTGTTGAGAAATAATCAGGTAATTGAAGACGATGTTTGCAACACCAACAGCAAAGGCTACCGCTGCAACCCCTACAAGGAAGCCATATACGAAACTAATCTTCCGACCAATCAGGACGATTGATGGCAAAACATAAATCATCCCACTAGCGATACCTTCACCACCGCTGGACATACCTTGGATTAAGTTGATACCTAAGATACCCTTCTTCTTAGCAAAGGCAGCAACTAATCCGGAACCTAAAATGGCACCTGGAATACCAGCAGAAACAGTCAGCCCAGCTTTCATCCCGGAGTAAGCCGTAGATGCAGCAAAGATAATAGCTAAAATGGCACCGAGTACCAGAATAACTGGGCCACCACCTAGACCATCATGTGTGCCTAAGTATGGGACGTACTTGCTCCCAGGTACGCCACCATAGGCAGACTGGTCAAGCGTTTTCTTCTTCATGAACATTCCCCCTACTTGGAAATAAGATATAACAGCGCTTCCACAGAGTATGATACTATAGTTCACCCAAGTAATGAACACATTCACATGTTTATGAGACGGATATGAGCAAAAAATTATCTGCCTTTAATTTCCATTGACTTTATTCTTAATTTTGTCAATTATTCACAGCGCAACTTAATTATTTTTTGTGTCCCAATAGTTTTGCTTTCTTTTTGTAATTAAAAATAGCAAAAGAGACATTATTGCTGTAACGTCACTTTTGCTCATAAATGCACAATTGCTATTTATTCATCATTAATTTTAAGATTACTGGATCGGATGCAGTGATCCCCTTGCAAGTTAGCTTACCTAGATAGCGAATGGTGTTATCAACACAGTTGCAAACCACCCCGTTGGTTCCCGGAATTGTAATCCCTTGGAGAGCGAGGTTCACTGCTTTAAACATCGTTTGAATTGAAGTTGCTACCTTAATGGCACAAGAACACCCTGCACCATCACAAATCATCCCAGTTGCGTCACCGATCATATTCTTAATCGCCCGGCTAGCATCCTCAACACTGCCATTATAGAGGTAGCAGATACCATTTGCCGCTCCCATTGCTGCAGAGTGAGTTGCACAGTAAGCAGAAAGAATCGGCAAAAACGAGTGAACATAAATTGCGGTAAGGTGTGAAAGTGCTAGTGCCCGAATTAACTGTTCGTCAGATGCATTTTGTTCTTCTGCCACAACGCACACCGGTACCGTGGCGGTTATTCCCTGGTTTCCGGAACCAGAATTTGTAACTGCTGGTAGTTGTGCACCACCCATCCGCGCATCAGAAGCGGCTGCGGTATACGCAACAATCCGGTTGGCAAGCGTATCGTCGTAACCAATACCATTTGGGTTATTAAGCGAGCGCCCAACTTTCATTCCGTAATCATGGGTAAGTCCTTCCGCTGCTAAGGCCATATTATCTTCCCTTGCTACTTTGATAAAGGCTAGTTCATCGACCGGTGCCGTAGTACAGAAGTCCCAAATCTCCTGCAGGCTTGCATCCTGCATAAAAAGCTCCCAGTCCGCAAGTGAATCAACGGCCGGACGTTCTTTCTCAAAAATAGTCCCACCACTCTTCTTTAAGAGGTAAATATTAGTATGATCAGCGGCAATATATACTTCAGCCGTATTATCAGCAACCGTCGTTACCTTAACATGAACGTAGAGCTTGTCTTTAACGTCCGCCACTGAAATATTTATCTTTCCCGAATCAGCAAGTGCAACAATTGCCTTTTCATCTGCAGGAGCCAGTTTAGGAATTACCTTCATCCCCTTGTCAGGATCGCCAAAAAGGTAGCCAACCGCTGCTGCAATTGGCAGCCCCGGGTGGCCAGTTCCGGGAACGATTACCGCAATTGCGTTTTTCATAATATTGGCTGAAACTTCAACGTCAATTTTTTGTGGCTCTTCATGGTCAAGTTGCTTTGCACACGTTGCAACTGCAAAAGCCACTGCAACTGGTTCTGTACACCCAGTTGCAACAGACACGCCATTGTGTAATGCCTTCAGGTACATTTTTTCTTTATTTTGTTCCATGTCTTCACCCCACTATTTAATTCACTAGTAATACTAGTATGCAGTGAATATTCAACCACATTGCTAAAATAAGCAATCCTCCAAAATAGCCGCATACTCCACCAATTTTATGCACCGCTACTATATCAGAAGTAAAAGGTTTTTCAAATACTATCAGACATCCATATCCCAACTCTCGCCGCTTTTTAATTTTTAACGTAAGCGGTTACAGAACATTTTATAAATATAATTTAAACTATTGTGAATTATTCCTTCGATTAAGCTTAACGTGAGAACCATTTTCTTGTGAAATCCACCTTTGTAAATTAAGTGATACTATATTTTTTCTTTAATATGGAAAAGTAAGCAATTATATTAGTACTTTCACAGTAATTCTTATATGAAATAATTATCATATTTAGAATCGCGGTTTGTAAAATTAAGTTAGAAAAATAAAAAAGTCATTTGTGATAGACTTTTGAATAACCACAAACAAAAGTAA
>NZ_CANDNW010000008.1 GCF_947387525.1 Limosilactobacillus viscerum
CACACCAATCGAGATCTTCCTGCTTAATTTACGTCATTAAATTCGTTCAAGTTATTTCTTGCAATCTGCCATAAATAAAGAGAAGCGGGACAGAAGTCAGTTACAACTTCTGTTACGCTTCTCTTTTAGTTTCTAATATTGCAGAGGTATCGCGTGCCACACCCCGAGGTACCTGTACTATTTAGTAAAGTTAGGTCGGTAAACCCGAAATAGGAATAGCGAAAGGAGGAAGGTTAGCAGGTCCGAAACTGGTTGGGCGGCAAGAATACCGGTGTAGCCAAACAGGGCATGAAGGACGATAATAACTGCCGCGAAGATCAGCCCTTGCCGGCAGAAGGATAACCAGAATGCGGGAACGGCTTTTCCCATTGACTGGAACATTGTGGTAAATACAAGAATCACGCCAGCCAGGGTAGCAGATGAGCTCAGCCAGCGGATCATTCCGGTACCTTCCCGGATGACGGTAGGGTCCTTCATGAATAAGCGGATCAGGAACGGTGCGAAGATGATCAGTAAGATGGTAGCACAAAATGAGAAACCGGCGACCACGAGAATGTCGAAGTGAATAGTTTCCCGGAACCGTTTCTGGTCCTTGGCACCATAATTATAGCCAATTAGTGGCTGGGCGCCGAAAGCCAGCCCGGCAACGATCATGTTTGTTACCAAACTGATCTTCAGTGCGATCCCCATTGCCGCAACGCTGGAGGCCCCGTAAGAAATCAAATAACGGTTGGAGAGTGCAGTCGCAAAGGTGGCCATCAAGTTGGTGATGGAAGCTGGAATACCAATTGCGTAAATTTCCCACTGGAGGTGGCGGCTAATCTTGGTTTCCTTGATGGAAGTGGTCAGCTTCTTACTCTTGTAGTGGGTGTAATAAACCATGATAACATCGGCAATTACGGTTGAAGTTACCGTTGCGAGTGCAGAACCAGCGGCTCCCCAGCCACAGGTGAAGATGAAGACGGGATTAAGGAAGATGTTGATAATGGTCCCGGTCATGCTGGCGATCATCGACTGGACCGCCAGCCCCTCCGTCCGTAAGATGTTGGTGGGGGTCAGACCAAAGATAACGAAGGTTGCACCCCATGCCATTACCAGGTAGTATTCGCGGGCGTATTTCCAAGTACTAGGAGAAGCACCTAGCAGGTGAAGAAAGGGTGTCTGGAAGGCTAGCATGACGATGGTCACGATGATTCCGCAAAGAATCGACGAATAGAAGCAATAGCCACTAACGAAGCGGCCGGTCCGGTCCTTGTGTTCACCAAAGAGGCGGGAAATAACGGAACTACCGCCCAAACCAAAGATATCACCAAGGGCGATCATCATTGTGAAGAGCGGTGCCCCCTGCGAAACACCAGCAACCAGGTCGGGATTTTGTGTCTGGGCGACGAAGAAAGTGTCGACCATGTTGTAGATCAGGGTAACGGCCATGCTTAGCACAACCGGCAGTGCAAGGGTAAAATATGCTTTTTTAATTGAGGTATTTTCAAATAAATCGTTCATTGTGTTTCACTCCAATGGTGATTATTTTACGTGGCTGCTAGCCGATTTGTACAGAAAAAATGACTGGGAAAATCAAATTTTTTCTCAGCCATTTTTTGATTGGTAGATATTTTCAGCGTTGCTCAAATTACAAGCTAATAGTTCAGGCGAATTTGCAGTGAGCCAGTCTTAACCATCTCACCCAAACACTTCATCCCGAGTCGGTAGGCTTGCTGGGCAGTTAATTCGTTAGCAGCTTCAAGTGCCTTTTGAAGACCTTCACCAGTTAAGCCAGCAGTCTTTTCATCGGTTGACAACACAACGTGGCGTCCGGCAGCGATTACGTTCTGCTTCATGTCTTCGATGATGTTGTTGTACCGCTTTGGATGGTCATCGGCGATGGTGGTGATTGTGTGAATTAACCAGTACATCTTCGTGATGTCATAATCTTCAGTTGTATCGCGGTAGGTTGAAGGAGTATCAAGAACATTGGTGTAGAACGGTGCAATTCCATTAAAGGCGTTTGGACCGTATGCTAACCAGCAAATAGCTGCGCGGTCAGCGGAAACGTCATTCCGGATTTGCAGAATATGGATCTCCTGGTTTCGCTGGAAACCAATTGGCCGAAAGGCGTGCCGCTGCCCATCGGTCCCCATCTCACTATAAGGGTCGTAAGGCGTGTGCTGGTAGCGTGAACTTAATGCGTACTTAAAGTCTTCAACGGTTAACTTGTGCTCTGGCTTCTTAGCCCATGGCAAGTCCGGATTATCCGGTTGCTCAACATCGCGAGGGTTGAATAGCTTTTGAATGTACCACTGGCGGGGGATGTTGTAGGAGTAGTCGGAGTCGTTATGGCTACCGAAAATGTGGCGGAAGTTATACTTGTTGCCACCATCTACGTTGAGGTGGAATTCCTTGATCATTTCTTCAAGGTCATCGTCAGCCATTGTGTCGTCGGCAGTAAAGTCGAAGTCAGTAATGGCAAACCAGTTTGGGGCGACAACGTAGGAATCGTCGGGGACCCGCTTAGCAGCCCAGTGGTGACCACCGATTGTTTCCATGTACCAGATGTCATCCTTATCAGAGAAAATTACACCATTTGACTCGTAAGTCCCGTACTTTTCCAGGTAGCTACCGAGCAGTTGGACCCCTTCCTTAGCGGAGTGAATATACGGAAGGGTAATAGTAACAAAATCTTCTTCACCAATTCCGGCCTTATTATACGGGTCAATTCCTAAAATCCGTGGGTTGGTGGTGCTGGTTTCGGTGGCGGACATCGTTACATTGGCAGCGTTAATTCCGGCTTCGGCCCAGATCCCCATCCGTTTTTCAGCGGCCTTGTTTTCGGGCAAGGCGGTGTAGCGAAGGGGATTCTTTGGCAAGTCAACCTTGCACTTAGAAGTGACCGACTGGTAATCAGTTGGTTGATCTTCAGGCTTAACAACGACAAAGCGCTTGGGGTTAAAAGAATGGCCGTAGTCTTCATTCCGGGCAATCATGGTTGAACCGTCAGCGGTGACACCCTTACCAGCTAAAAGTGTAGTACATGGCATTAATAATTATCTCCTTAAAATTTAATTTACTTCCTCATTGTAGGGAAAAGGCGGGGACAAATAAAGGAAGCTGGGGAAAAAGCTTCTCGGAGTCCCGGTTGGGTAAGCTAGAACAGACGTTGGCACGGAACGGGTTGGCGTTTGTCCTAGCTTAGCCTTGAGGGACTCGCTTTTTCCCCGCGATTACTCTGTAGTATTTTGAAGAAAAAAGGGAGTGGGAAAGAAGTCGCAGCGATTTCCTTCACACTCCCATGAGCATCTTAAAAGTAGTACGGATATTGAGTTATTCTTTAACCGCTATTTAATCTTCAAAGAACTGGTACAAGTCTTCAGTGGTTAATTTCTGCTTATCTTCACCAGTAAAGTCAGCCTTGATCTGGCCATCTTTAAGGACGATTAGCCGGTTACCATAGGTCAGTGCATCCTCAAGGTGGTGGGTAATCATCAGGGCCGTCAGGTGGTCCTTAGTGATTCGCCCGTTAGTGGCGTGAAGGAGGTTCAGACTGGTGTGGGGGTCCAGCGCCGCGGTGTGTTCGTCCAGAAGAATGATGTCCGGCCGCTTGAGGGTGGCCATTAAGAAACTAAGTGCCTGCCGCTGGCCACCAGAGAGAGCACCGGTAGCCGTTGTCATTCGGTGTTCTAGACCGTTATTCATTGTTGCTGCCAACTCAGTGAACCGCGCCATGTTGGGCTTTAGCTTCCGCAGAACCAAGTGCCGCCGTTCACCACGCTTCGTTGCAAGGAGCATGTTTTCCGCAACCGTCATCCGGGGAGCGGTACCGAGCTTTGGATCCTGGAAGACCCGGGACAAGAACGTTGTCCGCTCTTCTTCTGAACTCTTGGTAATGTCCTTGCCGTTATGGAGAATTTGTCCTTCATCAGCGTGGAGGTTGCCCCCGATAACGTTAAAGAGGGTCGACTTGCCGGCACCGTTAGTACCGACGATGGTAATAAAATCGCCCTCGTTGATCGTAAGGTTAATCCCCTTGAGGATCGTTGCCTCATTGGCAGTGCCCTTATTAACAACGGTTTTAACATTTTTTAGTTCAAGGATGGGCTTACTCATGTGGACGCACTCCTTTCAAAATTGGCTTCTTGATCTGCAGGTGCTGTTCCAGCTGCGGGATCATCATGCAGATTGCCAGGACAATTGATGAAATTAAGTTGAGGTCGTTAGCGGAGAAACCAAGTTGGAGGACAACCAGCAGGATAATCCGGTAAATAATACTACCGAGGGTCACAGCTACCAGCCGCTGGTTTAGGGTCAATTCGCCAAAGGCAACTTCACCGATAATGATTGATGCCAGGGCGATAACGATGGTTCCAATCCCCATGTTGATGTCGGCATAACCGTTATTCTGGGCGATCAGGGCCCCACAAAGGCCAACCATTCCGTTTGAAACCATCAGGCCAACGATCACCATCTTGTCGGTATGAATCCCAAGTGATTTTGCCATTGTGGGGTTATCACCAGTGGCAATGAAGGCTTGTCCATAATCAGTTGCCAGGAAGAGAACCATTAAGATAGTGACGATGGCAATTACGATGATCCCCATTACGACGCTGTCGAAGTATTGGGGAAGGCTAGTCATGAAGTGACCGCTAAAGAGGGTTTGCTTGCCTAATAGGGAGATATTGGACTTGCCCATGATCCGCAAGTTAACGGAGTAAATTGCGGTCATAGTTAGAATCCCGGCGAGGAGGCTAGGAATCTTTCCCTTCGTGTAAAGCAGCCCCGTGACTAGGCCGGCAATCATTCCCGCAAGAATGGCGAGGAGTGTCGCAAGTAACGGATTTATTCCCCGGGAAATAGCGGTGACTGCAGTCGCGGCGCCGAGGGGAAAAGTTCCTTCAACGGTCATGTCACAGAAGTCAAGAATTCGGAAGGTAAGGTATAGGCCGAGGCCTAGTAGTGCCCATAATAATCCTTGCCCGATTGCTGATACCATTAGATTCATTGATAAATCGCTCCTTCCGTTTTTACTTCGTGTTCAAAGTGTTTTGGTACGGTTAAACCGAGTTTCCGGGCCTGCTTGAGGTTGAGGACGGGCTCACCATGTTTAACGTATTCAATTGGCATGTTAGCGGGCTTCTTCCCCTTCAGAATTGCAACGGTCATCTTCGCACCGCGGACACCGAGCTGGTACTGGTTAACACTGTAGGTTGCGACCCCACCTTGCTTGACCATTGTTGCGGCGGCGGGGAAGACCGGCTTATTAGCCGCATTGGCGTTCTTTACCAGTGTCTGCATTGCTCCGGCAATTGTGTTATCGGTTGGGACGACTACCGCGTCAACCTGCTGGAGCATCTGTTCGGATACCTGGTTGAGGTCGTTGCTATTAGCGATGGAGTAAGACTTTAGGTTAATTCCCATCCGCTTGCATTCACGACTAATTTGGTGGTAGCCGGCGACGGCAGAAGCATCGCTAGAAGTGTAGATGACCCCTAATGTTTTCAGGTGGGGCATGAATTCCTTAACCAGGTTTAATTGTTCCTTGATTGGTGCCTGGTCTGAAACACCACTAATGTTGCCACCCGGGTGTTGGTTGTTCTTAACCAGCCCCGCCCCCTTAGGATCGGTAACGGCCCCGAGGACGATTGGCGTCTTGTTTGTTGAGTTAGCGACAGCCTGAGCAGCGGGGGTAGTAATCCCGAAGATAACGTTGCAGTTGTCATTAACCAGCTTGGAGGCCATCGTTTTCAAATTACTCTGGTCACCATTAGCATTTTGGTATTCAATTTTGATGTTCTTGCCGTTGTGATAACCTTCGCGGGCGAGTTCATCGACGTACCCCTTGTAAATCTGATCAAGTGCGGGGTGGTGCATCAGGGTGAGGACACCAACGTGGGGTGTTCGCTGCCTAATAAAACCATTACCATTTTCTGTAAAGAATGCTACCCCTAGGAAAGCCACCAGCAGGGTGATCAAGGTATACATTCGCTTCATGTTCTTCACACCTTTCTTAACTAAAAAATGGGAGCCCACATACCTGGACTCCCATTTTGAAGGGCAAAATAAAAGTCCGCACGTGGATCCATGCGGACTGAATGAATGTCAAAATCAGCCGGCACAGATGCAATCTGCTTTTCAGGTTGCATCCATGACGAATCAACCTGAGCTTACCGGCTTTGCCAACGGTTAATGCGGTTGTATAACTGACTTTGCTTCATTGTACTTACTCCCTTGTTTGTAATTGCTTTTAAGTATAGCCAAGCCGTTTGGGAGTGTCAATACTTTTATTAAAAAATTCTCATGAAGAGCTGTGCCCTGGGGATAATTGCTGATCTGGCGTTGCCTGTGATACCATTAAATAAGTATACTTTGCATACGAAGGAGAAGAGAATGGCAGTTTTAGATGTAGAAGGGCTGACAATGAGCTATGCCGATAAGAAGCTCTACGAAGATGCCAGTTTTCAATTAGAGAAACATGAACACATGGGGATTGTCGGCCAAAACGGCGCCGGTAAGTCAACCCTCATTAAGATCCTGATTGGTAAGACATTGCCGGTTGAAGGATCAATTAAGTGGCAAAAGGGGGTTAAGATTGGTTACCTTGACCAGTATGTCGATATTCCGAAGGGGATGACCCTGATCGAGTTCCTCCATACTGCTTTTGCGGATTTGTACAAGCTGAATGACCAGATGAACCAGCTCTACCAGGACTATGCTGACAAGATGGATGATAACCTGCTGACAAAAGCGGGACGGATCCAGGAAAAACTTGATGCCAATAATTTTTACGATATTGAAACCGAGATTGACCGGGTAATGAACGGACTGGGCCTGACTGAAATTGGAAAGGACCACGTCGTTTCTGAAATGAGTGGGGGCCAACGTTCGAAAATCATTTTGGCAAAGATGCTGCTGGAAAACCCTGATGTTATCCTGCTGGACGAACCGACTAACTACCTTGATACGGCCCACATTGAATGGTTGATTGAATACTTGAACAACTACGATGGTGCGGCAATGATTATTTCCCACGACTATGACTTCTTGGAACAAGTCACGAACACAATCTGTGATGTTTCCTTTAATAAGATTACCAAGTACCGCGGTAGCTTCCAACAAGCTATGCGGCAAAAGGAAGAACGAAAGGAAGCACAGGAACGGGAATACGAGAAGCAGCAGGTCGTAATTGAAAAGGCAGAACGGTTTATTCGTAAAAACAAGGCGGGCTCTAAGTCAACGATGGCTAAGTCACGGGAGAAGATGCTTGCCCGGATGAAGCGGGTTGAACCGCCGGCTGATAACCTTAAGGCCGTCTTCCATTTTCCGTACGAAAACACTGGTTCCGCCAACGCATTACGGGTGGAAAACCTTTCCGTTGGTTACGGCCGCCCGTTGCTGGCCCCGGTAACCTTCTCAATGACAATGGGAGAGAAGCTCCTCTTTACCGGGTTTAACGGGGTTGGTAAGTCAACCTTGATCAAGTCAATCCTGAAAAAGATCCCGGCGCTTGGTGGGACTGCTACTTTCTCACCATCAGCTAAGGTAAATTACTTTGACCAGGACCTTGAATGGGACGGCCCAAGTTTGACTCCCTTACAGACGATCCAAAATATGTTCCCAACGATGCAGCCGCGGACAATTCGGACCAAACTGGCTCGTGCGGGGATCAATGCCGCTAATACACAAAAGGCACTGCACCTCCTTTCCGGTGGGGAACAAACGAAGGTCAAACTAGCAATCCTTGAGTTGACACCATGCAACTTCTTAATCATGGACGAACCGACCAACCACCTGGATGATGAAACAAAGGAAGGGCTGAAGAAGGCTCTCCAGGAGTTCCCTGGTAACCTCATCCTGGTTAGCCACGAAGAGAGCTTCTATACTGGTTGGTTGGATAAAATCTTGAATGTTGAAAAGCTGAGTCTAAAGAAATAGGAGAAAAGAATGCCGTATACATTATCAGAAGTGGTTGTCCTCTTCTTTACTTATTCCGTTGTCGGCTGGTTATGGGAGACATTTTATTGTTCAATCAAGGACCGGCACTTTGCTTACCGGGGGTTCTTATTTGGCCCTTACTGCCCGGTGTATGGCTTTGCCGTCACCACGATTTTGATTTCTACCTACGAGGTACAGAATAATTTAATCATGCTCTTTATTGTAGGACTGGTAGTTTCGACCATTTTCGAATACGTGGCCAGCCTCTTTCTTGAAAAGACGTTTCACATGAAACTATGGGACTACTCCCACCTGTGGGGAAACTTGCAGGGACGGGTTGCACCAGTGATTTCCTTATTCTGGGGAATTGGGGTGGTAGTCCTGGTCCGCTTTATCCAGCCGTTTATCCAGCGGGTAATTAATTGGGAAGAGATGCGTACTCATGGTTTCCTAGCGCTTATTGTTGCGGTGGCGATGGGGACCGATACCGTCTTGACCATCATCAGTGTGGAACATTTCCATACTACAACGCAGATGTGGGAAAAACGGGTGGTTGCCTTCCAGGAACGCCTGCGTGGTCGGATCGAGCAAGCATTGCCTGAAGAAAAGCCAGTGCTGGTTCAACGCCTTCACTCCTGGCGGACGGACTTCCTTGAACACCTGGAGGACCGGCCTGCTTACCACTTGAGTTGGAACCAGCGGCGGTTTGTTAAGAGCTTCCCACAGATGAAGATGCTTGATGCTAAGCGGTTCAACAAGATTAAGGAAGATCTGTTAAACAAGCAATAGTGATAATTATTTTATGAAAATAGATTGAAGATCGGGTATATTGGTAGCCAATTGCCGGATCTTTTTTTATACTATTCAACAATTCAATTTACGTAAGGGGTGGTGATGATGAGTAAAAAACGGCAGAAAACAATTATTACCAGCATTGTCGGTGGCTTAGTGGCTATCCTGGTGGTCGTGGGGTTAGTAATTAATTACCAGCACCGCCAATCAGCACAGCCGGAGCAGCATTCTACCGATATTACAACCGCGGAATTCATCAAGGAAGTAGCACCAGCAGCACAGCGTGAACAAAGAAAGTACCACATACCAGCTAGCATTACAATCGCCCAGGCTGGTTTGGAATCAAACTGGGGTCGAAGCAGGCTAGCAGCTAAGTACAACAACCTTTTTGGAATCAAGGCTAATTCAAAACGGAACCGGGTTCGCATGTACACAACCGAAAATGTGAACGGTAAAACAATTAAGGTTAAGCAATACTTTCAGACTTACGATAGTTGGGCAGATTCAATTAATGCCCACACCCAACTGATTGTTAACGGGACCGCTGACAACCACAACCGGTTTAAAGCAGTGACGACCGCTCAAAATTACCGTCAAGCAGCGATTGCTCTCCAACAAGGTGGGTATGCGACTGACCCAAATTATGCAAGTAAGTTAATTTACGCAATTAAGAAGTTCAACTTAAATAAGTATGATTCAACCAACTAACAGAAGCCTTTCGGATCCCGGTTGGGTAAGCGGGGACAAAATAGGCTAGGGGCCCACTAAAACTTAAGTGGGTTGAATTACATAAGAGAGAACAAAAGGTCCAGTGCTCGGTCAAACCCGAACTCTGGACCTTTTTTGCGCTTGCGGGGCTGGCTTCGCGTCTCAGGCACAGCACCCTACAAATTACGATTTAATCTGTTTCAGTTGCATTATCAGTAACGCGTTGCCGGCGGAACCAGTGGAAGAGCAGGCCAACTACTAAGCCGACCAGTGCTGGAACCAGCCATGATAGTCCCATGCTAGCTAGTGGGAGGTTACTCCGCCAAGCAGCTACTTGTTGGCCAAAGCGGCTGGCGCTAACAACTGCCGGAAAGGCTACGACCATGTCGCCAAGTGCTGGAACGACCGTGAAGAGGACAACGAAAAAGTAAACGACCCCATCGCGGTGGAACAAAGGTGAGCTAACTGATAAGAGGATCAGCACCATTGCCAGTGGGTAGAGGAACATTAACATTGGGGTTGACCAGGCGATGATTTGATCAAGGCCAAAGTTAGCAGATAAGAAGGAGGCCAGGCAACTCAGTGCGAGCCAAGTGTGATAGCTAACTTTTGGGAAGTGTTTGTGGAAGTCCTGAGCAAAAGCAGCAACCAGGCCAACAGCAGTTGTTAAACAGGTAACGGTTAACAAGAAGGCCAGGACAACTTGACCGAATGCACCAGCGTAGTAATTAACAAGTTGGTTGAAGGCAACGCCCCCATCAGCGGAAACCTTGAAGTGGCCAAGTGACATGGCACCCAAAAGGATCAGGAGTAAGTAGATCAAGCCAATTCCGGCAACGGCCATTACACCAGATTTGGCAACAACATTGGAAACATCCTTTGCCCGCCGTTGACCCATTGAACGAACGGCAGTAACAACCGTTACACCAAATGCAAGACCGGCTAGAGCATCCATCGTGTTGTATCCTTCAAGAAAACCATTAGTTACTGCACCATGAACATAAGCACTCGTAACTGGTTCATTGGCAGGATTACCAAGTGGATTGGCAAAGGCAACGACGAAAACAAGGAAGAGAAGAACTAAGAAAACAGGGTTTAGGACTTTCCCAATGTTAGCCAGGATATTATTTTCCTTGTAAGAGAAGGCAAATGCTGCGAGGAAGAAAAGGGCGGAAAAGAGGAGTAAAGCCCAACCTTGTGCCGCTTTTGAGAGGAATGGAGCAACACCAACCGTGAAGGAAACCGTTGCTGTCCGGGGTGTTCCAAAGAGGGGACCGATGGTAGCGTGAATCAAGACCATGAAGACAAGTGCAAAGGCAGCACCAAGTGGACGACCAATATCATAAACCCCTTCAGCACGGGTAACAGAAACGGCTAGTACTGATAACAGCGGCAGCAATACACCGGTAACTAAGAAACCGAGTGCGGCGGGGGCCCAATTCGCACCAGCCAGCTGACCAAGATGCAATGGGAAAATTAGGTTACCGGCACCGAAGAATAGACCAAACAGTAGTGAAGCAACAACCAGGTATTGCTTAAATGACAACTTAGGTGATGTAAGATCACGCATAAGAATCCCTCCTAGAATAAATAAAGTATCAAAAATAATTGCTCTGATCCCAATAAAAAAGTCCCTTAACCAACTCACATTGGTTAAGGGACGCATTAGCGTGGTACCACCCTATTTTCAGGTTGTCATTAAAACAAACCTCTTCGCGTACGGCTTAACAGCGATACGCTGACACGATAATGGGTGTTACCACCTAATCTTACTGGATTTTAAGATTAGGACTCGAAAGTGATTTTCAACTAGCCATTGAACTGTCTCCTCACACCTCACGAGACTCGCTGGAGTTATTAGCTAACTTACTCTTCTTTCTCATTGCGATCAAATAATTAAATTGTTGTTTACTATTCTAACCAAGTTTTAATAATTGTCAACAAGAAATTTAAAGTTAATTCATTTTTTCACTAGCCACGGCATAAGCGGGGTCCCCATTTAGTGCCCGGCCAATTGCGCGTTCTACCGCCATGTTTGAAGTGACATTTGCGATGGCCAGCGGCTTTTCATACCGCTTTGCGTGGTGGTTAGCCAGTTGGCTGATCCGGTGGTGGATAGCGTCGATGCAGACTACGACAAAGTCGGCGTTTCGGATTTCCCGTTTCAGGGTACTGGAAGAAACCTTTTCTTCGGCAGAAGCATCTAAGCCGTGGAATACACCGTGGTGCTTGGTAACAACTGGCTTTAGTCCTTGAACCTTGTCACGGATACCGGTAATTACTAACACGGTCCGTTGCTTCAAGTCATAGTCTAGCTTCTTTTCGTAATCATGGCGTTGGTGGGTAACCTTTTTAACCTTCTTTGGCTTTGCTGGTTGCTTGGTTGTGTCATAATCATTTTTTTCGTGGATCCAGCGAATGGAACCATCGGCAGCATCCTTTAAACCGTTACCGCGATCGTAGTAGGCATAATCAATTACCATCCCCGCTTTTAAGCTCCGGCCAGGGTACTTAAATGGGTCAACAACCACTGTATTCTCGGGCGCCTCATCAAGGAGCGAATTCTTCTTCAACGTACTGCTGATTTGAAGAACGTCAGACCCCGGAACCGCCTTAAGTTCAGCGTACTCAATCACTGCAATGTTTTCTGGCTCGTAGTCGTCGAGGTGGTCACCGGTAACCCGCCGAATGCTTGGCAGGCCGCGTACTTGCTGGTCACGGTCAAGTTCAACCACGTCACCATCTTCAACTGGGAACGGAAGGTGGTGGAGGATGGCTTCAGAGTAGTAACGGTGGTTAATTTCTGCTCCGGAAAGCTTGCGGTGGACAACGTAAAGGTTATCGGCAGCAAGTCGTTCCTCCGGACTAATTTCCCGTGGTGCCTCAGTTACTGTTACTGTTTCTGGTTCGGCGTGGGTAACAACCGGCTTAGTTGGTTGTGCTACCACGGAAGGGCCAGTAAGCAGGGAGCGGAGTTGCTTCTTAGCGGTGGAAGGCAGTTCCTGGTCATGACGGTGGTGAACCTGGTGCTGGTGGAAGCGTGGTTTCTTTGCTGGCGCCGGCTCAGTGCTGCCTTCGTCGTCATCTGTGTAATGGTTTAACACGTTGACGATCGTTGTTAAACTGCGGAGTGTCTGCAGGAGACTTTCATTATCCCCGCTGGTATTCTCCAGCAGGTCAATTATTTCCTGCCGGTAATCATAAATTTTCATTTAGCATGTTCCTTTCTGCAACCTATTAAGATTATCATACCAATTTAATGGAATGATGTCAGTTGATACGCTACCAAGAGCTATGATCAGGTGAGAAAAACGGTATAATGGTGTTATAAAAATCGATAAGGTGGTCATTAAAATGGTTAAACGGCTGATTAAGTTATTTTCACACAATGATTTGGACGGCTTCGGTGCTCCGTTGCTACTAAAGACGGTCCAGCCAACGATGTTTGGGGATGTCGAATTTGACATGACTAACTGCGGGGCGGGGCGGATCGATGAAGAGTTCGCCCACTGGTTAAAGAGCCCCGAAGCTGGTCGGTTTACAGATGTCTACATTATGGATATGACACCGGATAGTGAGTACACTTTCCAGCAATTGAATGAGAATTTCGCTAACCACTGGCTGGTGTTTGACCACCACGAAAGCGAAGAAGAGTTGCGGAATAAGTACGCGGCTAATTCAGTTACGCCAGCTAACCTGGCTGTTAACCCGAGTACAGCTAGTCTGGCATGGGACTGGTTGACCCAGCAACCCCATTTTAATGACTTACCTGAAGAGCGCCGGCAAGACCTGGCCTACCTGGTCGAGCTGATTCGTGCCTATGACACCTGGGATTGGCAAAATGATCCTGAGATGGATGATGAAGAGCGGACCGCGGCTGACGACTTAGACCAGCTCTTTTGGTTTTATCCCCTGCAAGACTCCGAAGACTTTGTCATGGATGTCTTTAGTGCTGGCTGGCAGAAATACCGGGAGGCCAACCAATTGTTGATCCGGACCCTGAATGAGCGGCGGGCAAAATACCTGAAGAGCCACCTGAAAGATGTACTAAAGGCCGAGCTGGACGGCCACCAGTTTGGAATTGTGTACGCGAGTGACTATAAGTCGGAGATTGCCCATGAGCTGCTTGACCAAAATCCGGATGTTGATGCGGCACTAGTAATCAGTCCGGTTAGCGTTTCGCTACGGAGCAACGGCAAGTTAGATGTGGCAAAGTTTGCTGAAAAGTACTTCGGCGGCGGTGGCCATGCCGATGCAGCGGGAGGTCGTCTGTCGGTTAACCCAATCAAGGTGGGGGAGCAGGCAGTTGCCGATGAACTGGCCCAGACCATTAAGAACCAGGCGGATGAAAAGAAGCAAGAGGAGAGCACCCTGGCAGATAACCTTGACCCAGAAGTAGCCGCGAAGATGGCTGCATTGTTTAAGAAAGATTAACTAAGCTTTGGCGAAAACGAGAAGAGGAGCTAGATAGAAGTCGAATAACTTCTATCTAGCTCCTCTCTTTTGATTAGGATTCGCGCAAGTTAAATTTTTAAGAGATCCATGGGCGTTGTTAGTGGGTAATCAGCATCCTTGATTGCATCGGGATTGGCTGAACCGTAAAGGGCACCAGCAAACCTAACCCCCGCGGCCTTGGCTGCCTTCAGGTCGTTAATGGTGTCACCAACATACACGCTCTGTTCAGGAGTGGAGCCAAGCTTCTTTACCGCAGCCAGGATTGGTTCTGGATCAGGCTTGTGCTTCTTGGTATCAGAAGACGTAATTGCCGAGTCAAAGAGCTTGGCAAAGTCGTACTGTTGCTTGAAATGGTCGTATTCGTCTTGCAACTTTGAGGTAGCAACCCCGAGCTTATTTCCATCAACCGCGGCCAGCTTTACCAGCGCTTCTGGGACTTGGTCGATTACTTTAACGTAATTTTCCCGTTCGTAAGCAGCGTCAAACCATTCTTTTTGGATAGGTGCAATTTCATCTGGCCGCACACCAAAGATCTTTAGCGCATCAACTCCGGTAATTCCGAAGAGCTTTTTCATGGTTGGCAACTCATCTTCGGGAGCAATTTGATAACCGTGCTTCCGGAGGGTATTGACCATTGCTGGCATATACATGTCGAAGGTATCGATTAGGGTACCGTCAATATCAAAAATGAAGGTATTAATCTGTGACATTCTTATGTTCCTTTCTAAAGCGAACCCACTTATCGAATTCAGCAACCAGCATGATGAGGCAGGAGAAGACAATTACGGCTAGCCACTCAGTAATGCTGATGCCGGTAACATGAAATGCTTCTTGCATAAACGGCACGTAAGTTAGGATCAGCTGGAATGCCAGCATGATACCAATAACTCCCCAGGCCTTACTGGTGATTGTCTTAATTTGGCCCAATCCGTAATGGTCGGTCCGAATGCTGAAGAAGTAGAAGAGCTTGCTAATTACAATCACGTTGATCATCATGGTTGTCGCGTTAATTATACTGGAATCGTGACCAGTAAACCAGTCAAATGAAACCAGGGCGAAAATTGCCATCAATGCCGAAACATAACCCATTTGGATAAGGTCATGCCGGCCCATTAGCCGGGAGGTAACAGGACGTGGCGGTCGATCCATTAATCCTGGTTCGGCCTTTTCAAAGACGAAGGCGAACTGGATGGTAATCGCCGCAACCAGGTTGATCCACAATAGCTGCACTGGTTGGAGCGGAACTTGCTGGGCGGTCAAGATAGAGAAGGCAACGACCAGCCCTTCAGCAAATGACGTTGGCAGCAGGAAGAGGATACTCTTCTTGATGTTGTCGTAAATCCGCCGTCCTTCTTCAATTACCGCGGCCATTGTGGCAAAGTTATCATCACCAAGGATCATATCAGCGGCATCCTTAGCCACATCGGTCCCCTTGATCCCCATGGCAACACCAATATCAGCCTGCTTGAGGGCGGGAGCGTCATTTACCCCGTCACCAACCATGGCGGTAACTAACTGGTCCTTTTGCAGGGCATTAACAATTTCCAACTTGTTTTGCGGAGTGGTCCGTGCAAAGACCTGGTTGAACTTGGCTGCGTCAGCTTGTTCTTCCGGTGAGAGCTTGTCCCATTCTGCACCGGTAATGGCATGAATTTCACCAGGAGCCAAGCCAAGTTGGTGGCCGATCGCACGCGCGGTCTGGGGGTCATCCCCCGTAATCATCTTAACGGCAACGCCAGCCCGGTTCATTATCTTCAAAGCAGCAATTACTTCTTCCCGTGGTGCATCTTGCAGGGCAGCGAGGCCAAGTAGGTGGATCCCACGGTAAAGGTGGTCATGTTCAACCTCCATCAGGTTTTCACCCTGGACGGTTTGGTAACCAAGCGCGATGACCCGTTTACCTTCTTTTGACCATTCATTAACCCGTCCCTGCCACTTAGCAAGGTCAAAACTTGGGTCAGCCTTTGCGGCCATTTCAAATAACTTGTCAGGAGAACCCTTGACGAAGATGACCTGCTGGTTATTAGCGGTATCCTTGGTCAATTCCGCAATGTAGCGGTAGTCAGAGTCGAACGGAAGAAGATCCTGCGGCTCGTATTGTGAATGGTAGTCGACACCGAGGGCCTTCCGGTAAAGAGTAAGGAAGGCACCGTCAGTTGGTTCACCGTTAATTACCCACTGGCCGTCTTCATTGGTCAGTACCGTATCGTTAGCCTGGAAACCAGCTTCCAAGAAAAGCTTCAGCTGGTCATCTAACGGTGCCGGCTGGTTGTTTAATTGGATTTGTCCTTCAGGGCCGTACCCGGTTCCCGTAACCGTATAATGCTGGTCACCGGACCACAGCTCAATTGCGGTCATTTCGTTTTTCGTCAGGGTACCGGTCTTATCAGTGGCGATTACGTCAACCGAGCCAAGCGTTTCAACAGCGGGCATGGACTTGATAATTGCCTTGTAGTGTTTAGCCATTTTGGAAACACCAAAGGCCAGGATTACAGAGGTGGTTGCCGGAAGACCTTCCGGAATTGACCCCACCAGCATGGCGACAACGGCTAGCGCCAGGGCAGGCAATGAGTAAATCTGCAGGAAGAAACCAATGATGAAGATCAGCACGGACCCGATGATCGTAATGTAGGAAACGACAGTCCCAACGTGGTCAATTTCTTTGGTTAGCCGGGTCTTCTTCGGCTTAATGTGCGCTACTTCTTGGGAAATCTTACCAATTTCGGTCTGTTCACCGGTAGCGACGACAATTCCGAGCCCACTACCGCTAGTGACGGAAGTAGAGGAGTAGGCCATGTTAACCCGGTCGGCCAGGGGTACATCGTCATCAACTAAAGCTTCATCGGTTTTGATCACGGAATTAGTTTCACCAGTCAGTGCTGATTCTTCAATCCGGAGGTTATCCGCGGAAACGATCCGCAGGTCAGCCGGGACGTTATCACCAGCTTCGAGGAAAACCACATCACCGACAACCAGGTCGGCAGCATCGACGTCTTGCCGCTGACCATCCCGGTAAACCGTGGCGTGTTGCGCCATCATTTCCTGGAGCTTTGCAAGTGCATTAGCAGCGCTTGTTTCCTGGAAGTAGCCGATTAAGGAATTAAGGATTACCACGGCCATGATGACAATGGCATCAGTGTAGTGGCCGATTAAGACCGTTAGTAGGGTAGCAACCAGTAAAATGTAAATGACAATATTGTTGAACTGACGAAGGAAGATCTTCCATTTTGGCGTTGGCTTAACTTCCAAAATATTCTTACCTTCCGAAGCAAGGCGTTGCTGTGCTTCTTGACTTGTTAACCCAGTAGTCAATTCGCGCAGGCCGTTTTGCTGCTTAAGTTCGTCAGTAGTTAGTTGATAAGCTTGTTTCATTTTTTACCTCAATAAATATAGTAAAGCGACATTACGATCGGTTGGTTAAAAACCAGCGGTAGTGAGTGCAGCTTTAATTTGTTGCGGCGTTCTCCTCCCATCTCTTACTTACTAATAATATCCTACCATATTGTAGCTAGCGGCAAGTCCATGTTAAGAGATTTTTAAATAAAATGGAGCTGTGCCACAACCCGGTTTGGGCCTGTATGGCTAGCATAGGACGATCGTTAGCACGGAACGGGCTAGCGATTGTCCGTAGCTAGACACTAAGGCCCAAACCGGGTTGTGGCACGCGATATCTCTGTAATATTCGAAACTAAAAAACAAGGACCCGTGACAAAACTGTGTTTTGTCACGGGTCCACGGAGTTTTCCAGTCTGATGTGTAGCGCTTTTGTGTTTTCTTAGTATTAAACTATTTTACTTGTTAAAAGTCCCGTTTTCCACTTCACGGATGAAGTCAGCCAGGTGCTTGTAGTAAACGTCTGGGTTATCAACCATGTGGTGGTGGCCACCTTCTGGAGTGGTTACCAGCTTGGAGTTAGGGATCAAGCTTGCCATCTTCTTGGCAGTAGCCAGTGGCATGGTTTCGTGTTCACCGAATGTCAACAGGGTAGGTACCTTGATGTTCTTCAGTTGGTCACGGAAGTGCCATTCCTTCAGCTTACCAGTAACAACGAATTCGTTATCACCTTGGAAGGCATTGTAAACTTGCGTACCACCGAGGTCCTTCAAGTGGTAAAGCTTAGAAGGTTGCTTCCGGTCGACGTAGTTTTCGTTCATTACTTGAACGTATTCTTGGTACTTTGGATTGCTGTAGTCGTTCTTTTCTTCGCATTCCTTCATGAAGGCAACGGCATCAGCAGGTAAAGTCTTTTCACGGAGTTCGTTGACGTTCTTAGCGTATTCGTCGATTTCGTCAACCATTGATGAAATGATAGCACCCTTCAAGTGTTGACCGTATTTAACGGCGTATTCTTGAACTAGTGCACCACCCCAACTTTGACCGATCAGGTAGATGTTGTCGAGACCCAGCTTTTCCCGGACTTCGTCAACTTCATCAAGGAAGTATTCGTAAGTCAGGTACTTCTTGGCGATTTCTGGGTCAGAGTAGTCAGGTTGGTCAGAGTATAGGGAGCCCAGTTGGTCATACATCGTAACCTGGACGTTCAGGCCTTGCTTCTTCAGCTGTTCAGCCGTGTCTTCCCAGTATTCGTGGTTGCCACCAGGGCCACCGTGTAAGGCGAGCAGGTGGATATCACCTTCACCCTGGGTATTTGTCCAGAGGTGGTAACCATTGTCTAATGTGATGATCTTTGTACCAGTCTTCATCATAAATCTCTCCTTTGAAAAATATATACCAATAAAACGCTACCATTTAATTCTAACGCACTTTAGTAAAAGATGCGATCATTACTTTCCTTTTTTACTACCAGGAATTTCGAGGCGGGCATTTTGCACTGGCAACCGGTAGTTGATTTCTTCATTTCCACGGAGCGTGAAGTGGTAGTCAGTTGCATAAATGATTAACTCAAGCTGGTGACCAGCGGTGAGTTGGTGGAAAAGCGGCTGGAGGTCAAAACTAACGGTTACTAGTTGACCAGCAAAGAGGCCGTCTACCTGGCGTGCGTTGTGGCGGTTCTGCAAGTTTATGTGACCGTGGCTAATGACCTTATATTCACTGGTGTTCTTTTGCAACCGAAATTCCCGCAGGTCGTCAGTTTTCCACTGGCATCCAAGCGGGAGCCCGCCGCGGTTCATCAGGACTGGGGAAACGGTTAGCCGCTTGTCTGTCCCCTTATCAATTAGTTCGGCACTCAGTAGTCCATGGTCCGTTGAAGCAGCTACCTGGACCGTTAGCCGTGGTGTTCCCCGCAACAAAAGGTCTTCACTTAACTGGTCACTACTGAAGTGGCAGCTAAACTTGCCGTCGTCCTTGTAGAGTGCTTCTTGCCACTTTGCTGGCGACTTACACCAGGCCTCGTAATCTGCGGTACTTTGCTGGTCACTGAACCGGTGGATGTCTTCTTTATCGCTGGCGGTGGTGGTTAGCTTATTACCGTGGAGGTAGAAGGTGAGCGCAGCACCATCCGTCCAGCGGTCATAAGCGGTCCACGTTTCAGGTGTCTTATTTGACTGTACCAGGACCGGTGGCAATACTGCATCAGCATGATTGTCAATTCCCAGCAGCTTATTAGCTAGCCAGAGGTTAACCATTTCGGAGAAGTCAAGCGATTGGAATGCATTGATATAGATGTGCTGACCTTGGTGGAGGATTAACTTACTAGTGACGGGAAGCTTTGCAAGACCGTCTGCCAGTGCTTTGACATTACTTGGCTCAACGTTATTATCATTTAGGCCATGGACCATCATTACATCAGCCTTGATATTGGGAATGTCTTTACGGTAATCGCGGGCGGCCCAGAAGTCATTGTAGTTTCCGGTTGTCCGGTCCATTGCTTTTGCCATATGGTCAACGTATTGCAGGTAACGGCCCTTAATCCGTTGAAAATCAGCGGGCCGCTTTGTCCGGCTGAAGGTTTCATCGGCAAGCGTGTCCGCATCCTCACCCTGGAAACCACCAGCAGCCCGTACTAAACCATTTTCCCGATAGTAGTCGTACCAGCTTGAAATTGCCGCTTCAGAAATAATTGCTTTGAGTCCGGCAACACCAGTGGTGGCAACGGCGGTAGAGAGGGTTCCAAGGTAAGAACGGCCAGTCATCGCGACGTTGCCATTGCACCAGTCGGCAGTAATGGTGTAGCCGCTGTGCCGGTCTGTGAAAGCACGACGGTCGCCATGGAGCCATTCAACAACTGCCTTCATGGCAGCCGTTTGTTCAGGGGAACCGCAAGTTTGGAAACCATCGGAGTCTTTTGTACCAATTCCAGCAGAGTAGACAATCGCATATCCGCGAACTGCCAGGTAGTTATTGAGGGTGTATGACGGAGTAGAGGTGAATGTTTCAGTGGCTCTTTCTGCGGCCCCTTTTACCGGCTGGTAAGCAAAGTGATCAGGAAAGCTCTCTTCGACTGGTGATTGGTAGTCGGTTGACTTGTGAGTTAGTGGATGGTTGACGTTGTGGGTTGCCTTGTCGCCCCATTCATCATTAGTTCCCTGGTTATAGGGACTAGCAGTGAAGACCGCTGGAACCTTTTTAAGCTGTGATTCTTTTGGCCGCATGACTTCAACCTTTACCAGGTCAGCGTGACCATCAAAGTCAGTATCCATGTCGGTTTCAACGTAGACAACCTCCCGGATGAATTCGTGGGGGTCGTAACAGGCGAGTGGCTTACCGTTGAAAATTAGTGGCTTTTGGGCGGCCGGTAGTTGGTAGGTCCAAGCAAGAAAGCCATTGGCAGTTAAGAGGTCGATTAATGACATTCCGTTCTTTCCCCGGGTATTCAACAGGAGGTAGAAGGCGGAAACAACGTCAGCGCTTGTCCATGTTGTGTGTTCTATCATTGGCAGGTTGAATTTTTTCCAGTCAGCAACTGGCTGGGCGAGCTGGAAGTCAACTTCCGGTTCAAATTCAAGAAGCTGGAGGGCAACCCGGTAGAAGACATCAGTAGTCAGGGCAGCCCCACCATTAAACCAGTCATCCAATGCCTGATCAGGAGTGGCAAGCAGGTCGTGGAACCATTCCGTGGTTGGAAGCGGGCTGTTAACGCCCTCGTGGATCCGGGCTAGTAACGTTTCGAATAGGGGACTAGGGGCTAGTTGAGTATCTTCACCGTCTTTAAGTAGGTGGAGCATTTTAAGCTCAGCAACTTGCTGGGCTGGGCTAACTTTGATAATGCTATACTGGTTGATTTTCATGTGACGCACCTCGCAAAATTAATCATTACCTGTATTATCTCACTTGCGCCAAATCAATGTTAACTTTATCGTTTTTCAGTTCCCACTTTTGGGTTAAGAAACGGTATAATTTAAGTGCTTTACGTAAATTAAACAGTAGAGAGGAAATCGCAATGGCTAATAAGATTATGGAATTTCGGCATGTTGAGAAACGCTTTGACGATAACGTTGTCTTACGAGACATCGACTTCGAAATTGAGGCGGGAAAATTTTATACCCTCCTTGGTCCTTCTGGATCCGGTAAAACCACTATCCTGCGGTTAATTGCTGGTTTTGACCAGCCAACCAGTGGTGAGATCTTTTTTGACGGTAAGAAAATTAATGATGTTCCGGCTAACCAACGGCAGGTCAATACCGTCTTCCAGGACTATGCCCTTTTTCCACACATGAACGTTGCGGAAAACGTTGCGTTTGGTTTACAGATTCGTGGGGTTAAAAAAGCGGAGATCAAGCAACGGGTGGCCGAGGCCCTCAAATTAGTCCAACTAAATGGCTACGGGGAGCGGGAAATTACCGCCATGTCTGGTGGACAGCGCCAGCGGGTAGCTATCGCCCGGGCAATTGTCAATGAGCCCAAAGTCTTGCTGCTTGATGAAGCTCTGTCGGCGCTCGACCATAAGTTGCGGGTGCAGATGCAGACCGAATTGCGCCAACTGCAACGTAAACTGGGGATTACGTTTATCTTCGTCACCCACGACCAGGAAGAAGCGCTGGCAATGAGTGACCAGATCATGATTATCAACGACGGCACGATCCAGCAAAGCGGGACCCCGGTTGATATCTATGATGAGCCGTTAAACCACTTTGTTGCCGACTTTATCGGTGAGAGCAACATTGTCCCCGGGGTGATGAAAGAAGACTACCTGGTTTCAATTAATGGCCAGGACTTTACTTGTGTTGATGCAGGGATGAAGCCAAACGAACGGGTGGAAGTTGTTATCCGTCCCGAAGACCTTGACATCACCACGGTGGATAAGGGCCAGCTGGTGGGAACCGTGGATACCCAACTTTTCCGCGGTGTTGATTACCAGATTACCGTCCACGATATTCGTGACCACACTTGGAAGATTAACTCCATTCACAAGACCACGGTTGGTGCCAAGGTGGGGATCAGCTTTGACCCGGAAGATATCCACGTCATGCGCTACAACGAAACCGAGGAGGACTTCGATGCCCGGCTGGATAGTTACGAGGAGGACGAATAATGCGGAATAAGACACTATTTATCATTCCATACGCACTGTGGATCATCCTCTTCGTTGTTGCACCACTGGTATTGATCTTTTACCAGTCATTCTTTGACATCAGTGGTCACCTGACATTGAGCAATTATGCGAATTATTTGACGTCAAGCGTCTACTTAAAGATGACGCTTAACTCGGTGTGGTACGCCTTTTTGATCACCCTTGTTACCCTTGTGATCTCATACCCAACCGCTTACGTACTCAACCACTTGCCCAATAAACAATTCTGGCTGCTGCTAGTCATCCTGCCAACCTGGATTAACCTCCTGCTAAAGACCTATGCCTTCATTGGTCTATTCAGTCGAACCGGGTCGATTAACCAGTTTCTACGGTTTGTAGGGTTTGGCAGCCACCAGCTTCTTTTCACCGATGCCAGTTTTATGTTTGTCGCGGCCTACATTGAGATCCCGTTCATGGTTTTGCCAATCTTTAATTCACTTGCTGAGATTAGTCCATCTTTGATCAACGCTAGTAAGGACCTTGGTGCCAACCAATGGCAAACCTTTACTAAGGTAGTTTTGCCGCTGTCAATGCCGGGAGTAAAGGCTGGCATCCAGGCAGTCTTTATTCCCTCACTCTCCCTCTTCATGATTACCCGACTGATCGGTGGCAACCGGGTAATTACGTTAGGGACGGCAATCGAGGAACACTTCTTAACTACCCAGAACTGGGGGATGGGGTCAACCATTGGAGTGATCTTAATCATTGCCATGTTCATTGTGATGTTTATTACCGGTGAAGCTAAGCAGAAGGGAGGTCGGACCCGGTGAAAAAGCGCCATTTAACTTGGTCGGGTCTGTACCTGGCAGTAGTTTTTGTAATCCTATATGCACCAATTGTTTACCTGGTGGTCTTCTCATTTAGTGCGGGGACCACGATGGAAAATTACCATGGCTTTTCCTTGCGCCACTACGCCGACTTGATGAGTGACACCCGGATGATCACGATTGTTTTTAACACGATCATCATTGCCTTACTTGCTTCCTTAGTAGCGACTATTATTGGTACGCTTGGTGCGTTGGCAATTAAGGATACCCGGGGAAAGGTCAAAAACAGCCTCTTGTCCTTGAATAATGTCCTGATGGTTTCACCAGACGTAATCATCGGTGCTAGTTTCCTGATCTTTTTCACTATGTTGGGTGTTCGTCTGGGGTTTATTTCCGTTTTGTTAAGCCACATTGCCTTTTGTATCCCGATCGTGGTCCTAATGGTGTTGCCGAAGATCAATGAGTTATCGCCAACACTGGTTGATGCGGCTTACGACCTCGGTGCAACCCGGTGGCAGGCCTTTTCGCAGGTGGTATTGCCGGCGATCACTCCTGGTATTTGGGCGGGGTACTTTATGGCCCTGACTTATTCCCTAGATGACTTTGCCGTTACCTTCTTTGTAACGGGGAATGGATTCTCAACCCTGTCCGTCGAAATTTACTCCCGGGCACGGCAGGGGATTAACCTAGAAATTAATGCCTTGTCTGCACTGATGTTTTTGGTGTCGCTTTTGCTGGTATTGGGTTACTACATTATCAGTAAGCATGGTGGCCGCCATCACCGGGTTGTGGCGGTTAAGGAGGGTGATGTGCAATGAAGAAACTCCTTACCGTGGTCATCAGTATCCTGGCCCTTTGTGCAGCCCTAGCAATGGGGAACGCGGCCTTAAACCAGCACCATGGTCAGGGTTCTGGCCGGTTGCTAACTATCTACAACTGGGGTGACTATATTGACCCGGCACTGATTAATAAATTTGAAAAGCAGACGGGTTACAAGGTTGACTATGAAACATTTGATAGTAATGAATCGATGCTGACAAAAATTCGCCAGGGCGGAACCAACTATGACTTAGTGGTGCCGAGCGAATATACGGTTCAGCGGATGAAAAGGGAGCATTTATTGGCCCCCCTCGACCACCGGCGGCTGACCAACCTTCACTACATTGATCCCCAATTTCTTAACCGGTCATTTGACCGTGGGAACCGTTATTCGGTACCTTACTTCTGGGGAACACTGGGGATTATTTATAACGACCAGAAGGTGTCAGCGGGTGATGTCCAGCACTGGTCACAATTGTGGAACCCCCGCTTGCGGAACAACCTAATGCTGATTGATAGTGCCCGTGATGTTTTTGCGATGACGTTAATTGCACAGGGGCATTCGGTAAACACGACTGATTATCAGACACTAAAAAAAGCGCAGGATCATTTGAAGACCCTGACGCCGAATGTAAAGGCGATCGTTGCCGATGAAATGAAGATGTACATGGAACAAGATGAAGCGGCAGTCGGGGTGACCTATTCGGGGGATGCCCGGGAGATGATGAGTGTCAACCACCACCTTCACTACGTAGTACCGAGTGAGGGGAGCAACATTTGGTTTGACAACATGGTGATTCCGCGGACTGCCAAGAATAAGGAGGCTGCTTATGCCTTTATTAACTTTATGCTAGAACCGCAAAATGCCGCACAAAATGCCCGCTATGTTGGTTATGCAACACCAAATCGGGCGGCAAAGAAGCTGTTGCCAAAAAAGGTAACGAGCAACCAAGCCTTTTACCCGCCAGCTAGGACAATGAAACACTTGCAAACATACCGGGACTTGCCGTTGAAGACCCTAGGCGTCTACAATGACCTCTTCCTCGAATTTAAGATGTTTGCAAAGTAAAATGCGGGTTTCATAGATTAAAAACAGGGTCCAGAGTTCGATCAATTTAGCCGAACTTTGGGCCCTGTTTATATGCAGTAGGAGCTTTTATTTCTTAATATAACGTGGTGAGGTTTTCGGTGCCCAGATGAGGCAAATTAGGCCGCCGATCACGAGAATAACCATGCAGACGACCATTGCTAATTGCGCACCACCGATATTAGTTAGGACAGGCAATAGGAAAGTCCCACTTGCGGCACCGATCCGACTAATTGTGATACAGGTACCGACACCAGTTGCCCGGACTTTAATGTCGAACAATTCGGTTGGGTAGGGATAATCAAGTACTAATCCTGCTGACAAGGTGACTGCAAAGAAGGCAAAAATTGCAATCTGGATTCCAGCAGTAAGGTTGGTACCCAGGATCATTCCAAGCAAAGCCACTGCTGGTAGGAAGAAGACACTCATTAATAATGCCCGGCGACTCATCCACTTAAAGGCGGCGATACCGATTAAAACGCCGACTAGCACGCAGACATTATAAATAATTCCAGAGAGGTTGCTATTTCCCAGTTGCATGCTGGCAAGCAAAATTGGTAAGAAGATACTAATACCGAAGAAAGCGAAGGCCTGGCAGGCATAAAAGAGACCACCAACTAGTGTTTGACGCCGGTATTCCTTAGTGAAAAGAACAGTCCAGGAAATTTTTCCCGGTGCCTTGCTCTTAATTAACTTGGGCGATAGTCCCCACTTCTTGCCAAGATTTTCTTGAATGACCTCCTGGGCTTGATCGTTATCGACGTGTGTCGCAACCCAGCTTGGCGAGGCAGGGAGCCGGTAAGCGCTCCGGTAAATAGCCGTGATTAGTCCGGGAACGGCGGATGAGGCAAGGATGACTTGCCAATTATGGGCACCGAAACCGGTGATCATAATCCCAGCAATGTATGAACCGATAAAACCAACTGTCCAGTAAATAATTAGCTGGCTCTGGAAGCGACCACTAACTTTTTCCGGCATCCATTCAACCAGCCAGGCATTTCCAACGGTATAGTCAATGGCGATCATCAAGCCAATTAAAATCCGTAGCAGCAGTAAAAGCCAGGGGTTGGTTGTAACAAGTTGGAGTAGTGACAAGATTGAGAAAAGGTACATGTTCACCATTAACATTCCCTTACGCCCGAAGCGGTCAGCAATTTTACCCATTAAGGCACTGCCGGCTAACCCAATCAGACTCCCGGCACCAATTAGGCCAACCCAGAAGTTGCTTAGGTGAATATAGGTTTGAGCCTGGGACAGCCCGGTACCACTAATTCCGAGGGCGTAACCACAGGAAATCTGACCGAGAATCAGGGCAATGAAAATTCCCCAGTGGACTGGAGAAACAGGTGCTTTCTTGTAATCTTTTTTCGTATTGTTCATAGGGTATTTGGTCGCAATTTGGGACCAAATTAATCGATTCCTCCTTGTGAAAAGTATTATTACTACACTAACAAAAAATCAGGAATGACGCAAATTGACGCGTCCATTCCTGATTAAGATTGTGAAAATTAACGGTCCTGGTTAAGCTTGCTGTGCCAGTAGCCATAACCAAAGTAAATAACGATTCCAATGCCGAACCAGATACCGGCACCAATCCATGTTTCCTTAGACAGCATTGCCATCATTGCTAAGCAGGCTAAGCCGGAAATGATTGGAAGGACTGGGTACAGTGGAACCTGGAAACCACCCTTATTGCCGATATCCTTCCGTTTCCGTAGCGGGATAATTCCGAATGAAACAAAGAGGAAGGCAAGAAGGGTCCCGATGTTAACGAGGCTGGTCAGCTGGTCAAGCGATACCAGTCCACCCATCAAGGCGATGATTGTTGCAACAATCCAAAGCGCTTCTTGGGGAACGTGGTGTTTGCTATCCAACTTGGCTAGCCAGGAAGGCAACAGTCCGTCACGGCCAATGGAGTAAATTAACCGGGAGCTAGAATAGATCATCGTTACCATCATGGTGAACATCCCAACCAAGGCACCAATCGAGAGCAGTTCAGCAATCCATTCTTGGTGGACAGCTTCAAGCGCGAAGGCAACCGGGTTAGCAACATCCAGCTTGGTGTACTTAACGATCCCGGTTAACACAACTGAAACTGCCATGTAGAGGACCGTGGCAACGATTAGGGTACCGATAATCCCCGCCGGCATGTTCTTCTTGGGGTTCTTAACTTCGGCTGCTGACGATGAAACAGCGTCAAAGCCAAGGTAGGCGAAGAAGACAACGGTTGCTCCGTGAAAGACACCCTTCATATGGTAGGGGAGAAACGGATGATAATTTGCAGGCTTGATGAAGAACAGGCCAACCACCACGAAAATAATAATAATTGCAATTTTAATTAAAACGGCGATGTTGTTGATCCGCATTGACGACTGCATCCCCTTGGAAAGCATCCAGGTGATGAGCAGGACAATGATGATTGCCACCAAGTTAACGTAGGTACCGTGAGCTGGGTCAAATGGCCCGGAAATTGCCTTCGGGAGTTTAAGACCAAAGCTTGCAATAAACGAATTAAAGTAGGCTGCCCACCCGGTTGAAACTGAGGCAACGGCCAGCATGTATTCCAATACCAGCGCCCAGCCAAGGATCCAACCAAAGAATTCACCAAAAACTACGTTACCGTATGAGTAAGCACTCCCGGCAACTGGTAAGGCTGAAGAAAATTCAGCATAACACATCGCTGCTAATGCACAGACGATCGCTGAAAAAAGAAAGGAAAGTGTCACGCCTGGACCCGCGGAGTTAGCAGCCACGGTCCCCGGTAAAATAAAAATCCCGGTACCAATTACGGCACCGACCCCGAGGGCCATTAAATCAACTGCGGTCATTGATTTAACAAAGTGCTTGTCGACCCCTAAGTAACGGTCAAGATTTTCTTTCCGCAGAATGTTTAAGCGCATCTTTAAACCACCTTTGCTATAATATAGTCAAAATTGTCTTATTCCATGATAACCAGGAATAAGATTAAAAGTCAATGAGAATATTAGTTTAATATTAAAAGGATGAGTGCAATTATGGCAATTGAAGTAACTAGTGGTGCAGTTGTTTACCGGCAAAATAATGGGCAAATTGAATACTTACTGTTGGAAAGCCAAAACAAGGGGCACTTCTGGGGATTTCCCAAGGGGCACGTCGAAGGCAATGAAACGTTAAAGGAAACTGCAGAACGAGAAATTAAGGAAGAAACACAACTGACGTTACCAATTGATACCAGTTTCAAGGTTTACACTGAATATGACTTGCCGAATGGGAACCGTAAGCAAATGACTCTTTTTACGGCTGACCTAACGGCAAATGAAGATATTCACCTCCAGGCAGAAGAAATTAAAAACTGTGGTTGGTTTAACTATGCGGATGCGCGTAAGCAGTTGACTTACGACAATTTAAAGCAGTTGTTAGACCAAGTCAATGACCATTTAACCAAGTAATGATGAGCAGACACGTATACGTTATTTGTGGTGCCGCTGGGTCGGGCAAGACGACTGTTGCCACTTACCTGCGGGAGCACTTTGACATGCATAAGGTAATTACCCATACTACTAGGGCTCCGCGCCCAAACGAACGGGATGGGGTTGACTACCACTTCGAGTCGGGCAGCTCCATGTCCCGCTTGCACCTGTTGGAATCTGTTACTTATGACCAGGCACAGTATGGTTCGTCGCTTGAAGGCCTAGAAGAGGGTTGGCAGCAAGGACGGGACGATGTGATTGTGCTTGATACCAAGGGAGCAATGACCTATCGCCGGAAATTAGGCGACCAGGTGACGGTGATCTTTTTAACAGTTAGCAAACTTAACGTGCTTGCAAAGCGGATGGGCAAACGCGGCGATATGAAGTCCGCAATCGAATCACGGTTAAGGAGTCCGGAATACCACCGTGACCTTCATTTGCCAAGGAGCCTTCATGGGGTAGCACAGGTGGTAGTTAATGATGATTGGGCGACGACAAAGGCGCACCTTGACCGGATAGTAGGCAAAAAATAACCACATTTGTCGTTCTATGGTAGAATTATATTTTCAGTAAGGGGGATGGCTGCGTTGGAGAAGTTAATTGATCAAGCTAAGTCCAAGCTACGGGCCAACCACTTGCGCTGGACGAAGCAACGTGAAATGATGCTTAGGCTGGTCAGCGAAGATCCGGAACATTATCAAGACATTACGGTAGTCGATAATGCACTCCGGGATGCTTATCCGGGTTTAAGCCACGATACGATTTATCGCAACTTGAAGGAATTTGAACGGTTAGAGCTTGTTGAACTGCGGCAGCACAATGATCAAATGCAGGTTAAATACCGTTGTGATTCCGCCCACCACCACCATTTTATTTGTGAAATCTGTGGGCGGGTACAAGAAATCAAAATGCCACCGCTTGATATGGCTTACTATGAGCAACAACTTCCGGGAGCTAAAATTACCGGCCATACTTTTGAGTTGCGGGGCATTTGTGCTGAATGTCGTGCAAAACATTTAAAATAATCTTCAATCTTCCTTAACATTTATGCCAGATAAAATCGGTTATCATATAGGTTGAGAAAAGGAGAATGTAATATGGCAGCGAAAATTCCACCGCTGGTAACACCATTTGCGTTGGTATCTTTAGTGCTGGCCTTGGGTGCCACAAACGTGGTTGTTAACAAGGCCACCCATACGACAGAAGGGGCTAAGGTAGTCTCAACTTCTAGTCGGACAGTCGACCAGGATTCTACTAATAGTAGTTTAAGCAGTCGTGATGATTCTGACGATCCTGATAAGGATGATAATTCTGCTACTAAGCGGTCTGACAATGATGATGACCGGACAACCGACGATACGCAAACGTCAACACGGTCTAACGACACGGGGAATAATACGACAACCCAAACTGATAATAACAATAGTGGTAATAGCAACCAGTCAAATAATACTGGGAATAGTGGTAATACTACTACCGGCACAACGGGACAGACTGGCGGTACCACTACTACTACGTCTAACCAATAAGGAGGTGTTGAATTACCATGTTTAGTTTTCTTGATATGATTAATTCATCACTGAGCTACTTTAACCTAGATGTTAAGTTAAAGAGCCGGATCTATATTGGGATTGCGGCCGCTGGGGATATTTACCTCGTTTACGTAACTTTCCGCCTATTTGCCAACCACGTTTGGTTGCGTGGTTTCCTCTACTGCTTGGCAATGGTAGCAATCACCTATTTCCTTTACCTGAACTTTGTCTATTATTTCTTGGGCAAAACGTCCCGCTTTGATTTTATTTCACCAAAGTTTGCAAAGATTACAGGACAACATTTTGACAGTGCAGGAAATAAGACTTCAACTCGTGCGTCACGGCGGGCAGCGGCTCTTGCTAACCAATCAAATGGTTTGTTTACTGGTAACAATACTATTCCGGCTGCAGTGGCAATTGATGATTATGAACAACGAAACCTGCAACGGGTCGTTGACCAGTTATTAACTGAGGGCATCTTTACCAATGACTTTGATGGCATGGATGATGACCAGATTATTGACCAATACAATGAAACTGGCAAGCCGGTTCAAGCATTGAACGCTGAATCAGTTCCACCTTACTTTGAACTGGTCCATGATAAGTTACGTCACCGCTTAGAAATTTATATTGGTCTCAACCAGATGGAACGTCGTGCAGTAGGGCACATTACCCGGATTGGTTTAACCGATGTCCGGGATGCTCATCAAAAGTACCGGATCTACCTTGCGGGACTAGTGGTAACTGCGGGCCCCAATAAGATTCCTGGTCGGCGTGGATCGACGATTATGACAACCGCAGATTATGGATTAAATGCTCAGGTTGCTTATCGTGAACGTGAACATGAGAAGTAGTAAAAAAGGACCGCTGAATTTTTTCAGCGGTCCTTTTTTACTACTTCTTTTCTGTAAATTCGCCTTCCAGTGGGTCCTGGTGCTTTTGTGGACCTTGGTAGTCAGGCATGATGGCAGCAGCAACAAGGTAAATGATGGTGATTGGGAAAAAGCCGGTGCAGGCTAGCAGGACAACCGTAATTAAGCGGATAACTGTTGCATCAACACCGAGGTAGTCGGCAATACCACCACAGACACCAAGGAAAACCTTTTTCTTGGACTTAGTTAGCTTCTTTTTCATTTTAAAACCTCCTCAATTGGGTTATGCAAAGTATTCGTAACGGATCTGGTAGTGTTGTGGGTAACCGGGCCGCAGTGAAATGTCACCAAACTGTGGGTGGTGTGGTGTATCAGGGAGCGTCTGACCTTCCATCGCCATGGCAAACCATTGCCCAGCGGGACGGTTGAAGCCCTCTGCATGTTGACCATTAGCGGTGTACACAACTAACCCGTTCCGGTCTGAGTACATCTTGATCTTTCGACCAGTAGCGGCGTCCATCAATGTTGCCACTGGTTCGTGAGCGAGACGGTTACTTGGCAGGACAACGAAAATATCATCAAAGCCGCCTTCAGGAACCCCTTGTTCTTGCATCTCTTGGAGTGCAGTGCCCATTACAGTTGGGTGCTTAAAGTCAAATGGGGTGTCACGGTTAATTAATTTCCGTCCTGTTGGAATCTTTTCGTCGTCTAATTCCAGGTGGTAAGTTGAGTTGAGCGTGAGAACATGCCCCTGAATTGTCTTTGCTTCACCAGAAAGGTTCCAGTAGGCATGGGTAGTTGGATTAAAGAGGGTCTTCTCATCGCTCTGACCATCGAAGTCAATGGTGACACTATTATCATTAGCTAAGGTGTAAGTAACTTTCATTGTTTCGTTACCCGGTAGCTGGTCGGTGTCAGTACCAATTGTGGCAGTCAAGATTACCTGCAGCTTATCCTGGTCCTGGTTGGTTGCAACGTCATAGAAGTGGTTACTGAAACCATTTGCACCACCATGGAGCGTATTTTCACCTTCGTTAGCCGGAATCTGGTAACTTTGGCCATCAATATCAAACTTACCTTTTGCAATCCGACCGCCGAAACGCCCAATGATCCGGCCAACGTAGAGTGGGGAATTATTAGGGTTGACGTAGGCGTCAATGTTATCAGCACCGAGTAGTAAGTTAACGCGTCCACCACGAGTGTTTGGCACCATGTAAGCCTGCCAGATACCGGCGAAGTTTAGCACGCTAATGCTGACATTGTTGTCATTGGTTAGTGTATATTTAATGACATCTTGCCCTTCATAAGTACCAAACTTCTCGTTTTCGATTTTCACAATAACCGCCTCCTGGATAGTCTAATTGTTACCTTAAATTGTAGCATATTCCCGGCTAGAAACAGTATTTGTTGACAAATTTACTGATAAATGAAGCAAGTTATTTTTAATTTCCCGGGAAATAAAAAGCTAATTTTGTGGAACATTTAATCAATAATGTCTCATTATAAGAATAATATATATAATTAATTCTGTTGTCTTGTGGGCGAACGGTATACACTATTCTTTGTCATAATGATACATTAGGAGGTGAAAACATGCGAGTTACACGAACCGTTCGTGACTTTCAAAACGCTTTGTTAACTCTGCTAAAGACTAACTCTTTTGATCACTTAACGGTGGATCAGATTTGTAACGAGGCATTGTTACACCGGAGTAGTTTTTACCGTTACTTTAATGATAAGTACGATTTATTAGAACAGACGCTAGATTCGCAGATCAGTCAAATTGCTGATAATGGTGACCCCGAAGAGGATGTTATTAAGCAATTTGTCCTTTACATTGATGGCCACAAGGATATGATCCGCCACTTGGCATCCAGCAATTCGCATAGTTCACTCTATACGGAAATGCTACAGATCTTTAGTCAAGTTCTTCTTGACCGCCGTACCCAGAGTAAGACGACCGATACGGTTATCCTATCGTTAAAGAAGGCTAAGAATCCGGAAATGACGGCTTATGTCTTTAGTGGTGCAATCATTGGTGCATTTTATTGGTGGCAAAAGAATAATTACAATGTGCCAACTGAAGAATTCATTAATTTCGCTAAGCAGTCGGTTCTTTCACTTTCAAACAATTAAATAATCCAAACGAGGTGAAACATCTAAATGGGCAAGATGATTAAAGCCGAATTGCGGAATCTTTTTCATAACCATATTTTGCTATTATCTGTATCCGTAATTTGCTTATTACCGTTCTTATACAGTATCTTCTTCCTTAAATCCGTTTGGGACCCTTACGGCAGTACGCAAAATCTGCCAATTGCCGTCGTTAATAAGGATGTTCCGGTTGAATACCAGGGAAGAGAGATGGCAGTTGGTCGGCAGACGGTGGACCAACTGAAGAAGAACCACCAAATGAAGTGGGAAATTGTATCAAATAAGAAGGCCAACTATGGGTTGCACCACCGCCAGTACTACGCGGTAATTACGATCCCTGAGGACTTCTCAGAAAACGCCACGACCGTGATGGACAAGAACCCACGTAAGATGGAGTTACATTATGAAACAAACGGGTCGCTAAACTACATTGGTCAGGTGATGACCCAGATCGGGACTACCCGGCTGAATAGCGAGATCCGTTCACAAGTTACCAAGGCATACGCAACCGCAATGTTTAAGGAATTAGGCGTTGTGGGGAAGGGAATGACCAAAGCCGCCAATGGTGCACAGCAGTTGAGCGACGGTGTGGTTACCCTGAGCGACGGTGTTAACCGTTACGTGGCTGGTGTCTACCAAGTTAATAATGGTGTTCAACAGATGCGGGTTGCAGTTACGCCACTTGCAAGTGGTGCACAGCAACTGGCAACTGGTAGTCAGACGTTAGCAGCTGGTATTTCCCAATACACAGGTGGCGTTGGTCAACTATCAAGCGGCCTGGGGCTCCTCCAAGCTAATTCTGGTCAGTTGAGCTCTGGTGCCAGCCAACTAGCTGGTGGACTTAACCAATTGAGTGGTAGTTCAGCTACCTTACAAAATGGGGCCGGCCAGTTAGCAGCTGGTAGTAACGAGCTAAACAACCGTGTTAATAGTATGCTGCCGGCACTGCAAGGGCAGATGGGGAGCATGTCACAAGGAATTACTAATGATGCCAATGAACTGGCACGTGCCTTACAGCCCCTTTCGCAGAGTGCACAACAGCTGGACCAGCTGAGCAGTGCACTAGGAGCTATTAATAGTGCGTTAGATGGTGTTAAGCAGGCTGCTTCTTCACAACAACCGGCAACCCGGAGTACTGGCAATAATTCTGCATTAGTTGCTGCGGCCTCTGCACTTAGCGGGGTGAAGGCAGAGAATTCTGCGGACCAAGCAAAAATTGATGCGGTAGTTAGTGCTGCAGCGTCGACGCCAAGTACCCAGTCACAACCAGCAAGTAATAATGCTAATGTTGCTAGTCAGATTTCGGCAGTCCAAGCAAAGATTTCGGCACTGCAAGGCCAAATCAAAGCTGCACAAAATTCTACTAACCAAAATACGGCGAATGTAGCACAAGCCGCACAAAAACTACAAAATAGTTTGAATAACTTGCAGAGTAATACCAACACTGCTTTAAGTCAGGCTTCAAGCCAATTAACGGCAGCGACAAGCCAGCTTGCCAGCGGTGCTAACTCATTAAATAGTGGTGTTAGCCAGTATACCAATGGTGTTAATACTGCGGCTGCCGGTGCTAATACGCTTAATAGTGGAATTGGCCAATACACGGCGGGGGTTTCCCAGGCCGCTGCAGGGGCCAATGAACTAATGGCTAACAGCCCCGCCCTGGTTTCTGGTGCTAACCAACTGGCGGGTGCACTGGCACAATTAAATGCCCAGGTACCAAGCTTAATCAGTGGTATCAACCTGCTGGCTGATGGTACTCAACAGTTGGCAGATAATAGTCCTGCACTGGTCAGTGGGGTTACCCAACTGAATAATGGTGCTGCTGAGCTTGCTTCACAGCTTGGCAAGGGGGCAAAGGCAATCAGTGCCATCAAGCCAACTGGTAAGACTGCAAACATGTTTGCTGAACCAACGACAGTCAAGCACAAGGACTACAGCTACGTACCAAACTATGGTCACGCACTTGCTCCTTATGTTCTGTCAGTTGCACTTTATGTTGGTATCTTGGTATTTAACTTCATTTACCCAATCCGCCGGCGGGCCCTTGATGGGCAATCAGCTGTTTCATGGTGGGTAAGCAAGGTCTTCATTGGCGCAGTTGCAGTTACCCTGATGGCAATCATTGAGGATGCCGTTATGTTAGCAGTTGGTTTAACGACCGACCATGTTGCATCAATGTTTGCCACGAGTATTTGCTTCGGGCTGGCTTCAATGGCGATTGTCATGTTCCTGTCAATGACCTTTGACAACCCTGGTCGGTTCGTTGCAATGGTCCTCCTGATGCTGCAATTAGGTGGTTCAGGGGGGACATTCCCAATGGAAGTCACGATGAAGTTCTACAATGTCATCCACTGGTTCTTACCAATGACCTACTCGATTCTCGGTCTCCGTCAATCGATCAGTAGCGGGATCGGGGCACACTACGCAATGTTCTGCAACCTAGTATTGCTAGGCATTGCTGTAGTCTTCAACCTCTTGCTACTCGCAGGAATGATTGGTATTCACCGGCACCTATTCAATATCAACCCTAAGTTGGATGAGAACCAAGAGTTCCTCGACAAGGTTGAAAATGATGGCGGTATTCAGTCAAAGAAGTAAAATAGGAGCTGTGACACAACCCGGTTAGGGCCTGATGGCTAGCATAGGACGATCGTTAGCACGGAACGGGCTAGCGATTGTCCGTAGCTAGACACTAAGGCCCTGGGTTGGGTCGCGCGATATCTTTGTAATATTAGGAACTAAAACAAGGGCCCGTGATAAAACTCAGTTTTATCACGGGCCCTTTTGCTGCCTTAAACTTCATACTTAGCAAAACGTTGGGCGTCTTGTGGTGACATTTCGACCGTTAAGAGTGTTCCATCATTCTGGTATTCAGTATTTAAAATATTCGTGTGCTCATTAAGGTAAGATACCTGTTGCCCCTCTGAGAATGGCAGGAGTAGTTTAACCTCGACGTAGTCCTTGAAAAGGTGCTTCCTGATGACATCGACAAGCAGTTCTAACGATTCCGGTTGCTTGGCGGAAATAACAACTTGGTCATCACCTTCAAGAACTGGGAACTCGATTTCCGTTTTATCAGCCTTGTTAAAGACGTTAATCATCGGAATATTATTAATTCCGATTTGCTTCAACGTTTCTTCCGTGGTGTGCATCATTTCCTCATAGTGGGGGTCGGAATAATCAATTACCTGGATCAAGAGGTCAGCGTTGGCTGCTTCTGCCAGGGTAGACTTGAATGATTCGACCAGGTTTGTTGGTAGCTTGCTGACGAAACCAACCGTATCACTGAGAAGAAAGTCCTTCTTACCAGGTAGGGTAAGCCGCCGAACGCTAGTATCCAGAGTAGCGAAGAGCATGTTCTTTTCAAAGACGGTCTTATCTTCAACTGCCCCGTAGCGACGTACCAAACCGTTCATGATTGTTGACTTGCCAGCGTTAGTATAACCAACTAGGGCAGCGGTTGGGATATTGCTCTTAGCTCGCTGTTTCCGCTTTGTTTCTTCCGAACGGTTGATATCACTTAATTCATGACGGAGGTGTGAGATTTGGCGTTGGATTACCCGCCGGTCCATTTCCAGCTTGGTTTCACCAGCACCACGGTTGGTAAAACCACTACCGCCACCGGTTTGCTGGTCAAGTCGTTGACTAGCACTGGTTTGTAGGCGTGGCAGCCGGTATTGAAGCTCAGCAATTTGAACTTGGAGTTTGGCTTCCCTCGTTTGGGCACGGGTAGCAAAGATCTCGAGGATTAAGGCTGTCCGGTCGAGGATCCGGGTGCCGGTCTCTTCTTCCAAGTTACGGAGCTGGCTAGGTGACAATTCATCATTTGTAATGATGGTTGATGCGTGGTTAGCAGCGGCAACATCAGCGATCTCTTCGACCTTTCCCTTACCAAAGTAGGTAGCTGGGTTGGGCCGGTCAATCACTTGGTCTACCCGTTGGACGACCTTCATATGGTTGGCCTGGGCTAACTCTGCTAGTTCAGTCATTGAGTAATCGTAATCTTCCTGGCCAGTATCAAGCCCGGTAATGATTACTAGTTCATCATTTTGTATATTGGTATCCATTAAGAGTAATGTTCCCCCTTTTGCGGATAATATTATTCAGGTAGTTCTAGTTTATTAAAGAAGTCAACGTGGGTATCCGTGCCGGTTAAGGTTAACCGGGTCATACTTCCGTTACGGGCAGAACCCTCAGTGTGGTAGCCGAAGTGTTCCGCAATTGAACGGATTGTTACCCCATGGGAAACAACGATGGCCGTTGAACCATCTGGTAATGCGCGAAGCCGGTCAAGTCCCTTATTAACCCGGTCCCAGAACCGTACGTGGTCTTCCGCATCACCATACGGATCAGCGGCTGCGACCTTGTCCTTCAACTTATCTGGACCCCAGTTACCAAACATTTCAGCAAAGGACTTATAGCCCTCGGCACCACAGAGATAGTCAGTAAATTCAGAAGCGTTTTGCCCTTCAAAGTAACCGAAGAACTCTTCACGAAATGCTGGTTCAGGGGTTGGCTCCTTAATAGTGGTGTTTTCATCTGCAGCTAGTAAGAGTCGTGCAGTGGCCATCGTCCGTGCAAGATCACTACTAAAAATGTAGTCGAAGTCAATAGCGGACAATACCTTACCAGTTCGTTTGGCATCTTCTTGACCCTTTTCGGTAAGTGGAGCATCTGCCCAGCCTTGAACACGGTTGTACTGGTTAAGGTAAGTCTGACCATGACGAACAAAATAAACGGTAATTGCCATATCTATAGAACTCCTTTAATCATCAAAAATAAAAATACTATTCATATTTTACCATGAATAGCCGTTAAACATAACTGAAGACGCCCTAGAGCATCTTATTCTTTTTGATAATCCGTTGCCGAAGAAGTTTGATTCCCCACATGGCACCGGCTGCTAATAGTGCACAGCAAACCATTGCAAGGATAACCAGTGAAAAGTGTTCCTTTACTAGCGGGATCGAACCAAAGTAATAGCCAACGCCGCAACCGAGTGCAACCCATGCGGCAACTCCCACAAAATTTGCAACTGTAAAATGGCGGAAGGGGTAATGCATCATCCCAGAAATCGTTGGGATAAAGGACCTGATGAGGGGGACAAAGCGGCCAAAAGCAACGGCCCAGAAGCCATACTTATTCAAGTAGTTTTTAGCGGCCAACATTCGTGGCCCAGACAGCCGCTTATCGATCCATTTCCACCGTGAAATACTGTGGCCAATAAAGTAATTAACGGAGTCGCCGATAAAAGCCGCGAGAAAGAAAACGGGGACAACAATTTGCATTTTTAAGATTGGGTGGACGGCGATAAAGGAACTGGTTAAGAAGACCAGGGAACCGCCGGGCAACCATGGGAAAACTACGAGGCCTGTTTCCATGAACACAATCACAAATAAAATGAGGTAACTCCATGGACCCAGCCATTCAAACATTGGGATTAGGATTTCGGCAATGTGGGTGAGAATGTAAAAAAGATGAGCCAAGTGGTAGTCCCCTTTCGTCGGTTAATTATTATAAATATTGTAAAATGTTCCGTTAATTTTGACTAGCAATTAAGCAGAAAATTAAGCCAGCCTTAAACAATCCGGTGGGGCGGCGAATTACTACCAGTCGCTAGGGCAGAATGCTATAATAGTATGACGATTTTTTAATCCTGAAAGGTAGGGAACGTTTGTGGCTGAAAATTCAGTTAGAGAATATGAACAAAAGCATTTAGATCACGTTATTGATGAAATCAAAAAAGCTAAGGTTGGTGCTGAAAAGCGGATTACCACGGCTAAAAATGACATTGAAGACATCAATCAGCAGACTAATGATATTCACTTGAACACCACGACCTATTCGGGAATGATGGACACTGCAATGTCCTTCCGTGCCCAGCAGCAGATGTTAGACGAACGGAACAACAGTTGGCAGCACGCGGCCGACCACCTGGCAACCTTGAAACGGTTAGAGAAGAAGCCTTACTTTGCCCGGATTGACTTCAAGGAGAAGGGCGCTTCTGAACCGGAATCCGTCTATATTGGCCTAGCTTCCTTTAGTGATAAGCCCGACCACTTCTTAATCTATGACTGGCGGGCACCAATTTCCTCCGTTTATTATGAAGGAAAGCTGGGGAAGGTCAGTTATAATACACCGGTCGGTCCCCAGGAAGTCGATATGACCCTTAAACGGCAGTTCCAGATTAAGGATGGCACAATTGTTACTATCTTTGATACGGATGAGCAGGTTGGCGACCAAATGCTCCTTGAAGCACTTGGCAACCACTCTTCAACTAAGATGAAGAGTATCGTAACGACTATCCAACGGACCCAAAATGAAATAATTCGGGATACCAAGGATGACCTGCTGTTTGTTCAAGGGGCAGCGGGGTCTGGTAAGACGGCAGCCGTTCTTCAACGGGTTGCCTGGCTGCTCTACCGCTACCGGGGAAACCTGACTTCTTCCCAGGTTGTCTTGTTCTCACCAAACCAACTCTTTAATGACTATATTGACCAAGTGCTGCCGGAATTAGGGGAACACAACATGGTCCAGATGACCTACTTCCAGTTTGCCAACCGGCGGGTACCACGGCTCCATGTTCAAACATTGGCCCAACGGTTTGCGGCGAGCCAGGATGAAACTAGCAAAAATGCCCAGCGCCTGTGCACCAGCTTGCAGTATTTTAAGGCGACAGAACGGTACGCTCAGCGGTTAGGGCACGCTCATATGCGTTTCCGTAACATTATGTTCAATGGTAAGGTTTTCGTCAGCAAGGAAAAAATCCGTGAAATTTACTATTCCTTCAATAATAACTATAACCTTGGCAACCGCCTTGATGGTACCAAGGAAGCGTTGATCAAGTACCTCAACCACCGGGTCAGCAGCGAAATGCGGTCAAAGTGGGTTGAAGAACGGGTTCAAAGCCTGAGTAAGGAAGAGCTGGATACTTTATTTGCTAACGAGCCCCGTGAGTTTGAAAGTGACGACAAGGAGTTTAAATTCCTTGCACGCAAGATCGTAATGAAGGCCTTTGAACCGATTAAGCGGGCTATTAACCACAATCAATGGCTTAACATTAATGCTCAGTACCTCCACTTGTTACGGGTAACGCCAAAGCTGGTTAACCTGGCGGAATACGGGTTGACACCGGACCAGTGGACGGCCTTTGTTGACCAGACTAAGGAAGAACTGAAGCAACGGAATATCAGTGCAGCCGGGATTACTATCTACCTTTACCTCTACGATTTAATCACTGGCAAGCACGGACAACGTGATATTCGCTACGTCTTCGTTGATGAAGTCCAGGATTATGACCCATACCAGCTGGCCTACCTTAAGTACCGGTTCCCACGGGCAAAGTTTACCTTGCTTGGTGACCTAAACCAGGCAATCTTTACCCATGAAAACAGCAAGAGTTTGTTGCGGCAGTTAAGTACCATGTTTGACCCTGACAAGACACGGGTGGTTCAGCTGACTAAGTCTTACCGGTCAACCAAGCAGATTACTGATTTTACCAAGCACATCTTGCTTGATGGTGAAGCAATTGAGGCCTTTGACCGGAATGGTGAACTGCCCCAGGTAATTTCCGCTGCCGACTTTGACGGTAGTGCGGATGCGCTGGTTAGTGCCCTGGATAAGTACCAGGACGAGCATGACCAGGTTGCCATCATCGGTAAAACACTGGAAGACAGTGAGCAGCTTTACCGGGCGCTTGAACAGCGGAATATCAAGACAACCCTGATTCGGACCGAAAATCAGCGCCTAGTCAAGGGGACAATCATTGTACCTTCATTCCTTGCAAAGGGACTGGAATTTGATGCGATTATCGTGTGGAACGCCAATGACCAGCAATACCACGGGGATGATGAGCGGCAACTCCTTTACACGATCTGTTCCCGGGCAATGCACGCGCTGACACTTACGGCAGTCGGCCAGGTAACCAGCTTGTTGGATAAGGTACCAACTGATGAATACCAATTGATTGAAAAATAAGATACAAAAGAGGTTCAGCACCTGGCAAAGCTTCAAACCAGGTATTGAACCTCTTTTATACTATTATGATGAATGGTGTTGCTGACTAAGAAATGGAAGGCTACGCAAGTCTACTTCCATAATGGCATTAGCAAATAGGAGGATGATACCACCGATAACTAGTTGTGGGGTTAGTGGGTCGTAGCCCATAATAACTGACATTACGCTGCCAAAGAAGGACTCAAGCATCAAAATCAAGCCAGCAGTTGTGGCGTCGGTATATGCCTGGCCAGTAATCTGCATTCCTTGAGCAAGGAAGGTGATTCCGATAGCCAAGATTGCCAGTGGAACCAGTGCTTGTAGCCAGTGGACGTGAATTAAAGTGGGACGTTCAAAGAAGAAGGTAGTGATCCATCCCATTGTTCCCTGGCAGATCCCAATCATGAAGATGAGGACCCATGGACTGGAGGCAGCAGGGGCGTACTTAGCAAAGAAGATAATTTGCCCGGCCCAGAAGAAGGTCGATACCAGGGTTAAAAAGTCGCCATATTGAAGGTGGAAGCTACCGCTAAAGACGTTCGTGAGAATTGCCATTCCGATGATGGACAGGGCAATTGAAAAGTAAGCCTTCCGCTGCGGACGCTCGTGCCAGAAAAGCCAGAGAAGAAATGGTGCAACGACGATGTACATGGTCGTCAAAAAAGCATTCTTTGCCGGTGTGGTATAGCGAAGAGCGTCGGTCTGGAGGTAGTAACCGAGAAAGTTAATGGTCCCAATTACCAGTCCCAACCGGAAGTCAGTCCAGGTCATCTGACGAATCTTTTTGAAGAAAATTAAGCTCCCAGCAGCGACACACATTGTTCCCCGGCAAGCATTAATTAGGCCGGAATGCATCCCAGCCTCGACCGTCAGTTTGGCAAAGACGTAGCTGCTTCCCCAGAGAATAGCAACAACAAATAGCATTAAGTTAGCTTGTCTTTTACTAATTGACATAAATTAAATAATTCCTTTTCCACAAATTTACAAAGAATAATGTTACCATTTTTATTAGTTATCCGTAAATATCGTTTAACCTTAGCCCGCTTAAATAAATTTAAACTTTTTGAAAAAATGGGCTATGAATGATTGCCTTTGGCTATTAAAGTGTATTATTGTGTAAGTTGATATTTTTTTATGGAGGAACGAATCAATGAAAACAGCGTTGCAGAAGCTGCGACACGGCTTGAATACCAAGCTGGGGTTCTTTCTGCTCGTGGTACTCTTATTCTGTATTAAGAGTTACTGGGCTTATCAAAACGAATTTAACCTTGGTTTAAAGGGAAGTATGCAACACTTCCTACTTGCCTTCAACACAATCCCGGGAGCGTTAGTGTTCCTGGGGATCGCGCTGTACTTCCGGGGACGGTTATCGTACTGGTTAATGCTGATTATCAATGCATTACTGTCGACCTGGCTGTTCTCAAACATTCTATATTACCGGGAATTCTCTGACTTTATCACCTTTAATGTCATTAAGGGTTCCGGTGCCGCGTCCAACAACCTAGGGAAGAGTTTGATGGGAATTATGCGTCCCGAAGACTTTTTGGTTTACGCGGACGTCATTATTCTTGCGTTAATTTTACTGTTTCACGTTATCCGGGTAGATATGCGCCGGTTCAAGATCCGTTACGCAATGACGGTGACGGCCCTTGGCTTTGTCCTCTTTGGGGCTAACTTAGGGATGGCAGAATCGAACCGGTCACAATTGCTGACCCGGACGTTTGATAATAATTACATTGTTAAGTACCTCGGTTTACAGGCCTACACTATTTATGATGGGATTAAAACCACCCATAACAGTGTAATTAAGGCCCGGGCCGACCAAAACCAGCTGAAGCCTGTACTGAACTTCATCCACCACAATTACGCGGGACCAAACATTCAGTATGAAGGTGTGGCAAAGGGTAAGAACATCTTTGTCATCCACTTGGAAAGTCTGCAGCAATTCATGATTGACTACAAGCAGGACGGGCAAGAAGTAATGCCTAACCTGGATAAGCTTTACCATGCTGATGACACGTTAGCCTTCGACAACTTTTTCCACGAAGTTGGCCAGGGTAAGACGGCCGATGCCGAAATGATGTTGGAAAACTCCCTGTACGGTTTGCCTGAAGGTTCAGCAATGGTTACTGACGGGACAACTAACACATTCCAGTCAGCACCGGCGTTGCTTCACCAAAAGCTTGGCTACACAACCGCTTCATTCCACGGGGATGTACCAAGCTTCTGGAACCGGGATAATGCTTACAAGTCATTTGGTTACCAGTATTTCTTCAGTAAGGAGTACTTCCCAAAGACGAAGGATTATGATGCCGGTTACGGGATGAAGGACAAGATCTTCATGAAGGAAAGTGCCCACTATATTGAGCAACTTCCACAACCGTTCTACGCTAAGATCATCACGGTTACTAACCACTATCCATACATCTTGGACAAGCAAAATAAGGATATCCAAGCATGGAATACGGGTGATAACACCGTTGATCCTTATGTTCAAACTGCTCGCTACCTTGATGAAGCACTTGGTGAGTTCCTTGATTACTTGGACAAGTCTGGCTTGCGACAAAATAGTGTGCTGATCCTCTATGGGGACCACTACGGTATTTCCAACAACCACCAGGCAGCGATTGCCCATATCTTGCACAAGAAGAAACTGACTAATTATGACTTGGCAATGTTCCAGAAGGTTCCATTTATGATTAATATGCAGGGGCTGAAGGGTGGAATTGATCACACTTATGGTGGTGAAATTGACGTTCTGCCAACGCTGGAAGACTTGCTAGGAATTAGTTCAAAGAACTACATTCAGTTTGGTCAAGACTTACTGTCGCCTAAGCGCAACCAGATCGTACCATTCCGGAATGGTGACTGGGTAACACCAAAGTACACAAAGTACAACGGTGACTACTACTACACCAAGAATGGTAAGCAGATTACGAAGGCTACCGCCAGTCAAAAGAAGCAGTTTGGCAAGATTCAAAAGTACGTTACAACTGAACTAGCACTGTCCGACCGGGTAATGAACGGTGACTTGCTTCGCTTCTACAAGCTTCCAGGCTTCAAGAAGGTTGATAAGAAGGATTACACTTACAACCTGAAGAAGAGTCTGCAGAACTTGAAGAACGCGCAGAAGAAGAAAAAGACGAGTGTGAAGTCGGAGAATAACAACCAAAGTACCTTTGATGACTACACAACTAATGCTCCTGAATTAAAGGATTATCCAAAATTGAATTTCCCTAAACCATAGGGAAAACACAAACGAGGGCTCAGAGTTTGGCTTTTTGCCAGACGCCGGGCCTTTTTGTGTACATGTATAGCCGACCGATGCCATGAACCTTTTTATGCATTCATGTTGACAAAAAGTAACCGTGAAGTTATGATTACAATTGTAAACGATAAACGGAGAGGTGAATAAAAATGGGTAGTATTTTGGCGATTATTATTGGAATCGTGTTGATTGGTTTAATTATCTGGTGGTTCTTTGGTAAGCACCAGGAAAGTAGTACTGCTGCTGAGCAGGGAAATAACGTTCAAACGGCGACGGTGGTAGTAAAGGGTGGCTACTCGCCATCAACGGTAGTGTTGAAGAAGGGGGTTCCAGCAAAGGTTAATTTTGACATGCAGGACCACACCGCTTGCTTATCCCACGTTGTTTTCTCTTCGCTCGGGGTTGATAAAGACCTGACAAAGAAGAAGGTAACAACGGTTGATGTGCCAACCGATAAAGCAGGTGAGATTAACTTTGCCTGTGGGATGGATATGTTCCACGGAAAGGTGGTTGTTAAATAATGCGACTTTCAACCACTCGCCGTTTTTGGATCTCACTGGTTCTTGCGATCCCCTTATTGCTGCAAATGGTGTTAATGCCCTTCCACATAATGATGCCAGGGCATAATTGGATTGCGCTCGTTGTCACGACCCTGATTATAGTCATTGGTGCATGGCCGTACTGGACTAGTGCCTGGGCGGCATTTCTCCATCATAATGCCAATATGAACACATTGGTAGCGGTGGGAACCGGGATTGCCTATTTTTATAGTCTGTTTGCAATGGCCACGGGCCGTGCGGTTTACTTTGAAAGTGCCGCCTTTATTACCGTCTTTGTCTTAATGGGTGACATGATGGAAGAGCGGATGCATAATAATGCTTCTAATGCCCTTCGCAAGTTGTTGGACCTCCAAGTAAAGGAGGCGCTAGTTAAACGTGGTGATACGTTTGTCAGTGTGCCACTCGATGAAGTTCAAGTAGGGGACCTCTTGCAAGTTAAACCCGGGCAAAAGGTGCCGGTTGACGGTGTGATTGTCAACGGTCAAACCACAGTTGATGAATCGATGATCACCGGAGAAAGTATGCCCGTTCAAAAGGGCCCTGGTGATAACGTAGTTGGGTCCACAATCAACGGTCACGGCAGCTTCACTTTTAACGCAACCAAAGTGGGGGCTGACACAATGCTGGCCCAAATTGTAGAGATGGTAAAAAAGGCGCAGACAAGTCATGCACCAATTCAAAACTTAACGGACCGGATTTCGGGAATCTTCGTGCCGGCGGTATTAATTATTGCGATTATCACCTTTGTTGCTTGGTACGCATTACTAGGGGCCAGCATGGTCCAAGCAATGCTATTTGCGGTTTCAGTAGTTGTAATTGCTTGTCCATGTGCACTTGGTTTGGCAACTCCAACCGCATTGATGGTTGGAACAGGTCGGGCTGCCAAGATGGGGGTCCTGATTAAAAATGGCGAGGCACTTGAAGAAGTTAATGCGGTAAAAACCGTGATTTTTGATAAGACCGGGACGGTTACCGTTGGAAAGCCCACGGTAACTGACATTGTTGGTGATGAAAAACAAGTTCTGACAGTAGCGGCAAGTCTTGAGGCATCCTCTGAACACCCACTTGCTACAGCAGTTTTGACTGCCGCAAAGGATAAACAAATCATGCCAAAAGAGGTTACTAATTTTACGGCGGTCGAAGGAAAAGGTGTCCGGGCAGAAATTGGTGGCCAGCTAGCTTTTGTCGGTAATGAAAAGCTGGCCCATGATTACCAAATAGGACCGGCACTTCAAAAACAGGTTGGTCAGTTGCAAGATCAAGCAAAAACGGTAATTATTGTCGGTTTAGCCAAACAGATAATTGGCCTGCTTGCAATCCAGGATGCACCCAAGCCAACGTCAAAGGAAGCTATCACCTCCTTAAAAGAAAAGGGATTAAGAACGGTGATGCTTACTGGCGACAACGAGCGGGTTGCCCAGGCAATTGCTGACCAGGTCGGTATTGATGATGTGGTTGCGAGCGTCTTGCCAAATGAAAAGGCCGACCGAGTTGCCCAACTGCAAACGAATGGGAAAGTTGCCTTTGTCGGTGATGGGATTAATGATGCACCAGCACTGACCAGAGCTGATGTTGGGATTGCAATGGGGTCTGGTACCGATATTGCAATTGAATCTGGTGACATTGTGCTGGTTCAAAATGACCTTCGTGGTGTTGGATGGGCACTTACAATGAGTCAAAAGACATTTAACCGGATCAAGCTTAACCTATTCTGGGCGCTGATTTACAACGTGATTGGGATTCCAATTGCGGCGGGAATCTTTGCGGGCCTGGGAGTTACTCTTAGTCCTGAAATTGCAGCGCTGGCAATGGCTTTCAGCTCCGTATCTGTTGTCAGTTCTTCCCTCCTTCTCAACCGGGTTAAGGTGCGAGAATAGGATTTTTAAGAATGCCGGAAGATAATTTTGTCTTCAGGCATTTTTTTATTGCTAACTTTTGGTATACTGATTGCTGTATTTGTCACAAATTAAGTGAAGTACCGAACAAAATGGTAACTTTTGTAAATTGTGCTATCATTGATAGTAACCGTTTACATTAAGACAATAAAAGGATTTTGAACATGGATGAATGGATGAACTACGAACAATTTGACCGGCAAACGTGGCACAGCTTTTTTCCAGCTGATTCTGTTCACTTAAGCCAAGAGAACTTGGATGATATTAAGTCATTAAACGACCGCATCTCAATTCAGGATGTGAAGGACGTGTATTTGCCTTTGATTAAGCTGCTCCAGCTCCACTACCAAAACTTTTTGGAATGGCAAATGCAAAAGTCTAACTTCCTCCAGCAGCCAGTGCGGCGGGTTCCATATATTATCGGGATTGCCGGCTCCGTTGCTGTTGGAAAAAGTACGATTGCGCGGTTGCTGAGTATCCTGTTGAATAAACTGCTGCCGGATAAGCGGGTAGACCTGATGACCACGGATGGTTTCCTTTACCCTAACGCGGAACTTAAACGGCGCGGAATCATGAATCGTAAAGGCTTCCCAGAGTCATACGACATGGAGAAACTCCTCAAGTTCCTCAATGACGTTAAAGCTGGTGAACCAGTCGTTGAGGCGCCAACCTATTCGCACCAGGTTTATGATGTCCAGCCTGATAAGCCACAGGTAATTGACCGGCCAGATATCCTAATTGTGGAGGGAATCAATACTCTTCAATTGCCAACCAACCAGCGGCTATACGTCAGTGATTACTTTGACTGGTCAATCTACGTTGATGCTGATCCAGACTTAATTGAGTATTGGTACTTGCAACGGTTTGGCCTCCTGCTTAAGACCGCATTTACTGACCCGTCAAACTATTACTATCCATATTCGCAGGGCGACCGTAAAGAAGCCTTTGCAATGGCGAAAAAAGTATGGCAGGATGTTGACCTGCCAAACCTAACCGAGTTTATCCTACCAACAAAGACGCGGGCAGATTTGATTTTACATAAGACAAAGGATCATGTTGTTGATCGCTTGTACCTGCGGCATGACCAATAAAAGGGAGCAAGACAGAAGTCGGTTGCGACTTCGTTGTCGAGCCCCGCGATCACAAATAGAAGTCCAGAGTTCGGCTTTTTGGCCGGGCTCTGGACCTCATTTGTGTACCGCGCTGTCACTTTTGATCTATATAAAAGGACTTCTGTTCCCCCCCCTTTTTTCTAAACCTTGCATAGTAATTGTGGAAAATTAGAAAAGACGTCGGCCTGCTCCTTACTAACGCCCGTCATTTATTTCTCCATTAGCCACTCAATAAGGCTAATAACCTTAAAATCTTCATGACTTTCGGTCCAGGTTAGGTCACCTGGCTTGGCAATGATTAGCGTCTTTGGATACTTATTTGGGACGTGACGGAGGCCATCAGTTGCCTGCTGGTAGGCAGCGGCTGAAAGAATCGAAAAGTTAAATTGGAAGAAGTGTTGCTGCCCATTGCGGCGAGCAATAAAGGTAACCGGATGACGGTCAGAGCAGGCGGTGAATACCTGGTAACCACGGTTGCGTAGTTCATTGAATACCACTGTCGTTAAGTTGGTTTCAGAAAGTGCACCGTGGTGGTTGGTTAGTATCCAATGTAGACAGGAATCAACCGGGAAGTACTGCACATTGGTCGTCTTTGCTTTCCCAGTGCGGCGGTTTAATTCCTGGCAAGGTGCAAAAAGAAAGGAATCTTGAAGCAGGGTGAGGTAGGCACTAAGGGTCTTATTCGAAACCTTGATTTGATTATCCTGGAGGGCGGTAACTGCCTGGGAGACATTGGTAAATTGGCCAGTCTGGTTGGCGAGGAAGACAGCTAATTGTCTGGCAAGACTAGGATTACAAAGGGCGCCCTTTTGGAGAAAACTGTTAACAATAATTGTATTGATGACATCTTCAAAGTAGTTTTGGATGGAAGAATGACTGCGAATGTCCTGGGCAAACGGAAAGCCACCACTGTTTAGGTAGTGGTAGAGGTTATTGAGTGTTGCCTCGTAGTGGTGGTAAGCAAGGTACTCTTGAAAGCTAAGCGGACCAAGGTAGATGTAGTGACAGCAATACATATCGGCTAATGCCTTAATTTTCATTGAGGAACTTGTGACATAAAGGTCAACAGATTTCATTTTGACCAGCCGACCAATTAAAACAGAATAATCTGGTAATTTTTCAAGCTCATCGAGGAAGACAAAGGTTGTCTTTCCGGCGGTGAGCTTCTTTTTTATTTCCTGGGAAATAGTGTTGGGGTCTAGCAAGTGAGAATTAATTGCGTGGTCAAAATCATAATAAATGATCCGCTCTCCTGCTATCCCTTGCCGGCGTAAATATGATCGAAACTGTTCTAAAAGGGTGGTTTTACCTCCCCGCCGAACGCCATAAATCACCTTAATTGAGGAATCACTTATTGAGTCTTTTAATTGGTCTAGTTGTCTAGAACGTACAAACATGCCGTCATCTCCACTAAAAATCATCGAACAAATGAATAATAGCAGAATTTGTTAACCTACGCAAATTTGGAAATAAATCCAAATATATCAATGAAACAGGCAGATAAAAATAGTAAAAACAGTAAAATTTAGTAAAAATAATTGCTGCCCTCACTGCTATGCAATTGGTTGCACAAAAATAAATTGGTCTACATGCCTTGACAGCAAAAATAATACCGGTTAAGAACTTAGGCATACTGATTAACCAGCGAAATTAAAATTTTGAGGAGATAACCACCATGAAGATTTTTGCAGATACAGCTAACATTGATGAAATTAAGCGGATTAATGACCTGGGCTTACTCGATGGGGTGACGACTAACCCAACAATCATTGCTCGTGAAGGAAAAGACTGGGAGACGGTTGAGAAGCAAATTTGTTCAATCGTTGATGGCCCCGTTAGCGCTGAAGTAACGGCCGAAGATACAGAAGGAATGGTTGAACAAGCACGTAAGCTTAGCACATGGGCGGACAACATTGTTGTTAAGATTCCAATGACAGAAGCCGGCTTGAAGGCTGTCAGCATTCTCTCTAAGGAAGGGATTAAGACCAATGTAACTCTGGTTTTCTCAGCCGTGCAGGGAATGCTTGCTGCCAAGGCCGGTGCGACATACGTAAGTCCTTTCCTTGGCCGGCTTGACGATATCGGCGCTAGCGGTCTGGAACTGGTTGAAAAGCTGCGGCAAATTTTTGACATTTACGGTTACAAGACGGAAATCATTGCAGCTTCCATTCGTCACTGTCAGCACGTAGAACAGGTTGCTCTGGCTGGCTGTGATATTGCCACAATCCCAGGTCACCTAATTCCTAAGTTATGGAACCACCCGCTGACTGATAAGGGGTTAGCAACCTTTAAGAAAGATTGGGCTGAGTTTGAACGTCTTCAAAATAAGTAAGCGTAGGTGATAGTGATGTTAAAAAAGAGAAATTTCGTCCCTGAATTAGCACGGCTGGATACTGATGAATTAACAGTTAAGTACTTGGCAGGTGAAGAACCAACAACGATTGCCAATTGCCAAGTAATTCCAATGCTTGATCAGCCATCACGGGATGTTAATAGGCTCTTGCAAGTAGCCCTCCAGAGCGACCGGGTACCGGTATTGAAATTGGATGAGGGTGACTTGCGGCTGACACCAGTTGACTTTGCCAACGAGGTAAGCCGGCACCTTGCAAATGCACTGCAGGGGGTTGTTAAAGCTGACGTTTCCCGGTTAGTCATTGTGTATTCACCAAGCTGGGCGGCTGAATGTCGTCTACCAGCTGATGCCCAGCGCATCCGAATTTCCCACCGTCAAATTCGGGACTTGCTTCAAATCCTATATGACCGTGATACCGCAAGCCAGGTTCGAATCATTTATGGCGGGTTTGTATTTGAAAATGAAATGGTCGATGTTTTACGTGATATCAACGTCGACGGAATATTAATTAACAAGTGAGGTATTTCTAAATGATTAGTAGTTTGAACACAACGCTTACTCGTTCCAGTCGGCGTGAATTTACGGTTGGTGACCAATTAGCAGTTAATGCTCTCCGCTTTATGAGCATTGATATGATCGAAAAGGCAAATAGTGGTCACCCGGGTTCGCCAATTGGCATGGCACCAATGGCTTATACCCTCTGGGAAAAGTTTTTGAACTTTAACCCTGAAGATGACCAGTGGATTAACCGGGACCGCTTCGTCCTGTCAGGTGGACACTGTTCAGCGCTCTTATACAGCCTGCTCCACTTTAACGGCTTTGACGTTACGATGGATGATATTAAGAACTTCCGGCAACTCGGTTCACGGACTCCTGGTCACCCTGAATATAAACTGACCGCTGGTGTTGATGCTTCAACTGGTCCTCTTGGTCAAGGCTTCGGGATGGCTGTCGGAATGGCGATGGCCGAACGACACCTGGCCGTTCAGTATAACCGCCCAGATTACCCAATTTTTGACCACTTCACCTACTCAATCGTTGGTGATGGTGACTTAATGGAAGGGGTAGCGGAAGAAGCAATTAACCTTGCCGGTAAGAACCGTCTTGGCCACCTGATCGTGCTCTACGATTCAAATGATGTCACCCTCGATGGTCCACTAAACCTGAGTACTAATGAGAATGCGGCCGCCCGCTTTAAGGCCGCTCACTGGGATTACCAGTTGGTAGAGGATGGAACGGACCTTGATGCAATTGCTCAGGCCATCCGAAATGCCCAGCAAACTGACCAGCCATCACTGATTGAAGTTAAAACAATTATTGGATATAACACGCCAGATGAAGGCACGAGCAAGGTCCACGGCTGCCCACTGGGTGAACACAACGTGGCAGTTACGCGGGAAAATTACGGTTGGCCATATGAACCGTTTGAGTATCCTGAAGCTGTCTATGAACAATTTGCCCACTACGCAATCGCCAAGGAAAAGAAGTACCAGGAATGGGAAGAACTTTATCAGAACTACCGGCGTGAATTTCCTGCTGAAGCACAGAAAATTGAACAACGGGCCCTTAACTTAAACAACATCGGCAGCCACCACCAAGTTGGGGACCAGGTATCAACCCGGGTTGCTAATGCGGAAACGATGCAAGACATTGCCGCTGCTAACCCACAATTCTGGGGTGGGTCGGCCGACCTCTTCTCTTCTAATAAGACCGCAATTAAGGACGACCAGGTATTCCGTCCATCAAATTACGGCGGCCGGAACATCTACTTTGGGGTTCGTGAATTTGCCATGGCGGCAGCTACTAATGGGATTAACCTTCACGGTGGTAGTTGTGCTTACTGCAGTACCTTCATGGTATTCAGTGACTACCTGAAGTCGGCCATTCGGTTAGCTGCACTCCAACGCCTGCCATCAATCTTTATTTTTACTCATGATTCACTGGCAGTTGGTGAGGATGGGCCAACCCACGAACCAGTTGAGCAATTGGCCATGCTACGGACAATTCCAAATATTCAGGTATTCCGTCCAGCAGACGCTAATGAAGTTGTTGCTGCCTGGAAGGTAATTGCAACGACAACTAACCGGCCAAGCGTCATTGTTGCTTCACGTCAAAACTTACCAGTACTGGCTGAAACAATTAATGCCGATGCAGGGCGCGGTGCATATATTGCTGCTGACGCAAAGTCTAGTCAGCCTGATGGCATCATTCTTGCCAGTGGGTCCGAACTTTCCTTAGCCTTGCAAGCTAAGGAGCAACTAGCAGAGCAACACAGCGTGGATGTCCGGGTTGTTTCCGTACCAAGCATGGAAGTATTCAACCAGCAAAGCGCTGAATACCAGGAGAAGGTTTTGCCAAATGGCGTTCGCCAACGGCTGGCTGTTGAAATGGCAACCCCTGAAATGTGGCGGCAATATGTTGGCCTTGATGGGGATGTTATCGGTGTTAATAGTTTTGGAATGAGTGGTAATGGTGGTGAGATCACCGCCAAGTACGGCTTTACCGTTGAAAACATTGTTAACCGCTTTATTGAAATGCGTAGAAAGGGGTGAGGAAAATGCTTGTCAAGGTAAATGAAGAACTAACCCAGCTTGATCAACAGGCCGTTGACGAAGAATTAGCCCTCCTGACAGCGGCGCTAAATAATTAATAAGGTCTCGTTTTTCCATTCGGCAGATTGTAAAATTTAAGTTGAACATATTAGTGGACAAAAAACCCATAAAGGTCTTTAATGGTGTCACCACAACATTCCATTAGAAAGAAGGACCTTTATGGGCACCACTATTTTATCATTTGAAGATCGCGTTGTCATCGAAACACTTCATCATGAAAAGCACTCACTTCAATATATTGCCGATTATTTAGGCTTCAGTAAAACCACTATCTTTAATGAGGTTCATCGCTTAGCTGGTGAGTATCACGCAGTTAAGGCTCAAACTGATCATGAAGTTAAACTTAGTCATCGTGGTCGTAAAACCACCTTAACGACTAACCTAAAGCGATTGATTGAAGAAAAAAT
>NZ_CANDNW010000009.1 GCF_947387525.1 Limosilactobacillus viscerum
CTGGCGCACACCAATCGAGATCTTCCTGCTTAATTTACGTCATTAAATTCGTTCAAGTTATTTCTTGCAATCTGCCACATTGATAAACATTATTCCTTGCGGCAGCTGAATTTCAAATCATTTAACAGAAAAAGGGATTACTACTATTCACAAGTAATCCCTTTTAACCGATAAGTTACTCAGTTTGTTTTTCTTTAGTCTTCATCTGCAATTCCTTCACTTCGCGGAGACCCGCATGGATTAGCACGAAGACAAACAACCAGGTGATGATGGCAAGCACGATGTTCTTCAAGTCAGTCGTAATAAACTCCCAATCCCATAGTGCGTGGATCAGAATAACTGAACCCAAGAACTTGAGAAAGGTCGCCTTGAAGAAGTCGCTACTGGTTAAATCAGCCGTTCCCTTTGCTAAGACTAAAGCGGCTGCCGAAATTGCACACCATTCTGTATGATCAGAAATGGAAAATAAAGTCCGAATCAGCACTTCCGGGATCGTACTAAGCTGACCCGTTTGATCATCAATCATGTACATAACATTCTCAAAAGCGGCAAATCCGGAACCAACCGCGGCACCGATTAACATTCCATTAAAGATCCGCTTAATGTTGAGCTTATAAATAAAGTAAGCCGCAACCAGCACCTTTGCCACTTCTTCCGATACCCCAGTAAGGAGGGCACCAACAAGATCAAGTTGGCCGTTATCACCCAGCAAGTTATCAAGAATCATCGTTGCAATTAGCGATAACACCCCACCGACCAGTGTGATCTTCATCACCTGATAGAAACTGATATTCTTATAAACGTTGGTTTCAAAGAAGAGGACCAGGGCGGAAACAGGCACCGCAATCGTGATCGTCGTGTCTAATGAAACCACAACTCCCATCCGCGGATTAAACTCGGACAGGACTCCCAGAAGCACTGCCACCAAGAAGATAAACAATAGAATCCGTGAGAACAACCACGGCTGAACCTGGTCGTTAACAACTTCATCAAGTGAAGGCGTTGTCTTTTCGGTTCCCACGGCAAAGATGTCCTCAGCTTCTTGCTCGGTGTGGTGCTTAAACACTTGACCAAAGAAGCCCTTCAGACTAACCTTCACGGCACCCTTACCACCGGTCCATTCATTAATTTTCGAGGTGGTGCTATCAATCACACTCTTGCGTTTACGCTGTGGCTCTTCCGCATTAGAAGCGGCACTCGTTGAAGTACCATCCAAATGGGTTAATGGGTGTCCACAATGGGTGCAGAACTTAGCGCTCGCACTATTCTTAGCACCGCATTGCGTACAAAAAACGAAATCTTGCTTTTCTTCTGCCATCTTACAAGCTCCCTAACATGAGGCCGATACCGCCACCGAGAAGACCAGCACCGATCTTTTCAGTGGTGTCTGCTTCTTTGGCTTCTTCTTCAGCTTGTTCCTGCTTCTCTTCGTATTCTTCACGAAGTTGCTGACCAGCAGAAGACGTTTGGAACCGCTTGACTTCCTTGTTATCGTCGTACTCCCATAAGACGCCAACTTTACCACTTTGTCCATCCTTGGTGCAAATAGCAACCTTCCACTTACCAGCCAAACGACTAGATAGGTCATGTGCAAGTCCAGAAAGTTGATTTTCAACGTTAATCCGCCGAGTATCAAATTCATTCTTTTGCATTGCTTGGACGTATTGCCGTTCCTGGCTGTCACTAGCAATCAGGATCACCGTGTGCTTTCCGGTGTCAATTGACTGGTGGTAACCCTGCGCACTGGAAAAGTTGTTGGCGTTGATCGCAGACTCGATCGTGTGTGGCACGTAAACCTGCCGGTAACCAATAAAGATTACGATTAGGATGATAATTGCAGTCACAATCCACCGGGTCTGCTTGAACTTCTTCAACTTACCAAGTGTTTGCTTGGTCACCTTTTCACCCTTAACGTCATGGACCGGCTTGTTGTCAATGTCACTTGCGTTCGTGGCAGTGGCTGTCTTTGCGGCAGCCGGTGCAGCAGACTTGGCAGGTTCGGCTGTCTGCTGTTCTTTCTTCTTTACTGTGGACGCTTGCTTAGGTGCTTCCCTTGGTGCTTCGCTTGCTGCTGGCCGTTCTTCAGCCGATTTCAAGTTAGCACCACAGTTAGGACAAAAGGCCGCTTCTTCCGGCACCTTTGTCCCACAGTTTGGACAAAACTTATTCATCAAATTCTCCCCCTAATAATAAAATTAACAGATTAAAATTATAAAGCTAGTTATATGATTAGTCAAAGTCAATTATTTGTTTTATAAGTATTGGTGGAGAATTGTGTTAATTAATCCAACACTTCTTAGTGCAGGATCCATAGAATATTCAGTACCCTTAGCACCGTTAAAACAAACAGCTAAGCGATAAACAAGTGTTCGCTTTACGTCCCATGCAAAAAGGCCTTGCACCGAATTAACGATTGAAGCAAGGCCTATTTATTTTATCTCTTTTTCTTGCCCCAAAACTGGAACAAATCTGTCCGCAAGGCCCCGTTATACAGCTTCCGCCGCTTAGTAGCCTTTTTGCCGTAATACTTTTCAAATTCTAGGTCCGCGGTCAGAATGTACTTACTCCAGGTCGTCATCGGCCGGTAGAGTTCACCCATTTGGCGGTACAATTCATGGACGGCTTCGTGGTCACTCAACCGTTCCCCGTACGGTGGATTGGCAACAATGACCCCGTTGATCTTATCCGTGTGCCAGTCCTTCAGCGCTAACTGTTTAAAAGTAATGTCATGAGTCAACCCTGCAGCCCGGCAGTTTTCCTGGGCAATTTCAACCATATTCTGGTCAATATCATACCCGTGAATATCCAATTCCACGTCATAATCGGCCTTTGCGTCAGCCTCATCCCGCACTTCATCGGACAGGCCATCCGGCGTCAAGTTCGTCCACTGCTCACAGGCAAACGCCCGGTTGGTCCCCGGCGCAATATTATGCCCCATCAGCGCCGCTTCAATCGGAATGGTTCCTGAACCACAAACTGGGTCAACAAACGGATTGTCCGTAAACCAGTGGGCCAGCATCACCAGTGCCGCCGCCATGTTTTCCTTCAGCGGTGCACCACCCTTATTCTTCCGGTAGCCCCGCTTAAACAGGCTTTCCCCCGTCGTATCCAGGGTCAACATCACATGGTCCTTATTAATCGCCACATCCAGCGGGTACAATGCACCGGTTTCTGGGAGCCGCGTCCGCCGGTGGTACACCCGACTCAGCCGTTGGACAATTGCCTTCTTCACAATTGCCTGCACGCTCGGCACATTATGCAGCTGCGAATGGTGACTGCGTCCTTCCACCGGAAATTCAGCGTCAACCGGCAGTAGGTCTTCCCATGGCAAGTCAGCCGTTTGTTCAAACAAGTCGTCAAACGTCCGGGCCTCAAACTCACCAACGATCACCTTCACCCGGTCCGCCGTCCGTAGCCACAAGTTAGTCGTTAAAATGTCCTTCATATCCCCAGTATACCGAACCCGGCCGTTTTCAACCTTCGTCTCGTAGCCAAGGTCCCGCAACTCACGACCAACCAAGGCTTCAATTCCGGCCGCTGCCGTCGCCATTAACTGATATTTTTGCAAAGTAGCAACTCCTCTTCGTCAAATCTTCTTTAACCATTCTACCTGATTACCGGCAAATGACAAAGTTAATATTGGTCTTCTTGCATTGTTGCCGGCCAACCATCAATTGCCCTCTTCTGGTCAAGCCCTTCCAAGGCCCGCAAGTCGTCCTGGTCAATCGTAAAACCAAAGATGTCCAAATTTTCAGCCATGTGCTTACGGTTCAACGTCTTTGGGATCACCACGATATTTTCTTGGTTCATAAACCGCAGAGTCAGTTGGGCAGGAGTAACGTGGTAACGTGCCGCCATCTTAACCAAAACTGGATTATCCAAGAAGCCCGGTTGCCCTTCGCCAAGTGGTGCGTAGGATTCGTGAACCATCCCTCGACTAGTCAGGTAAGCATGCATCCGTTTCTGCTGCCACATCAAGTGGGTTTCAATCTGATCAATTGCTGGTTCAACTGTAGCCCCGTCAATGATTTCCTGCACCTGGTCAGCATTGAAATTACTCAGGCCAATTGCCCGGACTTTACCATCGTGGTAAGCATCTTCTAGGGCCCGGTAAGTTTCCGCGTCATTCCCGGTCGGCCAGTGGATGATCACCAAGTCAAAGTAATCGTGGTTAAAGCGGCGCAATGACTCATCCAAGCCTTGCTTAGTCTCAGCATAGCCACTGGTCTGTACCTTGGTCGTTACAAAGACTTGGTCTCGCAGCAGGCCGCTTTCGGTCAAGGCCTCCCCGACCTCGGCTTCGTTGCCGTAGTACTGGGCAGTGTCGATCAACCGGTAACCCGTCCGCAGCGCTTGCAGGACGTTTTCGGTAGTCTGTGCCGGCGCCGTTTGGTAGGTCCCATAGCCAACTGCTGGCATTACAATTCCATTATTCAACTTAACTGTTTTCATCCTAAAATACCTCCACAGCTAATTATACTACTCCCAGTATTCTTCGTACTTCCGCGATGCCGCCGTGCTGGCATCAGCTTTTGTCGATGCTGGTTCTTTAACCGGTACAGGCTGCTCATCCGGTGTCTCTCTTACTTGTTGGTAAGTTAACTTTCCATCTTGAAAATCAACGGTCGTTACCTTGCCGGAGAAGAACCATTCCTTAGCAAAGTCAACGTAAAAGGTGACCCCTTGGTGTTCATCAGTGGCCACCGCATAAGATGGTGCTGCTTTCCGGTAGTTTAAACTAATTTGACCATCAGCACCTTTTTGGGCATAAATTGCGACCATGTCACCCGCCTGTAGTTGGGCCTGCTTAACCAGCCAGTCTGCTGCCCGTTTTGTTACAATTAACTTCATCTACCCACATCCTTTTTGTCGATACTATCACCTTATCCATAAATAAATGGATAATCAAGAAATTAGCTGGTATATTAAAATTGTAATCAAAAAGGGCAGGCGTTGCACCGCCCACCCTTTTTGCTGTTGCCTAATATTAGGATTGCTTTTTACTAAGCGTTAGCCGTTTGGTTAACGCTTATTTTGTCAAAGGAATCGTGAAATAAATTTTATATAGATCAAAAGTAAACAACGCGGTACACAAATGAGGTCCAGAGCTCGTCAATATTGACGAACTCTGGACCTCTATTTGTGCTCGCAGGGGCTCAAAAACGAAGTCGCAAACGACTTCTGTTTCGCTCCCTTTCTTCCTATTATAAAGCGGTTGTCGAGAACGAACGATTCTCAAGTGCCCGTAGTAATGCACCAACCGTGTCGAGGGCGGTTAGCAGCGGTACGTTATGTTCAATCGCGGTCTGCCGAATGATGAAGCCATCCGAGTTCTTGGCGTAATCGTGACCCATCGTGTTGATTACCAGGTCAACCTTATTATCCTTAATTACCCGGAGAATATTGTGTTCACCGTCTTCTTCACCAATCTTACCCACCGTTTCAACGTGGAGACCGTTCTCCTTCAAGAAGTCCGCTGTCCCCTTAGTCGCCAACAAACGCCAGCCAATTAATGCAAAGCGCTTGGCCAGTGGCAGGATTGTCTGCTTATCATTATCCTCAATCGTCAACAGGACACTCCCGTTATCCGGCAGCTGCATCTTGGCACCAGCAAAGGCCTTGTAGAGTGCCTTGGCAAAGGTCTGGTCAGAGCCCATTACTTCACCGGTTGACTTCATTTCTGGTCCCAGGTAGGAGTCAACATCATCCAGCTTGTTGAAACTGAAGACTGGTGCCTTAACATGAATCGTCTTGCTTTCTGGGTATAAACCATCTTTGTAGCCCTGTTCGGCAAGGCTCTTGCCCAGGATTACCCGGGTAGCCACCTGGGCCATCTCGATCCCCGTAATCTTAGACAGGAATGGTACCGTCCGGCTAGCCCGTGGGTTAACTTCAAGAACATAAGCTTCGTGGTCGTGAATGATGAACTGGATGTTCATGATCCCCTGGCACTTCAAAGCAATTGCCAGCTTCTTCGTTGCAGACACGATCTGGTGCTTGATGTCATCATCAAAGCTTTGTGGTGGGTAGACCGCCATTGAGTCACCAGAGTGGACCCCGGCGTGCTCAATGTGTTCCATGATCCCCGGCAAGAGAACGTCGGTACCATCACAGATGGCGTCAACTTCACATTCGCGTCCTTCCAGATAAGCATCAATCAAGATTGGGTGGTCAGCGGCCACGTCCGCATTTTCCTTCAGGTATTCACGCAATTCGCCTTCGTTGTAGACAATTTCCATTGCCTTACCACCGAGAACGTAGCTTGGCCGAACCAGCACTGGGTAGCCAATCTTTTCCGCCGCATCAATTACCCCCTGGTGTGTTGTGGCAGTGAGGCCAACTGGTTGCTTCAATTCAAGCTTCTTGATAATTTCATCGAAAATCCGCCGGTCTTCCGCAGCATCCAGGTCCTTGACACTGGTCCCAAGGATTTGAACCCCGTTCTTTGCCAGTCCCGCAGCCAGATTAATGGCGGTTTGCCCACCAAACTGGACAATGACCCCCATTGGTTGTTCGAGGTCAATTACGTTCATGACGTCTTCCAGCGTCAGCGGTTCAAAGTAGAGTTTATCGGAAACGGAGAAGTCAGTTGAGACTGTTTCGGGGTTAGAGTTCATTACGATTGCTTCATAACCCATTGACTGCAAAGCCTTAACACAGTGGACGGTCGCGTAGTCAAATTCAACCCCCTGGCCGATTCGGATTGGGCCGGACCCAATAACCAGGACTGACTCCTTACCAGTTCGCTGACTCTCGTTTTCCCGGTCGTAGGTACTGTAGAAGTATGGTGTTGAAGAATCAAATTCAGCCGCACAAGTATCAACCATCTTGTAGACCGGCAGGATGCCTTCCTGCTTACGAAGTGCCCGCACCTTTTCCGGCGTGGTCTTCCAAAGCTTAGCAATCGTTGGGTCACTGAAACCGTACTTCTTTGCGGTCCGCAGGGTGGCAACGTCTTCAGGATGGTCTTCAATTTGCTTTTCAAGTTCGATCAGGTGGTGGACAACATCGAGGAAGTAGTCGTTGATCTTGGTTAATTCGTGAACATCCTCAATTGTATAGCCCCGGCGGAAGGCCTCAGCAACGTAGAAGAGGCGGTCGTCTTCGGCGTGGACCAGCTTGTCTTCCAGCTGGATATCAGTTGCCTGGTGGGCCGGTGCCGAGAAGAGGTCCTTTTGGTCAATTTCCAGTGACCGAACGGCCTTTTGCAGGGCTTCTTCAGCAGTCCGCCCAATGGCCATGACTTCACCGGTGGCCTTCATCTGACTGCCCAGGCGGCGGTCGGCACGGGTGAACTTATCAAATGGCCAGCGTGGAATCTTGCAGACAACGTAGTCGAGGGCTGGTTCAAACTCAGCATATGTGGTCCCGGTAACCGGGTTCTTGATCTCATCTAGGTTCAGGCCAACCGCAATCTTAGCAGCCATCTTGGCAATTGGGTAACCAGTTGCCTTAGAAGCCAGTGCGGAAGAACGGGAGACCCGGGGGTTAACTTCGATGACATCATAATGGTATGAATTTGGATCGAGGGCTAATTGAACATTGCATCCCCCTTCAATCTTCAGCGCCCGGATTAACTTCAGGGCACAGTCACGGAGCATTTGGTATTCACGGTCCGACAGCGTTTGGCTCGGTGCAAAGACAATTGAATCCCCGGTGTGGATCCCAACTGGGTCGAAGTTTTCCATGCAGCAGACTACCATGGCGTTGTCACTGGCATCCCGCATTACTTCAAATTCGATTTCCTTGTAACCGGCAATTGACTTTTCAATCAAGCACTGGGTTGCTGGGGAGAGGTCCAGACCGTTAGCGGCGATGGCCTTCAATTCTTCATCATTGTGGCACATCCCACCACCGGTACCACCCATGGTAAAGGCTGGCCGGACAATTACGGGATAACCAATTTTGTGCGCAAAATCAAGCGCCCCATCGACGGTTTCAACCGTTTGGGAGGCTGGCACTGGTTCGCCCAGCCGTTGCATCAGTTCCTTGAACTTTTCCCGGTCTTCGGCCTCATCAATTGAGTCCAGCTTGGTCCCTAATAATTGGATGTGCAATTCATCAAGCAGCCCGGTCTTGGAAAGGGCTACGGCCAGGTTTAGGCCGATCTGTCCACCTAAAGTTGGCAGAATTGCATCAGGGTATTCCTTCCGGATAATCCGGGAAACCGATTCGACCGTCAGTGGTTCAATATATACGTGGTCAGCAATTTCATTATCAGTCATGATGGTGGCTGGGTTGGAGTTCACCAGTACGGTCTCGTACCCTTCTTCACGCAGGGCTAAGCAGGCCTGCGTTCCTGAATAATCAAATTCAGCCGCTTGACCAATGATGATTGGCCCTGACCCAATCACTAAAATCTTATGAATATCCGTGCGTTTAGGCATTGGTCCGTTCACTCCTTTGTTGGTCTACCATGCTAATAAAGTCATCAAATAAGCTGTCCGCATCGTGGGGACCCGGTGCTGCATCCGGGTGGAACTGGACGGAGAAGGCTGGGTATTGCTTGTGGCGCAGTCCTTCCACCGTCCCATCATTTACTTCCTCGTGGGTAACCAGCAGCTTGGTGGAGTCAATCGACTGTGGATCAACTGCGTAACCGTGGTTTTGCGAGGTAAAGTCAATTTCACCAGTGGCAATGTTGCGGACCGGGTGGTTAAAGCCCCGGTGGCCAAACTTCATCTTGTAGGTCTTAGCACCGTTAGCCAGGGCAAAGACTTGGTGCCCCATGCAGATGCCAAATAGCGGCAAGTGCTTTTCGACCTCGGCTACCATCGCAGCAGCCCCTTCCATTTCTTCAGGGTCACCAGGGCCGTTACTCAGCAGGATTCCGTCTGCCTTGAGGTTGAGGACCTGTTGTGCCGTGGCCGTGTATGGCAGGACGATGACGTTGCATTCCCGTTCCGCTAACTCCCGAAGGATGCTGTGCTTGATTCCAAAGTCAATTACCACGATGTTCCGCTTCGTACCAGGGTTCGGGTATGGTGATTTGGTTGAAACCTGGCTGATAATGTTGGCCGTCGGGTGTGACGCCTTAATCTTCTTGAGCAGGTCAGCCAATTCATCGACGTTGTCAACGATGGCACCGCGGAGGGTTCCGTGCTGACGAAGCTTGCGGACCAATTCACGGGTATCAATTCCCTGGATCCCAGGAATTTCCCGCTGATCAAGGAAGTTTGGCAAGGTGTCCTGCATCCGCCAGTTACTTGGACGGCGGGCAACTTGGTGGCAAATCACTCCCTTAATCTGTGGTTCCAGGGATTCATAGTCATCCAGGTTAACCCCGTAGTTACCGATCAGGGGGTTGGTAAATACCAGGATCTGGTTGGCATAGGATTGGTCAGTAATGGCTTCTTGGTAACCGGTCATCCCCGTGGTAAATACCACTTCGCCGAGGGTGGAACGATCAGCGCCAAATGCTTCACCAGCATAAACACTGCCGTCTTCTAATACTAGGTAGCGTTCCATCATTAATCTTCCTTTCGTTCGTATACAACGTGGCCATCAACCAGGGTCATCACGGTTTCCCCATAGACGTGGTCGCCAGTGAATGGGTTGTTAATCCCCTTTGATTGGTAGTCCTCTTCCTTAATTTCAAATTCGTGGTCCAGGTCAAAAATGGCGATATCAGCGGGCTTGCCTGGTTCAAGGTGCCCTGCTTCCGTCAAGCCAAAAAGGTCGGCTGGTTTAGCGGTCATCAAGTCAAGGAGCCGCGTCAAGCTGATGATCCCGGTTTTAACGAGCTTGGTGTAGAGCTCACAGAAGGCCGTTTCGCTCCCTGTAATCCCGTTGGCGGACTTAGTAAAGTCGCTTGGCTTATCGCTAACCGTGTGAGGTGCGTGGTCGGTGGCAATCATGTCCACCGTTCCATCAGTCAAGCCCGCAACCAGTGCTTCGCGGTCAGCTTCACTCCGTAGCGGCGGGTTCATCTTGTAATTGCTGTTGCCAGCAGGAATATCCTTGTCGGCCAGGAGCAGGTGGTGAGGTGATGCTTCACAGGTCACGTTAACCCCTTGTTGCTTGGCAAAGCGCACCATTGCCAGACTTTCCTTCGTTGAAATGTGGCAAACGTGGTAGTGGACACCGGTGGCATTGGCCAAAACTAGGTCCCGCGCAACCTGAGCAGATTCAGAAACGCTTGGTGCGCCTGGGACGCCGAGTTCACGGGAGCGCTCACCCTCGTTCATTACCCCACCGAAGAGCAATGAATTATCCTCAACGTGGGCGGCCAGCGGCAGGCCCGCCTTAGCAGCGCCTTCCATGGCCTTGTACATTGTGCCGGCAGTTTGAACACCAGAGCCATCGTTGCTGACGGCAAAAGCGCCCGCCTTCTTAACGCCTTCAAAGTCTACCAGTTGGTCCCCGGTACGACCAGTCGTGATCGTTGCGTACTGGGCGATGTGGACACAGCCTTCTTCCTTATTCCGCTTAACCATGTGGGCCACGCGTTCCGGCGTATCTGGCGTTGGGTTAACATTTGGCATGGCGCCGACAGTTGTAAAGCCACCGTGAGCAGCGGCGGCAGCACCGGTCTTAATCGTTTCCTTTTGCGTTTGACCTGGGTCGCGGTAGTGGACGTGGACGTCAACTAAGCCTGGGCTAACCAGCTTGCCACTGGCATTGATTACCTTGCCAACTTCATCTGCCATGTCAGCCAGGTTGCCAATTGCCTGGATCTGATCATCATCAATTAATACATCTGCTTTGATCAATTGACCGTTTGTGTAGACGGTCCCGTTTTGGATTAAAGTTTTCATTATTCAAGACCTCCTAGGTGACGACCGCGAACAACTGCTTCCAACATTGCCATCCGCATGAAGACCCCGTTTTGCATTTGCTTAAAGAAAGCACACTTTGGTGATTCAACCAGGTCACCAGCAAGTTCGACGTCGTGGTTAATCGGACCTGGGTGCATGATAATGCAGTCATCCTTCAGGCGGTTGTAACGGTCATGGTTAATCCCGTATTCTTCATGGTACTTAGCGGCATCAAACTTTGATTCGTTAGCATCGCCTTCGTGACGTTCATGTTGTACCCGGAGGAGCATCATTACATCTACGTTATCAACCAGCTCATCAACCGGCATAAACTTGCCATACTTGTCAAAAGCGTGGTCGTACCAGTATTCAGGACCGGAGAAGTAAACTTCAGCACCCAGCCGGGTTAAAATTTCCATGTTGGACCGGGCAACCCGTGAGTTGGTAATGTCACCGACAATAGCAACTTTCAAGCCCTTGAAGTGGCCAAAGTGTTCATGAATGGTCATCATATCCAGTAAACTTTGGGATGGGTGTTGACCACTTCCGTCACCAGCGTTGACAATACCAAGGTTCAGGTGTTGTTCGTCACCATGGTTGATTAGTGGTTCGTAGTAGGCATTCTCGCTGGCCCGGATAACTGACAAGTTGACGCCCAGTGCATTCATTACCAGGCAGGTGTCATAGAGCGTTTCACCCTTGGTCATTGAAGAGTGTGCCGCGTCAAATGGAATTTCAGTCAGGCCTAATTTCTTTTCCGCCATGGCGAAACTGGTATGGGTCCGGGTTGAGTTTTCAAAGAACATGTTGGTAACATAGACCGGTTGCTTCAGTTCAGGGGTTGCACCACCGTTCTTAAAGTATTCGGCCCGGTCAATCAGGGCGTTGATCTGGTCAACGGGCAGTTTTTCGACACTGACAAAATGCGACAACTTTACAAATTCAGTCATGTTTTTTCTCCTTTTAATAAAAAAGCCTGGGGCAAAAGTTTGCTCCGGGCAGTCTGGTCCCCGCCTCTTGACGGGTAATAAACCATCCTGCCCTCTCTGGAGCGAGATTAATGGTTACTTATTTAATTAATTCAACGTTATCTTCATCATCGACCTCGGTCATGTTGACCTTGATCTTTTCCTGGCTGGCCGTTGGGACATTCTTTCCCACGAAGTCCGGCCGAATTGGCATCTCACGGTGGCCACGGTCAATTAGAACCGCTACACTAATGCTTTGCGGCCGTCCCTGGTCCATCAAGGCATCCATTGCCGCGCGAACCGTCCGGCCAGTGAAGAAGACATCGTCGATCAGCACGATCCGCTGGTCATCAATATCAACTGGCAGTTGGCCGGCAACCTTACTCTCGGTCGCTGTTTGGTCATCCTGAAGGTCATCACGGTAACCCGTAATATCAAGTCCAAATACTGGAACCGTTGCGCCTTCCAGTTTAGCCATCTGGCTGGCAATCCGACGGGCGATAAACTCACCGCGGGTCTTAATCCCGACCAGAATTAGGTTTTCAGTTCCCTTATTCTGTTCGATGATTTCGTAGGTGATCCGGGTGAGTGCCCGCTTCATTGCCATCCCATCGATAATTTGTTTATTCACAGTTACACCTCTTTTGGTATTGCGTCAACCTCATGTCCCAAAAGAAAAGCCCCTAGACTCATCCGTGTAGTCTAGGGGCTCTGGTATCCAGTATGGTCTACTGGTACTATCATTATTCCGCACCTTACTAGCCTCACGGGACTAACTTAAAGGACATTGATTGTCTATAAAGATACCAGCTTAATTTAAAATGTCAAGGACTGATCGAAAATTTAAAAATAAAAAAGCCCGGCGAACCGGGCACCTGTTTGCAAGCATCTGTAGGCCATGTTTTGTCGTAGTCTAACCACCAGGCAATGGCTAAACCGAGGTAATCATCTATCTCAGAGTAAAAACTCTCCCCTGGAATCGCTTCAATTTGCTATCCAAAGCTCCCCTACCGTAGTTTGGGTTTACCGCTTGAGGGGTTTACCGCGTTCCACCAAGATGGTTTCCCATCCTGTATCGTCACTGTGGCACTTTTCAGGAATACTCGGGCATAGTAAAACCGTAGCCGTTTTTTCCGCCGTCACCGGACTAGCCGGTGCCCCGCCTTATTTTTTCAGCGAGCACAAACACTACAGGCATCGCAGCCTGTGCGAGCATGGACCTTCCTAACACAACAAAAGCTGTGCTCAATTACCCAAAGCTTGCAAAATACTATTCTATTTGATAACGCGCACTAAAGCAAGTGTGAATCGTTGTTATTTTCGCCTTCACCAATTTGGGAGCCAAAAACCCGCCGTTCCAGGTTGGATAACCGCTTCAGGATATCCATGTTAGTGGCGTTGGAAACTGGTTGGTTTTCAGCAGGACGAGATGGCATTGATGCACCGACTTCTACTTGGCGGTTGAGCTCATCAACCTTAGCCCGCAGACGTTCGTTCTCATCGTTCAGGCGGTCTACTTCCTTATTGTAGGCATCGTAGTCTTTAATAACATTGTCGAGAAATTCATCAACATCGGCCATGTCATAACCCTTACCAATGCTCTTTTCCTTGAATTGCTTATGCAGGATATCCTGCGGCGTGTAATTAATGTTATCCAACCTTGAACACCTCAATCGTTTAGTTTGCGTAATACATAATAATTTTAACAAACTTATTGTTGAATGCAAGGCTTAATTAAAAATCACTCTCCGCCCGCTTCCGTTCACGTTCTTGCTCACTCCACTCGATTGCCGCTTCCTGGAGTTCATCAAAGTCGATCAAGTCGAGCGGATAATTCGTCCGTTCACCATATTCCTTCGCCAGGCGGTAATCATACTTTGGCTTGCCAGGATGGTCCGGGTCGTACACCATTAGCATCCGGTCAGTATGGGTAACCATAAACTGCTGGTACAGACGTAGTTGTTCCGGTGATTCATATGGCTTGGCTGTGACCTCCTTAGAAAAATTCACCTGCTGCCGCAATTCTGCTAGCTTCCGCTGGTTGTCAGCGTTCCACTTTTCAGCAAAGTCAGCAAATGGCAGCATGATCGCCACTTTCAGCTGGCGGTACTCCTTTCGTAAATCAACCGCGACCTGGGCGGCCCACTGTTCGGTGCCCAGCTGCGGACCGGTGATAACCCAAAATTCATCATTGTCTTCATCCAGGAGGTTCTTCATTCGTTGCCTTAAGACATTTTTAATCACTGTTACTTTTGGATCATCGTCCTTAAAGGTGTTAATTTCATAGCTCCGGTAGCCCGTCACCCATAAACGCCGCATAATTTTGCCTCCGTAACCGTTCTGTATCAATCATTTTAAAAAAATTCTGGTATAATATATTGCTAGTTAGGAGAGTGAGCACATTGACTATTCACTATCCCAATGGTCAGCATCCCCAACAATCATATCACGCTCACCGTGATTTACCGACACCCCACCAGTCAATTTATGCTAAGCGGGGCATGTCGTTGGAAGATGAAATTAACCACAGTAACCAGTACTACCTTAGTCGGCACATCGCAGTTATTCATAAGAAGCCGACCCCGATCCAGTTAGTCAAGATTGACTACCCAAAGCGGAGCGCGGCAGTTATTCGGGAGGCTTATTTCAGACGTCCCTCAACCACCGACTACAATGGTATCTACAATGGTTACTACATTGACTTTGATGCTAAGGAGACCCGCAACAAGCGGTCCTTCCCATTGAAGAACTTCCATGAACACCAAATCAAGCACATGCGTGAATGTGTCCGTCAGGGGGGAATTTGCTTCGCCTTTATTAAATTTACGGAATTAGACCTTGTTTATCTGTTACCGGCAAGCATTCTTTTCCACTATTGGGATGAGCAGGCCACTGGTGGTCGCAAATCAATTCTGCTAACCGATATCCAACAGGTAGGGTTTAAAATTGATTATCAATTGAACCCTCGCCTACCATATCTTCAAGCAGTTGATCAAATTATTGCTGCTAAGAAAAAAGGAGTTTATCATGTCAAACAATGATCAACCGACCCGCAGTTCCCGTCAACAACAAGATGAAGAGTTTGACGAAGAACAAAGCGGTGGCGGTTTAGCTAAGAAGATAATTCTCGCCATTGCTGGTGTGATTGTCTTACTAATCGTGGCTGGTGCCGCCCTATTCTTCTACTACGCGTCAAGTGCGCCTAAAATTAGCCAAAGCGAGTTGGCTAGTCAAAACGGTACAACCATCTACGATAATCAAAACCGAGTCATTTCACGACTTGGTCTACAAAAGCGTGAATATGCAAAGGATAGTCAGGTTCCTGACACCTTGAAGCACGCCGTTGTTTCAATCGAAGACCGGCGTTTCTACAAGCACCACGGGGTTGACCCAATCCGGATCATGGGTGCGGCAACCGCCAACATCTTTGGCCACTCGGACGGGATGCAAGGTGGTAGTACCCTAACCCAACAGCTAGTTAAGCTGTCCGTCTTCTCAACCGCTGCTTCTGACCGGACGTTCAAGCGGAAGGCACAAGAAGCATGGTTGGCGATCAACGTCGAACGGCACTTTAGCAAGAACCAAATTTTGGACTTCTACATTAATAAGGTTTACATGGGTAACGGGGTTTACGGTATGCAAACGGCCGCCCAGTACTATTATGGGAAGAACCTCAACCAGTTGAGCTTGTCGCAACTGGCCCTCTTAGCCGGGATGCCACAATCACCGACCTACTACAATCCATTGACGACTAACACCCAGGCTGCCACTACCCGGCGAAACGAAGTGTTAAATGCGATGGTCCGGAGCAAGTACATCACCCAGGCACAGGCTGATAATGCCGCTAAGGATAGCATCACCGCTGACCTGGACCCCGACCACGGTAACACCTCTAATGGTGACGTAAACGTCAATGAAAAGGTGATTGACCCATACGTTAAGGAAGTACTTGCTGACCTTCAAGAAAAGGGCTACAACCCGTACAACGATGGTTTGCAGGTTCACACCAACATTGACCTGGATGCCCAAAAACACCTTTACAATGCTGCTAACAACACCGTTTCGTTCCAGAGTGATACCATGCAAACTGGGGTGGCAGTCACCGACCCACACAATGGTCAAGTGGTTGCCATGCTTGGTGGCCGGAAGCTAGGTAAGACGGTTTATGGTTTGAACCGGGCTGTTCAGACAAACCGCTCTTCTGGTTCGACCGCTAAGCCACTGATGGATTACGGTCCAGCAATCGAATATTTACAATGGCCAACCTTCAAGTCCGTTCAAGATACCAAGTTCTACTACCCTGGTACCAACATCGCCCTTCATGATTTCGATAACCGTTACAAGGGGACGATGACAATGCGGGCCGCCCTCGTTCAATCACGGAACGTTCCGGCCATTCGGACATTGCAAGAAGTTGGAATCAAGCGGGCAACGACCTTCCTGAAAGGCTTAGGAATTTCGCAAAAGAAGCCATACACCCTGCAAAGCGGGATTGCCCTTTACATCTCACCTTTGCAGGTTGCTTCTGCTTATGCCGCCTTTGCTAACGGTGGTACCTACTACAAGCCTTACTACATTTCTTCGATTACGACGCAGGATGGTAACGTCAAGCGGTACAGTGCTGATGGTCACCGGGCAATGAACAAGGCAACGGCCTACATGATGACCGATATGCTAAAAGGTGTCTTCACTGACTCCCAGGGTTCGGGTACGGCAGCCCGGATTGACGGTGTAAATCAGGCCGGGAAGACTGGTACTACTAACTATCCAGGTGACAGCGGTAAATCCGGTGTCATGGATTCCTGGATGGCTGGTTACACCAAGAACTATTCGATCGCGGTTTGGACTGGTTATGACCACCCAATGGCTGCTAGTCCGATTTCAGATACGTACACTGAATCTGCACAACAATTGTACAAGGATGAAATGGAATATCTTGATAGTCAAAACCATGCTTCCAACTGGAAGATGCCAGATACGGTTGAAGCCGTACGGGTAAATGGTAAGCGGCAATTAGTCATCAAGGATTCAAAGTGGGCACTGCAGTATGCTGCTATTGATGATGATAACGATGACGATGACAGTTCATCAAGCAGTTCAAGCAGCTCATCATTGCGTGATTCCATTACCAGTTCCGAAACCGTCTTTGGAAACGACCGGAATAATGGTAATAATGATAGCCGGAACCAGAATTCTACTGATACTAGTAATGCAAACAGTTCTTCTGACTCTGGTGCCACCAATAACGGCAACAATGCACCTGGTCCTACTAATATAATGGGCAAGAGTAATAACTAGTTCATAAAACAAAGAGAGCTGTGACACAACCTCGGTTAGGGCCTATATAACTAGCATGGGACGATCGTTAGCACGGAGCGGGCTAGCGATTGTCCGTAGCTAGACACTAAGGCCCTGGGTTGTGGCACGCGATATCTCTGTAATATTCGGAACTAAACAAAGGGACTGTGGCAAAACCGAGTTTTGTCACAGCCCCTTTTATTTACTAGCAGGTGACAGATCACCCTTCACTTAAAGATGCTCTTTTTGAAACCATTCTTCCACAAAGGACTTTGCTAGAGAATTAGGCATTATTTTATCTAGCACTTCATCAACCGGTACCCAGGAGTACTGATCGATTTCGTTATTCGGGTCTAGCTTATCACTGGCGGCAATGACAACATAATTGTGAATCAAAACGTCATGAGCCGCAAAGTAAGCATTATCGTTGTAGTGGAATTCTGCAATCTTTAATTTGGTTTCCTCTTCCATCTCGCGCTTCAACGCCTGCTTAGCATTTTCACCAGGGTTAATATAACCGGATAGCAAGATGTAAGATGGGTTGCCATACTGTTTTAGCAGTAAAATCTTGTCCTTTTGCGGGTTAAAGATTATCGCGGAAATTGCACTTGAGAATTTGATAAAACGGAACTGCTGACACTGGGGGCAATACGGAACCAGCCCATCAATTCCGTTTTTCTTCATTATCAATTTGGTACCGCATTCACTACAATATTTCATCGTTTTTCCCTTCTTTTGGCTGCCAATAGTAACGGATACACTTTAATTATAAAACGTTTAATTACGAAATAGAATGCTAAAACCGCTGCCGATAGCTGAAGAAAATTATTTATTTAGGACACAAAAAAGTGGACTACCAGTAAAATCTGATAATCCACTTTTTTTAATATTACTACTATTAAATCTTTATTCGGCGCCGTCCGTCTTGCAGGAGGTAGATGGCTAGCAGCACAAGGATAATCCCCGTGATTTCCACCCAGTTCATGAAGAGGTGGAAGAAGATCACACTGAGGATCGACGTCACAATTGGCTGCAAGGCATCCATGATGCTGACCACATCTGAGGGTGCAAAGTTCGATGCATGCAGCAGCAAGCCAAACGGTAAAATCGTCCCAAAGAGGATGACCGTACCAACAGACAGCACAAGTGTTGTTGAGATATGCGGCGGGTTAACCCACATGGGCCGGTAGAGGTTGAAGAGGACCCCAGCAATCATGGTCCCCCATCCCAGGACAACTAGTGGCGGGTTCTTTGCCGCTGCCCGCCGTGGCAAGACAATGTAGAAAGCGGCGGTAATCCCAGAGCCCAGGCCCCACAAGAGTGAAGTTACCGGCAAGGCTAGTGAGTGAAGGTCCCCACGGGTAATACAGAGGACCACCCCAACCAGTGCCAGGACAAAGGCAATGATATCAGAACGCAATGGCCGTTGCCGAAGGAAGATGACGTTTCCCATCACGATAAATAGTGGGGACAAATACTGGAGAATCGTTGCTGCAGAAGCATTCCCCGTTTGAACCGCGTAGTAGAAAGTTAATAAGTTCAGCATCAAACCAAAGATGGCATAGGTAACTACCGAAATCGCGGTGTCCTTACTCTTGAAAACATCAAAGGTGCGGCGTCCATACAAGATAAAGCTGATTACCAGCAAGATTACCCCCGTGATCAGTGTCCGGGTTGATAACATCCAGGTTGCCGGGATAGCAAGGTTCTGCGAGATCAGCTGGAGGGTTGTCCCGGAGATCCCCCACATTACTGAGGCCAGGGCCGCCCAACCAATTCCCTTTAGTACACGGCGGGATACATTCCCATTATCCATTCTTAATCATTCCTTTCTCTTCACTCTCATTCCCCAAGCTTATAAATCGGGATCTTGGGTCCACGTAGCTTTTTCGAGCCAGGCTGCGAGTTAGCCTGGTTGCTACTCCGTCTTTCTTCAAATTGACGTTCGTGCTCCTCAATATCGTGCTTTGACCGCAATCCCTGGTGGTCCCAGCTCTGGAGAATCCGTTCCATGTAATTGAGGTTTAGCGCACTATTCAGTACCGCCTGGCGAAGTGCTAGCTTAATCATTTCCGCACTATAGTTATCCTTGTCCAGCCAGTCATTGACGATCTGCATTTCCATCGACGATAGCGGCCGCCCAAACTCGGCCTCCAGCTGGTTAAAGGTCTGCATCCGCTCATTAGCAGCGGTGCTTGCCGTTGCCGCCGTTGCCTGCTGCTCACCATAGAGTGCGATCCGGTTGACCAGCGGGCTGAAGTCATAAAATGCGTCTTCCTTGCCGTCAGCCTGCCGTTTCATTTTTTGCTCCACCAGACCGTTGGTAATCATCTGGTGGAGCTGGTCAAACACCTGAACTTCCGATGTCCCCAGGTTTTTAGCTACCTGGCGAATATCCGGATTAGCAACGCCCCGGTCTTGGTAAGACTTGAACTCCAAGTACATCACTAGCTGAGAAGTCGTTAAACCCACCTCTTTATAGTGGTGCAGCAAGATGTTGCTAACCAGGGTTTCGCCAGCTGCTAAGTAACGTTGCAAAGCGTTATCAGCCATCTCAATCCCTCCCTTGTATAATAAAGAGACTGGAATAGTTCCAGCCCATTAAAGATCACAAGTTATTAATTTCTTGAACATACTTTCCGGTCTTAAAGTTGATCAGGTCATAGCAAAGCTGTCCCTTCTTGTTGCGGTAAGTAACCTCCCACACGGTCTTATCGTTAAAGACGCCCGGTGCGACCTTCATAATCTCAGCGGGATGACGGTTTTGCTGCGTCATCTTGCGAACCTGTTGCGCGGTTAAACCGCTATTTTGCTTAACCACCCGGATATTTCCACCCTTCTGGGGAACAATTACCAGGATTGGTTGCCCTTGCTGGTTTTTACCGCTAACGGTATAGAAGGTGCTTTCCCGGTTAAAAATATAGAAGCGGTCTGGATCCTGCAGGTGCGCGTACTTTTCCGCCATTTGGGTTGCCTGACGCTTAGCAGCGTGCCGTGGTTGGTTGCTGACCGCGTAAGTAATCCAGCCGACCAGCAGGACTAGCAGAATTACCAAGAGGATGTTCCGGAGCCGTTTAATTGCCGACCCCCGGCTTTGTGCCTGTTGAACTTCACGTCGACTTTGCATTCTTTAATTACCTTCCTCATTCATGTCAATCTTTTAGATTATACCAAAAAAGAAGATTTCCCGTCCATTAATAGCCGTTTTTTATAAAATTGTTAGCAACTTTGACCGCCTCACCTGTCGGTAGCACATCAACCGGGTAGTCCTTCTCGAGACTCTTCATCATTGTTTGCCCATAACGGCGGGAAAACAACCGGGGGTCAAGGATAACTGCAACCCCAGTGTCCTCTTCACTCCTGATTAGCCGTCCTAACCCTTGACGGAGGCGCATCGTTGCTTTCGGCAATTCTGACTGGTAGAAGGGATTCTTCCCTTGCCGCTTCAGCAGGTTATTGTGGGCCCGGTTCATGATTTCATCCGGTGAGTCAAACGGCAAGCGGGTAACGATTAACAGCTCCAACGCGGTCTGCGGTAAGTCAACCCCCTCCCAGAAACTAGTTGCACCAAGCAGGATTGAATTTTGCCCCGTCGAAAATTGCTTTAGGATCTTTTCACGATTTCCGGTAATCCCCTGGGCAAGAATATCCCGTTGGTCAAAGAGGTCCGTTTCGCGAAGCTGGCTATATACTTGCTCAATCATCACTAAGGAGTTAAAGAGGATCATCGTCTGGCAATCGGTCTTCTTTGTCAGCCGGTAGATGGTCTGTGCCAGGTAGTTAATGTACTCTGCGTTTCCCTTATTACCTGGCATCGGTGCATCCTTAGCAATTAATACTTTTGCATGGTGCTCGTAATCAAATGGTGAGGCAAACCGCTTCGTTAGCGTCCCCCGCCGGTCCAAGTCAAGTTGGTGGTAAAGGTACATCGACCGGGTCGACGTAAATAGGGTGGCCCCAACAAAGAGCGGCTGGGCAAAGTACGGGTAGACACTTTCCGTCAAGAAGTGGTTAGCAGAAAGCAAGCCACCGCTGAGCACGATTGAACTGTGTTCGGTTGACTGGCGGATCGTCAGCCAAAAAGCCGCTTCCTCGCCATGTTCCCGCAAGGTTTCATTAAAGGTGTTCAGCGTCTGATCCGCATCAACTAACTTCGCTAGCTGGCTCTGAAACTGGCTCATCAGGTAACGGTCACTGATCAGCCACCGTCCTGCCTGCTGGGTAAAGATGTGCTGGAGGGCGGAATAATGAAGCTGGACACTCCCGAGTGCTTGCTCCAATTCCATCATCACCGGCCCGCCAACATCCAGTAGGTCGTGGAGCTGGTCATTTTCTAGTGGCTGCTCAATCAGTTCGTTTTCAGTATTGCCGGTAACCTGGTTAACAAACTGCCGGTAAAGGGCCTGCTGAAACTGGTTAACCGCTGCTTCAACGTGCGTAAGGTCTTCACGGAGGAGCTCAACGTTATAGCCGCCAAGCGCGTGGTCATCAAACACGTTAACGAGGTTGCGGTCACTACCGTTATTAACGAGGCTGGCTAAAATATGAACAGCAGTCCGAATTTGTTGGAAATTAAACTGGCGCCGGGATTGGCGCAGGATGCTGGCGCTTAAGTGCTGCGCCTCATCGACCACCAAGTAAGGTCGCCGCGTGCCATCCCCTAATTCATCGGCATGGGCTACCAGGTAAGAATGGTTGGTAATAACAATATCCGCCTGGTCAAGCCGCTGGTTCCGGCGAACAAGGAAGTCATCCTTATAAAATTCGCTGTCCGGGTTCAGGGTCCGCACACCACGGTGCCGAATTTCTGTAAAGTAAGGCGAACGGGTCGACGTTAGGTTCAACTCGTCAAGGTCACCGCTCGTCGTCTGGAGAAGCCAAACGAGGATCTTGGCCTTCAGTAATTGAACCAGCTTGGAGTCCTCAATAATACTAAGGGAGTGAACGAACCTCCCGAGGTCAAGGTAGTGCTGGTTGCCCTTCACCACCACACTGTTGAGGGTAAACGGCAGTACCTGGTTTAGCTGCCTAACTGCCTGGCTTGCTATTTGCTCCTGCAACAGGTTAGTTGCGGTACTTACCACAATTTTTTTATCCGGGTGGGCCGCATAGGCTAGTGGTAGCAAGTAGCCTAAAGTTTTCCCCGACCCGGTTCCGGCTTCAACCACCATGTTCTTCGGCTCGTCATGGGTGTAGTTGTTGTAGATACTATTCATCATCTTTGACTGGACCGGACGGAAGTCTAAGTGATCACCGTAAAGCTTTAACTTGGCCCGCTTAGTGGATGGGTAGCGGACCTTTGAGCCGGTCTTTGTGACTGATAATGGCCGCAGCTTATGCAAGACTACCCCATGGCTTACGTACAGCTCTTCAATTAGCGGCAATGGGTGGTCCACCCGCCGCTTCAGCTCTTCGGCAAAAACAGCTGCCGTCTGCTGAGGCAGGTCAAGCTTCATCTGTACTAACTGGTCGAGCGTAACTGTCGGTAGCTTCTTTACCTTATTAAGGAGATCAAGAAGGAGGTGGGCAGTTGCCTCCGCGTCTGAAACTGCACTGTGCGGGTGGTCGTGTTCGATCCGCAGGCTACTGGTCAAGTCGCGGAGGCGGAAGCTCTTGGCAGTCGGCAGTAAGATCTGGCTGAGGGTTACCGTATCAATTGCCTGGATGGGTAATGGTGGATACCCGGCCCGCTCTAACTCTGAATTTAAAAACGGGAAGTCGAAGTTGACATTGTGGGCAACAAAAATGGTCCCGGTCAACAGGCTGTAGACGGTCCCCGCGACATCCTCAAAGAGGGGCGCTTTTTTTACATCCTGGTCCCGAATCCCGGTCAATTGAACCACCGACCGCGGAATTCGTTCACGCGGGTTTACCTTAGTTTCGAAATGGTTAATAATCTCACCATCCTGGACTAGCACACAGCCAATCTGGATGATCCGGTCACCATGATTAATGCTCGTCCCCGTCGTTTCAAGGTCGACGACTGAATAAATTGGGGCGGTCTTATCACGCTTATTTGACCGTTTATCTCTCTTTTTATTCAAATTATCACCGAATTTCTCCTATATTAATCGTTAACCATATCATACACCATTCGCCCAGCCTTGTCCGCGTTCACCTTTCCCTAAATATTTAGATTTGGTAACAAGTTAAGTACTGCCCTTTTACATTTGCTGAAAGTAAGTTATTATGAAGTTTGAAATTTTTATCTGAGAAAGTAGGTTACGATGGTGAAACAACAGGGGATTGGAACGAGCCATGCAAAAATTATTTTAATGGGGGAGCACAGTGTCGTCTATGGACAACCAGCAATCGCCCTCCCACTTCCCAACGTTAAACTAACGGTTACCATCGACCAGCAGACTGATAAGCAACAACTGATTAACAGCCGTTACTTCAATGGTCCATTAGCTGACCTTCCGGAAAACATGCGGGGGATTCAAAAGTTAATTACAGCGTTGGTTACTAAATTTAATGGCCACGATGATGGCTGGCAGTTAACAATTGCCAGCGAATTACCGGCAGAGCGAGGAATGGGCTCCTCCGCAGCGACCGCAATTGCGATTGTCCGCGCTTTTTTTGATTACTATGAAAAAGGCCTTGACCGGGACGAATTGCTTAAGTTAGCCGATATTGAAGAAGAAGTTACCCACCGGAGCCCATCCGGCCTGGATGCGGCAACCACTTCATCTGACAAGCCACTTTACTACATTAAGGGGCAAGAAGGCCAACCGATTGAAATGAACCTATCGGCCACCATGGTGATTGCCGATACCGGGGTCAAGGGAGCAACCAAAGAGGCAATTGCTAATGTTCAGCAACTGTTAGCCGACAACCCAGCTGCCGCTAATGAGCATATCAACCACCTTGGCACACTGGTAGAGGAAACGAAGAGCTTCCTAAAGAACAACGAAGTAAATAAACTGGGGACCGCACTAAATGCTGCCCAAGTTGACTTAGCAACGTTAAACGTCAGCGATGATAGCCTGGACAAGTTGATCAAGGTCGCCAACCAGAATGGTGCTCGCGGTGCCAAGCTGACTGGTGGTGGCCGTGGTGGTTGCATGTTTGCGATTATGCAGACGGCACTGGGTGCCCGCCGCTTAGCTAGCGTACTGAAGGAAAATGGCGCTAAGCAGACCTGGATTCAACCACTAGATGCACAGGGGGCAATTTAATGGCAACAGCAAAAGCACACACAAACATTGCGCTTGTCAAATACTGGGGTAAAAAGGACCAGGATATGATCATCCCCCAAACCGATAGTCTGTCGCTGACACTGGACGAATTTTACACGACAACGAAGGTTACCTTTGATGACCAGCTGTCTTCAGACCAGGTCTCGATTAACAGCAACTTGCTCGGTGATCAGGCTAGTCAAAAGGTCCGCAATTTCCTTGACCTTGTCCGGAAGATGAGTGGCACGACTGCCTTTGCGCGGGTGGAGTCACAAAACCATGTTCCAACCGCTGCGGGATTGGCCTCATCAGCTTCAGCCTTTGCAGCATTGGCTGGTGCAGCTAGCAGGGCTGCTGGACTTAACCTAGACCGTCGTGACTTATCGCGTCTGGCCCGCCGCGGTTCTGGCTCTGCCACCCGGTCTATTTATGGTGGACTGGTCGAATGGCAACGAGGTCATGACGATGCCACTTCGTATGCTAAGCCAATTATGGAGGAAGTCGACTTTGGACTCGAAATGCTGGCAATTATGGTCGATACGACTGCTAAAAAGATTTCGAGTCGTTTTGGGATGCAGCAAAGTGTCGCTAGCTCCCCCTACTACAAGGTATGGCCAGAAATTGTTGCCCATGACATGGCAGCAATTAAAGAGGCGATCGCGGCGCGGAACATCGATGCAATCGGTGAAATTGCCGAGACTAACGCCCTGCGGATGCACGCTTTAACGCTCTCTGCTGAACCAGGCTTCACCTACTTTGACAGTGACACGCTGAAGGCGATGCGCGCCGTTCGTGCCCTCCGTGATAATGGCATCCACTGTTACTTTACGATGGATGCCGGGCCAAACGTAAAAGTAATTTATGACCGGCAAGACCGCCAGTCAATTTTTAAGGCCCTGGCAACCGAATTTGGCGCAGACCGCTTGGTTGTGTCAAAGCCCGGACCAGGAATTAAAATTTGGAATGACTAATTTAGATGAGAAGGGAAAACAGCAATTGATTACTGAAAAAGCACCAGGAAAACTCTATATTGCAGGTGAATACGCGGTCGTTGAGAATGGCTACCCAGCAATTCTCGTTGCGCTCGACCAGTTTGTTACCTGTTCAATTAAGGAATCAGCCCGCGAAATGGGGCAGATCTTTAGCCGCCAATATCATAATGACCAGCTCTTGTGGCGCCGGATGGGCGACCAGATGGTAGTTGACAAACGAGACAACCCATTTTCATACATTCTTTCGGCAATCCAAGTAACCGAAGAATATGCCCGGAGCTTCGAACGTGAACTGCGGATCTACGACCTCCAAATTGACAGTCAGCTTGATAGCAAGAATGGCCGGAAGTATGGGCTTGGCTCGTCAGCTGCGGTAACGGTTGCGACAGTCAAAGCACTGTGCCGTTTTTACAACCTCCCCGTTACCAAGGATGAGATCTTTAAGCTGGCTGCCATTGCCCACTTCGAGGTCCAGGGGAATGGTTCCCTCGGCGACGTTGCAGCTTCAGTCTACGGTGGTTGGATTTCCTACCACTCCTTTGACCGGCAGTGGCTGGCCCAACAGCGGAAGTACCTTGACATTAAATCCTTAATCGACCTCCCCTGGCCAGATTTAAAGATCGAATCATTGCACGCACCGAAGAACTTAGAGCTGCTAATTGGCTGGACGGGCAAGCCTGCTTCAACCTCCCAGTTAGTTGATAAGATTTCCCTTTTTAAGGCCCGCCGTCAAGATGAATACCACCACTTCTTGGATGAAAGCAAGGCCTGTATTCAGCGGATGGTTGATGGTTTCCACCGCCAAGATCTGGAAAGTATTAAACGGGAGATTCGGTATAACCGTGACTTGTTAAAGCAGCTGGGGAACAATTCCGGTGTTGATATTGAAACACCGGTACTCCATAAGCTATGCCAGATTGCAGAAAAATTTGGTGGTGCTGCTAAAACATCCGGTGCTGGTGGTGGTGATTGCGGTATTGTCGCAATTGACCGAAGCGCTGACTTCAAGAGCGTTCTCAAGTCATGGACCAGCAACCACATCGAACAACTGCCACTAAACGTCCACTTCATTGCTGATGTCAAACAACGTGTTCAAGAACACCTGCCACTTAAATAACACAACATGTGGGAAATGACGTCGGTCTTACTATATGGAACAAAACAACTGGAGACCACAGTCCGGCAAAGCTGAACTCTGGGCCCCTATTTGTGCTAAGGAGCTTGCAGAGACTGTTTTTTCACTCTCTGCTCCTACATTTATCCTCGAATATTTCGCATTAAACACGGTAAAGGGCGGTTTTAGAATGTCCCAGTTTGGAGAAAATTATGGAATCACGACAAGCACACCGAAAAAATGAACACCTTTCACTGGCAACTAAGTACTACCAGCAAGCACACGCCGGTCATCCTTTTGACCAGGTGCGGTTAATTCATACTGCACTGCCCGAAGAAGCGGTAGACGAAGTTGATATCTCAACTGAGCTTGCACCAGGGCTTAAGATCCCGGTCCCCTTCTATATTGAAGCAATGACGGGCGGCAGCAAACAAGCAATGAAGGTCAACCGCCAGCTTGCCCGACTGGCTGCTAAGTATCAGCTTCCGATGGCGAGTGGTTCGGTCAGCGTGGCGCTCAACGAGCCTGCCTGCCGCGACTCCTTCCGGGTGATTAGGGAGGAAAATCCAACTGGTATCGTGCTTGCCAACATTAGCGCTAGTGCCAGCGAAGAAGAAGCAAGAGCGGCAATTGAATTGCTTAATGCCGATGCACTGGAACTACACCTGAACGCTGCACAGGAACTGATAATGCCCGAGGGCGACCGCAGTTTCCACTGGCTCGATAACATCCAGCACCTTGTTCAAGTCCTTGATGTGCCAGTCATCGTTAAAGAAGTTGGCTTTGGAATGAATAAAACGGATGTTTCGCGCCTTGCCAACGCTGGTGTTACTAGCATCAACGTTTCTGGTCGTGGAGGAACCAATTTCGCTATGATTGAGAACAGGCGAAACAACCAGCAGGATTTTGCGGAAATTGCTAACTGGGGGCAGACAACCCCGGAGGCACTGCTTGAAGCACACGTGGCTAAATCTGATGCCCATATTATTGCCTCAGGCGGGATCACTTCACCGTTAGACGTGGTAAAGGCTGGTGTACTCGGAGCATCAGCGGTCGGCGTCGCTGGTTACTTCTTAAATATCCTCATCAAAGAAGGTCCTGACGCCTTAGATAAGGTGCTTGTGGACTGGTTGGGGTCAATTCCCCGGATCATCACCCTTCTTGGCGTAGAGAGCTTCTCAGGTCTTCAGTGGGCCGAATACGTTCTTAGCCCGGACCTACAGAATTACGCCAAGCAGCGGCGCTTACTATAATAAAATAGTTGTAAACAAGTAGTTACTAATAACATTTTACGGACACTCTTTTTAGTACAAAGTTCTGCAGATTTCAGTGAGTGCCCCCGTAAAAAGATTGAATTACTACTGAAATAAGCATAGCAAGTGTATATTAATGATAAATAAAGGCTTTATAGCCCAACAAGAATTGTGAAGTGCCTCATAATTGTTAGACAAAATTCTAACAATTATGAGGCACTTCACTTTGAAGCATTACAAGAGATTTAAATTTTGTTTGCCGCGTACCTTACTGTTGGGTGCCCGTATTAATAACGGGCTGGGTGCCACGTTCACTAATAATGGCAACCATAATGTTGTTGATGATCTGTAGCCGCTGCTCATCAGTCAAGTTTAAGTCAGCTTCCTTTGCCAGTCGGTCAATTGCATCTTCCGTAATTGAGACCGCCCCTTCGACAATAATCTTCCGGGCTGAAAGAATTGCCGATGACTGTTGTTTTTGCAGCATGGCACTCGCAATTTCAGTTGCGTATGCCAGGTGCGTTAACCGGGTTTCAATGATCTTTACCCCGGCAACGTTCAACCGTTCTTGGAGTTCTGCCGTTAACCGGTCCGAAACCTCCGTTGGGTTGCTCCGCAGCGTTAGTGCGTCCCCATTTTCAAAAGTGTCATATGGGTATTCACTAGCCACGTGCCGGATAGCCGACTCACTTTGGATCTGAACAAATTGCTCGTAGTCATCAACTGAAAAAAGGGCCTTTGAGGTATCGACCACTTTATACACGATCACGGCCGCAATTTCCACCGGGTTCCCCTTGGAATCATTAACCTTCAAGATTTGACTATTGAAGTTGCAGACCCGCAGTGATACCCGTTGCTTCTCGGTAAATGGGACGGTCATGAACAAGCCAGCATCCCTGATTGTCCCAATATAATTACCAAAGAAGGTCAGTACCTTCGCCTCATTTGGCTGAATAATTGTCAGGGTCGTGCAAAAGATGATCACCACCAGCAAGATAATTCCACCGAGGACAATCATCCCCATGCTAGAATTGCGCGAGCCGGTCCAAACTAGCCATGCACCAAGCAAGGCACCGATGATGGTTAGTAATAAGCCCAGGTAACCATTAACGTGAAAAGCATTCTTTTCTTTCATCATTTATCTTCCTTTCTAAAAGCGAAGTCCTTTCGGGTAAAAGTTCTTAATCGTCCCGTTGACTAGCTTGCCAAAGCCGCAGGTTAAGCCACGACAAGTTAGGAGGTACCAGCCATTCTTCTGGTCACTCTCCTTGTTAACCACGTCGCCGTGAACGTACTTACGCCACTCATCAGCCGTTAACTCAATTTCACGCTCGGTCTCCCCCGGCCGCATCGTCAGGGCCAGAGCCAAGGCAGGTTCAAACCGCCGCTTTTTAAACGTTCCCAGGTGGAGTCCCGGCCGCAAAACAGTTAAGCCATCAACCGAATTGATCCCCGCTGGCAGGTCGTAAAGCTGGTCACCATAGGTCAACAGGTGGTGGGCACGGTACTCAGGCATAAACCACTGGCAGAAGTCACCAAATAATGTCTGCTCTTTCTTCGTCAACCGCGGCTTATTACCGCCCTTTCGCTTCTTGTACTTTTTCTTTGGCCGGGCAATGACTTCATCGCCGCTATCCGCTTTCTTGAACTTAGCAATAAAGTGCCCTTCACCATTGATGTGGTGAGGGAATAGGCGGACCGCTTTGGTTAGTTCCGGATTGCCGTCTGCCCATTCTGGGCGTCCATCATCCATCCCATCGTATTTATTTACTTCCACCATCGACAGCTCTGGGTATTCTTGCAACAACCAAGCCGCGTTTTGCTCATCTTCCTCCGGTGCAAAGGTACAGGTAGAGTAAACAAGTACCCCGCCAGGCTTCAACATTTTAAGTGCGGACGCCAAAATTTTCTTCTGGCGGTTAGCACATTCCGCTGGGTAGTCAGGGTTCCAATACTCAATCCCGGCTGGTTCTTTTCGGAACATTCCCTCACCAGAACAAGGGGCATCAACCAAGATTCGGTCAAAAAACAGGGGGAACTGCTTTTCCAAGTTGGCTGGGCTCTCATTAGTTACTACGGTCGACCGGGTTCCCCACCGTTCGAGGTTTTCCGCTAGGACCAGTGCCCGCTTACGAAAGATTTCGTTTGCTACTAGCAAGCCCTGGTCGCCCATTTTGGCAACTAGGTGGGTCGTCTTACCACCTGGCGCCGCGCATAGGTCCAGCACCCGTTCACCCGGTTGGGGATCAACTACTTCACCCACATACATGGCAGAAGGTTCCTGGCTATAAATCGCGCCGGCAACGTGGTCCAAGGACTTACCATTAACTGGTCCACGGTAACCGGTTGGCACGTATTCGACTTTCCCCGTAACAGTGGCAATGGTTTCTTCCGGCTTTGCCTTCAGCGGGTTGACCCGGAAGCCGCCCTGGCTATCCTCATCAAATGAAGCCAAAAACGCGGCTGCTTCCGGGCCCATTAATCGTTGGTATTTACTTATAAATTCACTAGGTAGGTTCATCTTTCACTCCTCATTTCTCATCCATTGTACCGTACTTTGCATTCCAACAAAACAAATGCAGCTACTAATCTGTTCACTTTCGGTAGAAATTCACGTATAATAACTTGATAACGTATTTGTGCGAAGGAGTGAACATAGTGGATCAACACTTAATTGCGCTGGACCTCGATGGAACCACGTTGAACAACCAGTCTGCGTTAACGGCAGAAACAATTCAGACGCTGCGAGCAGCAGCCGATGAGGGGCATATTGTCAGCATCATCACTGGGCGCCCCTACCGAATTGCCCAGCATATCTATGATCAGATTGGTATCAAGACCCCCATGGTTAATTTTAACGGGGCTCTTACCCACATCCCCCACGAACACTGGGATAAGGAATATGAAATTGAGCTAACCCGGGAGTTAGCGCTCGACTTGCTTGACCACCAACAAGAATTGGGGATTAAGACAATCACGGTCGAGGACAAGTTCCATGTGTGGGCAAACCACCCAACCAAGGACCTGCCGGAATTTTTGCCGGACCACCTTACCCAAGACCAGCTGCTAAATCACCGGAACCTAACAGAAGACCCGATTGCGTTGACAATTGAGTACCATGCGGGTGAAGAGCAAAAGATCATCAAGGCGGTTAACGAAAAATACGGTGACTTTGTTGAACCGCGGGTATGGGGTGGCTCCTATAACATCCTGGAACTAATCCACCGTGGTACCCACAAGGAATCCGGAATGTTCTACATTGCTAAGCAGTATAACATCAGCAAGCAAAACATTATTGCTTTTGGTGATGAACACAACGACCTCGAAATGCTTGATGCCGCTGGTCGTGGTGTGGCCATGAAGAATGCCATCCCGGCTATCAAGGCGGTTGCGGATGACGTTACCAGTATCGATAATGACCATAATGGCTTGGCAAAGTACTTGCAAGATTACTTTAAATTAGCTGTTTAAACGAATCGAGACTAGGAAGAAATTCCTCTTCCTAGTCTCGTTTCTTTTATTAGGTATGTTCAAATGATAGTCGATCTCGTTATTCCTACATCAGCTTAATTGCGTAAGCCACTACTAGGATAATGAAGAGGATTGAAACAATAAGGACAAAACTCCGGTGTTCTTGAGCAAACCGGCCGTTCGCTAAATAAAAAAGGCAGCCTGCACAGGCAATGATTAACCCTAAAATAATCATTGCAATTTTCCCCTGGCCTGACTGAGTAAAAGCTACCGCAATCAGAACTAATCCTACCAGCGCTAAGGCAAGTGACATTTTTGCACGCATGTTTAAGTACGACTCCTTTATAAGCTAAAAGCAAATATTATTAATTATTATTGGAACTATTGATACTTTATTTAAAAATTTTGTTATAATGATGGCGAAGGCGATTTTGCAATCACCTTCGCCAACATACTTCTACAAGGGGAACTATGGCACGTGTGTCATGGTTCCCTTATGTATTTTACCATTCTTTTATTGAAGTGAAAGAGAGAATTTAGCCGCGCCCTAACAGCTAACTGAGAAAAAGTTAGTAAAAAACTATTGACAATTAGTAAGGACGCCGCTATGATATAAACAATCAATTTAGGAAAGGAGTACGAAGCAATGCTGAACTTTGTCATGTCAAGTCAACAATGTTGTCCATGTTGCGCCATGTGTAACATGCTTTTTGACATGCCATTGATTCAGTAATTCGTACTTACTAGTCGAAATAACACCCGTGGTAGATTCCCGGAGTGGATAACTAGGCCTACGATTCTGGAGATGGATCGTAGGCCTTTTTATATTTTTCGGCACAACTAAAACAGAATGGAGGAATAATTGATGAGTTGGACAGTAATCCAGCAAAGCCTGCCAAATTTTGTGGCTGGCTTCCGCTTAACACTGTGGCTTTCCTTGATTGGGATTATCGGTGCTATCATCGTTGGGATCATTGCCAGCCTAGTCCAGTACTTTAAAGTACCGGTATTAAGTCGAATCTTTGATATCTACGTCGAAGTTGCGAGAAACACCCCACTACTAATCCAGCTATTTTTCTTATACTATGCTTTTCCGGTAATTGGGTGGAAGATGCCAGCGGAGACGTGTGGGATCATTGGTTTAATCTTTCTCGGTGGTGCATACATGGCTGAAGGATTTACTGGTGGATTTAACGGCGTCAGCAAAACGCAGCTTGATGGTGGTCGTGCACTAGGCATGAGTAATCTCCAACTAGCGCGTTACGTTGTCTTCCCCCAGGGATTCGCATTGAGCATGCCGGCACTAGCCGCTAACATCATTTTCTTGATCAAGGAAACTTCAATCTTTTCAGTGATTGCCATCCCCGAATTAACCAATACTGCACTGGACTTAATTGGGATGTACTACCAATCAAACGAATACCTATTCGTCTTAGTTATTGCGTACGCAATCATCTTGATTCCATTGATTCTGATTTTGAACTGGCTTGAAAGGAGGGTTCGCTATGGCACATTCGGGGATTAACGTTCTATTTGAAGGAACCAACTTTGCCCGGCTGATGGGCGGTTTATGGACAGCAATCTGGATCGCTGGAATTTCACTGGTGTTGGGGCTCGTTCTCGGAACCATTCTGGGAATGTTACGGACGCTGAAGAGTAAAATCATCCGCTTTATCTTAGTCCTGTACCTGGAATTCTTCCGGATTGTCCCAACGGTAGTCCTCCTTTTCCTGGCCTACTATATTCTTCCCCGGCAGTTTAATATTAACTGGCCGGCAACGTGGATGGCGGTTCTTGCCTTTACGCTCTGGGTATCAGCTGAATTTTCAGATATTGTCCGTGGTGCACTTGAATCTGTTCCTGAGCACCAGCGCGAATCTGGTCTGGCACTTGGTCTTAGTCAGTGGCAGCTCTTCCGTTACGTCCTCTTACCACAGGCGGTTCGGCTAGAATTACCAGCAACGATTAACCTCGCTACCCGGGTAATTAAAACTACGTCGCTTTTGTTGATGATCAGTATTATGGACGTAATCAACGTTGGTCAGCAAATTATTGAGGCCAACAACCAGACTTACCCCACTGGTGTTTTCTGGGTTTACGGATTGATCTTTATCCTGTACTTCATCATTGACTACCCACTATCAAAATGGGCTAAGCATCTTACCGCTAAGCAGCAATACTAAAGTAGGTGAAAAATTTTTATGGCAGAAGAAATACTTAAAGTTGAACACTTAAACAAGTTTTATGGTGACTGGCAAGCACTTCATGATATTAACTTCAGTATTAATAAGGGCGAAGTGGTAACTCTGCTTGGCCCTTCTGGTTCTGGTAAGAGTACCCTGATCCGGACACTTAATGGGCTAGAACCATTCCGTGACGGGAAGCTTTACTTCCACGGTAAAGAGATTGAACAAGACCAGAAGAACTGGCAAGAACTTCGGCAAAAGATCGGCATGGTTTTCCAGAGCTACGACCTCTTCCCTAACTTGACAGTGATGGACAACATCCTTCTTGCGCCGGTCAAAGTTCAAGGCCGGGACAAGGAAGAAGTTAAGAAGGAAGCCTTGGAACTGCTCGACCGGGTTGAGCTTCGCAATCACGCTGATTCTTACCCCCGTGAATTGTCTGGTGGGCAAAAGCAGCGGATTGCGATTGTCCGAGCGCTGGCCATGCATCCTGAACTGATGCTTTTTGACGAAGTAACTGCCTCGCTGGACCCCGAAATGGTTCGTGGTGTCTTACAAATCATCAAGGAGTTGTCTGACCGGGATCACATGACGATGATCATTGTGACTCACGAAATGAACTTCGCCGCTAAAATTGCTGACAGGGTTCTTTTCTTGGAGGGCGGTAAGATACTGGAAGAAACGCCAGGTAAACAGTTCTTTGAAAAGCCACAAACATCACGGGCAGCCGAGTTTCTTAATAGTATGGAATTTTAATTAAAGGAGATATTGATTATGAAGAAAATTAATTGGAAGAAAGTTATTACTGCTGGTGTCACCTTGGTTTCAGCAGCAGCCCTCTTTGTTGCTGCTAACGCCGTTAAGCCGACTCATGTTAATGCGGCAAGCAATGATGCAACCGTCTCAGCAATTAAGAAGCGTGGCCAATTACGGGTAGCTGTTTTCGGTGACCTTCCACCATATGGCTGGGTTAACAAAGATGGTAAGCGTGTTGGTTACGATGTTGAATTAGCACGGCGGATGGCAAAGGACCTGGGTGTTAAGCCAAAGTTCGTTCAGGTAAATGCCAACAACCGTGTTGATACATTGAACTCCAACAAGGCGGATATCGTATTGGCTAACTTCACGGTTACGCCGGAACGGAAGCAAGCGGTCTCCTTTGCTAAGCCATACATGAAGGTTTCTGTTGGGGTCGTTTCACCAAAGAACAAGGCCATCACAAAGGTTAGCCAATTGAAGGGCAAGAAGCTGATTGTAACGAAGGGAACAACGGCAGAAAACTACTTCACGAGCAAGCAAAAGGACGTTTCACTTTTAAAGTTTGACTCAAAGACGCAACAGTTTAACGCACTGAAGAACAACCGTGGTGCAGCATTGGCTGATGACAATTCATACCTGTACGCATGGGTAAAGCGGAATCCAAAGTACACTGTTGGGATCAAGAGTGTAGGCCCTCACCAATACATTGCCCCGGCGGTAAAGAAGGGTAACAGCTCACTGCTCAACTGGTCCAACAAGGAAATTACGAAGTTGAACAAGGAAGGCTTCTTCACACAAGACTACAACCACCAACTGAAGCCATACTTCGGTAGCGAAGTAAAGCCATCAGACATTGTGCTGAAGCAAGGAAAGTAATCAGGAAGTGCGAAGCGGCATTAAAGGAGATGTAAGACTAGCATGGCAAAATGGGTTAGCGCGGTACGCGGTAATTCATTTTGTCTGCTAGACATTAGCCCCTCCCTGCGCAGCACGTTATCATTAAAAAGTCGTTGGCATTATCCGCTAACGGCTTTTTTTACTGAACAGGTACTTCGGAACACCGCCCAAATAATTTCTACTTACAAAAAGTTAAGACTAAATAAAGAGAAACTAATTAACGAGCATCATTCACTTAAAAAACACAACAAGTAACGGCAAGCGAGTATATTTTCACTGTAATAATGAACAAAAGTTGTATAATAAGCTCGTACTTTGCGGGAATTCCGCTTAATGAAAGGGAGAAGGATTGATGAACATCAAACAACATAAAAAGATGTATAAAGCCGGCAAGCAATGGTTGGTTGCCTCATTAATGGCAATTGCTGCTGGTTTAGTCATGGGGACCACGGTTCACGCCGATACAACCACCGTTAACCAAGCTGCACAGCAAACGAGCACTGCACAAGTAATTCAGCAGCCACAAGCTACTGCAAATACAACTGCCAGACAGGCTGCGGCAATTAACACCGCAAGTTATGGTCATCTTGATAGCTACTCAGTGGCACCTTCCGATAGTTATGAAGACGCTCACCTGTTTGTTTCCGGGTGGAACGCTACTAATGCAAGTCAAACGGAACCATACCACTACTACCTTGTTTATGACAACACAACTAACAAAGAAATTAACCGGCAAAAGGCCACTTCTCCAGTTGTCAACCGTCCAGACGTTCAACGCGCATACCCGAATATAGCTAACAGCTCACGTTCTGGTTTTAGCGAAAAGTTATATATTCCATACTCGGTCGTAGCTAACGGTGATTCTGTTTCAGTCATCTCACGCTACTCCGATGACAGTGTCAATGGTGAAGGCAACCATACCGATTATTGGTTTGGCCCTCTCTACTTTGACCAGAGCAACCACGGTAGCCTAGATAGCGTTAAGGTAAATAACGGTCAGGTTACCGTTTCAGGATGGAACGCTACTAACAAGAATTTTGGCCGTTCAAACCACATCATTATCGCTTACGACGCAACTCAACACCGGGAAATTGCGCGGAAGAATGCAACGGTTGATCCACGTCCAGACGTTGCTAACGCCTACCCAACGATTACCGATGCTGTTGAATCTGGTTTTGATGCCACTTTTGACTTAGATCCCGCCTTCTTAACTGATGAAATTCAGTTTATCAGCCGGTGGTCAGCCTCTGCTGATGGCAACCAAGATTATGTCGACTACTGGTTTGCGCCACAACGCCTCTTTAATAATGAAGGCAACTATGGTCACTTAGATGCCTACCGCCTAGCCGATTCAAGTGCACCTGATGCTGCCCGCTTTGCTATTAGCGGGTGGCACGCTTCTAGTGCTAGCATGGTCGAAACACACCCATTTATCATTGTATTTGATCGGACTTTGAATAGGGAGATTGGTCGTTCACCAATTAACTTACCGGTAACCCGGAATGATGTTGCAAGGGTCTACCCTAACATCTACGGAAGTGATAAGTCTGGATTTGACCTTGGTGTTGAAATTCCTTACTCGTCAATCGGTCATCAAATCAGTGTAATTGCTCGGTACTCCGATGATGCTGTTAATGGTGAAGGCAACCACACTGATTACTGGTTTGCACCATTTACCTTCGATATGGGCAATTATGCCAGCTTAGATAGTGCTACTATCACCAACGGCCAGGTTAACGTCCAAGGATGGCATGCCACCAACCAAGCTGCGCAAGGCGGTATCCGCCGTTACCACACCATTATCGCTTACGATGCTACCCAAGGCCGCGAAATCGGTCGGCAAAGTGTTAACCTTGATGACATTTACCATGGCACCGTTCGGAGTGATGTTGCTAACGCCTACCCGCATGTTTTCAATGCAGACATTTCAGGCTTCAACGTCAACTTTAACCTTTCACCTGAATTTGCTCATGACCAGATTCAGTTTATCAGCCGGTGGAGCGCCACTGCGGATGCCAACGAAAACTTTGTTGACTACTGGTTTGCACCACGAACGTTTAACTACCAAGTTCCAAGTATCCAACCCCAGCAACCAGCTAACAGCTCGTCTGCTGATGGTGTTGGTGAAGGACATGGTCACCTTGACAAGTGGACTGTCTTTTCCAGTAATGGGCAATTAAAGCGGGCATCAATCAATCTTCAGGGCTGGCGAGTATCGCAATTTGCCAATAGCAAGCCTTACCATGACTTAATTCTTTGGGATAATACTACTAATAGTGAGTGGCGGAGTATTACCATTAGCAACCCAATGATGAACTTCGCTGGAATCCAGCGGCCAGACGTTGCGGCAATCTATGGCAACCAATATCCAGACGCAATTAATGCTGGCTTTAATGCTAGCATGATTCTTGGTGAAGGCTTCCCATGGGGCCATGACTTCTCAATCATCGTTTGCTATGCTAATGACGATAATGAATCTAACCCTAGCGATTTAACCTTCCACCTTGGTCAAATTAACAGTAACATGGTAGCCAGCCACTTTTAATTTAAAATAATACCGTGACATTAGAGCTTAAGTGAATGCCACAGTACACAAATGAAGGCCCAGAGCCCGGTCAAATAAGCCAGGCTCTGGGCCTTCATTTATATAGTTTCATTTAGCAAATGCAATTGCCATGATCCGTGCCTGGGCAGTTTCAAGTTCATCAGCCGTTAAGTTAATAAACTTGGTAACCAGCCGCGAATTTGCACCGATATCATCAACCAGGAAATCATGGATCGTCGTAATGGCCACCCCTGCATGACGAAGGTGCTGGATTGTCATCGTCACTGCCAGCTCCTCAACCTGGGCGGCTGATAACGAAGCCGGTGCGACTTCAACTACGCCTTGATAATAACCATTCATGAAAGTACGGTTCATCATACCGTCTCCTCTTCTCACCCATATTATAGTCGCTTAATCATTTTACCGTGGCAAACTACGCAGATTTAGTTTGCCTTTTTTGCATATTACAAAAAAGGGGCTAGGAAAACTCCCTAACTCCCTCGTTAATTTTATAGGTACTTCTTAACTGTATCAGTATACTTAACCAAGTCCTTGATACTAGCATCCATTTTTGGTTCAACAATTTGCATTGACTGACGGTCAGCATTGTCATCTTGCTGCTGGACGCCCCACACACTTGTTGAAATCATCAGGTGCCGGAGCTGTTCACCATCATCGGTTAATGAGTAACGCTGTTCACTATTCTTAACCGGGCCGACAACCCGCAAATTTTGTAGATCATGGATTTTACTTGCCAGTTGGTCTTCTGATAATTCAGGGATCAATTGGGCTAATTCAGCCATATCAAATGGCCGAAAACCGAGCCAGTAAATCAGCGTTGGCTGCCACTCATCCTGCAGAATCTTAGTAGCATACTTAAGCCCATTTTCATTTGTTGCTTCAGTCATAATACTTCCCCCACTTTTACAGCCTTAAAACTACTGACACAGTTTTATTATAACTTTTCTCACCCACTTATGACCACTATTTGACAACTTTCTTAGATTTTTCTAATTATTGATTATATCTGCAACCGAATTGCTAAAATCGTCATCTGGCTTCTGACCGTAGGAATTCTCAAATGCGGTTGCCAAAACATTGTGGATTACTGCCGACTGGATAGTGTCATTAAACCGCAGAGCATCGCGATGACACTGAAAAATATCACTTGAGCTTTTATCTTCACTCTTCACCCCCAGCCGCCACATCTCCTCCTCCAAATTTTTCAGCTGAAAGGCGCTGACTTTTTCTGCGGCTGCTAGAATGTGGACAAAGCTGCTAAAACAAGCATCGACTTGCAACTGGTAATAGCCGTCCTCAGTCTTAAAAATAATCAGTACTCGCTGTAAATCTTCAGAGTAATACTTGGCATCGAGAAAATGAGCATTGTAATAAACAACGTGGGGATTACTAGCTCCCTGGCTTGGCACCAGCCGGTAATTTCCCGCAATCAAGCCCTGTGTCCGGCATTGAACCTGCTGGTAATACGCATCCATTTCATAAGAACGGATGTGGTACAAGTCACAAAATTGTTTCAAACAATTTGATAGTGTACAACGCAGCAGCAATAAGTGTCCCTGAACGGTAAGAACAATCGTCCGTTCCTTATCCAAAGCAGTCATCGCTAAAAAATTATCAACACGTAGCTGAAACCCCTCAATTTCACCGTCCAGTTTCAGTGAAGAAATATCCCCAAAATCGTAAACATTATTAAAAATCACATGGCGCCTCCCAGCGCAAAAATTAAATTTGCAATTATTGACGTAAACAATGAAAGCGCTTAAGCAAATATTAAGATACCAATGTTAAACCCTTGCCGTCAACACCTTTTTACTGGCTTAAACGCTCTTTTTATCGTTCGCTTAGTTAGGAACTTTTCTTTAACATAGGCACCACTCAGGAGCTCTTGGGAATCTACCACTAAGGAAGTTCTCAAAATGGAAATGCAAAAAACTTCAGCAGCCTTCAAATCACTGTTGAGCGATAAGCGAATTGGAATAATTTATGGTGTACTAAAGCGACTCAACGTCCAGCCCTGGCAAAATGACTATGATGACCTCTTCCAAGAAGGTTGTCTGGCCTATGTCGATGCCTACCTCGCCTTCCCGGGTGACCGAGACAATTTCCCTGCCTATGCTTTTCAGCGCATTTACTGGCGACTGCTGGACCTCCTGCGCCGTCAATCATACCGAACTATGCTGAGCGAGTTTTCCCTTGACCAAGACGATAGCAATGAACAAGCACAACTGCCTGCACTTGCGCCAACTGGGATCGAAAGTGCCCTTAACAGTACTTATTTCACCCAGTTAGCCCAGCATTGTTCACTAAACCAACGGCGCTACCTCCATGCTAGCCTGGTTCTCAGGCTTTCTGACCACCAAATTGCGGAATATTTTGGTGTCAGCCCCAGCGCCGTTTACCAGTGGAAACGCGGGATAATTGAAAAGGCCCGCCGGCTAGATTACAATTAATAGGAATTTGAGGTGAAAAGATGAGTAAGCACCAAGTAAAAAGTGAAGACGGCTGGTTAAACATTCGCTACGATGGCGAAGATGCCGATGACGGCTGCAAGAATGAACTTAGTTTATACCGTCAGCCAGACCATAAACGATTACAGCTACTATTGAGTAACGTTGATTTCGACGGGCAAAGTCATGACAACACGTTTAGCTTCGACCGTCGCGATGCTCAGCAAATTGTCACTTTTCTGGAAAAGTGGCTAGAAGAAAATTAGGGAGTTGTGCCACAACCCGGTTAGGGCCTGATGGCTAGCATAGGACGATCGTTAACACGGAACGAGCTAGCAATTATCCGTAACTAGATACTAAGGCCCTGGGTTGTGGCACGCGATATCTCTGCAATATTCGGAGCTAAAATAAGGGCCCGTGACAACCAAGTTTTGTCATGGGCCCTTTTTGTTGGAAACTAACTAGCTCCCTCTTCTTTCAAATCGACACCGACTAATCCCGCCAGCTCATGCCAGTACTCAATTAGCAACTGGTAGTCGATCATTGTAAAGTAGCTTATCTGTAACTTGCCAAACTCCTCTAGCTGCTGGCGGAGACGGAAAGAAAAGTCATTAATTTTCACTACCCGCTGACTCATCTCAACCGGCGGCAATTGTTTCTTAATATCCGCAGCATATTGGTTGGTCAGCTGGACATAAAATGATGCAGCAGCAAACGTGGGTGCCAGGTCAAGCTTCATTATCTCATCTTGTGACTTTGCAAAAAGCTTGTACCAGTGGTTCATCCCCTGCCAGTATTTCCTGGCCAATTTCTGACTTCGTTCATCAGCCCACGACATCGGATACTCATTCATTGCCTTCCATTGGTTCCAAATCTCGACATATAGTGACTGGTGTGGGCCTAGTTCTTCTTCACGGTTAGTCGTGACAAACTCGCCCAACCCGGTTATTAGCTGTTCAGGTTTCATTTGTTTCATGGCTTCCCCTTTTACATTTTTATTTTTCGTGGCTAAAGTATTGTGCAGCCTTAATTGCTTGTTGCCAACCAGCATAAATCTGATCTGCCTTTTCTGCACTCATCTGTGGTGCGAACTCATCGCCAATCTTGGACAGGCGCCGAAGTTCATCCTGGTCGTTCCAAAAGTCAACGGCCAGTCCCGCTAGAAAGGCAGCCCCTAAAGCAGTTGTTTCTTCCATTGCCGCCCGTTTGATCGGTGTCTGAAGGATGTCAGCTTGAAACTGCATCATGAAGTTATTCCGCGAAGCACCGCCATTAACGGTCAAGGCAGTCAGCGGCAGCTTAGTATCCTTCACCATCGTGTCAACCACATCACGAGTTTGCAGAGCAATCGATTCCAGTGTTGCCCGTACCAGGTGATTCCGGTTGGTCCCCCGCGTCAGGCCGAAGATCGCACCACGAACTTCTTGGTCCCAGTATGGTGCCCCTAACCCGGTAAATGAAGGTACGACATAAACCCCACCGGTTGACTCAGCATCTACCGCCATCTTTTCTGATTCGCTGGCGTGCTTGAAGAGCCGGAGCCCATCGCGGAGCCACTGGACGGCCGAACCAGCAACGAAGATACTACCTTCCAGAGCGTAGTAAGTCTTCCCGCCAAGTCCGTATGCAATCGTGGTTAAGAGGCCATTATCAGACAAGGTTGGCTTTAACCCGGTGTTCATCACGATAAATGCACCGGTCCCATAGGTATTCTTCACCGAACCCTTATCATAGGCTGCCTGGCCAAACAGGGCTGCTTGTTGGTCACCAGCAATTCCGGCAATCGGAATCTGGACGCCATAGAAATGGTAGTCACCCGTATAGCCAAAGATCGCTGAACTGGGTTTTACTTCTGGCAGCATCGCCCGCGGAATATCTAGCAGGTCAAGGATATCCTGATCCCAGTCCAGATCATGAATATTAAAAAGCATCGTCCGGCTAGCATTAGTGACATCGGTAGCGTGCACCCGCCGACCACTAAGGTTCCACAATAGCCACGTGTCGATCGTGCCAAAGAGAAGGTCGCCGTTTGCTGCTTTTTCACGTGCACCTGGGACCCGGTCAAGGATCCACTTAATCTTCGTGGCCGCAAAATAAGAATCAATTACTAGTCCGGTCTTCGCATGGATCATGTCCTTGTAGCCGTCCTTGATCAGCTGTTCTGCAATGTCACTAGTTTGTTTCGACTGCCATATAACAGCATGGTAGATCGGCTTACCAGTGTTTTTATCCCAGATTACCGTGGTTTCACGTTGGTTAGTGATCCCAATTGCGGCAATCTTGTATGGCTTAATCTGGGTCTTAATCATCACGTCAGAAATCACAGCTTGGACACTGTCCCAGATTTCCATGGCGTCATGCTCAACCCATCCCGGTTTAGGGAAATACTGGGGGAACTCCTTTTGACTCATTCCCACCTTATTGCCTGAATGGTCAAAAATGATTGCACGGGCACTCGTTGTCCCCTCATCAATGGCCATAATATACTGTTGTTCGTTCAAACTAACTTCACCCTTTCCAGCAAAGAAAAAAGCCACCGGTAATTTTAAGGGTGGCTAATTTTGATTACTTGTCGCTTACCATCTTACCGCCAACACTGTAACGGTCCTTACGCATTTCGTTTAAGACAATGTGCACCCGTTCTGCTGGAACATTGGCGTTCTTTGAAATGGCTTCGGTAACGTCTTTAACCAGACCCTTAAGCTGTTCGTCTGTGCGTCCCTCAATCAAGTCGATATGAACTAAAGGCATATCTGAAACCTCCTCAATTAATCTTGTTCTATCTTATCACAAATGCAACGGTGAAGAAATCCCTTTCACGGGAGTTTTATCCCCGCCGCCTAAACTGACGTCGGACCTCTGCCGCAGCACTCTGCTCACCAGTAAAGATGACGTGGTCGCCAGCCTCCAGGACCGTATCGCCATGGGGTGAAATTGCCTTGTGGTTCCGGTAAATCCGGCTAACCGTAATCTGGTCAATAAATGGCAAGGTATGCAGCTCTTGTCCCACCAGGTTAGGGTTACGAACGACGGCTTCAAACAAGCCGGCATCGGTATCCATCAGCATCTCAAGGATCGATGGTGTTTCAATCAGTGACCGCAACACCGAAATCTGAACATTGAAACGGTTGTAGATTTCAACGCCAAGCTGGTAAAGCTCACCAACCTTGTCCTGGTTTCGCCCAGGATCATTTTGACCGGCAATTACCCGGGCAACTTCTTCCTCCTTTGCTAGCTTGGCCAGCCGTGCATTCTTATTATCACTTGGGAAGCAGAGTGCCATAATATCGGTATCGAAGAACTTGCCGGCTGCTAATGATTGCTCATCAATCGTTGGCAAATAGGTCAAGTCGACTACTTCACTGTTAAATGTCTTGTAATTTTCTTCATTATCAGTTACCATCCGTACTTCATACCAGTTCTTGGACAGCTGCTGGGCTACTGGGACGGAGAAGGTGTTAGTCCCAACGAAGACAACCCGCTGCTTGATCAGGTCGGACTTATCTAGCTTGTAGACCGAATTAAAGATGATTGGTGCGATAATGCAGACGATCACTGCCGCCAGAATAAAGGCGTCGGACTGGGTGCTGGTAATTGCATGGAGGTTACGAGCAACGGTCAAGGAAGGCAGGACCAGCGTGATCGTTGTTACAACCAGGAAGCTTCCGGCAAATGAATTACGGGTTGAAAAACGACGCCGGTAAATCAGCATCACTGGCATCTTCGCCAGGATAAAGCAGAGGACCAGGACTGGAATCAGTGCTAATGCTTGCGGGTGACTAACCAAGACGCGGAGGTTTAACCGTACCCCTGTCATGATGAAGAAGAACGGAATTAAGAAACCGTAGCCGATTGAGGTTAGCTTATCCTTCGTCGCCTCTGTTGGTTCTAGTAATTTCATTACCATTCCAGCAAGGAAGGCACCAAGAATGTTTTCAGCCCCGACCGTTTCGGCAATTGTTACTAAAACAAAGATAAGGCAAAAGGCTAACCGAACATCTAACTGGGTGGTTGATTTTGAAATCCGGCTAAACCAGACATAGGGCTGCTTAAACCGGCGCAGCAAGATAATTGCCGCTAAGAACAGGAGAATTATTAACCAGAGTCGGCCGGCATTTCCCCCGTTGATCGACGCATAGATTGTCAGCGAGAGCATCGGGACGACTTCACCGAGGACCGCGGTCAATAAAATTGTTTGGCCAGCCGGTCGGCCAAGGATCTCCTTTTCCTTCAAGGTTGCGATAACCACCCCCAATGCAACGGTCGAGAAAACAATCGTTGCAAGGAATATATCAGAGAATAAACCAACGGCATGCAAGATTCCACCGAGAATGGCGGCCGTGATAATTACCAGAGCAAAAGCTTGTGCCGCTAGTTTGACCGGTGATTTGTTATCCTGTTGCTCGCCGGTTTGGCGTTTAAACAGGTCAAAGTCAATTTCCATCCCCGATAGAAACATCAGCATGATTACCCCAAAGGTCGACATCATACTCAACGTTTCATTTGGCGAAACAATATTAAATGCACTCTTTCCCAGTAGAATACCGACAATGATCTCGGCAACTGCTGTGGGAATCGTTGAAACTTTTAGGCGGGCCATCGCGATCGGGATGATCAAGGCCGCGACCATAACAATTAATACAGAGACTTGCTCCATAACACTCTCTCCCTTATCACATATCTCTTTTCCATTATATTATTAGGTATTTTTGCTGCAAACTATTAATTTTTCAATTGGATAAACACAGTATTCGACTTATGATTTAATTCGCGGTACAATTATTAAACGTTGATAAAATTATACTAATAAAGGAGTTCAACTAACTGATGACAAACAAATTAACTGCTTGTACCAGTATTTTAATTGGAAAAAAGGCTAGTATTGATGGCACAATCATGATTGGCCGGAATGAAGACGCAAAAGCTGCCTGGCCGAAGCACATGGTTGTCCACCAGCATGGTGAACTCGGTAAACGGTTCATTTCCAAAGATACCAAGTTAGAGATTGACCTCCCGGGTGACAGTGCTCGTTACACCGCCACTCCTGAATGGGCCGATAAAGATGGACTATTTGAAGAAGATGGGATCAATGAATATGACGTTGCCATGAGTGCAACTGAAAGTACCTATGCTAACCCACTCGTCCTCGGGTGCGACCCGCTCGTAGATGACGGTCTGAATGAAGAGGCAATGGTAACCGTCGTTCTCCCCTTCATTAAGTCTGCCCGTGAAGGGGTCCAGCGGTTAGGTGACATGATCGCTCATTATGGGACCGGCGAAACTAACGGGGTTCTCTTTGCGGATAATGATGAAGCATGGTACTTTGAAAACGGAAGCGGACACTACTGGGTTGCACAACGGATACCGGATGATTGCTACGCGGTTGCTGCTAACCAAATGGCAATTCAAGAAATCGATTTTAACGATCCTGATAACTTTATGTACCATCCAGAGATTAAGCAGTTTGTTGACGAGAATCATTTAAATCCGTCAGCCAATACTTTTAACTTCCGGAAAATCTTCGGAACCGCAGACCGGTCTGACGCTATTTACAGTGAACCGCGGGTATGGGCTGGTCATCAAATGTTCAGTCCACAGGCAGCAAAGGATGAATATCCAGAAAGCACCGAACTCCTCTTCATTATGAAGCCAGAAAAAAAGCTTTCCGTCCTGGATGCACAGAATTTTCTGAGCAACCACTTCGAGGGGACCGAATTTGACCCGCTAGGCAAGGGGCCAAATGCTCATAAGTACCGGCCAATCAGCCTGGCAAAGACGCAGGAATCACATGTGCTGCAAATGAACCGCCAGCCTGGTGCTAATATCCATTGGTTAGCAATGGGGGTTGCGGCACAGAGTACCTATGTTCCATTCTTCAACGGGATCACTGCTGTTCCTGCACCATATAAGCGGGGAAAGCTACCTGCCCAGCTCAACTCTGCCTACTGGGTATTTAAGCAAGCAAGTGTGCTGGTTGATAGCCACTTACATGATTTCTTACCTTTACTGGAAGATGTTCAAAAAGAACGTCGTGCTGCCGCAATTCGCTTAGTACGGACGACGGATGCTGAGTTAAAAAATTATACTGGTAAGGAACGCGAAACATTCCTCACCCGTCAGAGTAGCAACTTTGCCGTTGATACAATGAATGAATACAAAAAGTTAGCAATGGAATTGATCACTAAAATGACCGATTACTCGCCATTGAATTTTAATACTGATGAGAACTTATAAAGTTGAAAAAGTACGAATAGGAAGTCCCGCCTGAGTATTTTCTAAAGTACACTCAATAACGTAAATAAAGGGAGTCAGGGTTTGGCATATTAAGTCGAACCTTGACTCCCTTTATGTTCATGAAACTCTCAAAACCAGTTCCACGTCTTTCTCATCATCCATTTTCAAGATGATTAAGCTTATAAGAAAGCTCCTGGTATTCCTTGGTTAAGCCGGCATGTTTTGTATAATCGCAGGCGGTACTAATCGCCGTGTAATAAACATCACAAGTGGAAGCTATATTCAATCCTAGACCTAACGTGACACTCATCTGTTCTTCCAGGGCATGAACCAGTTCATACAACTGAATTCCTGTTTTCCGTTCCGAATTTGTAGGCTGGTTATACGTATAGCCCGCAAATTGTTCATAAGAAATTTTGCTGGCATTCAAATAAAACTTCCACATTGTCTTTGTATCTTCAGCATACTTTCGGTCAGTCGGAAAAAAGACTCCTTTAGCGCATTTTTTCTTCATCAATTTTGCCCATGGACCAGTTAACGATAGCCAAATCAGATTGTATAAGCTTCCATACTGGGTAAACCACTCTTGCCAAGTATATACTCCCACAGCTTTTCCTGGTCGGGAAAACGTTGTGAATGAAGTTGGCTCGGATCGTCGTTTAAAATAATATTATACCCGCAAACTGCAATATCACTATCGTACTTTTCAATCTGCTGGTGAAGATGTTCAAAGTAAATCGGATTCAAAATATCATCAGGGTCAACAAAAGAAATGAAGTCACCAGTTGCAGCCTCCATCCCCCGATTACGAGCAATTCCACGTTACGCGTTCTTTTCATTGATCAACTTTATCCGTGAATCCTGGTCCGCAAAAGCACGGCAAATTGCAAAAGATGAATCGGTGGAGCCATCATTTACTAGAATTATTTCCAAATTGGTGTAAGTTTGACTCACGATAGAATTAAGGCAGCGCTCTAGGTCCTTGCCAACATTATAAATTGGTAAAATCACGCTTATTTTATCCATAAAATCTCCCCAAATAACCTTTATTATTCCTGGCGGTTTTTTCCATAGAAGTAGGTACTACCTAGCCTATGCCAATTTAATTATTAATGTTCCAAATGATTGAGCTTAAACGACACTTGGTCATAAATATCAACATCGCCTAGTTGCTTAGAAAAGTTAAGTGCCATCTTCAAGTAATGAATGTAGACAGGAAAGTAACTCGTAACATCAAACCCTCTTGTTCCCAAGAAGGCGATCTGCTCTTCAAGTGCATTGACTGATCCATACATCATTGCGGCTAATTTTTTAGCCGGATCTGGATGTTGCTGATTAATGTAATCAGGATTGGTTTTAAAAGAAATTCGCTTAGCATTCAAGTAAAATTTCCACATTGTCTTAATGTCTTCTGCCAGTGAGCGGTCATGTGGGAAAGATACGTCCTTTATGCAGGAACGACGGATAATTTTAGCCCAAGGGACAATCACTGGGATTTCGATTGTTTGATAAAAGTCACCTAGTCTAGTCATCCACTCATCAGTACTATAAACGCCAGTTGATTTAGTCTTTGCCTCATTCGTAATTACGGCTAAGTTTTGGGGCGTCTTTTGATCAAAGAACTTATAATCACAGATTGCAATATCGCTATTATATTCCTCAACCTGTTTGTGTAAGTCCTTAAAATAGTTAGGATCAAGGAAGTCATCCTGATCCATAAAGGAAATAAAATCCCCAGTTGAGGCTTCCATCCCGTGATTGCGTGCAATGTTTCGTCCTGTATTATCTTAGTTAATTACCCTAATTCGCTGGTCCTGTTTTGAAAAATCCTCACACATTGCAAATGAGCTATCAGTTGATCCATCATTAACCAAGATAATTTCTAAATTAGTATATAATTGGTTAACAATTGAATTAACACATCTTAGTAAGGTTGCACCACCATTATAAACAGGCACGATGATACTAATTTTATCCATATGAATCTTCCATTTCTAATAATGTCTTAATAGCAAGTCTTAAGCTTAGGTTCTATTTACAATATATCTACCTATAAATATACACCAGTATTATACACCTTTCACAATTATTGAAAAATAAGTTTTTTAATAACAAAAAAAGCCAAGGATTTATGTCCTTGGCTTTTTAATCGCATGTTATTTTATTGGTACTTTTCAACCGCCGCAACTAACTGTTCAAGTGATTGGCTACCAAAGATAACCGGTGAATCATCAATCATCGTTGCGGGAACTGACATGATCTTCTTATCCTTTCGTAATTCAGGATCATGCTGAAGGTCAATCATTGTTGCCGTGATGTTTGGATTCAGCGATGCCATCCGTTGGCAAGCGGCCACTACATCAGGGCAGAAGTGGCAGGTCAGTGAAACACCAATGTGAATGTTAGCAGCTGGCAACTTCTTAATCCGTTCTTCCATCGCCGGATCAATAGTTTGACCGGGTCCTGCAACATTGTAGACACCAAGTACAAGTGAGTTCAGTTCATGGCCAGTTGGGATACCAGCATAGTGTAAGCCAGTATCATTGCCATTTTCATCAAGTAGCCGTAATAACGGAAGCTTTTCGTCACTCTCTTCTTTGCTGGTAACCGTAAAGTGGTCATCAAGTCCGGCAAATTCGGTAACAAAGCCGAGCAGCTGCTGGCCAAGGTCACTACCATTAAGGTCTACTTCAAAGGTAACATTCTTGGTTAACCGTTCAAAAATTGGCTTCAACTGACTATCAATATCAGCACTGAGCCAGTTACCTTCATGCGGTGCTACTTGTTCTTGCTGGTCAAGGTTCGTTGTTTGACCAACCGTCTTGGCCGCCTTCTTTGCTGTATCCGCATGGATTGGGATTCCTTGCTTTTGCTTTTGTGCCGTGATATATTGCTCAGCTGAAGTAGCGGCAACCGCACCATCTGATGCTGCCGTGATGATCTGCCGCAGGTTCTTAACAATAACATCCCCTGCTGCATAAACACCATCGACATTAGTTGCTCCATTTTCGTCGGCCTTAATGTAGCCACGGTCATCAAGTTCGATGATGCCCTTTAGGTTCTTAGTGGCAGGCTGGGTACCAACGTAAATGAAGATGCCAAAGGTGTTGTCACCCTTGTCAACATGGTAAACCGTCTCTTTACCAGTCTTATTGTTTACCAGGACTGCTTCAGTAACGTAGTCGTCACCAGTAACCTTCTTAATTTCAGTATTATATTCAACTGAAACTTTCGGGTTATTCAAAGCACGGGCAGCCATCAACGGTGGACACTTGAAGTGGTCTTTACGAACCAGGACAGTGACGTGCTTACCAAAGCGACTCAGGTAGTCAGCTTCTTCAGCGGCTGCGTAGCCACCACCGACCACAAAGATTTGTAAGCCAGTGAAGAGTTCACCATCACAAGTCGAACAGTAAGCTACTCCCCGACCACGGAATTCATCTTCACCAGGGAAACCAACCTTCCGTGGCTGGGCACCAGTAGCGATGATCACGCTCCGGGCATGGTACTCTTTACCGCTCTTGCCTACCAGGACCTTTACCTCGTCATTAACTTGGTACTTCTCCACTTCATCATGTGCAATCGTCACACCGAAGTCGGCAACCTGCTTTTGCATCTGGTTCATCAGTTGCGTGCCGTCAACCTTTTCCACCGCGGGGTAGTTATAAACTACCGACGTTGTGGTTACTTGACCGCCAACCGTGTCACCTTCCAAAATCAAGGTATCCAGTGTTGCACGACCAGCGTAAAGCCCGGCAGATAGTCCCGCCGGCCCGGCACCAACAATGATCAGGTCGTATAAGTGTTCATCTGCCATATCGATCACCAATTTGGATTAAAGCTTACCAACAAGGTCTAAGCTTGGCTTGATTGAGTCTTGACCTGGCTTCCAGTTTGCAGGGCAAACACGGTCACCATGTTCACGAACAAATTGAGCAGCTTGAAGCGTCCGCAGAATTTCTTCAGCGCTCCGGCCAATACCCATGTTGTTAATAGTGTAGGATTGGATCTTGCCATCAGGGTCAACGATGAAGACACCACGGTATGCTTGACCATCATCTTCGTCCAGTACGTCAAACATCCGGGCTAACTTACCAGCAGGGTCGGCAAGCATGTGGTACTTGATCTTACCAATCTTGTCAGATGCTTCAGCCCATGCCTTGTGAACGAATTCAGTATCTTCAGAAACGGAGTAGATTTCAGCGTTAGCCTTCTTGAAGTCTTCGTACTTGTCTTGTAAGGCTTCTAGTTCAGTTGGGCAAACAAATGAAAAGTCTGCTGGGTAGAAGAAGAAAATGCTCCACTTACCAAGAACATCCTTCTTAGTAACTTCCTTAGTTTCACCGTCTTGGTATGCGTTTACCTTGAAGTCTTCAATTTCGTGTCCAACAAAATTCATAGATATCCTCTCCTTAATTAGAATGATTCTTAATTACAATTACTAGTATAACCCACTTTTTTGATTAATCAACCCTTCTTAGAATAATTCTAAGCATTTTTTAGGAGTAGCAAACATTAAGGCGGATTAATGCCTTTAAAATCGCGGTTTGTAAAATTAAGTTAGAAAAATAAAAAAGTCATTTGTGATAGACTTTTGAATAACCACAAACAAAAG
>NZ_CANDNW010000010.1 GCF_947387525.1 Limosilactobacillus viscerum
TGCAGTGATGCATGGAGCGGACCATTACTAATCGGTCGAGGACTTAACCAAGGCAAAGCGGTTAGGTTTGTTGGTGGGATTAGATATTGTTTAGTTTTGAGAGCGCAAGCTCTCGTCTCAAGCGAGACGAAGTGTGGTGATGATGGCTTGAAGGATACACCTGTTCCCATGCCGAACACAGAAGTTAAGCTTCAACACGCCGAAAGTAGTTGGGGGATCGCTCCCTGCGAGGATAGGACGTTGCCACGCGTTATTCCGGCATAGCTCAGTTGGTAGAGCACCTGACTGTTAATCAGGTTGTCGTCAGTTCGAGTCTGACTGCCGGAGTTGTTGAAGCTGTTGACTGGTTCAGTTAGCAGCTTTTCTTTTTATGCCGACATAGCTCAGCTGGTAGAGCATCTCCCTCGTAAAGAGAAGGTCGGAGGTTCGACTCCTCTTGTCGGCATTCTTTATTTTCATGCTTTTGTATCGATTTAAATCGTTGATATAAAAGCATTTTTATTTTCCTTAAAACATTAAAAACGTATTTAATGTAAGCAACCAGTAACAACTCGTCTAGCCTAAACGGTCACTGCAGTGCCTCCTATACTGAGATTATCCAATCAGTGCGGTTTTCTATACTTTAGTAGCAACGGCTAAAATGAATCAGTTAAATCCTTATCGCTACTTCAAATATTTATTTGAGGAGCTACCCAACCGCAAGACGGTAAGTCTTGAGGCTTATTTGCCATGGGCAAAAGTAATTCAAGAGAATTGTCACCAATAAGTAGGGCGATCGTGATCCAAGCTTGAGGATCACGACCGCCTTTTTCAATACGTGTCGTTATGGTGTGCTTACAGTAAATTAGTAAAACTGGATGGTCTCTTGCAGCATGCAATGGCACGCAGTCAAAAGGACGATTGTGTTTCCCGGTCCTTTGCGCCGAAGCTATCTGTTGCTGAAGACCCAGTTTGCGGAAGCGGTCATTGTCATATTATCCCGTACTGGGCACAACAACTAGGTAAAAATCACCTTGTTGCTTACCAGGCCTCACAACGTGGTGGAGTTCTCTATTGTGATTGCTGGGGTAAACAAGCCACGCTCGCTAGTAAGGCAGTCCTGTATTCAGAAGGAAAGTTAAATATCAAGGAGTAATTGTAATGAAGTTAGCAGAAAAATTTGCCTATATGGCAACGGGGAAACCCTATAATGACCTGGACCCACTATTGGTGCAGGCCCGTGACCAGGCAACTGTAAATACTAATGCAATTAATAATGAAAGTGATCCGGCCAAAAAGGAACAGCTGATTAGGCGATTATTTGGCAGTACGGGTAAAGCACCATTTGTAAATCCAAACTTCCGCTGTGAGTTTGGTCGTAATATTCATGTTGGTGATCATTTCTATGCCAACTATGATTGTACGATCCTGGATGGTGCTCCGGTAGAAATCGGTGATAACGTTTTATTTGGTCCGAAGGTTGGGTTGTATACCAGTAACCACCTTTTTGATGCCGGTGAACGAGAACGTGGTGGCTGTATTGCAAAATCAATTAAAATTGGTAACCGTTGTTGGCTGGGAGCTAATGTTTCTGTTACCCCGGGGACAACAATTGGGGATAATACAATCATCGGTGCCGGAAGCGTAGTCACTCATGATATTCCGGCAAACGTCATTGCGGCTGGTGTACCCGCTAAAGTGATCCGGGCAATTACTGATAAGGATAAGACCGGCTTTGATCCCAATAATCCACTGTATTTGTAATGAAGATCGCTATCCATTAATTTAGGGCTGTTAAGCACTTCTTGAGTTAATCTGTGATTGGACTGATGATAGAAGTCCCGGTAATGATCTTGCTAGTTGATGTTGCATCATGAATTAAGCAAATCCATACTGGTTCTTGCAATAAAAAAATTGATTTGCTAACCTGTGGATAGTCATGACGAATACTATTAAAACCGGTTGTTTGGAGTATCCGATGCAAAATCAAATTAATGATTTTCTTGAAGCTAACCGTCAACAAATAATCAACCTTACTTCTGAATTAATCAAAAGCCATAACCCCCACAATCTTGAAGATACCCGACCAAGCATGAAACTCGTTCAGGACTATTTAGCGTGTTACCAGCTTTCCTTTACGTCCCTTGCTAAACAAGCAACGATGCCTAACTTGGTTACCACTCTTAATCCGACCAGAAGTGGGCGCAAACTACTTTTCAATGGACACCTTGACTGCCTACCTGTTGGCAATCATGAAGCTTGGTCTCCCGAACCTTTTAGCGGTGCCATTAAGGACGGCAAGATCTTTGGCCGTGGATCGGCGGATATGAAAGCTGGAGTAGTTGCAATGTTAGTGGCCTACACATATCTTTCATCAATTCCGGACCGGCTTAACGGCCAATTAAGCTTGATGCTAGTTTCAGATGAAGAAACTGGTTGGGGGCGGGGAAGTTATTATGTCCGGCAGCAAATGCCTGAATTAAAAGGTGTCGATGGGGTATTGCTAGCTGAGCCAACTCATCCTGAAACAATTGCCTTCTCTTCTAAGGGGTATACAGAAATCAAGATAACGGTTAACACTTCAGGAGCAATCGCTGGTTACGAAAATCTCGGAACCAATGCAATTGTTGTAGCATCTAACATTATTCAACGCCTGCAAAGCTTTCCAGCAATCGCTGTTCAATTACCAAGTCCTGTTCAGAAAGTTATTAATACACCTGAACGTAGAAAGTGGTATGAGAAACGAGTCGGTTCTGGAATGGCAAATCAGCTAAAGAAGACCACCCTTACTGTTAGCAAGTTCCAAGCTGGCGATTCTACGAGTATGATCCCATCTAACGCCACTTTTAAGCTTATGATGGTAACACCGCAAAACGTAAATCGGCAGAATATCTTAGCTCGACTACGCAGAATAATAAATAAGTATCCTGGCGCTAAGATGAACGTTATCGGTGGGGATGATGCAGATATCAGTGTACCCGGCGGAAAACTTTATAATGATTTACACGATGCAATTCTGTCAGTTTCCCAAATCGATGCTCAACCAGTTCCAGAAATTGCCATATCAGATGCTCGCTATTGGAGATGGGATGGAATTCCAGCATTTTGGTACGGTTTCAATGGTGAAACTGTGGGAATGGCAAATGAGTATATTGAGATTGACCAATTATTTAAGCTAATCAAAATTTACATATTAACAGCCATAAATTTTCTGAAGGGTAATGAAGACATTGAAAAATAGGGATAGCGGCTATTCGCAATAAGTAACTACTTTTTAATTTTTTGTAGGAATAATGGCTATAATTAAAGTTAATCTAACTAAGCAGAGAGAAGGAGTTCTATGTCAATAAAATTCAGTCAAGCTGATGTTTTTACTGGAGTACCTTATTAAGGAAACCCAGTGGCGGTAATCATTGATGGGGACCAATTAACAGACTCAGAAATGCAGAAAATTGCTAATTGGACGCACCTTTCAGAAACTACCTTTATTTGTTCCCCAACTAATCCGGAAGCAGATTATCGTTTACGAATTTTTACTCCTCATGAAGAATTACCATTTGCTGGGCACCCAACTGTCGGTTCTGCCCGAGTAGCGCTTAATAACGGCATTAAGCCTGCTCATGAGGGCTACTTAGTTCAGGATTGTGGTAAGGGACTCGTTAAGATTTACATTGACGGTGATCAGCTTTCCTTTGCTTTACCAACGCCCAAGATTACCTCTGTAACAGATGAATTAAATGAACAGGTTGCAAAAGCACTTGGTTTAAGCAATACGTCAAAGGTCACATTAACTGAAATGGTTGATGTTGGGGCAATTTGGCTAACAATGGGACTAAAGTCTGCTCAAGACGTTTTAAGCCTGGATCCTCAAGATGAACAACTAGTTAAATTGCTACCTACCGGAACTACTGGTGTGACTGTATTTGCACCGCAAGAATCAGCAGACAGTGATTTTGAAGTTCGCTCATTTGCACCAGTAGAGGGAGTGCATGAAGATCCTGTTTGCGGAAGCGGTAATGGTGCGGTGGCAGCTTTAATTAAAAGCCATCATTTGTTAAATAAGCAAAAGTACATTGCTCATCAAGGGCAAAAGATGGGCCGAAACGGTATTATTAACGTTAACTTAAATGGTAATAACCCAATTCTCGTCGGTGGTCAGGCGGTCGAATGTATCACTGGTCAGCTTCGCCATTCATAATAGAGCACCGCATCATCAGTAGTGTGAAAGAAGCCTTGTTGATCCATCATTATTGCCTCCATAATACTTTTATTCTCTATTATATCTGTGGGCTAAAGAATTGTCGTGACTTTTCTAAAATCATGGGCTTAAGCAGTGATTTTTGATGGTGTTTTGGTTATACTAGACCTAATCAAATTTAGCAAAGGAGTGGCTAAGCATGGAAATCACGATTAATGGTGAAAAACGGCAACTAGTAGGTAACCCACCGGAAGTCGGTGATGAATTCCCACATTTCAAGGTTTTTGATAAGAACGGTGCTAAGATTAAGACCCGCCAATTACTTGGTAAGGTTACTCTCTTAAGCGTTGTTCCCGATATCAACACTCCAGTATGTAGTATTCAAACCCAGCGTTTTAATTCAACGATGGACCAGTTCCCAGATGTAAACTTCTTGACTATTTCAACCAACACCACTGAAGACCAGCAGAAGTGGTGCGCCGCTGAAGGAGTTAAGAACATGGAACTGGTTTCTGATAAGGAAGAATCATTCGGTTATGAATCAAAGCTACTGATTCCCGATGAGGGCGTTCTCGCACGGTCAGTCTGGATTCTTGATCAAGATGGCAAGGTTGTCTACCGGCAAATCGTAAGTGAGTTGGTTGATGAACCGGATTACGAAAAGGCAATTGCCGAATTAAAGAAGTTAATGTAAAAGAGAACAAGAGGTCCAGAGTTCGTTTATGAGCTCTGGACCTCTATTTGTGTACCGTGTTGGTTGCTTTTGATCGATAGAAAGACTTACACCAATTTTTAACGCAATTCTAAAATCCGCTGCTTAATCTCATCCCTAACCTGGCGAAAGGTCACTAACCGTTCCGCTAAGCTGCCGGTTGCCTGTGCGGGGTCAGGGAGGGGCCAATGAATTCCCATTGCTTGTGGTGGCAGGACTGGGCAGCGGTCACGGGCATCACCACAGAGCGTGATAATTAAGTCGGCATTGTTAAAAAAGGTCGGGTCAATTAGCGTCGACCGTTGCTTGCTAATATCGATCCCATCTTCGGCCATCACCCTAACTGCTAGCGGGTTTAGACCATGGACTTCGACACCCGCACTCCGTACATCGTAATGGTTGCCGAGTAAGGTCTTGGCATACCCCTCGGCCATTTGGCTCCGGCACGAATTCCCAGTGCAGAGAAAGTAAATCTTTTTCATTTGCGCAACCTCCTAACGCTATTTTCACTTACTAGCCAGGCAGGAGTCAAGCCGGCTTGGTATAATTAACTGAAAAGGGTGGCGAAGGTAATGGATAATAATGTTGAAGCACAAGTTAAGCAATTGAATACCCGCGGCATCACGGTTAATGACCTAGAATACTTTGCCCGACAAAGCCAGGCTTATGGTTACCACGAAATTGTTGACCAGTATTTACCACACTTTGCAGGGCAAAAACGGTCGATCGACTTTAACGACATTGCCGACCTTTACCACTTAGACCAGCAACTAAAAAATGTGATGATGGTCAGCCTGCAATTATTTGAGCAATCCTTTAAGGTGGCTTTAGCCGCTGCTCTTCCTGCAATGCGGCATGGTGAAATTTTCAAGGAAGCATACCGGTTGGAGGATGGCCGGGTGATCCGGCGCGGCGACCTTAAAGCCCGTATCCGCCGGATCAAACAGCACTACTTAGAACCCTTCGCTGGCTACCGGCAAGCATATAACGGTGAAATTACTCCTTGGGTCCTGGTTAAGGAAATGTCGTTTGGGGTGGCAACGAACGCCTTCTTTTTATTGGGGAGCCAGGTCCAGACCCAGGTCCTCGCGCGTGTGTTTAAGGCACCATTATCGGTGGAAGGGTTTGACAAACTACTTGCGGATGTCCGGCTGTTTCGCCGCCGGGCGGCCCATAATTATCCCTTGCTCGGCATTAAGTCTGCTAATGGTCGGTCCTTTTACCGGTTAATGTTAGCCGACCTGGCCTTATTAAAAAATCAGGCGCCATTTCGATATGCAAAGGAAGACTTTCAAGCGATTAGCACCCGCTACTTAGGCGACCACCCGACAGAACGTGACTTTTTGCGATCAAATATAGAGCCATAGTTATTACTGCGAGTTATACCAATATAAAAATGCAAAAAGGAGTGAAGATCATGAGTCTATTTTCAAACAAGCAAAGCAAAAAAGTTGTTGTTGCCGCTGCTAATGGCGGGTACAAGCCGGCAGTTGTGAAGTTTAAGACGGGCAAACCCGCCGCAATTGATTTTGTACCCAAGGGTGACATGGGGTGCATGAACGAGGTTGTTTTCAAGGACCTCGACATTGACGTGAAGTTAGATGGCAAAAAGCGGGTGACCGTTGATATCCCAACCGACCAACCGGGCACTTATAACTACGCCTGCGGAATGGATATGTTCCACGGAAAGGTGATCGTCGAATAGGTCAGTTAAGCAACGATCCAACTTTCCGGTGTATTCATTCCTATGCCAAGCTCGAGGCAGGCAATTTTACCGTTTTGGTAGGTCACAATAAACTTGGCAAAAGTGGGTTGAGATGATCATCTGTCTACGGCATTCTGGGGTATCGGTGGAGAAGTTAGTTGAATATGTGGAGCTGTTGAAGCAAGGGGATGCAACCCTGCAGGCTCGGGAGAACCTGTTGGTGGAACAACGTGACTTGCTGCTAGAGAAGCAACGCAACCTTCAGCGGTCGATTGACCGACTCTCCCATAAAATTTCTCTCTACCAATCTGGTGAGATCAGACAGAACAAAAATTACTTTGAAGAATATCGGATTATGGACGATTAAGAAGGAGCCTAAAAATGAGTTTAACCATTAACCTTTACTACACTGGCAAGAATGGCAGTGCCCGGCGCTTCATGGAAGAAATGGAGAGCAGTGGGATTGCGGACCGGATCCGTCAAGAAGAGGGCAACGAGCGGTACGATTACTTCTTCCCAGCAAACAATCCCGAGACGGTTCTATTAATTGACCGTTGGGCGGACCAAGCGGCAATTGACCGTCACCATGCTTCGCCGATGATGCAGGAACTGGCCCAGTTACGGGAAAAGTATGACTTACACATGAAAGTGGAACGGTATATTTCAGCAGATGAGCCTAGCAGCGATGATAAGTTTATTCGTAAATAATTACCGACGATGAAAAATTAAGCAGTTTATAGAAAATTAATAACCTTCCGCGGGAAAACTATATAATAAGAGGTGGATTTTAGGAAAAGAAGGTTATTAGTAATGAAAAAGTATCAACGGCTTGCCAGTCTGGTCGCGGTCGCTTTAGTTGCAACATCATTGACAGCGTGTGCTGCAAAGCAGTCCTGTCAATCGTCATCTAACAGTTCATCGACGGCAACAAGCCAAAAGACGGCAGATGGAATTGTCGGCTCCTTCCAAAATACGGGGAAGGGGACCGCAATTAACCTATATGCTAACGGGACTGGCCGTTATGTTTATGCCGACCCGGTTAACAGCGACACCAATGACCAGTTAACCTGGCAAAAGACTGGCGATAACGACTATACACTTAAGTTTGATGACAGTGATGTCACCAGCCCAATCACTGCCCACCTTGATGGTAACCGGCTAACCTTAACTGGGGACAGCAACTGGTCGACCGACACGATGACCCGGGCTAATGGTAGTATTAACCTCGATAAGTACCTGTCTGACCACCATGGCGGTAGTGGTAATAGTAGTCAAGGCAATTCCTCAGTTGATCCAAAGCGGGTCGGTGCGATGGCCTTCCAAGCAACCTACGACGGGATGCCCGGCCGGGAAACCTTCAGCTTCTCATCTAATGGTGATACCTATTCCTTTGGTGAAGGACCATCAGCTGACGGGGCAATCGAATACAAGATTAAGGGGAATAACGTTACTTACTGGAAGGCTAGCGACCCAAGCAATAAGACTACGACAACAGTTAGTGCCTTAGAAAGTCAGACCGATGCTGAACAGATTAGTGGCATTGTTTCGCATACCAATTAGTACAGACGTTAAATTACTTACAAATTAATAACGCTCGCTTGCAGTCCCCGGATTGTGAGCAAATGAGTTGGGCATCAACCATCTTCTACTAGGGCCTGCCAGAAATGGGGCATGAGGAAGCTGGTTGGTGCCCATTATTTTTAGGAGTTTTTCAGATGAAGGTTGAAGTTAAAACATTAGCCGAGTTATCAAGCCAGGAGTTCTGCCGAATTGTTGAGGAACGGGTCTGCGTTTTTGTTGTGGAACAACAATGTCCCTACCAGGAAGTGGACGACCAGGATTATGGTGCCCACCACCTCTTATTAAAAAATGATCGCGGTCAGCTGGTTGACTACACCCGGATTATGGATAAGGATGCTGACCGGGCAACTTTTGGCCGGGTCCTGGTTCCAAAGCAGTTTCGTGGTCACCAGTATGGCCGTCAGCTGGTTCAAACAACGATTGACCATACTAAACGGCTATATCCGGGCAAGAAAATCCAGATTTAGGCCCAAGGCCATTTACAAAAGTTCTATGAATCGTTTGGCTTCAAGCCGGTCTCTGCAGTCTATTTAGAGGATGGTATTCCCCACCTTGATATGGTGAAATAATAAAGGAGCACCAACGTCCAGAAACTAGAACGGTGGTGCTCCCTATTTATATTAAATTTTAGCCAAATTGGTTGGCGTAGTCATGAACCGGAACTTCAAGTGTGAGGTCACTAATCGGGTAGGAAACGCAGGTGTTGAGGTAGCCAAACTCTGCATCAGCAGCCCGCCGGTGGTCAAATTCAGCAGGAATAAATGCCTTTCCGCTAACGAGGCGTGAACGGCAGGCCGAACAGACACCGGACCGGCACATGGATGGAGCAACGATACCAGCCCGTTCTAAAGCAACGAGTAGTGATTCATTGGCTGCCGCTTTAATCGTGGTCAATTGGTCACGGGTGATGACAGTGAGCTTAAAGTTCTTATCCTTAGCAGCGGCTGGGTAGTCAGCAAAGTCATAGGGACTAGCGTTATTCCCATTTAACTCATGCCGAACACGCCCCGGAGCCAGGTGAAGCTGATCTACTTCCTTCATTGCAAACTGGTACATAACCGATGGACCACTGATGAAGATTGAGTAGTTGCCGGCTGGTGCATACTTTTTAATCAATTCCTTGGTGATAAAACCGTGCTCATAGCCGGTCACATCTTCGTCACTGAGAATATTTACCAGCTTAACCTTGCTAGTTTGGTCAGCAATCTTTTGCAGTTCGTCCCCCAGTAGGATATTATCGTGGGTCCGACTACCGTATAGGATTGTCAGGTTAGCATCAATTGTTCCATCAAGGATAGCACCCGCCATGGAATAGAAGGGGGTAATCCCACTACCACCGGCGAGGGCCACGATATTTTCTTTATCCCGGATAGGCTCGTAGAATAGTTGACCAGCTGGTCCAGAGGCAACAACGCTGGTTCCAACGTGCCAGTTTTTCCAGATAAATGGTGTCACAAAGCCGGTTGGCACTAGCTTCATGGTAACAATATATTCTCCGCGAAGTGCTTGGACTGGCGTTGAACGAATGGCGTATGGTCGTGTGACATAGCTGCCATTAATGTGGAGGCGCAATGAAATGTATTGCCCTGCTTGGAAATAGGCCAGCTTGGTAGTTCCCTTGTTAGTGTCAGGAACCAGCACGAAGCTTTTAGCATTTGGACCGTGGTTGATAATTTCCTTAATTTTAAGATACTGGGTTTCTGGATGTAACGCTTTTGCTAAATGAAAAAATTTCCTGATAACCATTAAATAAAAAATGAGGTTCAAAGTTCATTTCCGAACTTTGGACCTCATTGGTATAGGAGGAAGAAACCATTATTACGGCTTCTTTTTATTGCTTTTTCGGTAAAATAATTCGTTGTTCAAACCAGTGCTTATCAGAGCTCCGGTCATTGACTGCTTGGGGATACTTGCCCAGAATAATCCGTAAATTACGTAGGCCAATATGGTGGCTAGCACCAAGGTTAAAGTTAACCGAATTGATATCTAGGCGGTCGAGGTCAATGCGGTTTTCCTTCGTTGAATTACCAACCACAATGAACTGAGCGTTGTCATTTTCGTATAAACAAAGGTCGACTTTCTTTTCCGCTGATTCTGCAGCTGCATTAATCGCGTTATCAAGCAGGATAGAGAGGATTCGAATTGCGTCAATTTGCGCTAATGTTTCAGTGAGGTCAATTGGCTCAACCACTTCGAGAATTGGTGATAATTGCTTATTGATGGCCTGGTTGATTTTACCGTATACTACCGACTTAATTCCGGAATTCTTAATGTTCTTGAGGTTGCCAAGTAAGTGCGTCGGGAGGTTGATGATTGAATCGGTCGAATCAGTTAGCCGCTCCAATTCGGCTTTGGCATAGTCAAGGTTGTCGGTATCCAATGCACTCTTCAAACTGTAAAGTACGTTCTTATAGTCATGCTTGAAGCGCCGCATATCATCGTACATTACTTCAAGCTGGCTGGTATAACTCGCCAGGTTATTTAGTCGGACTTGCGCATAATGCAATTCTTCGCGGCCTTGCAGCAGTCTTCCGACCACATACAAGATTGTCAGTACCAGTATGTAATATAGGGTGGCCGAGATAATAGCAAAGAGGTTGATATTCTTGACGTGCAAGGCCCCACTAATCATTGCCGGGTTGTACTGGAAAAGGTAGAAAAAGTAACTAAGTGGGACAAACAGTAAACTCAGAAGATACTTTAACCCACTGTATTGATAGTAAACAATTTTAAAATACGGTACGAAAAAACGCCGGGATAACTGTATAATTAACAGGGCGATTAGGTATATGATTGGTACCAAGAAGAAAAAGAGGAGTGCACTGAATTGGGGAAAATTAGTGATAACCAGCCTGGCTCCAACTAAGCCAACAAACGAGGCAAAGTAGTAAACGACCAGTGAGAAGCCAAACTGGGCAACTACCGTTGAAAAGCGCTCTTCGTTAGGGTTGTTAAAGTAAAAAATACCAAGTGCTGAAACAACGGTAAAAAGTATGTCATTGAGAAAAAGATTGGGCTGTAAGAAAATTAGGACGATCCCAAAGATTAGGTAGTAATACAATGGGACCCGCGTCTTAGTAACATGGCGAAAAACACCCCAAAATAAGAGCGGGTAAAAGATGATCGTCTTAATTAAAAAGGTGATTAGGTAACTGGTGTTTGGTGCCTGGATAAATGGATTGTTAATGTTGAAAAAAGTCATTTGCTCAAATCCCCAGTAAGAAAGGTACAAATAATGAAAAAACAAATTAGTAAGACTTGCCCTAAATGCGGCAAACTGAATTCAATTCACGAAGGATATTGTACTAATTGTGGGGCTAAATTACCAGCAATTGGTGATAAGACGGTCGGCTATACGCAGCGAAAGTCGCGAAAACAACCGATGATTGTTTTTTCGTTACTAGCCTTGTTCCTAGTTGCTGGAATCGTGTTGTTTTCGATCCAGCAAAATCAAAAGGTCCTGCGCACTTCATCCGTTAACGTAATCCCAATCAAAATTGAATTTTTCAACCAGCATAACCGGCAAGTAATGGTTCGCTATATTAAAGGAAAGACTAGAAAATCCCGTAACGGTTACGCGAGCGGGACGTTGGTGGTATCAAAGAAGCTAAAGCATGACCATGGGCAGGAAGCCAGCTTCTTTGATAGCCGGGCCCGAAAGTCACTCGTGATTAACTCCCAACCAAAGATGACGTTCTATTATAAGAACCGTTACGGGAAATTTAATGACTATGGAAATTGTAAGGTAGCGGGGATGCCGGAGATTCGTCAGTTTCGGATGATTAAGATGGATTCTGGTGCTAATTAATTTTGGTGTCAGCAACTTCCGCTAGCTGGTTCAAGAGTTTGGTGTTCTTCAAGCGGGAGAGTGGACACGGCTTGCTGACACCCTTTAATAGGACGGTGTGGTTATGGGTGTTAATTTCAGTAACCTTTGAAATATTAATTAGGCACCGTCGATGACTACGGAACAGCATTGGCGATTCCTTTTCAAGGGTTGTCAACGAACCATGAACGGTAATTCGCTGGTTGTTTGCTAGTTGCAAAAATGACTGGTGTGAATTCTGGGGATTAGGAGTGAAGTAGAGAATATCTTCAAGACTAATCCTGGTGTACCCAGTGCCAATTTTTAGCAGGATGGTTGGACGGGCAAACCGCCGCAACTTGCTGTGGATAGTCTTGAATGCCCGTACTAGGTGTTCCTTTACATCATCTTTATCCTTAGCGATAAAATCGAGCGCCTCGGATTGGTATTTGTAAGTAACGGGGAGAAACTCATCGTGCACCGTAATAAAGATGATTGTGGCGTACAGGTCATGTTTTCTAATTGTCTGACTAAGTTTTAAGCCTGCTTCCTTGTCGCCATCGATTTCAAGGTCGAGGAGGAAGACGTTATCAACACTGGGGGATGGGAGACTACCTGCTAACTCATTAACCTTGGAGTAAGATTTGAGAGTTGAAATAGTTATTCCTTGTTCCTTTGCAATTTCATTAACCATTTTTTCGAGGTTAACTTGTTCAATCCACTTATCTTCAAGAATAAAAAGGTTCAAATTGGGCACCCCCAGGAGAATTTTAATTATTAATCTGATAATAATTAAAATTAGCCCTTAAGACCATAGCATTTAACCGCTAAATTAATAAAAACGCATTTTAATGAACTTTTAGTTCTTTGACAGATAATCACTGAAAAGATCTTGACGACGAAGGGTTACTTTCGATATAATCATAATTGTTGATTAGTTATTCCGGCATAGCTCAGTTGGTAGAGCACCTGACTGTTAATCAGGTTGTCGTCAGTTCGAGTCTGACTGCCGGAGTTTACTGAGGCGCTGGCCTGAGGGCTGGCGTTTTGTTTTTTAAACGACTGGGATAAAATGTTGTTTTAAATTGTTAACCACTGGTGATTGCTTTGCTTTATTAAGTTAAACACGGCAGTCACCTTTTTTATTAAAGCAAAGCGTGAAAACTTAACGAAAAACTTATGCAAATCCGTCTTTTTTCTCATCAAAATCTTATCTTTTGATTGACTGCTGAAACCGACACGATTATAATTAATTTATTCTGAAATTTTAAAAGATAAATTTAATTTTTGGAATGAGTATGTAACATAATTAATTCATTACAAGGATTTTGGAGGAATTATATGAGCAAAGAGAGAAATGTGGATACAGCATTCTTTGGCCAACCTCGAGGTCTCTCTACTCTGTTCTTCACCGAAATGTGGGAACGGTTTAGTTACTACGGAATGCGTGCCATCCTGCTATTCTACATGTATTATGCAGTTACCAAGGGTGGTCTGGGAATGGACCAAACCACCGCTGCATCAATCATGTCAATTTACGGATCATTAGTTTACTTGTCCGGGGTTGTCGGTGGTTGGCTGTCAGACCGTGTTTGGGGTTCACGTCGGACCGTCTTTATCGGTGGTGTCTTGATCATGTTTGGTCACATCGCCCTGTCACTGCCATTTGGTGTTTCTGCACTTTACGTATCAATTGCTTTAATCGTTATTGGTACTGGTTTGTTAAAGCCAAACGTTTCTGAAATGGTTGGTGGCTTGTACAGCCCAGAAGACCGGCGTCGTGATTCCGGTTTCAGTATGTTCGTCTTCGGTATCAACTTAGGTGCCGCCGTTGCACCATGGGCTGTTCCGTGGGCTGCTAATGGCTTCGGAATGAATCTCTTCCATGGCGAAATGAACTTCCACGCCGGGTTCTCACTTGCGGCTATCGGGATGTTCTTCGGCTTGATCCAGTACGTTATTGGTGGGCGGAAGTACCTTTCTAAGGATAGTCTTTACCCTGAAGACCCAATTGAAAAAGATGACTTACGGCCAGTTATTATTTGGTCATTAGTTGGTGTCGTTGCCATTATTATTATCCTGGGTCTGTTGGCTGCACTTGGTCAATTAAACATCAACAACATTATTACGTTGATCACTATTATTGCCATTGCACTGCCAATCTACTACTTCATTATGATGTTAAATTCCAAGAAGGTTACTAAGGTTGAAAAGTCACGGGTTATTGCCTACATCCCACTGTTCATCGCTGCTGTTATCTTCTGGGGAATTGAAGAATCAGGTTCTGTTGTTTTGGCACTGTTCGCCCAACAACGGACAATCTTGCACATTGGTGGTTGGCACTTTGCGGCCGCTAATTTCCAGACATTGAACCCATTATTCATCATGATCCTGACACCGGTATTCGTTACCCTGTGGGACCACTGGAAGAACCAACCAAGTGCACCTGGTAAGTTTGCTGCTGGTCTGGTTTTCGCTGGTTTATCGTACGCCTTCATGGCATTACCAGCATTGATTCACGGTACTACTGCTGGTCGGGTTTCACCATTCTGGCTGGTTGGTTCCTGGTTCATCGTTGAAATTGGTGAAATGCTGATTTCACCAATTGGCCTGGCCGTTACTACCCGGTTAGCACCAAACGCCTTTAAGTCACAAATGATGAGTATGTGGTTTATGGCCGATGCCGCTGGTCAAGCGGTTAACGCCCAAATCGTTAAGTACTACTCATCATCAACAGAAGTTCCATACTTCCTGACGATTGGTTTGGTAAGTATCATCTTCGGTATCATCCTGATGTTCTTTGTAAAGAAGATCCATGGATTGATGGGCGGCGTTGATTAATTATCTAAGAGGTTGAGTTTAGCTCAGCCTCTTTTTTGTTTTAAAGGCATAAGTAAATTAGCGATGGGTGAACTGACACCTGGCTAATTGTACTTTTTAAATTTTAAATAAAAAAGTACTTGCAATTGGGACGGATATTCGGTATTATAATAAACGTTGATTGATGACATATCAGTTTAACGTTGATGGAGGAGTAGCGAAGTCTGGTTAAACGCGACGGTCTGTAAAACCGTTCCTTCGGGTTCGGCGGTTCGAATCCACCCTCCTCCATATTTTATTATTGGGCTATAGCCAAGCGGTAAGGCAACGGTTTTTGGTACCGTCATGCGCTGGTTCGAATCCAGCTAGCCCAACTGGCAAGAGGTTATCAGGTTTTCCTGATAACCTCTTTTGTTTTTAGGAGCGATATGATGACTGAAATATACTTAATCCGACACGGACAAACCATTGCCAATAAAATGGGACTAAAACAAGGAACTATTGATGACGAACGAACGTACTTAACGGCAACCGGTAAGCAAGAGGCTGCTGTATTAGCAGAAAAACTTAACCTGGGAAATAATTTGACGGCGCTATATGTTTCACCGCTACATCGAGCGCAGCAAACCGCACAAATCTTAAACCATCAGCTTAACTTACCGCTAATTATTGATGATCGATTGCGGGAAATTTCTTATGGTGATTGGGATGGTCAGAAAAATACGGACCTAAAGCAGAAATACCCGGAGCTATTTTATCCCTTGGCAGGAGTAGTACGGCCAGAGTATGTTTCTATTTCCCATGGTGAAAGCTTCCAGCAGGTTGAGACACGGGTTCGTTCCTTTACCAAGGAGTTAACTACTAAGTATCCTCACGGGCGAATAGTAGTTGTTACGCATGGCTTTACAGTCCGTTCATTTGCGGCAATCGTGACGGGTGCGTGTGGAATGGATATCTTGGAGCCAGATAACTGTAGCGTTTCAAAAATAGTAGTCGAACCGGCAAAAATGAAAATGCACTTGGTTTACTATAACCGGGTAGTTAACAGCCACTTTTGATTAGTTGTGCTAGCATTAAGGAAAAAGTAAAGAGGAGTAATTTAGATGCCAAAACAGGGTCAGTTTGCCAAGTCAGCACGCCTTAAACAACTTAATAATTTTAAAGCAAAGCGTCACCAGGGGAAGGGCAACACGATTAATAATGACCAGCTAACTGACTACTTAGTTGTTCGTTTCGCGCTAACAGCCAAGAGACGGGTCCCACAGTCGGCTCAGGAAACCACCCAACGGTTCTTGATTGAAATTGCGGACCAGTTGGTTGCAAAACAAGGGAAACTGGCTAAAATAGTCCCAGAACTAGTGAATCGGCTAAACGCCCAAGTTCCTTGGCAGTTTTTTAAGCAGGTGACGGATAACTGGAACTTGCTGCAAAAGTTTCTGGTAAAGGAAGTCCCAGCAGTCCCATTAGCCAGCAGGGTACGGATTAGTGACCAGGTTACACCAGCAGAGCTCAACCAGCTAGTCGCTACGGTCCTAGCAGAAAAAGGGGCAATGTCAACCTTGCTTAACCAGACTAAGATTGACCCGGCAAAGAAGAAGCAGACAACTCAACTACTGTTACTGACCCTGTATCAAGGGGGACAAATTGACTGGCCAAAAGTTGCTGCATTATTATCACCGCTACCATATCAGCCAGATTCCTCGCTGGACCAGGTAACTCAGGACTGGTTACGTACCTTGAGCAAGCAATAAGTTCTTGACGCGCTTTCAATAGATTTGGTATAACTAAAACGATAACCAGGCTGTGGTGGAGCAATCACCATGGCCCTTTTTTAGTGAAAAGGGGGAAATTTGTGTGGCTGAAAAAAGTAAACATACATACTTAGCAATTATTTCATTAGCGTTATTAACCTTTATCGGAATTCTAAACGAAACCTCGATGAACGTTACCTATCCAGAACTTTCCCGGGAGCTGGGTGTTTCACTAGATACCATCCAGTGGATTACGACGGGTTACCTGTTAATGGTGACGGTGACGATGGGGACAACTGCCTATCTTCTGCGGCAGTTTGCGGCACGGAAGCTACAGTTGACCGCGGTCTTAGCCTTTATTATTGGCGACCTAATGTGTGCCTTAACGCCGGACTTTGCTATGCTGCTAACTGGCCGGCTAATTCAGGCCATTGCCACCGGCCTATCAACGCCAATCCTCTTCCACCTGATCTTTACGGAAATTCCCCGGGAACGGCTGGGTTCCATGACCGGCTTTGCGGGAATGGTGATTTCCTTTGCACCGGCATTGGGACCAACGTATGGTGGCTGGATTTCGGCGATAACCTCCTGGCGAATGATCTTTTGGATTTTACTGCCTTTTGTCCTGGTGAGCTTGGTGCTTGGTCAGCTATTTATTCGTAACCAACCACTGGGTAATGATAAGCGGTTTAGCTATGGGAGCTTGCTGAGCCTAGCAGTGGCATTGTTCTCAGTTGTTTATGGCTTTTCAACGATTGGAAAACAGGGACCTAGCTGGCGGCTAGTACTGTGGCTAATCATTGCGGTGGCTTCCTTTAGTGTCTTTGTCTATGTTAATAACCATGGCAAGTCGCAGTTATTTGACCTTCGTGTTTTCAAGAGCAAGTCACTACGCCTGTCGACTTTGACCTATTTCAACTTGCAATTTATCAACATTGGAATTTCACTAGTAATTCCCTTGTATGCCCAGTATGTTCTGGGGGCCTCATCAACGATTGCTGGTTTAGTCCTCTTACCTGGGTCGGTGTTTGGTGCCTTCATTGCGCCATTTGCAGGTCGGCTCGCCGACCTGCAGGGCTTTGCTAAGCCGGTAACCTTTGGTGGCTGTTTACTGCTAGTAGGGACGCTATGTTTTTCCCTCTTCCAACGCCAGCTAACACCTTTCCTGGTGATGCTTTTCTTCGTAATTCTCCGGATTGGGTTTAACTTTGCTTTCGGGAACACGATTTCTAATGCTTCAATCCTGGTTGATGCTAAGAATAGTGCGGACGTTAATTCAATCTTTAACATGGTTCAACAATTTGCCGGTTCATTGGGGACGGGCTTCTTAGCCGCAGTTCTGGCAGTCTTTCAAAATAGTGGAAGCGGTAGTATGCGGACCCGTACTTATACTGGTGGACGGGTTGACTACCTCTTCTTACTGGCAATGGCGGTAATTGTCGTGCTCGCAATTATTACTAATTACCGGATGCAAAAGCTGGCCAAAGTTCGAGCAAGTAAATAAAGTATGGTAGAATAAGAGCTTGTAATAAGGAGCGTTGTGCTTAGTTTAATAGAAGGAGTGAGACAAAATGAGCGAACAACCATTTGTTCCGCTGATTTTAGGAAGCGACTTTAATGCCTATGGAATGGCCCGGTCAATGTATGAAAAGTATGGGGTGAAGTCCCACCTGTATGCCCGTGCTGAATTGGCACCAACCCGGTTTTCGAAGATCGTCGACCTGCACTTTGATGCAAACCTACAAAATCCGGAAGTATTTACGAAGACCCTGGTTAATGCGGCCAAGCAGTATATTAACCAGGGGAAGAAGGTTGTTTTAATTAGCTGTGGGGATGACTACACTGAGCTGGTCAGCAAGAATCGTGCAGAATTAGCTAAGTACATGGCAATCCCATATGCCGACTATGAATCAGTATCAAAGCTGACGAACAAGGAAGAGTTTTACAATATCTGTGAAAAGTATGGTCTGCCATACCCAAAGACTGATATTTTGAAGCCAGATACGGATTACAAGAATTACAAGTCACCATTTGAATTTCCGGTTGCACTGAAAGCAGCGGATGCGGTTGAGTGGCATAAGGGGAACTTTGAAGGATACGAAAAGGCCTACATTATTAACGATGCCGACCGCCTGCAAAAGGTTTTAGAAACTATTTATGAGCATAGCCCGTATAAGGGTGACTTGATCCTTCAAGAATTCATCCCGGGTGACGATAGCAACATGCGGACAATTAACTGCTATGTTGGTAAGGACCACCAGGTTAAACTGATGAGCCTGGGGCACCCGCTCTTGGAAGAATGTGAACCGGCAAACGTGGGCAATTATGTAGCAATTATGCCGGCGTACGACAAGCAAATTTACCAAAACATTAAGAGCTTCCTGGAAAATGTTGATTTCACCGGTTTTGTCAACTTCGATTTGAAGTATGACCGGCGGGATGGCCAGTTTAAGGTATTTGACCTCAACCCCCGGCAGGGACGGAGCAGTTTCTTTGTTTCGCTGAATGGTCACCAGCTAGCAACGTTCCCGGTTGAGGATTATGTGTTTGATAGTCTAAAGGACCAGGATACAATTTATGCAAACCAGGATCCGGCAAAGTACCAGTTATGGTTGAGTGTATCGAAGAAGACCTTCCTGGAATATGCAAAGGATAATGAGATCAAGAAGGAAGCGGAAAAGCTGATTAAGGAAGGCCGGTATGGCACGACTTACAGCTATTCCAAGGATATGAACCTGATGCGCTGGATTCTAGGGAAGCGGATCGATTCAGTTTCACAGAAGAACTTTGAAAAGTATTTTGTGATGAAAAAATAGTACTAAACGGACCAAGTTAGGTCTGTCTGTGGAAAAGGACTAGCGCGAAGATACGTTAGTCCTTTTTTTAACGTCAACATTGCATCCTAGTTGCGGTTTATTAACATTCAATGACAAGTCGTTAATGATTGTTGAATTGGCTACCCGGCAATGTGATAATATGGCTGGAATTATTAAATACGAAAGAGATTAAGGTTGATGACAGATACAATCATTCATTTTATGGTTGAGAACCAGACCTTCACATTGTTCATTTGTGTTGCGCTTGGTTTCGCCATTGGGAGTTACAAAATTGCGGGACGGTTTAACATCGGAGCTACTGTTGGTACGCTGGTAGTAACTTTAATTGTCGGCCAAATCGGTGCCTTTCCCCGGAATGAAATGCTAGGGACTATCTTCTTTGGTGCCTTCATGTTCTCAGTTGGTTACCGGATCGGCCCCCAGCTGCTAGTCAGCTTAAAGCTATTTGGGGTACGGATAATAATTGCCAGTCTTTTCTGGATGCTGGTTGCTTTCTTCGTATCCTGGGGACTTTTCGTTGCCTTCAAGATTGGCCCAGGTGTTGCCGCCGGGGTTATTTCCGGTTCGTTGACCCAGTCTGCAACCGTGGCTAGTTCGTTACAGACAATTGGCTCATTACCGGTTAGCAAGGCGGTAAAAGCCACGTATGAGGCCCAATTGCCGGTTGCTTACGCCCTGACCTACGTTTTTGGTACGCTAGGTGTCATTATTTTCTTACGGGACATCGCACCAAAAATGATGGGGATCAAGATTGAAGAACAGGGACCACTGATGGCACGGAAATACCACTTCCACGCCAAGAACCCTAACCCGACTTGGCGACGGACCTACCTGGTTTCTGAGGGATCACCACTGGTTGGCAAAACGATTGTTCAGTTTAACCGCTGGTCTAACTACCACCTGATTGCGCTGGCTGTTTTCCATGACCACCAGATGACTGACCACCTGGAATATGAGATTAAACCAGGGGACTTAGTTACAGTGATTGGTTATGCGGTTCACTTTGACCGCCTACATGGTATTCCCAAGATCAAGGAAGTTTTGACGCCAACGAATGCGCCAAAAGAACGAAAATTTGTCCTGGGAAAGAAGTTTAAACCGGTTCAGTTAGCAATCCTTCGCCAACACGGGGTCTTTATTAACATCCAGGACCCTAACACGGGAAATGAACAGCTGATTAACCAGTTGCGGCCGGGAAATGTTATTTCAATTACTGGTAATACCTCCCGGACGGCATATATCCTTGAAAAAATGGGGCAGTGGCACACTAGTGAGAATGCAGTTAACTATACCCTGTTTGCACTTGGAATTGGTGGTGCTTCCCTTTTAGGGATTGTTGGATTAAAATTAAATGGTATCCCACTCCAACTTGGTAACGGGACGGCGGCGTTAATTATGGGACTAGTCCTTAGTTCCTGGATCAACCGTCACCACGATTACAAGTCAATCCCTGAAACCGTTACTTCATTTTGCCAAAGTGTCGGCCTGACGATCTTTGTGGGAACGGTTGGGCTACAGTCCGCGCAGGCGTTTACCTCGGCGGTCCAGTCACTTGGTATTGGGGTCTTAGTAGTTGGAGCGATTATCACGATTGCGCCGCACCTTTTGACGCTGCTTTTCGGCCGTTATGTTTTACGGATGGAACCATTAGCTTTAATTGGTGCCCTGTCTGGTGTCGGGACGAGTGCTGCTTCAATGAGTGAAGATGTTCAAAAGGCCGGACCAGAGGGTGGTGCGTACTTTGCCGCAGCATTTACGCCTGCATTCGTGGTTGGTAACATTGGTATTACCCTATTAGGGCCGATCTTCGTGGCACTGTTGGCCTGAAGATGGGAGAAAGGCGGATTAATTCATGAAAAAGTTCTTTACAGTTCTTGGTGGAATGGGGACGTTAGCGACGGAAAGTTACGTCCGGATTTTGGATAAGCGGACCCCCATTCACTGTGACCAAGACTACCTTGACTACATTGTGGTGAACCACGCAAGCGTCCCCGACCGGACAACCTGGATTCTGAATCACAGTAAGCCCAACTACAACCTAGACTTGATTGAAGATATCAAGCAGCAGAGCTTGTTAAAGCCGGCTTTCTTTGTGCTAATTTGTAACACAGCCCACTATGCTTATGACCAACTGCAAGCAGCAACCGACATTCCGATCCTTAACATGCTGGAAGAGACGGTTAAGGAAATCAAGCGGATTAAGCCTGATGCTAAGAAGGTTGGCTTGCTAGCAACTCGTGGGACAGTGGAATCTGGCCTGTACGATGGTTACATTAAGAAGGCAGGATACGAGGAAATTAAGCCAACACCAGAGCTTGTCGATATGACGGAGGACTTAATTTACCATGATATAAAGGAAAAGGGTCATTCTGACGGCAAGAAATTCCATGAATTGGTTCGGAAGATGGTTGAAGAAAAGGGCGCCGATGTGGTAATCCTTGGTTGCACAGAATTGTCATACGCCCAGGAAATGAATCCCGAAACCGAGTTCCCAGTTGCTGACTCACAGTCGATTATTGTCGACCGGTCCCTGGAGAAGGGAATGGAACTTGAAGGTCGGACTAATAACAAATAGATAGATGATGAAAATTAACACTCACGGCATGCTTTAATGCACAGCCGTGAGTGTTTTTGTTTGATAATTGAACTACTGGTCAGATGATTGGTCTAGTCAATTTGAAACGTGTTAAAATAAAGCTGTATATGTTACCGCACAGTTCTTATTGCTATCAAGGAGGAAAAACTTATGGGTTCACCGGTCTATATTCAAATCCATAATCAGCTAAGGGAAAACATTGAAGATGGAAAATGGCATGTTGGCCAGAAAATTCCCGCTGAACGTGAATTAGCAAGCCACTTTAACGTTAGTCGGATGACCCTTCGCCAAGCTATTCAAGCACTGGTTGACGAGGGAATCTTAGAGCGCCGGGTTGGTTCTGGTACCTTTGTTGCCAACCGGAAAGTTCAAGAAAAAATGGCGGGGGTCACTAGTTTCACTGACCTGATGTTAGCAGCGGGGAAAACCCCTTCGAGCAAAACCATTTCGTACCACTTAACAGTCCCGTCACAAACGGAAATTGAAAAATTAAAATTGCCAGCAGGTGAACAAGTACTGCGGATGGAGCGGATCAGGTCAGGAAATGGTGTCCCAATTTGTTATGAAATCGCGACGGTTCCAGCAAAATTAGTTGAGAAGTTCAGCCGTGAAGAAATCACTTCGTCATTTTACCGCACACTGGAGCAAAAGGCCCACCTATACCCGGGGCACGCTACCCAGAATATTTCCGCTACTAAAGCAACGGAGCGGATTGCAACCTACTTGCAGATCAAGCGAGGGGACCCCCTGTTGCGAATGACTCAGTTATCTTACTTGCAAGATGGTCGTCCGTTTGAATATGTTCACACCCAGTACGTTGGCTCACGTTTCGAGTTCGTTCTTGAAAAATAGCCTTTATTATACAAACTAATGTTGTTATATTAATAACAATACAAAACAGGCAACTACGTGTTTTTTCGAAGGGAATAAAAAACAATGAATTACGATTATCCAGATGATAGCCTCGCTTTACATACCGACGCTTATGAATTAAGTATGATGCAAACCTTTTGGAAGCAAGGACTAGGCAACCGTCGTGCTGTCTTTGAGGCTTTCTTCCGGAAGATGCCATTTAAGAATGGTTATGCTGTATATGTTGGTTTAAGTCATGTTATCCGCTATATCAAGAATCTTCACTTTACCGATAGTGATATCGCGTACTTGAAGACAACTGGTCAGTTCGATGATGACTTTCTGGAATTTCTTCGCGACTTTAAATTTACCGGTTCATTACGGAGCTTTGAAGAGGGGGACTTTGTCTTTGACCACGAGCCAATCCTTCAAGTTGATGCCCCCATTCTCCAGTGCCAGTTAGTTGAAACGGCGATCCTAAACATCCTCAATTACCAGATCATGATTGCGACGAAGGCGGCACGAATTCGGTCGGCAGTTGGTGACCAGGGCGTGATGGAGTTCGGAACCCGTCGTGCACAAGAACTTGACGCTTCATTGTGGGGCACTCGGGCGGCTTACATTGGGGGCTTTGATGCTACTAGTAACGTTCGTGCCGGGAAGTTGTTTGGTATTCCAATCTCTGGTACGCACGCTCATGCATTGGTTCAGGCCTACATGAATGATTACGATGCATTTAAAGCTTACGCGCAAACCCACCGTGACTGTATATTCCTGGTTGATACCTTTGATACGTTAAAGAGTGGGGTACCAAACGCTATCCGGGTTGCTAAGGAGTTTGGCGATAAAATTAACTTTAAGGGTGTCCGGATTGATAGTGGTGACATGGCATACCTGTCCAAGCGTGTTCGGACGATGCTTGATGAAGCTGGCTTCCCAGACGCAAAGATCTTCGCTTCTAATGGCCTCGATGAAAAGACTATCCAAAACCTAAAGATGCAAGGCGCCAAGATTGACGTTTGGGGGATTGGTACCAAGCTGATCACGGCTTATGACCAACCAACGTTAGGTGCAGTCTACAAGATGGTTTCATTTGAAAACGAAGAGGGGAAGATGGTTGATACCATTAAGATCTCTAATAATGTTGGCAAGATGTCAACGCCGGGCAAGAAGCAAGTCTGGCGGATTAATGACCGGGTTGATGGCAAGAGTGAAGGGGACTATATTACTCTGAATAATGAGGACCCACGCAAGTCCAGCACGCTGAACATGTTTAACCCGAACTTCCCACTCCAGCAAAAGGACGTTAGTGATTTCACGGCACGGCCGATGCTAAAGGATATCTGGAAAGATGGTCAGTTTGTTTACGATGAACCAACACTGGAAGAAGTGCGGGACCACCGTTCAGCCAGCCTGGCTGCTTTGTGGGATGAATACAAGCGGGACCTTAATCCGGAAGTTTACCCGGTTGACCTTTCACAACGCTGCTATGACAACAAAATGAAGCTAATCCACAAGGTTAACATGTACGTTAAGGAACTTGGCAAGTAAGGAGTAAGAGCGATGCGTAAGTTACAGGAAAAGATAATTAAGGCGTTGAAGGTCAGTCCGCAGATTGACCCCGCCGAAGAAGTTAAGAAGCGGGTCAGGTTTATTGATGATTTCTTACAAAAGACAGGGATGACTACCCTGGTCCTCGGGATCTCCGGTGGTCAGGATTCAAGTTTAGCGGGCCGGCTTTGCCAGTTGGCAGTTGAAAAGCGGCGCCAAGAAACCCCGGATGGTTTATACCAATTTATTGCGGTACGGTTGCCATATGGTGAACAGGCTGATGAGTCTGATGCAATGAAGGCGATCAATGACTTCATTAAGCCCGACCAAACGCTGCGGGTTAATATCAAACCATCAACTGATGCAATGGTTAACTCGGTTGAGGAAGCTGGCGCTAAAATTAGTGACTTTAATAAGGGAAATATTAAGGCCCGTGAACGGATGATTGTCCAGTATGCGATTGCGGGTGCCAACCACGGTACTGTTGTTGGGACCGACCATGCTGCCGAAGCGGTTACCGGCTTCTACACCAAGTTTGGTGATGGTGGTGCTGATATTACCCCACTTTCTGGTCTTGACAAGCGTCAGGGTAAGGCCCTGCTTGAATACCTTGGGGCACCTAAGTCACTGTATGAAAAGGTGCCAACTGCCGACCTTGAAGATGACCAGCCAATGCGGCCCGATGAAGAAGCACTGGGCGTATGCTACGAAGACATCGATAACTACCTTGAAGGCCATGAAGTGGCTGATAAGGTTGCAGAAAAGATTGAAGCTTGGTACTTACGCACCCAGCATAAACGCCACCAGCCAATTACCCCCCTGGATACGTGGTGGAAGTAGTTTTAGACGGAGGATTTAATGGATCAACAAACAGTTCAATTAGTTAGCCAGCAATTACCAAAACTGCGCCAAAAGCAGGTTGAAGCAGCTTTAAAGTTAATGGATGAGGGAAATACGATCCCCTTTATTGCCCGTTACCGGAAGGAAATGACGGGTACCCTGGATGAAGTTCAGCTACAAGAGATCCGTGATGAGTACCACCATGTGACCAGCCTGCGTGAACGCCAAGAGACGGTTATTAACAAGATTAATGAGCAAGGAAAGCTGACCCCAGCACTGGAGAAGCAAATCAAAGAAGCTACCGACTTACAAACGGTGGAGGACTTATACCTTCCTTATAAGCAAAAGCGGCAGACCAAGGCTCAAAAGGCAAAGGCCCATGGCTTAGCTCCACTTGCCAACTGGTTGTTAACCTATCCTGATGGCGACTTACAAGCAAAGGCGGCCGAGTTTGTTAACGATGACGTTGCTGACGCTGAGGTAGCATTAACCGGTGCCCATGAAATTTTGGCGGAGGCAATCAGTGAAATGGTAACGGTCCGGGCCTGGCTCCGGAATTACACCACCAACCATGGTAAGCTTGTTACCACGGTTAAGAAAGGTGGCGAGGAGAAGGACGAACTGAAAACTTACAAGCAGTACTACGACTTCGCGAGTCCAGTTAAGGACCTTAGCTCATACCAAGTTCTGGCGATTAACCGTGGGGAAAAGGAAGATGTGCTGAGTGTTAAGGTGGCAGTCGATGAGGCAGCAGTCCTTAACTACCTCAAGTTCCGCCTTATCCGCACTAGCAAGAAAAATGATGCCACTGCCTTTATTGAAGAAGCAGCTGCTGATTCTTACAAGCGTTTCTTAGGACCATCGATTGAGCGGGAAATCCGCCGGCAGTTAACAGATGATGCTGACCAGCAGGCAATTAAAGTCTTTGGTGAAAACCTCTACCACTTACTAATGCAGGCTCCAATCAAGGGGAAGGTTGTTCTTGGCTTTGACCCGGCTTACCGGACTGGTTGCAAGCTAGCGGTCCTTGATGAAAATGGTAAGTTTTTGACCAAGGCAGTTATTTATCCCCACAAGCCGGCACCCGAGAAACAGCGGGCAGCAGCCGAGGGTGAATTCCTAGACTTGTTGGAAAAATACCACGTTGAGATGATCGCTATTGGTAACGGTACCGCAAGCCGCGAATCGGAACAATTTGTTGCGGCGGCCTTGAAGAAGGTTAACCGGCCAATTTACTACGTGATCGTCAATGAAGCGGGGGCATCAGTTTATTCTGCTAGTCAGGAGGCCCGTGATGAGTTTCCCGACCTTCATGTTGAACAGCGGAGTGCCATCAGTATCGGGCGCCGCCTCCAGGACCCACTGGCGGAACTGGTTAAGATTGACCCACAATCAATTGGGGTTGGCCAATACCAGCATGATTTACCAAAAAAGGAGTTAAGCGGTGAACTTGATGCAGTGGTTGAACGGGCCGTTAACCGGGTTGGTGTTAACCTCAACACGGCTAGTTACCAGCTATTGACTCAGATTTCTGGTCTGAATAAGACGATTGCGAAAAATATCGTTAAGTATCGTGATGATAATGGTCGTTACACCAACCGCAAGCAATTAAAAGACGTTCCACGCTTGGGTCCCAAAGCCTACCAGCAGTCTGTTGGTTTCCTACGAATTGTTAATGGGGAGAACCCGCTGGATAACACTGACGTTCACCCAGAAAGTTACCCAATTGCGGCTAAGATGATGGAAGAAGCTGACGTTGCAGTTGCTGATCTGGGGACGCCCGCAGCAACCAAGCGGCTAAAGAAGCTAAATATCGCCGACTTTACTACTGATAAAGCTGGTGAAGCAACGGTTAATGACATTGTTGACTCCCTGCAAAAGCCTGGCCGGGACCTTCGTGATTCGATGCCTGCACCACTACTACGCCATGACGTAATGACGATTGAAGACCTTAAACCGGGGATGCAGCTTCAGGGGACAGTTCGGAACGTCGTTGACTTCGGCGCCTTTGTTGACATTGGCGTTAAGCATGATGGGTTAGTTCACATTTCTAAGATGACAAAGAAATTTACTAAGGACCCACGTACGGTAGTTTCGGTTGGTGACATTGTTGATGTATGGATTGACAGTGTTGACCTTAAGCGGCAACGGATTCAGCTGACAATGCTCAAGCCAGCGGATGCTGATGACTAATGAAGAGTTGCAAGCACTAACTGAAAAGTGGTCGTTAGAGTACTTTAACCGTCCATTTAAGCACCGTGTTTTCTTCAACCGGCGATTACGGACGACGGGCGGTCGTTACCATTTGGATGATGGCCATATTGATATTAATCCCTTAATGTACACGGAATTTAGCCTAAATGACTTAAAAAAGGTGGTTCTTCATGAACTGTGTCATTACCACCTTCACCAGACGGGACAGGATTACCGTCACCGGAGCAGAGCGTTTAGGACACTACTAGCGCAAGTAGGTGGTTCACGGTATGCACCGGCAACCAGTAAGGCGCAGCCCCGGCGGCGTTACCGGTGGATTTACCAGTGTACTGGGTGTGGAATTATCATTGGTCGCCAACGCCGGTTTAACACCCGCCGTTACGTATGCCGCCGGTGTGGACAACATTTTCGGTTAAAAAATTAAAAAAAGTACTTGTCAACAAGTAGGTGTCTTGATATAATACTATTTGTTGATGCGGCCATGGCGGAATTGGCAGACGCGTAAGATTAAGGATCTTATGGTCGTTTTAGACCGTGGAGGTTCAAGTCCTCTTGGCCGCACTACTAAAAACGTTCGACTAGTTTTCTAGTCGGGCGTTTTTTTAATTTCTTAATTTTACTAAAATTAAGAAAAGTTTACTATCTTCATCAAAATGAAAGCGCTATACTTTAACTGTACAGTTTTGATGAGGAGGTTTTCTTTAATGGATGCAGATATCAAATGGTTAGATGATCCGGAGACATTCCGGGTCAACCAATTGCCGGCGCATAGTGATCACCGCTTTTATGGTAACTATGCGGAGTGGGCACACCATGCCAGTCGATTTGTTCAATCATTGGATGGCCAGTGGCAATTCAAATTTGCCAATACCCCGGCAGAACGGCAACCGGAATTTTATAATCCTGCCCTTGATTGCAGTGATTTTGATGAGATTGCGGTTCCCAGTGAAATTGAACTGAGTGACTACGCGCAAAATAACTATATCAATACGCTGATGCCATGGGAAGGGAAAATTTACCGTCGGCCTGCCTATGCGGTTGATGGTGAGAATAAAGAAGAAGGTTCATTCAGCCAGGGGGAAGATAATACCGTGGGAATGTACCGGAAGACGTTTGACCTTGCCCCAAGCCTCCGTGGAAAAGAAATCCGTGTCCGCTTTGAAGGGGTCGAACGGTCGATGTACCTGTGGCTAAACGGTCACTTTGTTGGTTATGCGGAAGACAGTTTTACACCATCTGAATTTGATTTAACCCCATACATCCAAGATGAAGATAACGTTATGGCGGTTGAAGTGTTTAAGAACAGTACTGCTTCCTGGATTGAAGACCAGGACATGTTCCGCTTTTCCGGGATCTTCCGTTCAGTCGAATTATTGGCACAACCAGTTACCCACGTTGAGGATATGACTATCAGGGCAACTGTTGATGATAACTACCAGGACGGACATTTCGGCCTTCAGTTACAACTCGATGGTGAAGAAGGCGGTAGTGTCCGCGTGCTGGTTAAAGATGCAGATGGTAATACCGTCGTTTCCACGGAAAAGGCGGTTGCTGAAAAAGTAACGATCGATGACGTGGCACTTCAGGGGGTTCACCTCTGGGATAATCACCATCCGTACCTCTACCAGCTGCTGGTTGAAATTCGTGATCAGCAGGGACAGTTAGTTGAACTAGTTCCATACCGTTTTGGCTTCCGGCGGATCGAGATTAATGCCGATTACGTGGTCTTGCTAAACGGCAAGCGGTTAATCATTAATGGGGTTAACCGGCACGAATGGGATGATCACCGTGGCCGGTCCGTAACCATGGCGGACATGATAAGTGACATTCGGACCTTTAAGGAAAATAACATCAACGCCGTCCGGACGTGCCACTATCCAGACCAGCTTCCGTGGTACTACCTTTGTGATGACAATGGTATTTACATGATGGCCGAAAATAACCTTGAATCGCACGCTACCTGGCAAAAGATGGGGAAAGTTGACCCATCATATAATGTGCCAGGCTCCGTTCCGCAGTGGAAAGAAGTGGTCGTTGACCGGGCACGGACTAATTACGAAACCTTCAAGAACCACACTGCAATCCTATTCTGGTCACTAGGAAATGAATCCTTTGCTGGTGATAACATTGCTGCCATGGGCCGTTTCTACAAGGAACACGATGACAGTCGATTGGTTCACTACGAAGGCGTTTGCCACACCCACGACTACAGTAAGCAAATCCCAAGTCTTGATAAGACGACTTACTTGCCAGCTGGTGGTACTAAGGACTACCGAGACCAGATTTCTGACGTTGAAAGTTGGATGTACTTACCACCAAAACAGGTTGAAGAATACCTAAAGAACAATCCAGACAAGCCGTTCATGGAGTGCGAGTATATGCATGACATGGGTAATTCTGATGGTGGAATGGGTTCATACATTGAACTACTAGATAAGTACCCACAATACTTTGGTGGCTTTATCTGGGACTTTATTGATCAAGCCCTCCAGGTTAAGGACCCCGTTAGTGGGAAAATGGTAATGCGTTATGGTGGCGACTTCGATGACCGTCACTCTGACTATGAATTTTCAGGCGATGGCTTGATGTTCGCTGACCGGACACCAAAGCCGGCAATGCAGGAGGTACGGTACTACTATGGCTTACACAAATAAATTACACGTTATCTATGGTGACGGGTCACTCGGTGTTGGTGGCGATGGTTTTCACTACATCTTTTCTTATGAACGGGGCGGCCTAGAATCATTGAAGATCAATGGCAAGGAATGGTTGTATCGGACACCGACCCCTACTTTCTGGCGGGCAACGACTGATAACGACCGGGGGAGCGGCTTTAATATTAAGTCTGCCCAGTGGTTAAGTGCCGACTGTTTCCAAAAGTGTACGGGAATTAACGTCCAGGTTGATGACCATGACTTTGCGGGGCTTCCACTTGATAATGACCATTACAGCAATGATGAGACAGCTGATCAGGTGGTTATTACTTATACCTTTGCAACTTTGACGGTTCCATCAACCACGGTAACGGTTGAATATACCGTAATGGTTGGTGGCCCAATTAAGGTTCATGCCCACTATACTGGTAAGGAAGGCTTACCAGAGCTGCCAGTCTTCGGGATTCGGATGATAATGCCAAGTGCAGCGACTGGCTTTAAGTACGAGGGATTATCTGGTGAAACTTACCCTGACCGGATGGCTGGTGCCATGCACGGTACGTTTGATGTCGAAGGCTTGCCTGTTGCTAAATACTTGGTTCCCCAAGAAAATGGGATGCATATGGCAACTGACTGGGTAAATATTACCCGGGAAATTACCCAAAACAATGCAGACCACTCACAGGAACCATTTAGCATGAAGGTTGCTAAAGATCAGGATCCTTTTGCTTTTAGCTGCCTGCCATACACCGCAGAGGAACTGGAAAATGCTACTCACCTTGAAGAGTTACCATTAGAGCGGCGGACAGTTCTGGTTATCGCCGGTGCAGTTCGTGGTGTTGGTGGAATTGACAGCTGGGGTGCCGATGTTGAAAAACAATACCACATTCCAGCTGATCAAGACATCGATTTTAGCTTCATTTTGAATGCATAATAAGATAATTATTGAAGGGAATGTCACCCATTTAATGTGGTTGCGACATCCCTTTTTTATTGAATAAAAGTAAGCCAATTAAGCGTTTTCTGTTCATCTTTACGACAAATGAGCGAAAATGTTGCTTGAAACTACACCTTTCCAAGTTTTAGAATTTAATCGTTTCATTATAAGAATTTTTAAGGAAAGGAAGTAGCAGAGAGCTTGAAGAAATTATTCCATAACCACTTTTTTGCATTGCTCGCGTGGGTTGTAATCCTTGTGATCTCACTGGTTGCACTACCAGACGTCAACCAGTTAACCCGTTCTCACTCGCAGATTACTTTGCCAAAGAGCACCCAAAGCCAGATTGCTCAAACAATCCAACAGAAGCATTGGGGTCATCACGTCAACAATACCTATCAGGTTGTTGCTGTTTTTAATAATGGTGACAAGAAGATGTCTACCAAGGACCAGGAAAATGTCCAAAAGACGATCAACCACTTGCAAAAACATGAGGACAAGTATGGTATTAAAGCTATCATGGGGCCAAATGACAATGCGGCAACCCGGAAGCAACTGATTTCAAAGGACAAGTCGACGGAACTGGTTCAGTTGAATATCAGCAAGAAGCATGGGACGCTTCAACAAATCAATAACCAGTTATCTTCAGCCGTTAAGACTAACGGGGTGAAAACCTACATTACTGGTGCTGATATCTTAAATGATGACTTTTCTGGTGCGGTTCAACAGGGGATCAAGAAGACCGAAGTTATTTCCGTTATCTTTATCTTCGTCGTTTTGCTGATTGTTTTCCGTTCACTAATCACACCGTTGATCTCCCTCCTCATGGTCGGGATTTCCTTCTTAACGTCATTTAGTATCGTTACTAACTTGGTTGATAAGTTTAACTTCCCATTCTCTAACTTTACCCAAGTCTTTATGATCATTGTGCTGTTTGGGATTGGGACCGACTATAACATTCTCTTGTACAACCACTTCAAGGAAAACCTTGGAAAAGGGATGGAAAAGTGGGAAGCAACAAAGGATGCCCAACGCAAGGCTGGCCGGACAATTCTATATTCTGGTTTCTCGCTTTTAATTGGGTTTACTTCACTGGGACTTGCCAGCTTCTCAGTCTACCAGTCAGCTGTTGGGGTCGCCGTTGGGGTTGCCGTTTTACTGGTTGTTCTCTTAACGCTAAACCCATTTTTTATGGCAGTTTTAGGCAAGAAAATGTTCTGGCCGGACAAGCGGTTCACTGGTGAATCTAACAGTAAGATTTGGCACCGGATGGCTAATAACTCAGTTCACCACCCAATTGTCAGCCTGATCCTCGTATTTATTATCTTGTTGCCAATCGGCCTTTCTTACAAGAACCACCTCAACTACAACGATGCGGATGAAATTAGCAATTCGACTCCTTCTAAGAAGGGGTTCAATGTCGTTGAGGACCACTTCTCAAAAGGGACGGCTGAACCAGTTACTGTCTACATTAAGTCCAACCACCGTTTGGATAACGAAAAGGACCTCTTGTTGATTGACCGCCTTACGAACCAGTTGAAGGGAAGCAAGGATGTCAAAACTGTTACTTCCGTTACCCAACCGGCTGGTTCAAAGGTTAGCCAACTCTACGTGAATAACCAATTGAAACAGTTAACTGGTCAGCTTGGTACAGCACAAAGCAGTTTGTCACAACTGACTTCCGGGATGGCTAGCCAAGCTGCAATGCAGTCAGCATCGATGGGTGCAGCTGGTGCATCGGCAATGGCTCAACAACAAGCAATGATGTCTGGAATGGGGCAGATGACTTCTGGCCTTCAACAGGGTGGCGACTACCTAACCGGTTTGCAAAACTCTGCTGCTGGGAATACCTTCTACATCCCACAGAACCAAATTAATAATCCAGAATTCCAACAATCAATGAATACTTACTTGTCACAAGATAAGAAGACGGCACAGATTACGGTTATCCTTAATTCAAACCCTAGTGGCAGCCGGGCAACTAATGCGGTTAGCTCCTTAACTAATGTTGCTAAGTACTCGTTAAAGGGAACGAACTTGAATAAGGCAACAGTGGTTGTCGGTGGCCAGAGTTCCAAGATTAACGACACCAAGAATGTTGCCGGTGGTGACTTTGTCCGGACGGCAATTATTATGATTGTCGGAATTGGTCTGGCACTGATTTTTGTTACCCGGTCGCTACTGCAACCAGTTTATATTTTGGGAACGCTGGTTACTGCCTACCTGGCTTCCTTGTCGTTTACTCATGTCTTAACCCGGGTAATCCTTGGTCGGCCAATGTTGACGTGGAACACGCCATTCTTTAGCTTTATTATGGTGATTGCCCTTGGGGTGGACTACAGTATTTTCCTGATGATGCGGTACCGGAATACTGATAACAATAAGTACCTGCCAACGGAGCGGATTGTAATGGCCGCTTCGGCAATCGGGACTGTTGTTATTTCGGCCGCCATCATCCTGAGTGGTACGTTTGCATCATTGATCCCGTCTGGAATTCCAACGCTGATCGAAGTTGCAATGGTCGTAATTATTGGGTTAATCCTCTTGGTCATCATGATCCCAATCGTAATGCCAAGTACGATTCACTTATCCTACCCAATGCGGTCAACAATCCATGACAACCAGGAAAAGCGGAAAGCAAAAGCTGAATAGAATTATAAAAGCCTGCAAACGTCAATTAGTGACGCCTGCAGGCTTTTTTATTAAGCAGTGATAATTTCATGGCACTTTTTTGGCAACCAGCGAATACCGCGATAAGCACCGTATAGGGCAAAGATAACCAAACCGGTCAAAGAAATGATTAGCAGGGCAGTAAACCATCCGGACTGGTGGAAACTAAGAATGGCGGTATTGTGCCCCTTATGCTGGTGGACGTAAGGGGCACCGACGCATGAACGCCGGTAGTGGGTTAACTGACGTCCATTGACCGTCAGCCTTGACTCATGGTAGGTAATAACTGGTAAGCGAACCTCACCGTCCTTCTTGGCATTCCATGACAACTGGAGTCGACCACCAGGTAGGACAGTATGCTTAAAGTCATTGGTGTGGTGGATAATTTGGTTTTGGTACGCGTAGGAACAAACATATTTCTGGTTCAAATACTTCTTTGGAATCGGCAGGTAATCAGGTGCCCGCTTTTCAACCTTAAGCAGTAGTTGACCAGGATAAGCGGTATGGGTTGAACGGCGAAGACTTTTACTATTGTTGGTAACCCATGAAAGGGCAGTAGAAGTGTTCAGTACCTCATCAGATTCATAGATAGCTGTCCGTCGAAAAACAGAAGTTGTTGTTGGGATAACTACTTGAAACAGGGTGAACAATAGGAGTCCCGTTACCAACCGCAGCCGTAGCTTATCGTGCGGCTTTTCATAAATGAGTTGCTGGCAGCTTATCGCCGCTCCAGTTAGGATTAAGGGGTAGGCAATAACTGTAAGTCGGTTGGGAAATTGTAGGGTGGTCTGCAAGGCCGGGACTGCTTTCTGCATTGCTGTCCAGGGGAACCAGGTTGAACTGATAAAAAGGATAACGGCTCCCATAACGGTAACCACTGTATTAACTAACGACTTGCGAAGGTTAAAAAGAACGTAGACCAGCTGAAGGGCAAAAAAGATCCAGCAGAAGTAAATCAGGTAGTCCCGGGTACTGCTAAATTGGGAAGGCTTCAGTGAATTGATCTGCATGTCAAAGGGTGCCGGCTGGGCGATATGGTTATGCAGGTTAAGCATTAATAGTGCTCCCCACACATTACCCGTTAAGATAATTGTTCCGACCACGGCTTTACAAGTATCCCGGATCATCTGACCACGGTTGGTAGTTAAGACTAGTCCGATGATAAAAAATGGAACCAGTGTCAGCGTAAAGAAGATGGAGCTCAACAAGTGAATTTGGATGATGATGGTCATCAGTGCCATTAATGGGAGCCAGTGAACGGGGCGCTGATGGTCCTGGATCATTGTAATCCCAACCATGATGCAATAGGGCGCAAGGGCCGCTCCACATGCATTCATATTTTGCGCAAGTTCCCACCGTGGTAACCAACCAATGCACAGAAAAATCAAACTAATTAAAAGAGCAACGCGCCGGCAGGACTTAACCTTGCTGGCCAGCTGGTACATTCCAACGCCACCGATGAAATAAACTAAGAAACTAGAGATTACTTGGTAACGGAACCAGGTACCCCCTAGTAGGCCAAGGAGGATACCATTCAAGTAGGCGAATAATGGACCGTAAACGGCATTAATAATCCGACCACTCTGTTGGAAAGAATAATTGCTTTGGAAGTAGCTCCAGTTCCCTTGCTGGATCTGCTTGGCGGCATCGTAAAATCGGTTAAAGTGGAAGATTGAATCAGTCCCCAGAATTACCCCGTGTGAAATAATTTGCGGATACATGATAATATATGTCATCACTGCAATTGCGAGGTAGGGCAAGGCCCAGTTGATAATTTTTTTACTCTTCTCTTTCATCATTCATCTCTCTTTTTGTACGATAGAATTTAAAACAATTATTTTCATTATAATCCATTCGTTACTGAAAAGGGCGAAGAATATTGAAAGGTTTTACTGGAAAAAGAAGTGAAAACAGTAATTCCGTCCCTGGTTTCATGTTGTAAAATAGAAACTAACTTTTACGAGAAAGCAGATGGGTAAATGTTATCAATTTTTCTTTCGGCAATTTCTGGAGTGCTGATTATTTTGATCATGGTCGTAGTCGGCTTCGTAATGAATGAGCGGGGCTGGTTCAATGAGCAGTCACCGAAAATTATTTCACGTTTGGTGACGCAGGTATCGTTGCCGTGCTACATGGTCACGACCATCATGCATGACTTTTCTGCCAACCAACTGAAAACGCTGCTGCCGGACCTCCGTTATCCAGTAATTTCAATGCTGATCCTTTTTGCCTTGTCCTTTGCGGTTGCACGGGCAATCGGAATTAAGCGGTCGCACATTGGTCTTTTTTCATCAATGTTCTTTAATTCCAATACTGTCTTCATTGGCCTGCCGATTAACCTGGCACTTTTTGGCAGTTCATCAATTCCATATGTTCTGGTGTACTACATGGCCAACACCACTTTCTTCTGGACACTAGGTGTGTGGTTAATTCAAAAGGACGGGGTGCATGAAGCGAAAATCGACCCGTTAACTGCTATTAAGAAGCTCTTTTCACCACCACTACTTGGTTTTATCCTGGGGGTAATCCTGGTAATACTCCATGTTAGCTTACCTAAATTCATTATGAGTGACCTGTCATATATTGGTGCATTGACGATCCCAATGTCGATGATTTTCATTGGGATTGCGATTTCCAATGCTGGCCTTAGTCGGATGCGCCTTTCACGGGATGCCTGGGGAATTCTGCTCGGTCGTTTTCTCTTTGCTCCAGCCCTAATGGCATTGCTTGTTTTGCCAAGCTCAATGTCACCCCTGATGAAGCAGGTCTTTATTTTACAGGCAGCCATGCCCGTGATGACTAATGCGCCGGTTGTTTCTAAGCTCTACCATGCGGATTCAAGCTATGCCGCCATCATGGTTACCGAAACCACGGTTCTCAGTGTTATCGTCATCCCAATTTTAATGGTAATTATTAAGACATTCCTGTAGGAAAAGTTTGATAATTTCCCGGGAAATACGCTATCATTAAAGTGGCAAAAGGGAGTGCAATATTAATGGTAAACTTAGTAATCGTGCGTCATGGACAAAGTCAGGCTAACCGGGATAATATTTTTACCGGTTGGACTGATGTCCCATTAACTGATAAGGGAATTGAACAGGGAATTGCTGTTGGTAAGGCATTGAAGAAGACTGGTATCTTATTTAGCGATGCTAATACTTCCTATATGTCCCGGGCCATCAAAACTACCAACATTATTTTGGATGAGATTGACCAATTGTACATTCCAATCCATAAAACTTGGCGGTTAAATGAACGGCATTACGGAGCACTTTCCGGTCGGAACAAGGCGGTCGTTAAAGAAGAAGTTGGTGCCGACCAACTCCACCGCTGGCGGCGCGGCTATACGGAGGTACCACCGCAATTGACCGAACGGCAACATGACCGGCGCTATGACCGTCTTGGGATTGAGATGCCGCTCAGTGAAAGTTTGGCAATGACTCAAAAGCGGTTACTGCCATTCTGGGAAGACCAGGTAGCACCACGTCTTCTTGATGGTAAGAACCAGTTGATTGTTGCCCACGGCAGTTCTTTGCGGGCACTGATTAAGTACCTTGATAAGATTCCTGATGATGAGATTGATCAGGTTGAAGTGCCAAACGGCAAACCGATCTGGTACCAGTTTGATGAACACTTACAGGTCAAAAATAAAACATTTATAACAATGGATGGTGAATAGGATGTCAATTCATGAAATCGAAAACAATCCCCAGTTAAAGGGGCAGGTGCGGTTAATCGACAACGTTACCTATGCAGCGGTTGATGGCCGTCCCCTAAAAATGGCGCTGCTGGAGCCATGGACGCAACGCTTCCCACTCAAGTACCATCCCGAACCACGGCCACTGATTGTCTTTGTGCAGGGAAGTTCCTGGCGGGTTGGCAAGATGGGAGAAGAAATTCCACAACTGGTGCGGTTTGTAAAGGCCGGATACGTGGTGGCAACTGTCCAGCACCGGAATACACTAGATGGTTATCCATTCCCTGCCTTTCTTGAAGATGTTAGGACTGCAATTCGCTACCTTCGTCGGCGGGCAATAAAATTCGCAATTGATCCGGACCGGGTTGCTATTTGGGGAACTTCGTCCGGGGCAAATGCGGCAATGCTAGTGGCCTTGACGGGTGATGACCCGCGGTATGCAGGGCACCTGTACCGGACTGAATCTGACCGGGTGAATGCCGTAGTTAGTTGCTTTGCTCCAATGGATATTGAGGATACGTTCGACTATACTGCTGCGGTGCCCGGAAGCGAGTTGCTAAAGTTCTGCCTGCTGGGGATGGATAAGCAAAAGTGGCCCACGATTGAGAAAGAAATGAGCCCACTATACCAGGTAAAGTCAGGACAGGAGTATCCACCATTCTTGCTCTTGCACGGTGATGCTGACAAGGTGGTCCCTTACCACCAAATGGAAGATATGTACCATAAGCTGGATGAAGAAGGATACGATGTTGAGGCTTACCGGGTTAAGGGTGCAAACCATGAAAAGGACTTTTGGAGTGATCGGGTTTACCAGATCGTTCAAGATTTCCTTGACCGGACAGTTAAGTGATTTGACTGAGATTAGCATATAAAAAAGCAGCGATGAAAAGAAGCCATTTTCGTCTTCTTTCCATCGCTGCTTTTTAATTCTTTATACCTTAAGCTAACGTTCCCATTGGGTCCCACGGCTTGAGCACAATCGGATCTTGTGCTTGTTCCTTAAGAAGCTTATCGGACAGGTACTTCTTGTTAATAACAATTTGGAAGCAGTACTTGTCCATCCATTCATCGCTCATTACAAAGTAGCCCTTGTGGCCAACCTTGTTTCCCCATGAGTTTTCAACCTTCCACTTAGTTGGTTGACCATCAACTAGGTCGACACCAGTCAATACCATTGCGTGGTCCATCATGCTTTGACCATAGTCCAACATGTCTGCCTTAGACATATCAAGGTCAACGTCAAATAATTCATCGTATTTGTAAGTGTTGAGGGCCATGATACCAAGCTTGGTTTCAGAATACTTTACCACGTCGGAACCGAACCAGACACTTTCGCCGGCTTTAAGCTGGTCAATAGCGAGCTGCTTAAATTCATCCATTGGCAGGTTTAGGTGCTTGATTTGCCGACCGCCGACAACATTTCCTAACATGTCGATGGTGTAAGTTCGGTGGTATTCCTTGTCATCAGTCGGTGCTTGAATGATGGAAACATAATCATCAAGGTTCCAGCCAACGTACTTCTTAAAGAATTCCAGTGGTGTAATGTTAGCATCACGGTGGTATTCATTATTCTTCTTTGTCCGGTATTCAAAATCAAAGTGGGTAGCTGGTTCACCAAAGGCGTAGGCTAAAATCCGGTAGACTTCATTAAGCATCTTTTGCCGGGCAGCGTCTAATTCCTTGTCACTAGCCTGATCATCGTTGACCATCTTTCGTAAGATAACAGCATCATGACGGAGCTTGTTATTTAAGACATCATTAATTCCACGGGAATTACTAGAGTTGAATGATTCCGGCATTGCAGACTTTGGCATTACTCCGTACTTAGAAATTAATGCACAGAGCATGTCCCACTGACCACCATCGCTTTGGGGAGCAGCCATCAACCAGGAAACTTTCCGGCTGTCAGCAGCCTTATTGGCGGTCTTAATGACGTTTTCGTAGAAGTAGTTGGCCTTTTCAAACTTGTCCCAGAAGAACTGGTAAGATTGGGAAAGTTCAAAATCATCTGGCAGGTTAAACTTAGCTTGCATGTCGTGACGCATGGTGTTTAATGCGGCAAACATCCAGCAGCGACCAGATTGCTTTTGGTCAGCAACGTTCCCTGTCTTCAGGTCGATTGAAAAATGGGGAGTGTCATCGGCAATGGAGTGCCAGTCAAAACTAGCATTGCGAACACCGTTCTTGGTGACGGTTCGCTCTAAGACCTTACTATCGCGACGGCTGTTGTAGTCAGCACGAAAGTTGGCAATATCATCATTTGAAATTGAAAAACTCATGGACTGAATCCTCCTTAAGATTGTTAATTACTATTATAAAGCAAAGGGGGGTGTGACAAAACCACTTAGTCCTGTCACACCCTTATTTTAGTTCTTAATATTACACAATAATCACGGGAAAAAATAAGTCCCGTAAGGCTAAACGAGGACAAACGCCGACCCATTTTCTGTGCCAACAGCTATTTTCGTTTACCTATCGGGACTTTAAGAAATTTCCAGCTTCTTTTTAACGGGCATGCAATACCTTTGGACCATCCTCAGTACCAACGATGACATCGTTAACCCGGTTTAAGAAGAGACCACTTTCAACGACCCCAACCATGTGGATGAGTTCGTCTGCTAGTTGCATTGGGTGGTCAATTTCACCAAGGTGGAGGTCGATGATGTAGTTCTTTTCATCAGTTAAGAACTTTTGGTCGCCATCCATCCGCCAGCTTGGCTTGTAACCCTTCTTCTCCATCCGGTTAAATACCAACTGGGCACCAAATGGGATTACTTCAACCGGCAATGGGAACTTGCCTAACTTGTGGACTAACTTGCTTTGATCCACAATCCAAATCTTTTTATCAGAGGCGTTAGCAACGATCTTTTCCCAAAGAAGGGCGCCACCGCCACCCTTAATACCTTGGAAGTCATCACTGACTTCATCGGCACCGTCGATGCACAAGTCGATGTGGTCGACATCATCAATATCCTTAATGGTGATGCCCAAATCACGGGCCTGTTTGGCGGTCCGACTAGAAGTGGTAACCCCCACAATATCAGTCAGGTTGCCTTCCTTGATTTGCTTACCAAGTTCATCAACCATGTAACGGACCGTGGAACCAGTCCCTAGTCCAACGATCATCCCTGACTTAATGTACTTAACTGATTCTTTACCAGTTTGCGCCTTCAATTCGTCTTGATTCATTAAGAAAAAATCCCCCTTAATCCATCCGGTCTTCCGGCAATAGTAATTCTTGGTATTCAGGATGTTTCTGGAATGCGACCTTAGCGTAAGGACACATTAACTTAACCGTCAAATCTTGTTCCTTTGCATACTTAACGAACTCTTTAACCAACTTACCGGCGATCCCTTGTCCCCGGAAGTCAGGGTTAACAAATACTCGTTCAACGACAACTCGGCCGTCACTCAATGGTGGAAAAGTAATTTCACCGATCAGCGGGTGCGACTTGTCTTGTGCAATAATCCGATTTCCATCAACTTTAAATTCCATTATAATCACATCCATTCAAAGTTAATTTTCGATAAAGTCATCCGAAAAGTCAAGCGAACTAATACCATTAGAATTTAATCTATCCTATAATATTAAGATAGCATTTAAAGCAGACGAGGTGAATAAAAAGTGCAACGTGGATTTGAAATAATTTCGGCGAAAAAGGATCAAGGGTTACGGCTACCAAAACGCCAAACAGCACAGGCGGCAGGATATGATTTTGAAGCATCAGAGGACTTTACCCTGCCATCAATCTGGAAGGGTAATTTCATCAAGGCATTATGGACATTGCACCAGCAAAAGAAGTTGACTGATGACGATTACCAAAGTGCGGATGCTTGTTTAAAACCGTATTTAGTACCTACCGGGATTAAAGCCTACATGCAGGAAAATGAATTTTTGCTGTTGGCTAACCGGTCTAGTGGTCCGCTGAAACGCCGACTAATCCTACCAAATGGGATTGGCATTGTTGATGCAGACTATTACAACAATGAGGGCAATGAAGGGGAAATCTTTTTCCAGCTAATTAACTTTGGCCTCCGCGACTACCACATTAAAAAGGGTGAACGGATTGGCCAGGGGATCTTCATGCCCTTCTTAACGGCAGATGGTGAAGAAGAACCCCATGCCCAACGAAAAGGCGGCTTCGGTTCAACGAAAAAGTAAGGGGAAGTTAGTACATGGCAAAGGTGAGAACACAGTATGTTTGCCAAAATTGTGGTTATAATTCACCACGGTACCTAGGACGGTGTCCAAATTGTGGCGAATGGAACTCACTAGTTGAAGAACAAGTCCAACCCAAGGCTGCTGCCACTAAGCGGGCAACTACGACGCTGACGGGGTTGATTGCTAAGCCACAAAAAATTAATGAAATTAACGCAAAGGAAACACCACGGGTCAAGACCAAGTTAAATGAGCTTAACCGGGTACTAGGTGGAGGAATTGTGCCGGGTTCGCTGATTTTAATTGGTGGTGATCCGGGAATCGGTAAATCGACCTTGCTCCTCCAGGTGTCGGGTCAGTTGAGCGATGAACACCACCGGGTACTTTACGTTTCCGGGGAAGAAAGTGGTACGCAGATCAAGATGCGGGCTGAACGCCTGGGAGTTTTAGGGGATGACTTTTACGTTTACCCCGAGACAAACATGGATAGTATTAAGGAAACAATTCGAAATCTTAACCCCGAATACGTAATAATCGACTCTGTTCAAACAATGCAGGCGACGGATGTTAGCTCAGCAATCGGGAGCGTTTCACAGATTCGCGAAGTAACTGCGCAGTTAATGCAAATTGCGAAGAGTAATAATATTACAATCTTCGTGGTTGGCCACGTGACAAAGGGTGGTGCGCTAGCCGGCCCAAAGATTTTGGAGCACATGGTTGACACCGTCCTCTACTTTGAAGGAGACCTCCACCATACTTACCGGATCTTACGGTCAGTGAAAAACCGGTTTGGTTCAACCAATGAACTGGGGATCTTTGAGATGCATACTAACGGCTTGACCGAAGTGAAAAACCCATCAGAGATTTTTCTTGAAGAACGGCTCCAGGATGCAACCGGCTCATCAGTAGTGGTTTCTCTTGAGGGAACCCGGCCAATCCTTGTTGAAATTCAGGCATTGGTTACGCCAACCGTTTATGGAAATGCACAGCGAACTGCTACCGGTTTAAGCCGAAACAGAGTATCATTAATTATGGCGGTCCTTGAAAAGCGGGCTAATTTGATGCTGCAAAACCAGGATGCCTACCTTAAGGCAGCCGGTGGTGTTAAATTGGATGAACCCGCCATTGACTTAGCAATCGCGGTTAGCATTGCTTCTAGTTACCGTGACAAGGGAACCCGGCCAGCGGACGCGTTTGTTGGCGAAGTCGGTTTAACAGGTGAGATCCGGCGGGTTAACCGGATTGAACAGCGGGTAGCAGAAGCACAGAAACTAGGCTTTGAACGAATTTTTGTTCCGAAGAACAACCTAAAGGGGTGGAACCCACCAAGTGGAATTCAAGTAATTGGTGTTTCAACCCTGCGTGAAGCACTGCGGTTAGCTTTAGGCTAATTGATCTATTTTAAGGAGGAATGCAAATGTTAAAACGGATAATTCGTCTGATTTATCTGGTAGTTGGCGCAATGGTTGGTTTCTATTACCTACCTTTATTATGGGATATTGCTGGCTGGCAAATTAACCCGTCATTGTTGGTATTTATGGATATTGCGATTGGTGCAATTATTTTCTGGTTATTATCTTTGCTATTCGTAAACCCAACAATTAAGGTTATCCACCGGGTTGAACATGATTTGACAAGTAAGAGCCCCTTATATGTTTTCTTTGGTGCCCTATTAACAATCTTCGGGCTAGTACTGGCTGTTTTGATCTCGATTCCTTTATGGCGGACACGGATTCCAGTTGTTAATAACCTGTTACCAATTCTGTTGATGGTCGCTTTTAGTTACTATGGTTTTAAAATTGGTACCTCACGGCTTGATGATTGGAAAAAGCTAGCTGATGCCCGGCGGAATAAGGAAAACAATGGCAAAGGGGAAGTAATTAAGCAGCAAGATACTAATTACCACCACTACAAGATCTTGGATACGAACATCTTAATTGATGGGCGCATCTATGACCTGGTTAAGACTGGCTTTTTGGAAGGAACGCTGCTGGTTCCCAACTTTGTCCTTTATGAATTGCAATACATCGCGGACTCAGGAGAGAGCATTAAACGTGTTCGTGGTCGGCGTGGACTTGATATCTTAAACAAGTTACGGAAGGAAAAAATTGTTCCGATTGAGATGTACGATGGGGACTTTGAAGATATTCCGGAAGTTGACAGTAAATTGATCGCCCTTGCCAAAAAGGTTGACGGGGTAATCGTTACTGATGATTACAATTTAAATAAGGTAATCCAGTTCCAAAATGTTGACGTGCTGAACATCAATAACCTTGCTAAGTCTTTACGTCCCCGGGTAATCCCTGGTGAAACACTGAAGGTGGTTGTCGTTAAGAAAGGGACCGAACGGCAGCAGGGTGTTGCATACCTTGATGACGGAACGATGGTTGTTGTTGAAGATGGCCGTTACTTCATGAATAAGCCAATTGATGTTGAAGTAACCAGTGCCTTGCAAACTGATGCCGGTCGAATGATTTTTGCTCGTCCGCTTCACTCCAAGAAGGGGATCAATGAACAAAATCCAGACGGTGGCAAGGCAAAGGATAAAAAAGATAGTAAAAAGTAATTAGGGAAAGACTTTTATTTCTCTAAACTACGATAAACAAGGGACTGTGACAAAACTCGGTTTTGCCACAGTCCCTTGTTTTAGCTCCGAATATTACAGAGATATCGCGTGACACAACCCAGGGCCTTAGTGTCTAGCTACGGACAATCGCTAGCCCGTTCCGTGCTAACGATCGTCCTATGCTAGCCATACAGGCCCTAACCGGGGTTGTGTCACAGCTCCCTTGTTTAGTGCAGTAATTTAAAACAAAAAAAGAGATAGCCTGGGAGTGCTATCTCATTAGGGAGTATTACGATAATCTTGGGGGAGATTTCGTAAAATTATTAATTTTTCGGTTACTATTGGGAGGAGTAATTGAAAAATAATAGGTTTCATTGTGTAGTAAAGATATTCATCTTTGCTACGGTTATTATAGTAACCGTAGAATGTGAAGAAATTATGACTAAAAGGTCAAAGAATTGTAAATTGGGGTAAAAAGATTGAATTTATATCTCGTACTGAATATCTGGATGAATGTGGTAGAATTATTGAGAAGCTGGTAGCTAAGGATTTTCAAACGATGGGAGTATCTAGAAATGTTAACAATTTACAATACTTTAACGCGAAAAAAAGAAGAATTTAAACCATTACATCCTGGTGTTGTTAATATGTATGTCTGCGGTCCCACCGTTTACAACTATATCCATATTGGCAACGCGCGGAGTGCCATTGCTTTTGACACCGTTCGTCGCTACCTCGAATTTAAGGGATATAAGGTTAATTATGTTTCAAACTTTACTGATGTTGACGATAAGATGATTAAGGAAGCAAATGCAGAAGGAATCACGGTTCCTCAACTGGCTGACAAGTTTATTAAGGCGTTCATGGAAGATACTACGGCAATTAATATTGAGCCGGCAACCATGCATCCACGGGCAACGGAAAATATTCCTGAGATCATTGCTTTCGTTCAAAAGCTGATTGATAACGGCTATGCCTACGAAAGTGATGGCGATGTCTATTACCGTGCACGTAAGTTTGCTCACTATGGCCAACTCTCTGGCCAGTCAATTGATGACTTGGAAGTGGGGGCCAGCGAACATGTCAGCGAGGATGAAATTGGTAAGAAGGAAGATCCAATGGACTTTGCCCTTTGGAAGGCAGCCAAGCCTGGTGAAATCAACTGGGAATCACCATGGGGGAAGGGTCGTCCTGGTTGGCACATTGAATGCTCAGTAATGTCTACCAAGTACCTTGGCGATACACTGGATATCCATGCTGGTGGCCAGGATCTCGAATTTCCACACCACGAAAATGAAATTGCCCAAAGCGAAGCAGCAACTGGCAAGCCATTTGTTCGTTACTGGATGCACAATGGTTTTGTTACGATCGGCAAGGATAACGAAAAGATGAGTAAGTCGCTGCACAACTTTATTACTGTCCATGACATTATTAAGACAGTTGACCCACAAGTATTGCGGTTCTTCATGGCAACAACCCAGTACCGGCGGCCAATCCAGTATAGTGATGCAAACCTAACGGATGCTAAAAATAATCTTAACCATATTCAGACTGCTTATGATAACCTTACTTACCGGGAAAAGGACGCTGCAGCCGGTAATGATGAGGCAGTTGATAAGCAATTAGCTGACTTTACTGACCGCTTTATTACGGCAATGGATGATGACATTAATGTACAAAACGGGATTGCGGTCGTTTATGAACTCGTGAAGGCGGCTAATACCTATGCCCAACGGCCAACCGTCAAGCAGGGTGCCCTGCAGGCATATAAGGATAAGTTAGCACAGCTCATCAGCATTTTCGGAATCAAGCTAGTAGCGCAGGATAATGAAATTGATGATGATAAAATTAAGGCGTTAATTGAAGAACGGAATGAAGCACGGCGCAATAAGGACTTTGCCCGGAGCGACCAAATCCGTGATGAGTTAAAGAAACAAGGAATTATCCTTGAAGACACCCCACAAGGGACACGCTATAAGAAGGAGTAATTAAGAGAAAACAATGGAAGAGGCAAATTACCAGCAATTAAACGGGATCGCATTAGCGTACCTAGGAGATGCGGTGTATGAAGTATTTATCCGCCAGCATTTGCTAAGCAAGGGCCTGAGTAAGCCGACCAAGTTGCAACACTTGGCGACCCACTACGTATCTGCTAAGGCGCAAGCGGCACTGATTGATTTGATGAAGCAAGACGAACTGCTAACCGAAGAGGAGTGGTCTTACTTTAAGCGGGGTCGCAATGCAAATAGTCATACTCATGCTAAGCATACCTCGGTGTTAACCTACCGGATTTCAACCGGTTTCGAAGCCTTGATGGGCTACCTTCAATTATCTGGACAGCAGGACCGACTTGCTGAATTGGCAGAATGGTGCATCAAGCAAGTTGAGGAGGGAAAAACAAAGCATGAAAACTGAAAACACAGATTTCATTATTGGCCGGCACCCGGCAGTAATGGCACTTAAGTCCGACCAGGAAATTAATAAAGTTTTTATCCAGTCCGGGTTGAAGGCAGATGCAATTGCAGAAATTATTAAGTTAGCAAAGGAACAGCACCTGGTAATTTCAAACGTTCCCAAAAATAAACTCGACCAAATGACTGATCACCAGAACCACCAGGGGGTCGCTTTGGCGGTTGCTGCTTATCACTATGCAGATATTGATGACCTTTTTGCAAATGCGGAAAAAAAGGGTGAGGATCCCTTCTTCCTTATTTTAGATGAACTTGAGGATCCGCATAACCTGGGATCAATCATCCGGACGGCGGACGCTGCTGGTGTCCATGGAATTATCATTCCACGGCGCCGTGCAGTTGGCTTGACTTCAGTGGTGGCCAAAACCTCTACTGGTGCGCTTGAACACGTTCCGGTTGCCCGGGTAACAAACTTAGTTCAGACGGCAAAGGAGCTAAAGGACCGCGGCGTTTGGTTATTCGGCACTGATATGAAAGGAAAAGACTACCGGACCTGGGATGCACATGGCGCGGTAGCACTTGTCATTGGCAATGAAGGGAAGGGCATTTCTTCATTGTTAAAGAAAAACTGTGATGAAATGCTGACGATCCCAATGGTTGGCCACGTACAAAGCTTAAATGCAAGTGTGGCAGCGGGATTGCTAATCTATCAAGGATTTAATTCTCGTCACCCGCTATAATTTTTAAGGAGCAGGAAGACAACGTTTTGTCTTTTCCTGCTCTTTTGCTTATCAAGCAGCCAATCATTGTTAACGCTTACAAAAATCATTTCTCTAAAGGATGCTGCCGGCTAGTGTAGTAGCACAGATGCGCCATTAGCGTTCGATTGGTTGTTTTTAATCCTCCAGTGGTATGTTGTCTCGAAAAAGGTGCTTTGGTAAATTATCAACAGACGCGTGGATTTTGCAATAAACCTGCACCGAACCATGGGGAAGGCAAATACCATGGTAACGGGAATCATTATGAAAATGATTGAAAATCGTGACGGGTCAATCGCAATTATTTAGGGAGTTATTACTAATGCGTTTGGATCAAAGAAAGGCACGAGAGGTAGAAGAAAGCTTATGTAAGTTGCAAAGCGAGATGGATGAAAAGCAGTTTGAGGAGCTTTTCCGTCGCTATCAGCCACTAGTTCGAAAACTGTGGCAACGGTACTTTGTTCCGGATCTTGAGTTTGCGGACTGGGAACAGGAAGCACGGCTGGTTTTGCTAAAGGTGGTAAAGTCATACCGCGGAACCACGCCGGGACAATTTAGCGGCTTTTTAAAGCAGAGTCTGGTTAACCGAATTCTAGACTTTTACCGGGCACGGCAGGCAACGAAGCGAATTCCCGCTGGACTGATGGCTTCATTGACGGAGGATTTCAGTGATTCGCTCCGTGATAAACGCATGGGCCAGCCAGATGAGATTAGCTTTTGCCAGCAAAGCTTTCATGAACTAGTCTGTGAATGTTCATCTTTTGAACGGGAGGTTTTATATGCTATCCATCAAGGCTATTCAACTGGTGAGCTGGCCGTTGAATTAGGGTGCAGCAAGCGCAAGATTCAGAGTGCGTTGAGCCGCACCCGGATTAAGCTATTAAAAATCATGAAACAATAAGCCTAATTTGTCACCTTGCTTGCTTTCCCGTGGTCATTCGTGATAACCTTATGACTGTGTGGAGGTGTTTAGTATGTCCCAGAAAAAAGTTGCCTTGGAATGTACCAAGTGTGGTGCACGTAATTACACCATTACTGCAAACCCTCAACGGCAAGAACGTTTAGAATTACGCAAATTCTGTAAACATTGCGGGGAATATACACTTCACCGCGAAAGTAAATAGGTGGAGGCAAACATGCACTTAATTCGATTTATCAAAAGTGTTAACCATGAAATGAAGCTGGTTGTTTGGCCAACAGCAAGGGAAAATCGGCGGGACACAACAATTGTTTTGTCACTAACTATTTTCTTCATCCTGTTCTTTGCTTTATTTGACTGGTTAATTCAAACATTAATGAAACTATTTGTTTAATGATAGTGGTAAAACAAATGGTGGTCTGTTATACTAACGGTGATGAAACTTCGTGGACTGACGAAGTTTTTTTATTTTGGCAAAATTAAAAGGAGGATTCATCGTGGAATCACATGAAAAACGTTGGTATGTGTTGCATACCTACGCCGGTTACGAAAACCGGGTGAAGAGTAACTTGGAATCACGGGCCCAATCAATGGGGATGCAAGACTATATTTTCCGGGTAGTCGTTGCTGAAGAAACTGTTCGTGAAGTCAAGGATGGTAAGGCAAAGGAAGTCGTAGAAAATACCTTCCCTGGTTATGTCCTGGTTGAAATGATCATGACCGACCAAGCATGGTACATCGCTCGTAACACCCCTGGTGTAACCGGGTTCTTGGGTTCACACGGTGGTGGCTCCAAGCCAACGCCATTACTTCCGGAAGAAGTAGAACGGATCATAAAGCGGATGGGTGCTGATATCACGGTCAGTGATATCGACGTTAAGGAAGGCGACACTGTAAAGGTAATCGCTGGTCCATTTGCTGATTTGACTGGTAAGGTAACTGAGGTTGACCATGAAAAGCAAAAGTTGAAGGTTAACGTGGAAATGTTTGGCCGGGAAACTTCTGCCGAACTTGGTTTCGACCAAATTGATACCGTTGAATAATTGATTATTGAATACGACGAGTAATTGTGGTATTTTATTAAGGTATGCTATTGACATACTGTGGGAGAGGTAAATTTTCTGCCTCATCATGACCACAACACGGACTAAGGAGGTTTTGTCTCGTGGCAAAGAAAGTAGCTAACGTTGTCAAGTTGCAAATTCCTGCCGGTGCAGCAACACCAGCTCCACCAGTAGGTCCTGCACTTGGACAAGCAGGTATTAACATTATGGGCTTCACTAAGGAATTCAACGCACGGACTGCAGACCAAAAGGGTATGCTGATCCCAGTTGTAATTACTGTTTACGAAGACCGTTCATTCGACTTCATTACTAAGACGCCACCTGCTGCTGTCTTACTGAAGAAGGCCGCTGGTGTTGAACACGGTTCCGGTGAACCTAACACGAAGAAGGTTGCTAAGGTAACCAAGGATCAAGTTAAGAAAATCGCCGAAACTAAGATGCAAGATCTAAACGCAGCTGACGTTGAAGCAGCTATGCGCATGATTGAAGGTACTGCACGCAGCATGGGCTTCACTGTTGAAGACTAGTTGTTAAGCAGTCCGGATGCACTATCAAAGTAGTGTGTCTCCGTGGGAGGTATTAACTCCGCTAGACCACATTTGCAAGGAGGAAAAACACAAGATGGCTAAGAATCGTGGTAAGAAGTACCAAGATGCGCTTAAAAAGGTTGACAGCAAGAAGGAATACGCTGTTAACGACGCAGTTCAATTAGTAAAAGATATTGACTTTGCTAACTTTGACTCAACGGTTGAAGTTGCATTTAACTTAAACGTAGACACTAAGCAAGCAGACCAACAATTACGTGGTGCCATTGTTTTACCAAATGGTACTGGTAAGGACCAAACTGTTATCGTATTTGCTAACGGTGACAACGCTAAGGCTGCTGAAGAAGCCGGTGCTGACTTTGTCGGCGACGACGACTTAGTTGAAAAGATCCAAGACGGTTGGTTAGACTTTGATGTCGCAATCGCTACCCCAGACATGATGCCTAAGGTAGGTCGTTTGGGTCGGGTCCTTGGTCCTAAGGGCTTAATGCCAAACCCTAAGACTGGTACGGTTACGATGGACGTAGCTAAGGCTGTTAAGGATGCCAAGGCTGGTCAAGTTACCTACCGGACTGACCGTGATGGTAACGTTGCCGTTCCATTCGGTAAGGTATCATTCGACACTGACAAGCTGGTTGAAAACCTGAAGACTTTGGATGACATCATCGTTAAGTCTCGTCCAGCATCAGTACGTGGTACTTACATCAAGCACGCTTCAATCGCCTCAACTTTTGGCCCAAGTGTTACGCTTGATTTAACTTCATTTGAATAAAATGAAATGAGCTGACGTTTACGCGTCAGCTTTTTTTATTACGCGGTTTGTAAAATTAAGTTAGAAAAATAAAAAAGTCATTTGTGATAGACTTTTGAATAACCACAAACAAAAGTAA
>NZ_CANDNW010000011.1 GCF_947387525.1 Limosilactobacillus viscerum
AATAGTGGTGCCCATAAAGGTCCTTCTTTCTAATGGAATGTTGTGGTGACACCATTAAAGACCTTTATGGGTTTTTTTGTCCACTAATATGTTCAACTTAAATTTTACAATCTGCCTAATTAATAAAAGCTTGGTTTTTCCCAATCCGTGTTTGGTTCGCCAATTCCAAGGCTTTCCCGGTGGTAATCTGCTTTACCCGTCAACAGGTCAGTCACAAACTGGGCGACAACCTGCCGGGTGATTTGAGACTCGGTGAAGGGTTCAACCTTTTTAGTTACGTGAATTGCGGTATTTCCATCTTGGTTATAAAGCCAGGTAATCCGCAAGACAATATAGTCCAGGTCACTGTTTTCCATTAATTGCGCTGATACCAGCCGCGAACTTCGCCAAGTTAATCCGGTATGTTTCCGGTACCACGCTTGGAATTTCCCAGTTACTTCCTGGTAAATATCAGGGACATTGCAGGCGATAAACTTTTTCATCCCTACTTCATCAAGTACTTTAATTAAGGAACCTACAATTTGCGGACCTGCAACAAAACTGAGGTAGACGGCATCTACCCCTGCTAAGTGCTTCTTAATCCTTGCTACCTCTTCAAATGTGCCATCCACCAGGCTTACCAGGTCACTTGCAAAACCCCGAAGCCTTTCTGAAACATTCCGGCCATACAAGACTAGCTCATCATCTGTCTGCTCAAGCAGGTTCTTTGTGACCATGCGGCCAATTTGACCAGCCGCTCCTAAAATCATCACTTTAATTACTGCACCATCTTTTACTAACCCTAACAAGAAATATATTCCCTTGAGTTGGCTAGAGGGCAAGCAAGAAAAGCATCTTTAATTATTCCCCCCAGGATTGCATGCTATCAATAATCGGCTTCAGTTGCTTGCCACGCTCCGTTAGCGAGTAATCAGTTGTTGCCGGGACGGTTGGGTAAACCCGTTTGGTCAGGATCCCGTCCCGCTCTAATTCTTTCAGTTGAAGTGCCAGCATCCGCCGCGAGCAGTTCTTCAATCTTGCCTGTAATTCACTAAAACGGCAAACCGGATTTTCAAGAAGTACATGGATGATTACTGCCTTCCATTTACCTGATATCACCTGTAGCGTCTGATCGATTGGACAATTTTTAATTGGTTTAGCCATCGGCGGCACCTCCTATCGAGAACCATTTTAACCTACTAATGACCAGGTGAAAAATAATTCACCTCTTGTGTCCCCATTTTATTAGGTTACTATTAGTAAGTAAATAAGCAAGCTAATCAGGAGGTCATCCATTATGGAATCAAAGTTTAATGAATTACTAGCAAAGCGCCGGTCAATCTATGCCCTCAGTGACCGGGTCGACGCCCAACCAGAAGAAATTTTTAACCTGGTAAAAGAAACCGTCCGTAATTCCCCCAGTGCTTTTAATAGTCAAAGTGTCCGGGCGGTCGTCCTCTTTGGTGCGTCCTCTGATAAGGTCTGGGACATCGTTGAAGAAACATTGGGTAAGATTGTGAAGGACCCTGAAGCCTTTAAGAAGACTCAGGCTAAAATCGCTAGTTTCCGCGCTGGCTATGGAACAGTCCTTTACTTAACTGACACTGAAATTGTACATAATCTCGAAAAACAGTTCCCATCTTACGCGGCTAACTTCGCTCCGTGGGCAGAACAAGCAATCGGCGGTGCTCAGCAGGCAGTGTGGGCAGCATTGGCAGAACAAGGGATTGGCGCTAGTTTGCAACACTACAACCCACTAATTGACGAAGCAGTTCATGAAGCCTTCAACCTCCCTGCTTCATGGCAATTGCGGGCTGAAATGCCATTTGGTGCAATCGAAGCACCAGCTGGCGATAAGGATTACCTGCCGGAAAATGAAGTATTTAAGTTAATTAAGTAATGTTTCATGTGAAACATTAAAAGCTGGCAAAAGAATTATTCCTGTTGCTAAATGCAACGGATTAATCCTTCTGCCAGCTTATTTTTTACTTTGTTAAGTACCGCAGCCAAATCGTACCATCATCATATGATTGAACATCTTTTAACTTCAATGGCAGTACTCTTCGACTGTTGGGGCGACCGTCAAACAGGCTCGGCTGTCCGGTCCGACCGTCTACACCGGGACCAATTACAACGCTAACTTCATCAACGAGACCCGCGTCGAGAAAGCCGCCATTAATCTTACCGCCGCCGACAACTGCTACCCGTTGAACGCCGAATTTATCGCCAAGAATTTCCAGCGCCCGTCCTAAGTCAATGTGTTCCTTACCAGTGGCAATCCAGGAAATTCCCTTTTCATTGAGGTAGTCTAAGTATTCTGGCGAAACCTGTTCACTAGTAATAATCAAGTGTGGTTGGGTCGCACCATCATCATTACCCCAGAGCAGACTTCCCTTGGTATCCATGACGATATTATAACTGCCTGCAGCAGCATTCTTAGCAAAGTCTTCCTTACCTAGCTGCGCGTCACCATTAGCCTTAAACTTACCGCCACCAGTTAATTCAGTTTCAGCAGTTACTCGACCGCTAATCCGACTTGGTGCATCCAAGCTGTTTAGCGTTGCATAATAATGGTCATTACCTTGCAATTGAATTGTCATCCCACAGTCAATCCGACCATCGAGAGACATCATCATATGAACCAAAACGTAAGGTTTACTCATTCCATTTACCTCCTCAGTTAATCGTTATGTTTATCATAAACAAGCAGTTTTGTAATTTAAAATACTTATTATTAGTGACATTTCATGCTTAAGGGGCATGGTAACCACTTCTAACAATTAGATTGGTTCCATGCCCTTTAGTTATCTTGTTTAAGCATCTTTTTCTTCCGCAACTGGTAGTACTCATCTTCTTCAAGAAAGGGAATAACATGACTTTCAAAGTGGTCAAGCTTATAAGCAAGGTAGTTAATTGTTTTATTTAGCTCGTCACGCTTCTTAACCAACGTTTCGTACTGTTCCTTAATCAAGGACTATTGTGCATCGCGGCTGTCCTTGTTATTCCGGTAAAGATTTACAAATTCAATCAAGGAGTCGACCGACATTCCAGCATTGCGCATTGCCTTAACAAAAAGTGCCCACTTAATCTCGCGCTCAGTGTAGTCCCGGTACCCGCTATCATTACGTGGCACTTTCGGAATTAAGCCACTATTTTCCCAGTAACGAAGCATTTCTTTGGGAATATCCAACCGTTCGCTAACTTCTTTAATGTTCAAGCTGCTTCCTCCATCAATTCTCGTTGACTGCCTGCCGTTCTTTTACCAGGCCCTCAATCCGCCCAATTTCATCAACTAGGCTTTGGTAATCATCCTTCAATGTCGCCAGCTGCTCCTTTAGCAGGTTTACCCGTGCCGGAGTAGCCTCCTTGCCTAGCTGTGCCAATTTTACATATTCAATCTGAAAATCACGCGAAACGTGCATTTGATTTAGCATCTTAGCAAAGCGAAGCCACTCAAGATCCACAGCTTCAACCTGCCGAAAGCCCTGCCGGTTCCGCTCAATCGGTGGAATAATTCCAGCATGTTCCCAGTGCCGAATTTGGTCTGGTGAAATCGATAATTGTTCCGCTGCTTGTTGAATATCCATTTACCATCCTCACTTAGTATTTCACTAGAGTAACTTATCTACCCATTGCTGCAGGTTACTGCCACCGGCATGACCAGGCAATACGTTTAAGCCCTGTGCCCACTGCTCAAAGACTTGTTCATATGCGCCCGGGGTACCGGCATGAGTATAAAATGTTGCCACTTTTCCACTAAAGCCAGCCATCTTTTCCAAGAAAGTATGGATTGGGGTTGCTGGTGCGGCACTCCAAACAGGGCTACCTACTAATACCAGGTCATACTTACTGAAGTCTGGCATTGTACCCGCCAGTTCAGGGTAATTGCCACTGTCAATTTGTTCCTTAGCAACATCATTGGTAGCGAACATGTCATTAGGGAATGTTCCCGCTGGTACCTTAATTTCAAAGGTATCTGCTCCAGGAATTAAATTTTGCAACTGGTCAGCCACCCGCTTGGTGCTGCCAGTTTTAGAATAGGTCGCAATTAATACTTTTGCTGCCATTATTTTTCCTCCTCAACTTTAATTCATAACGTCAATATAAACCTTGTAGCAAGCTTCAAGGCAAGCAGTTTTTTATCAGATGGGTTACTATATAGGGAAATCAAAGGAAGTGTAATCATGTCCGAAATTAACGAAAAATACGAGAAATACCGTCGGGAATGGAAGAAAAATGACGACAAGCGTGATGCCGGCTTAGATTCCCATCCCCATGACGTTGAACGAATTGATAATCTCAGCTATGGCAGCCACGGTGAGGACAATTACCTCGACATCTACCTTCCCCGCAAGCGTCAGGGATTGGTTCCCGTGGTCGTCAATGTCCATGGCGGTGGCTACTTCTACGGTACCAAGGAGACTTACCAGTATTACGGGCTAATGTTTGCCCAACACGGGTTTGCTTTTGTTAACTTTAACTACCAAAAGGCACCTGCTGTTCACTATCCCGGTGAAATTAATGAGGTTAACCAAGTATTTCACTGGGTTGCCGCTAATGGACACAACCATGACCTCGACCTTAACAATGTTTTCATCACTGGCGATAGCGCTGGCGGCCAAATGGCGGAACAATACATTACTGCTTACACCAATCCCGAATACCGTAAACTGCTCGGCTTTACTAAACCCCAACTGACCTTGCGTGCCGGCTTACTCAACTGCGGCTGCTACTTCTTAGGGCAACAGCTTAGCAAGCCATCCGTCATCGACGCATACTTCACACCCGCCGTTCGGGAAAAGTACCAGCAAAGTCTGCGGGTTGAGGACTATATCACTACCGATTTTTTGCCAACGTTTGTCATGACTTCCTATGACGACCCGCTCCGTGATACTGGTGTTCGTTTTGACCAATTCTTAACCGACCGCCATGTTTACCACCAGTTCAAGGAATACGGAACCCAAAAAGATCCGCGGGGTCACGTCTTCCACATTGACCAACGTGACGAGGTAGCCAAGCAATGTAACCACGAAGAAATGGAATTTCTCCGCCGCTACCTCCACTAAAGTAATAGTAACTACAATACACAAATAGCAGCTAGCATCCAGCTTACCGGACACTAGCTACCAATAATTGACATTTGAGACACGATAAGATGGGTATCCCTACGCCAATCGTGTTTTTTATTTTTTAAAATTCTGGCGTGGCAACCACTGGTCAACTCGTGCTGGGCTATTTAAAACCGCTCCTTCATTAAGGGTGACTTCATAGCCGTTTTCCTTAATTGTCCGTTCCACGAAACTTTGTGAACGTTCATAGGTTGACCCGCCGGAAGTAGCAAATAGGGCAACGTGTTTACCATTTAAGTCCAACTGGTCAATCAGGGTTGCAACTAGGCGGGGTGGAATTCCCCACCAAATCGGGTGACCAATCACAACATTGTCGTAATCGGCCAAGTCAGGCAGGTCATCCTTTATTGCCACCCGACTATTGTGCTGGTGCTGTTCAACCGTTGCCCGGGTACTAGTATCGTGCCAGTTTAGGTCGGTACTAGTATATGGCTGGGCCGCTTGAACTGCGTGGAGATCCGCACCTAATTGTTGAGCAATATATTCTGCAATTGCCTTCGTTGTTCCTGTAGCGGAATAATATAAAACAATTGTCTTTGCCATCCTATCTCCTCCTCGTATCTGGGTGATTAACTTAATCTTAACTGGTGATAATTAATATGTTAAATACTTATTACTACTAGTTTTTCATGTTTGAAAGGTATAGATAGTGATAAAAAAGAACGGCGGCAATTTAGGCCCCGTTCAAATTGATTTATTAGTCGTTTGCGTGAACATCAAATGCATTCAGAAGTGATTCAGCAACACCAGGTGCATCTGGATCATGCATCCCCTTGCCTTTATCAAGAGCCCGCATCTTATCCATTTCTTCGTCAGTTAATTCGAAGTCAAAGATGTCCAGGTTACTCTTAATCCGTGCTTCGTGAACTGACTTAGGGAAGACAACAATTCCTTCTTGGTTTTCAAAGCGGAGGATTACCTGCCCGGCATTCTTGTTGTACTTCTTAGCAATATCCAGGATAACTGGTTCATTCAACAGGTCCTTGTTACCTTCACCCAGTGGTGCCCAGGCTTCAACACGAACGTTATCCTTGGCCAAGATTTCACGTAATTCCTTTTGTTGAAAGTAAGGGTTGAATTCAACCTGGTTGACGGAAGGCACTTCATCAAAGTTTGGTACAAACTTGTTCCACAGCTTTGGTGTCATGTTAGAAACACCAATTGACCGAATCTTACCAGCCTTCTTAGCTTCTTCTAAGGCCTTCCATGCTTCTTCAACTTCACCGTATGGTTGGTGCAGGAGGTAAAGGTCAATGTAGTCCAGCCCCATCTTGTTCAGTGAAGTTTCAATTGACTTCTTTGCATCTTCATACTTGTAGTCTTGTAACCACATCTTAGTAGTTACCCAAATTTGGTCACGGGGAATACCACTATCCTTAATGGCCTTACCTACTTCTTGTTCGTTGAAGTAGGCAACGGCAGTATCAATATGGCGGTAACCAGCGGCCAAAGCCATCTTAACAGCATCATAAGTTGAACCATCGGCTGGAATTTGGAAAGTCCCAAAACCAATTACCGGAATGTTGTTACCATCATTTAACTTGAAAGTTTCTACGTTAGCCATTAAAACTCGCTCCTTTAATTTCTTTCATAATCATTGTCTATATCTTATGGCTAATCCGGCCAAATGAAAATTACTTGATCTCTATGGAGGCATACGGCAAACGTATAGCAATTTAATAAAGTTAGTTTCTGATGCTAACGGCCAGCTTTTACTAATTTTTCCCGTAATTCATTTACAACATCGCCCACCAGGACCGGCTTAAATTTCTTTGAAAAGATACCCAGAAACTTTAGTACTGGAACATTGCGGGTCATTGGGTCATGACGCCCAGCGCCGTACACTAGTGTTGGTTCAACATAGGCCAACGGAATTGTGCTCTCCTGTAAGTACTTAATTAATTGCTTCTTGGTGCTAGTAAACTGCTTAGGCCCCAGCACACCCCCAACGAAGCCCATTGCCCGACAATGCTTTTTTTCAGCCACTTGCCGCATTACGTGGGCGGGTTGTTGATTAAGCTTCTTAAATACGTGGGGATCCTTATTGGGTGCCCCTACAAAGTCAACAATGTAGTCAACCTGCTCCGGAATCTTGGCCAGGACGGCTTCCTCATCAGTTACATCAACTGCCAGAGTTGTTACTGCCGGTATTACCTGCTGGTTCTTACCAGAACGTGACAAAACATAGAAGTGTACATCATCCGTAGTATTCTGCAACCACTGGGCCACAAAGTTACGACCAAGGTACCCATTGCCACCCATTAATATAACATTTAACATTTTGCTTCCTCCATGTACTTAGTTAATCCATTGTAATTGTCCTCACACATAGAACCAATTTATAATAGTAGTTAAAATGTGCATTAAAATGTTATTAAGCTGGTGAAAATAATGAATGGCAATGATTTACGGTGGCAACGAACTCACGAGCAGATTAAACTGGCTTTTATTCATGAACTACGGAGAAAAAATTTCAACCAAGTAACCGTAACGAGCTTAATTAAAACGGCCAAAATTAGTCGGCGCGCTTTTTATCTCCATTATCAAGATAAGTTCGACCTCCTGAAGCAACTAGAACAGAGCCTAGTTAAGCAACTAACTACCGCTTTTTCCGTCGACCACCGTCACTTTCTCAATTCACTTACTGATAAGTCAGCACTTTGGCAACAAAATTATTTTTTCCTCACCAATGTGTTAACGCTAATCGACCAAGAACGACCACTATTTAAGGCCCTCCTGTCGAAACGTGGTGACCCCCAGTTTACAGAACAACTATGGGACTTGACTGCCCAGGAGCTTGATACCCGCATCGACCTCTACCATGCCCACTTTACTGATCAAATTCCGGCTAAATACGCACAAGTCTTAATTGTTGACGGAATAATTGGCATGGTTAAAGCCTGGATCGCTAATCCCCATCCAGAAAGTGTTAAAAACTTTTCACGAATCCTAACCAACAGTCAATTAGTCGCACCATTTAATCTTATTAGTAATCAATGAATCAAAAGTACACAATGCGGCACACAAAAGAGGCCCAAAGCCCGGCAAAAACCAAGCTCTGGACCTCTCGCGGAGGGTTCTAGAGATATATAAACTTCCTCCGTTTCCTCCCCCACTCTTCAACTAGCCATGAATATGATACCCAAGTTAAAAACTAGTGGACAAAATCAATTTCCGTTGCGAGGGCACGAACTTTGGCAACGGCACCGTCATTATTAACCTTATTAATCACTTTATGTAAGTTAACCGATCCGTGGTGGTGGTCACCGGCACCATAGAAGTAAATTTCACCATCATGGTCAACGGTGTAGTCAAAACTACCTTCCTGGGCATTTTTAGTAACCAGTTCAAACATAATTCCGTTGCCGGGTTCATCAACATCGCTGGAATCACGCTGGCGAAGCTCCATGCCGCCATTTTTCACTGAGTCCTTAAACATCCGTGGCTGTTGGTAATAAACAATAGCCGCCGCTGTCTCCATCGGGGTAATCGAGTTATACTCCAGTTTGCTACCAGTTGAGTTCTTGGCTGGCTGTTGGCTTGCCTGGCCGGTGCCGGTACTGAGGTTAAAGTTCTTAATAATCCGGTCAAAGTAAGGCTTATCATCCCCATACTTAGCAGCTAATGCTGACTTAGAATAGGTCTTTGACGCGTTCTTATCCCCCATTCCGGTACCATCACTCTTAAAATCATCATAACTAACAGTGACACTATCCGCATTAACGATCATGTCGGTAGTATGGCCACCAAAACCGATTGTGTAGGTATTTCCCTTTTGGGTTAACGTCATCCCAATTCCATCTTTTGCTGGCTTTTCCTTCGCAATTTCAGCAATCTTTGCGTCCTTATCCAGCATTAGGTAGCCCATCAATGCATACTCACTATCGTTGTACTTAGCGCTAGCCATTGCCGAACTAATAAGGTGGTTGGCAACTGGGGCGTCCGTTAATGGTGTGACCGTCATCAACGTGGTTGCGGCAAGCATTGCTCCTGCCATCATAACTTTCTTATTCACAATCTTTCTCCTCCATTAATTAATACTTCTAACTATAACTAGTTGGGTAGTAAAAAAGCAAATGGTGGTAAGTGGTCCGGCCTAAACTAAATTGCTTATGATTTGGTAATAAAAAACGGGTGGACAACATCCGCTGTCACACCCGTCAAAAACGTCTTTGGTGAAATTTACTATTCAGTGACCCGCGCCAGTTGAGCCGCGTAATCAATTCCCTTAGCATCCATGTAATCTGTAATTTGCTTAATTGTCAGGAATGGGACATGGACCCGTTGTGCCAATTCAAACAGGCTGTCCCGACGAGCCATCGTTCCATCTTCCTTCAAGACTTCAATAATTACTGCAACTGGTTCCTTACCAGCAAGGTAGGCAAGGTCAACCGCTGCTTCAGTATGGCCAGTCCGGTCACGAAGCCCCCGTTCTTGTGCATACAGGGGTTGAATATGACCAGGGTGGTTAAAGTCAGTTGCCTTCGCGGTTGGCTTAGCAATCTGTCGAATTGTTGCTGCACGGTCAAAAGCAGAAACGCCGGTAGTAACACCGGTAGCTTCATAAGTCCCATCGGCAGTAACCATGAATGGTGTTTGGTTCGGGTCGGTGCTGTGTTCAACCATCGGCTTAAAGCCCAGCCGATCGGCAATTTGTTCGCTGACGGGAACGCACATCAGCCCATTAGCTTCATTAAGCATCTCGTAGACGGTCCCAGCATCAATGCCATCGCCAAGAGCAACCAGGTCTCCTTCATTTTCCCGGTTCTCATCATCAGCGAGGATAATGTAGCCACCATTCTTTAATTGAGTCAGTGCCTCTTCAACAGTTGAGAATTCGTTTTGCATTAGTCAGTTTCTCCTTTGTAAGTTCACGAGTAACAGTGCAACAACATTCGAATGTGTCATTATAATAACGAACTATTTGTTTTAAATCAACTAATTTTTAAACAAAAATCGAATATTTAAACTAATTAAGCATATAAAACTATTTAAAAACGAACAAAAAGAATGAAAAGTGGTCATGGCAAAGTTTGGCTTTTGTCACGACCACTTTTTATTAGTTTCGAATACTTCCAGCGATAACTCATGTCACAGGCTGTTTATTTTCATAATTTTTGCTGTAACTTTGTAAACTTCTTATTCGGTGTTGCTGCGCCCACAAAATCCAAGCCGAGCACCTTGCAGAAACGACTGACTAACTTCGTTGCCGGACCAATTGTGTCGCTTGGGTCGGCTCCCTGTACCAGTAAGTAAACTTGCTTACCGGCAAGTGCCTTCACTTTTTCCACTGGCATTTGTGATACCCGTTCCATCAATACTTTTAGGTAGGCACTAATCGTGTGCCAGTACACTGGTGTCCCCAGGATAATTTGATCTGCCGCTAATAACTGATCATAAATTACGCTGAATTGGTCATCAGGATAATCTTGCCCAAGCTGGTAAACCTTGTACTGAGATAGTGCAACTTCTTGGTAATCGTGTCCGCTTAAAAAGCGTTGACCAAACTGGTGGGTATTACCAGTCGGATTTTGACTGGCATTAACAAAAAGAATACTCATATAATCACCTCAGACTGATTATATGAGCTGGAGCTAACTCTATGGCAACGGTTCTTTTTGGAGAAGTTTTTGAACAAGAGCTGACTTTTCATCATGACAAACATCAAGTCGTCCCTCTTCGACCGCCGTTTGGTAATACTTAACCTTGCCATTAATCAGGTCAAGCTTCTCCTGGAGGTCCTGCATCTGGGCTTCAACCTTTGCCTGCTGTCTCTCAAATAATTGTAACCGTTCCGGGGCAGTATCGATTCCCTCGCCAACGAGTTGAACATACCGCTTGATATTTTGGAGGGACATCCCCGTCTGCTTGAGGCATTCAACCGTGTTGAGGGTTAAAATGTCATCTTCAGAAAACTCCCGTCGGCCATACTGGTCCCGCTTGACGTTGTTTAAGAGGCCAATTCGTTCGTAATAGCGAAGGGTATAAATACTGATCCCCAGTAATTCGCTAACTTCCTTGATTTGATATGACATACAATCGCTCCTATTCTCGCTAACATGGCTAAAATAATTAATACTTAATTAAAGTATACAAAAAATGCGCCACATTTCTAGAAAGAAAGGTGCGCATTTTCATATTTTACATTGTCATCCGCTCATCTGATAGCTAGCCCTTGTGGAAACCACGCTGGCGAAGAGTATGCCGAACCTTAAGAACACGGTTGGCAGAACCAACAATGATTACCTGACCCTCAGCGACTTCCGCATCACTAATTAAGTCACACAGTTGAGTTTCATCAAAGCGGTGGTGCTGGGCATCAACCTGTACGCCTTGTTTGCGTAATGAAGCTAACTGTTGCTGGTAATATTCATCATTCACCTGTGGGCCCGACCAAATGAGGTGGAGCTTTTTCTGTCCCGCATACTGGTTCGCCAAACTAAGCAATGGTGCAATCCCTGAACCGAGGCCATACAGGATTACCGGACCGTTAGCGGCAGAAACTTCCTGGTCAAATTGACCAAACGGACCCGCCAACTTTACCGCGGTCCCCACTGGAATTTGGGAAACTTTTCTTGTAAAGTCGCCCAAGCGGTGGATCGTTAAAGTCAATTCGTTGCCGTTCTGGCGCGGGGCTGACGCTACCGAGAACGGGTGTGTTTCATATGAAACATTATTTTTATCCCGGAACGAAACAAAGTAGAAATCCCCCGCCTGGTATGCCGGTTGCGTGGTTGAAAGACGGATAACTACCTTTTGGAGCTGGTCATCAATGGCCTCGTTTTCAACCACTACCCCTGCGCTAGCCGCAACCGACCAGCGAATTTTCCACACCGCATATGCCAAAATTGCAAGTATAGTATAGGCATTGAAGACTAACCGAAAACCGGGGACATTCAACCGGGCAATTAGTTGAACGTGGAGCCAAATCAAGGCAACCGCCAGCCAATTCAGCCGGTGGAGCCAAATAGAAACCTGGTGCTTAAAGACGTGTCGTTCTAGTATTCCCTTTAAAATGCGAACCCATTGAACCCAGTCAACGAGCCAGCCGGACAGGAAGAGGATCGCATATACTATCATGAAGATTTCCAAATACCAGGCAATGTTTCCCGTATCCTTAATCAACGGAAACATCGAAAAAGCAATGAACTTATGGAAAGTTGCTGCCACTAGTGCAAGAACCCCTAGCAGCCCGTGTAACAGGTACAGCGATGGTAAACCTATCTGCTGTGCCAGCCACCGGGGCCGGGTTGAGAAGTAAATTGTCGCTAGCCACCAAACATAAGCAACAATCCCCAGGTCGTAAGCAATCAAGTGGTCGGGCGTATCAAGCATTTGCGTGTCTAAGAGGTAAATAAGCGGTAGCGACAAAGCCACCAGGGCCAGCCAGACTACCGCCATTTTTGCAATGTGTGTCTTTTTCATCTTAACCCACCGTATTAGTAGCCAAGACCATCAAGCCAGCTGTTAACCCGCTTTTGAACTTGACTTGGGTTATTCTTGACTGAGTTACCACGAGCAGTAAAGCCCTTGCGTACCTTAGACTTTGGGAATTGCTTCTTCAGAACTGAACTAGTGTTACCCAGACCAGAACCTTCAGATGTCGTAAATGGAATCAAGGTCTTACCGTTCAAGCCACTTTCCTTGTCCAGGAAGGTCCGGACAACCATTGGGTATTCACCCCACTAGATTGGGCCACCGACAAAGACAGTGTCATACTTGCTAACATTAGGGAGTTTACCCTTGATTGCCGGACGGGCATCACGGTCTTGTTCCCGTTGGGCAACCTTAGTGGTTTGGTCATAACCGTTTGGGTAAGCCTTCTTTGGTACGATTTCGTAAGTATCAGCACCAGTCTTTTGCTTGATAAAGTTGGCTACTTGGGCAGTGTTACCCTTACTCAGGGAGCCACCATAAACCCCTTTGGTACGGGAAAAGTAAACAACTAAGGTTTTCTTATTCGATGCCGCCTTGGCGGTTGCGTTATTACTAAAGGCGACGGTACCAACCACAGCTGCTACCAGTGTCACCGCTACAGCGAGCGTTTTCCAAAGTTTTTTCATGTTAATTCCTTCTTTCTTGACTAGTTAAAAATTTGACTTGCGTAGTGACTAAACGCCCGCCGCGTAGTTTGCGGGCTATGCGTCCCACCCGGTACCTGGTAATACTGGAGATTACGGTTATTAAATTCTGGCAAACAGTGCATTGCCTGAATTTGCGGCTCCATTGAACCACTAGTGCCGTCGTTACGGCCAACTCCTGCAAGAATCTTAAAGTCCAATTGGGAGTGGTCTTGGACTGTCTGAGCTAACCGGCGTGCGGTCCGGGTTGGTGCGGTGGAACCACCATCATCCTGAACGGTCCAGCTGTCACCGGCAACCGGAATAAATGTCCGGAAGTACGGCAACTGATACTGGAAAGCATACCAGGTTGTAATGGCTCCCATTGAAAAGCCGCCAAACGCCCGGTGGTTACGTGAAGCCTGCAACGCCTGGGTGCTAGTACCGTTAGCATAAGTGTGGTAGCGACCTTCGACAGCAGGAACCAGATCTTGGACAAGTTCATTTTGAGCAAAGGTCCGGTTAAGGCGGTTGTCACGATAATAATCACTAGTGACGAAGCTCCGGTTAGGATAATAAGTTGGGAATACCACGATTGATGGCTTCAACTTACCGGAAGAAATCAATTGGTCCAGGCTCCGTTGAAAGTTACCATCACGGAAGAAGTCCCGCGGGGTTTCTGTTGAACCGTGTACCAGGTAAATGACGTTATAGCGGTGGCTGGAGCTATAATTTGGCGGCAAGTAGACAAGTGCCGACTTACGATAGTCTTTTCCCCGGTATTGAGTTTGGTAATTTACCGTCTCAACCCGTGAACTAGATGCGTAAGTATTCCTGACTGTAATTGCAACCACGTACAAGATACCTCCAATCACTAGCAGTAATTTCAATGCTTTTTTTATCATCGTGTCACCTCTTTGCTTTCAAATTATCAGTAATATAAACCTTGCAGTGAACTTCAAGTCAATAGTTTTAATGATGTTCAACCGCCCCATTAAGCTTTTGGCGGTTAAATAGGTAAATTACTAGGACAATCGGGAGAATTACCAGCATGACCGGGTAGAACCAGGTCAACGGCAGGTAGTTGTCAATTAATCCCCCAATGATTGGGCCAAGTGACATCCCAATGTCGAGGCCTAAATAGAAGGTCGAATTGGCAAGCCCCTGTTCAGCCATCGGTGCCAACATCAGGGAAGTTGACTGGCAGATGGAAAACATAATTCCATATCCAAGGGCCATACAACCCGCTGCCACCGCCATTTGCCAATCACTATTCATAATCGCCAGGAAAACAATGTAAACCACGGAAGCAACCGCGCAGATTGCAAACCAGACACCAAAGCGAACCGTGTCGAAGAAATTCTTGAGGGCAATCCGGATAGCAAACAGGACTACCGCATAAATGAAGAAGTACATCCCAACCGCCACATTAAGGTGACGTTGGGCAACATACATCACGATATCCGCCTGGGTAGCAAAATATGGGATTGACAGCAACGACATAATTGACGCCACGGCAAGCGTATCTTTCTGGATAATCTTGAAGTGGTGGCGTCCCTTATTTTCCTGCGGCCGGTACTTCGGCTGGGCCGGGTTGCCAACAAACTGGATCAAGATCACCATTAATAGGACCGCTGCCGCAGAAACGCCTAACATCGGCCGGTAACCAATTACCTGGTAAAGGTTGATTGCCAGTGCGGGTGCAAGGGCCATTGATGAGGCATTAAGCAAGCCGTAGTAACCCATTGCCTCACCGACATGGTCACGGGGAACCAGAAAAGCAATCCAGGTCGCCATGCAGACCGTACAGAAAACGAAACCAATTCCATTAATGAAGCGGAACAGTAAGAGAAGTTGGGAATTGGGGGCGAAGACATAACCGAGGGTACCGATAAAGCAGATGCTCCCGCCAAAGAAGGTCAGTCGGTACTTGGAAATCCGGTCGGTTAAATTACCCGCAACTGGCCGCAAAATCATTGAGATGATATTCATCACCCCAACGACGATCCCGGCAAAAGCACTGCTTGCGCCAATGTCACGTGCATACCATTAATCAATGGATTAACCGCCATGGTTGAAAACTGAAACAGAAATGTCGCCGCCATTACTAAGATCGTATCCTTAGTAAAAAGCTTCTCTTGATGGTCCGCCATCAAATTGCCTTCCTTCCACAAAAGTGGCCGCTACTTGTCGGCCACTAAAAAATCCTAGTTATTGTTCATCAGACCATTCCGTTGCAAGAACTTCCGCAGTTGAGCGTTATTATCATCGTAACGGAAACCATTCTTGATCGTTGCTCCATCAGCCCGAGCCAACCGACGCATTGTTGGCATCGAAGCCTTCATCGGGGTGCTCATGCTAGTGGTAAATGGAATAATGGTCTTTCCCTGGAAATTGTATGCATCAAACAGGGAGTGGATAACCATTGGTGGTTGTTGCCACCAAGTTGGGAACCCAACCATCACCGTGCTGTACTGATCAAGGTTTGGCAAGTTGTGCTTGATTGCCGGGTGAATATTGTGCCGCCGTTCACGGTCGGCTACTCGGGCGTAATTGTCATAGCCTTTCGGGTAAGGGGTTGCCCGTTGAAGACGGACAATATCTGCACTGGTATAGTGCTGAATCTGTTGGGCGGCTTGTTTTGTTGTCCCTGACATAGAGAAGTAGACAATTAACGTCTTGTTGCCGTTAGAACTTGCAGCTGACGCATTGTTGTTATGGCTATCGAAGCCAAAGACGAGAGCAAACATCGCTACAGTTGCAATAATGATTGCAGTTAACCAGCTAAAATGTTTGTGCATAGTTATTCACTCCTTATTCAATCTTGTTTGTGAAAAGTTTAGACCTTACAGTTAACTCGAAGGCAAGTAATCCTGTAAAATCAATCTTTAACTTTCGATGTTTCTAATTATATGGTGCATAGCAAAGAGAATAAATTATCAAAACTCAATAGCACCATACGCTAAGTACATAGTGACCTTTTGCATTCCTGCCGCGCCACCGATATATTAGAAGAAGTAAATTGTTAGGAGATGAAAAATGTGCCACGCTTGAAGGTATTAACCACCATCTACATGGCCTTTTGGAGCTTAATTATTGGGGCCGCAACTGCTGCCTACCTCGACCTCATCAACTGGGTAATTGACTTTTTCTGGAAAGACATCCCCGCCTGGCTTAGCATTCCCAGCGCTTGGCGCCCCCTCGCCATCTGTATGCCACTTAGTATTGTAATTGGACTTTCACAGAAGTATGTTGGTGCATACCCACTGACGATTGCCCAGGTGCTGGATGAAGTTAAGATTACCGGTCACTTCGATTACCACCGCTGGAAACAAATCATTTATTCCGGACTGCTAATTCTTGGTGCCGGTGCCAGTGTTGGTCCAGAAGCCAGTGCCAGTGGGCTGGTTGCCGGCATGATCTACTGGTTAGGCTGTCATTACAAGGTCATCCAGGCCCAACGTGAAGAACTCGCGACTGCTACTTTTCGCCGCCAACTTCGGGTAATTTGGTTCACCCGCCTATCCACATACCAGGTGGACCGTCCAATTACGGACTTCTTTCGGAGTAAACGAACTAAGCAGGCCTTCTACTTTGCCTACACCCTGGTGGCCTTTATCGGTTTGGTGATCTTCTTTAAGTTCTTCCCCCAAGAAGGCGTAATTGGTTTCCACCACCCCGCCATTAACTGGGAATGGGGTGGCCTACTGGTAGTCATTCCGGCACTCGCAGTCGGCTGGTTGTTCGGCTTTATCTTTGTCAAAATTAGCAAGGCTAGCGAACGCTGGATTGATCGGGGAAAGCACACGGTTATGAAGGCGGTACTTGGCGGCCTGGTCCTAGTTGCTGCTGCCGCGTTTTCCACCGACTGCCTCTACTCTGGTGAATTCAGTATCGTCCCCTTTGCCCACCGGTCCCTACAAATGGCACCACTATTCTTGATCACCTTTGCCCTGGTTAAGGCAATTATTACCAACGTTGGTTTCGCCCTTGGCTGGCGTGGTGGGACCATTTTCCCCGCTATTTTTAGTACGTTAGCGGTTGGTGCCTGCCTAGCCCACTACCTACCGTGGATGCCCCGGTTAACGGCTAGTTTGGTTGTTGCTACCGGGATCACCGTTATTTTGGAGCGGCCGCTTTTGACCGCAATTATCCTCTGGCTGCTTTTACCAATTCAGTTTGCCGTCTTCATTTTGCTGGTCTGCCTGCTGACCAACTGGGTATTAAAGCGGGTACCCGTTTTGAAGCCATAAAAAAATCCCTGCAGCGGTTGTTCGCCACTGCGGGGATTTTTGTTACAAATTAATATGGTTGAACACAAATTGGTTCTGGACAGGCAACATCCTTTTGCAGGAGTGTTAATTGACCGGTTGCCGGATCACGCCGGTAAAGGACCAGGTCGTCGGATTCCTGGTTGGAAGAAACCAAGTAGTGCTCATCTTTACTGAAGTTGAAATCCCGTGGGAAGTCACCTTCACTAGAAATCGATTGAACATGCTTAACGGTGCCATCATCCTGGACCGCCCATACCGCAATCGTATTTTCACCACGGTTAGTTGTGTAAATAAAGCGACCATCGCTCGATATCCGGATAGCGGCCGCCCCATTGTGAGCCGTCCAGGTATCTGGAATTGTCTTGACCGTCTGAATATGGGTAAAAGATCCCTTATCAGCATCATAACGAAGAACCGTCAGCTTACTGCCCAGTTCACACATCACGTAAGCAAATTGACCATCCTTGCCAAAGAGCATGTGCCGCGGCCCGTCACCACTTGGAAACTGGTAGTCGGAAACTGCCGTTAGCTTACCGTCATCTGAGACGTCATAAACAGAGACTAGGTCTTCACCAAGATCACAAACCGCCAGGCGGCCATCTGGTGTCAGGTCAGTGTAGTGGACGTGCGGCATCTCCTGTTCCGGCCGTGGTCCCATTTCACCATGGTGTTCCACTACGTCGGTCCGGGTCAATTGACCATCAGTACCGATCTTAAAGACGTCAATCCGGCCAGCGTGGTAGTTGGCCCCAAAGAGGAGGTGGCGTTTTTCATCCAAGCCAAGGTACGCCGGTGATGGGCCGTCAAATAAGGCTTCACCAAGTAGTTTTGCGTCAGCTGCTGTTTCTCCCAGTTGGTAAATTCCCGCCCCTTTCTTGCCATCGGCTGCCTTTTTGATCGTGTAGACCCAGTGGTTACTGCCAACCTGAACATAGGACGGCTTGAGGAGTTCAACCGCCAGCCGAACGTTGACCAGGCGTTCCTGGTCAGTATCCAGGGTCACCCGGTACATCCCCTTGCTGGTCTTGTTGGTGTAGGTTCCAATGAGAAAATCTTCAGTCAATTCAATCACGCTTTCTACTATTTCCGCTGCCAAAGTTTAGCGTTAATTTTACTAACCTCGGCACGCTGGTTAATTCGAATAATACACCAAATAGTTACGTAAATCACGAAAACCGTACTGCATCACCTACAGTTACCTGCCCTTCTCTGGCTCCGTCACCATGTTCCTTTGCTTAGGCAACACCTCGTTTTACGGGCCCGTCTCAAATAGCCTCCTTGACATGGTGAGTGTTTACTCACTATAATTCTAAACAAAAGGTGAGTGAACACTCACTAGGGAGGAATTATATGACAACAACTATTTCCTTGCAGGCTCTGCAAAAGAGCTTTGATAGCCACCCCGTCCTCCGGGGAATTAACCTCACCGTAAAATCAGGCGAAATTGTGGGGCTAATCGGCCCATCCGGTGCTGGTAAGTCAACGATAATTAAAACAATGCTCGGGATGGAAAGAGCCGATAGCGGCCAAGCACGGGTTCTTAACACCCAAATGCCCAACCGGTTGATTCTTGGCCAAATCGGCTACATGGCCCAAACCGATGCCCTCTATGAGAGTTTAACCGGCCGGGAAAATCTTACTTTTTTCGGCCGAATGAAGTTAATCAGTGGCACCCAGCTTAAGGCCGAAATCACTCATGTTAGTCAAGTGGTTGACCTCACTGACGATCTCGACAAACGCGTTGCCGGGTATTCTGGCGGGATGAAACGCCGGTTATCATTAGCGATTGCCCTGCTTGGTCACCCTAAGCTCCTGATCCTGGACGAACCGACCGTTGGAATTGATCCAGCACTCCGCCGTCAAGTCTGGCATGAATTGGGGATCCTTCGTGACCAGGGATGTAGCATTCTTGTCACGACCCACGTAATGTCAGAGGCCGAGTTAACTGACCGGGTAGCCTTATTAATCGGTGGCCGAATTACTGCCTTTGACCATCCCCAAAAGCTAGAACAAGCATACGGCGTTCCCACAATTGAGGATGTCTTTCTCAAGGCTGAAAAGGAGGCAACAACATGCGAATAATTGCAATTGCTGGGCGGGTTCTCCGCGAACTCGTCCGGGACAAGCGAACCCTGGCATTAATGTTTATTGCCCCGATCCTAATTATGTGGCTGATGAATGTAATGTTCTCGGCTAACTCTTCAACCGACGTTTCACTAGCAACGGTCGATGTTCCCCGGGTTGTGCGGCAAAACCTTGACCAGGTGAAGGGAGTGAGCGTTCACCAATATCAACAGCAGTCAAATGCAAATAAGGCCCTCCACCAGCAAAAAGTTGACGGTGTGATTAGCTACCACGCTAACCACTATCAGGTGACTTACGCTAATACCGATGCCAGTAAAACAGCCCTAACGAAGCAGGCCCTCCATGCGGCACTTACGGGACAGACAATTACAACCTTGACGGGTACTATTCAGCAACTACAAACTACTCTAATGAAGGTTAACCCTCAAGCAACTCCAGCAGCTCATCCACAACCAACGCCGCGAATTACTAACCACTATCAATATGGTGACCAGAATACCAACTTTTTCGCTAAGATCATCCCTATCCTAATGGGCTTCTTCATTTTCTTCTTTGTATTCCTAATTTCTGGAATGGGCTTACTCAATGAACGAATTAATGGAACGCTCGGCCGCCTGCTCGCCACTCCGGTTAAGCGAAGTGAAATTGTCTATGGTTACATGCTAAGTTATGGGATTCTCGCAATTATCCAGTCAACCATCATTGTCCTAGCAACGATTTGGCTCCTTAAGGTTGAAGTAGTTGGAAATGTCTTCAGCATTATCCTAATCAGCCTTCTCTTTGCCCTTGTTGCACTAGCCTTTGGAATCTTGATGTCGACCCTAGCTAACTCCGAATTCCAGATGATGCAGTTTATCCCACTGGTCGTTGTTCCCCAGGTATTTTTCTCCGGAATCATTCCCCTTGATTCAATGGCGCACTGGGTACAATACATTGGGAAAGTTCTCCCCTTAACCTACAGCGGGGACGCACTAACCCGAATTGTGATGGATGGGACCAAGTTAAGCCAATTGGGTGGCGATATTGGCGCCCTCTTCATCTTCTTAATTATTCTTGTTATCCTAAATATTATTGGTCTCAAGCGGTACCGGAAAGTTTAATTGGAGGTCGCCATGTCAGAAGTCTTAACATCATACGAAAAGAAACTTAATCAACAAGAAATTCCCGCGGGCAAAAAGAAAGTTTTACTAGCCGCGCTTCATCTCTTTGCCAACCACGGATTTCACGCAACCACCACTGCTGAAATTGCCCACCAGGCTGGGGTTAGTGAAGGCACTATTTATAAATACTTTGGCTCAAAGAAGGAATTACTAACTGCCCTCCTTATCCCCATTTTGACAACCGTTCGGGACAGCTTTTTTGGCGAGATCAAGCACTACGATCATTTAAGTGACTTAGTTAAATTCATCATCGATAACCGAATATCCTTTGTCCGTGACAATTTCGACCTCATCAAAATCGTGATGCAGGAACTACTAACGGAGAAAGATGAACTTAGCCCGGCATTTAAGGAAGCCTTCGGTGGCAGTCGAGGAATATTTACGTCGATTAAAAGACTCCAAACCGAATATCCAGAAATTAATCCAGCCTTGACGCCCATCCAAATCATCCGGTGTATGGTTGGCCCAGCACTAGCCCTCATCTGCCAAGAAAAAATAATTGGCATTAAATACAGCCCAGCAGATATTCAGTTGGTTTACCGGCAAGCGATTGCGGGGCTTACTAATCAATAATGTTCCACATGAAACAAAAGGAGCTAGACAAAGGTCGTAATAACCGACTTCTGTCTAGCTCCTTTTTAGTATTTAATCCAAGCCTGGCAACGGGATACCATTTCGGTAAGAAACAACCCGGCTACTGCCATCAGTGTCGGCGTAGTTTTCAACGAAGCCGTCTGGCAGGCCGACTTCTTTCAAGTGTTCAATCGTTGTGGTGTTAATGATTTCATCAGCCTGACCATCCGCAATCTTCTGAACAAAGTCAGGATCCATCAGCATTTCCCGGCCAACGTATACCCCGTCCGCATCGGTAACTGCAGCCAGGGCGTCATCAGCAGTCAAAACATTGCTACCGATGAAGATTGGTACCCGATCACCAACCGCAGCCCGGTAATAAGCGGGGAAGCTGAGGTCAGTTCCCTTCACCTTAATATCGTAGCTTGGTCGTACGCTATTAGAATAGTCAGCTGACAAGTTCAATGAAATGTTAAGGTAGTCAAAACCAATCTTGGCCGCTTCATCGGTTTGGGCGAGCATATCGTCCACATCATAGCCAAGTTTATCACCGTGCTTTTCTTGTGGACTAATCTGCCAACCAATAATAAAGTCTGGGTTACCAGAAGCAGCAACCGTCTCCTTAACTGCCCGTAAAACCGCAAGCGGCAGTGCCATCCGCTTTTCACGGCTACCACCGTATTCATCAGTCCGGTGGTTGGCACTGGCAGAGAAGAATTGTTGGAGGAGGTCGTGGTTACAATTGTGGATCTCAACCCCGTCAAAGCCAGCGGCAATTGCCCGTTTAGTGGCCTCCCGGTAATCATTAATTACTTGTTGAATGTCTTCCTTACTCATTTCATCAACATCGTAGTTAAGCCATGGGAACGGGAGCTTACTTGGTGCATAAACCCGTTCACCCTTAGCAACTGAACCACCGGCACCACGGCCAGCATGGGATAGTTGAAGGATTGCCTTTGCGCCACCAATCTTCATCGTCGTTGCAAGACGGCTAAGGCCCGGCACATCACTATCATGGGCGGCGCTCAATTGACCGGGGAGCTGGATACCTGAGTCATTGACGTAGGCGTAACCGGTATCCGCGATCCCTACGTGGGCGGCCCGCGGCTTCATGTACCGCATTTGTTGGTCCGTCACCTTGCCACCATCAGATGAATCGTCACACATTGGTGCAAACATAAACCGGTTCTTTAACTGAACACCATTGGCCAGTGTAACTGGTTCAAACAACTTATCATACTTACTCAAATCATTTCACGACCCTTACTAAAAATTAGTAATAGTCTAGACCTTCGAGTTAACTATAAGGCAAGGATTTTACGCTAGGTCTTCAAAGTGGAGGAATGGTTGTTTCCGGCGAAATGCCACAATAATAAGGTTTAATAATAGGTAAGCTATTGCTAAAATAAATGCTCCGCTAACCAAGCCGGTAAATGATACTTGCGCGTACAGCAAGTCATAATCAGACATAATGCTGTAATACATTGGTGAAAAGGCATGGATTGCCTTGAAGAAGCCACCCATTAGTTGCACAGGCACCATCCCCGCACCGGCAACCACTTGAATCATGGTTAACAGAATATTTAGGGCGGCACCAATTTGTCCTAGTAGGAGGATGAAAATGAGGTTAAGGTTATAGGCCCCCATGATTTCAAGCACATGGGTCAACCAAATTCCCGCAAAGTGGCCGGTGCCAGCCCCCGTCATTGCCATTACGGTACCGGCGACGATTGCCCCACCAATTAGCGATAGTCCAAGTAAAACAGTTTCGAGCATTGCGAATGACTTAAACCGGTCGGTCAATTTTGCGAACTTGACGTAGGTCCCGTATAGAACAATCGTCCCGATTAATGCTCCTAAGTAAGTTGCCAGGCTAATAAAGAACGGTGCCATGGAATTATTCAGGCCGGTCCTTACCCGGTTAACTCGGTGAATGTTACTAGTCACGGAATTATTAACCCTTTGGTAGGCCTTATTAACCTGGGCAGTAACGAGCTGGGACTGTTGAGCTTGCGCAGTTACCGGTAAATTGTTCATTTGCTGACGAAGTTGCTGTACTAGTGCGGTAGTCATAATTGCCTGGCCTTTGCTAATAATGACCCGGTTATTAACCGCGTTCCCTACTTTAGTTGCTACATTCTCCATGCTGTTCACTACCATCGTCTGGTTAGCCTCGTTGACGTAGAAGTTTAACTGGGCCGGCTGGTTGGCTTGAACTCGTTTGCTAAAGTTCGCCGAAATATCAATTACTAAATAGGTTTGCCGATCTTTAAGTTGATTAATTGACCGGTCTAAGTTGCTACTTTCGTGGACGGTCTTAAATGACTTTAACGACCGCTTCAACTGAGTATTTAGTTTGCTGCTTTGCTTATCCTGATTAACTAGGGTAATCGGTAAATCAGTCACACGGTTTGGCAGTGGTCGGTACCCAGTAAAGTAAATTGAGAAAACAAGCACCCCGTAAATTAGCATTACCAGAAATGCCAATAAGACGCCCCTACTCTTCAAAAATTTTCCAAACATTGTTCTTTCCCTCCTCTTTTGTTACTGTTTACTATAAAAGCCTATTGCAGCAGTAACAATCAGCATTTTTAATAAAAGTGTTGCTTTAAATTAAGGGGGAAAATTGATGATGAAAAATAATCTAAAATACCAGAAAACAGAGCGGGCCATTAAACAGGCAGTTATTAAATTAATTAACTTGGAAGGTTTATCAAAAGTCACCGTTCAACAAATCAGTGCCTACGCGAACATCAACCGCACTACCTTCTACCGTCACTACCTTGATAATCCTGACCTAACAGCTAAGTACCGAGTACACATGATTGAAAGTCTTCAGGAAATTATTGACCAGGAGTTAATTGCAACCAATCCTCAGCAAAATCCAGGGAACCCCGCAACCCTGTTTCCGTTATTCCAGCAGATTATTGATTTTGTCGCGGCTGATTGGGAATTTAACCGGGCATGGTTAGGGTCTCATGGTGATCAGGAGACCATCAGCAAAGTAGTTTCCCTGATTGACCACAGCCTTAAAAAGAAACTAGGTCAAGTCCAAGAACAATATGACTTACACCCGACAATCCCAATGGCCTTTGCTCAGGAGTTAATCGTTAGCCAATTATGGTCAATCGTTAAAATCTGGCTCCGGCAGGCTCACCCCCTCTCGAAGGATGAAATCATTGATATCTTAATCAAGACTCGTTACTCAAGCCCGTTTGAACTTACTGGTGTTTCAAATATCAAGTTCAACGGCTAGCTTGTTCGCCTCTATATAAACGTTTAAAAGCATTTACCAGAAAATTGTTAGTATTTTATCTGGATTCCCCTTTAAATTCATCCAGGATATGTTAAAATTCTTACGTTGTGATTTGAAAGAGGCTAAGCAGGTCAATTGTTTAGCAAAACACGAACATTATTTAAGACGATCAAAAATACCAACGATGCAGAAGGAGAATTCGATGAATAACGATATTGAGAAAGTCTTATACACCCATGAACAAGTTAACCACCGTCTTGATGAACTAGCCAGTGAATTAACCGCCAAGTACCATGACCAACAACCCGTAATCGTTTCAGTAATGACCGGTGCCCTCGTCTTTACCGGTGAAATGATTGAACGGCTTAACTTTAAGCTCACCCTTGATTACGTAGACGTTTCTAGCTACGCCGATGGTACTCAGTCTGGCAAGGTTCAGTTAATCCAGGACCTGTCGACCGACATCAAGGATCGGCCAGTGATTATCATGGAAGATATTGTTGATACTGGCCACACATTGAAGTTCCTTAAGGATTTACTCAAGGGCCGTAGTGCAAAGAGTATTGAAATTTGTGCCCTCCTTGACAAGCCGGACCGGCGGGAAGCTGACGTTGAAGGTGATTACATTGGCTTCGAAGTTCCAAACGAATTTATCGTTGGCTACGGTCTTGACTATAGTGGCCTTTATCGTAACCTCCCCTTTGTTGGTGTCCTCAAGCGGTCAGTTTATGAAAATTAATAGTTTTATCCTCACTAGTCAGGTTTGGCCGGCGAGGATTTTTTAGTTTTCAAGCTCCTTCAGAAAATCACTAACCTGCGCTAAGCCGGCCTTTAAATGTTCACTTTCAAAGGCATAACCAATCCGGACGGTTCCTTCAATATCAAAGCAGGAACCGGGAACCAGCAATGTTTGGTGTTCTTTCATCAAGCGATCACAGAATTCGGTACTGGCCAGTGGGAAATCATAATGAAGCAGTGTAGTTGTCCCCGCTTGTGGCTTTAGCCAGGAAATGTGGGGTTCACTGTTAACCCACTTTTCCAGGATGGTCAAATTCTGCCGAATAATCTGGCGGTTCCGTTTGAGAATTTCTTCCCGGTGTTGGAGAGCTAGCGTTCCTACCATCTCGTCTAAAACACCACAACTAATCGTGGCGTAATCCCGGTGAGCAAGCAACTGTTTCATTAAGCCCTGGTCATGGGTTGCTATCCAGCCCAACCGCAATCCAGCAAGCGAGAAGACCTTTGAAAAGCTGCTGGTCGAAATCCCCTTTTCATAAAGGTCAATGATGGATGGCGAATAAGTATCTGTCTGGGTAAGGTGGCGGTAAACCTCGTCACTTAAAACATAAGCATTAACCGACCGGGCGACATCGATAATCGGCCGTAATTCATCTGCCATCATCAACGCCCCAGATGGGTTATCGGGGTTGTTAAGAATGATTAGCTTAGTCTTCGCGTTGACCAAGGATTTCAACTCTTGAACAGCGGGTAAGTAATGGTTGGCTGGCCGCAACTGCAATAATTTAACGGTTGCCCCAAGCGCTTCTGGGATCGACTGCAATTGTTGGTAGGTCGGCGTTACCACCACTACCTCGTCGCCAGGCTCAACGACAGTATTGAGGACCAGGTTATTAGCCCCAATTGCACCGTGCTCCGTTACGATTTCTCCTGGTGTCAGCGCTGGCCGGTAAAGCTGGGCGATCTCCTTCTTTAACTCCGTAGCCCCTTCAATTGCACCGTAAGTTAGCCGCTTATTTAGCAGTTTAGTCATGAATTGAGTTTCATCCACGCCCACCGTCTCAAGAAGTGTATGGAGTGAAAACGGCGAGACACAGGTTTCTCCTAAGTTATACTTAGCCTTTGTTTCGTATTTATTCATCCATTGTTCCACACCAAAGTCACTTATTTTCATGGTCAGGTCTCCTTTATTAATTAATCTGGAAAAAAATAAGGCATTTACAACGTACCTTAGATGGCGAACCATCATACCTGCGGCGCGTTGTAAATGCCTAAAATTTATCCAACCGGTGTCAGATAAACCCGTTTATTTTTTGATTAATCTAGTCCCTTTTGCCGAACTTGTCAACACAAAAAAGCTCCCTGTAAAACACAGAGAGCTTTTAACTTATTGGGCTAGCTGGATTCGAACCAGCGCATGACGGTACCAAAAACCGTTGCCTTACCGCTTGGCTATAGCCCAATAAAGTGACCCGTGCGGGATTTGAACCCACGATACCAGCGTGAAAGGCTGGTGTCTTAACCACTTGACTAACGGGTCATATTATCACAGCGATAATAATATTAGCAAGCTTTGCCCCAAAAGGCAAGCCCTTTTCCCATTTTTCATTACATAAATTGTTGCCGCTGGATGATATTCCCGTATGAATGGTCGTTTCTCTTCAAGACTTTTGCCCGGTTTTCAGCCTTAATCCAGTAATCAACCTCATGGGCCGCCAGCATAGTTAGGTAATTTTCGGGGTACAACTTTTGGTACTCAATCTTCTTATTAGCCAATTCGGCCTCGTATAATGCCTGGCATTCCGCGACCGTTCGCGCGTTTTGTAAAGCAGCTTGGTAGTTATTCATTGCCACCCCTCCTTGTTCCTCCAATCATACCACTGCTGACCTTAAAAGGCACCGGATAAACCCGCAGATTTATCCGGTCTATATATTCAAAAGCTAATCACTGGTAGAATATTATTCAAAGAGGTGTACGCAATGGAAAAAGCAACAATCCTGCTAGTCGAAGATGAAGAAAGTCTCGCTAGCTTTGTCAAAACCGAACTCGAACTCGAGGGTTACCAGGTAATCTGGGTTCAAGATGGCCGGGCTGCCCTGGAAGCCTTCAACCACGGTAGCATCACCCTCATCCTACTCGACTGGATGCTTCCGGTTTATGACGGGCTCACCGTCCTCCGCCGAATTCGTCAAAGCAGCGACATCCCCATCATCATGATTACTGCCCGGAGCCAAACTTCTGATATCAGCATGGCCCTCGACCAGGGACTCGACGACTACATCACTAAACCCTTTGAAATCGAGGAACTGCTCGCCCGTGTCCGGGTGATCATCCGGCGGCTTAACCAGTCCAAGCCCGCTAGTCATGACTACCAGTTTGGTCCCTTCCACCTTGACTTACTCAAGCACCAATTTGCGGTCAATGACCAGGCCGTTCACCTGACCCCCAAGGAGTTTGCATTGATGCTTGCACTGATGGAACAACCGGGAACCGTCCTGACCCGGGATGACCTCCTCAACCAAATTTGGGGTTACGACTTTGACGGGCAGACTAACACCGTTGACGTTTATATCCGGGCACTCCGCAATAAACTCGGTGACTACCGCAACTTAATTAAGACTGTCCGTGGTATCGGCTACCAACTCGAGGCTAACCATAATGAAGCATAAACCGACGACCGCTGCTGGGCAGCTAACTAAACTCTTCATCGGTCTTTTTATCGCCATTCTCTTAGTAGTTAACCTGGTCTTTATTGCTACGGCAACCAACCTGGTGTACCGCTATGCTGATGACCAGGCCGAAGAAGTTACCGAAACGATTGAAAGTGACTGGGCACCAAACAAGGATTGGACGCCCCTGCTAACTGCCTATGTCGCTCGTCAAGATGACGATGCAATTGCGATTACCAGTGGCCAGCGCCACTACTATTCACCAAAAGCGCCGCGGATTTTTGGCCGGATTAACCACCGTGGTTGGTCCATCAATAACCTGCAGGTAACTCAGGAGGGTGTTTACTACCTCCGCCAGCAAATCATTCACGGAAGCCTTGTGCGGGTAGCAATCAATGTTGACGACCTCCTCCGCCTAACTGCCTGGCTACTCGGCCTAACAATCCTTATCAACCTGGTGGCAATCATCTTTGCCATCCCGCTAATTAGGCGGCTCGCCCACCGGTGGACTACCCCGTTGACCAAATTAAACCAGGATATCAATACAGTTAACCCCCAGAGCGACCAGCCGCAATCACTCACCGTTCCTGACCAACCACTAGAAATCAAAAATGTTGCTGAATCATTCAACGACCTGCTCGACCACCAATACCAGGCAATGCAGCGGGAAAAATTCTTCGTTGCCAATGCTTCACACGAGCTCAAGACGCCGTTGGCTGGTATTCTTGGCCACGTTAACCTAATTAAGCGCCATGGCAAGCGTCACCCTGAACTAGTTGATAAGTCACTGGGCTATATTGACCAAGAGGCCCAACGGATGCAGCGAATGATCAATGAATTGCTCACCCTGGAAGGTCACCAGTCACAGGGGGCCCTGACCGCAACTAACCTCGTTCCAATTATCAGTGATGAAGTTGCTTCAATTCGTGGTGCCTACCAGCGAGAATTTAAGTTCAATGCACCCACAGAATTATCCTATGAAATAACGGCTAGCGATTTCCAAAGTCTTGCACATAACTTACTGGAAAATGCTGCGAAATATTCACCTGCTGATTCCACAATCAACGTTCATCTTAAGCAAAATGATAATGACGTTATCTTCCAAGTGGCCGACCAAGGCCGTGGGATTGCGCCAGAAAACCGGCAGCGGATTTTCGATCGTTTCTACCGGGAAGATGAGTCCCATTCCAGCACGGTTCCTGGTTCTGGAATTGGTCTGGCAATTGTAAAGGCAATCGTCGACAAGTACCAGGGCCGCATTACCGTTAGTGATAACCAGCCCCACGGTGCAGTTTTTACCGTTTCCCTCCCCCGAGAAAAATGAAGATTTCTTCATCTGACTTTCACTCATTCTTGGTTTTTCTTTCCCTCCTGTTCAGTAAAATAAACTTACAAACTTAAGCAAGAAACAGAAAGGAAAGAAAAACATGAACAAGAAGCAAGACCAAAACCAACCAGTAATTGACAACAAGGACGTTAAGACTACTAAGAAGAATGCTCGCACTAAGTGGGCGACCATGGTTGCCTGCGTCTGCGGTGGTTTGCTCCTTGGCGCTGGCGGAACGTTCGGCGTGATGGCAGCCCAAGATAGCCACGAAGACCGCGTTGAAGCAACTCAATTAAAGAAAGCCAACACAAATGACATTAAGATTGACCAACAGGCCGCAATTGATAAGTTCAATGCAAAGTACGCTAACAAGCAAATTTCAGAAGTAAAATTAGAAGTTGACCACGGGAAATACGTTTACGAAGTCAAGGGATTTGACGACACGAAGGAATACGAAGTAGAAGTTAACGCCAAGACCGGCAAGGTAATTTCTAGCAAGTCTGAAAAACTCGATGCAGATGAAAAGCCAACTGCACTGGACACAAGCAAGGCAATCAGCCGCGACGACGCAAGTAATGTTGCTAAGGATGCTGCTAAAAAAGGCTCCGCGGTTGAATGGGAACTGAAGGAAGAAAATGGTAAGGCCGTTTGGGAAGTTAAAGTTGTCAATGGCCACCAGGTAAAGGAGGTGACGCTTGACGCCAACTCCAAGAAGGTTTTAAGTACTGAAATCGACCACTAATACTAACAACACCCCAATAAAAAATCGCCACCCAGGGAACCCAAGAATTCCTGGATGGCGATTTTATTATTCTTAGCTTAACTCTTAGGTAAAGTTTTTCGATAGAATACATATTGCATTTTTAATGTTTTTTCAGTGTTTCATTAGCCAAATGCTGATTAATTAAACGTATCCCAGTCATTCCGTGATAAGACTTCCCACCAAAATTCAGATCACCATACCAAAAAAATTTATGATCAAAAATGCAAAGATTGTTTCGGATATCATCTTTAAAATCAATAATTAAATTTGAAGTTAGTAAATCCAATGCAGACCTAATAAATTTTTTCTCTTTCATTTTCGTTGCTAATTCTAAATGAACTTGCTTTTCTTTTACTGCTAATTTTTCAAATTTCTCAAGTTGTTCTTTTGAAAGTTGCCGAACACGAATAAAAATATCAGTAGCCTTTTCAAGATCATGTTCCCAAATTGGGCGATAATTTTGATCTGTATAATATGTCGCCGAATAAGTATTCCACTTTTTACTTTTAACTGGTTGGTACCCTAACTGTCGGTACACCTTAACACGTTTTTGATACATTTTGGCAAACACATCATCAGCAATATCAACATAGTCATAAACTCGAAGTTCATCTTTTTTAGCTAGTCCCCGCTCAAGGCGTCCTAAATACTGTTTTGTACTTCCTTGCCACGAAAAAGGCATTGTTAAAAAGAGTGTATCCAAACTGGGTAAGTCAAAACCTTCGCCTACGTATTTATTAGTTGAAAGTATTATATACGGTTCTTGTTCATTTTTTAAATCAAGAGTATTTTTCCCACCGCCAGTTATTAGATAAATATGAGTATTACCAGTAGAACGTAGTAATTGATAAAGCCGTTCTAAATGTTTTATTCGCTCACTGAGTAATAGAATATGACGATTTTCAGCTAATGCACGACTAACATCCTTGATGATCTGCTCATTTCGATCATCATCTTCCGCTAAAGCATTTAATTTTTGAGAATAACTATTACCATTAAATACCTTTTGTTCCTCAAAAGCATTGCTATACCGTGGATAAAGGTAGCGTTGAATTAAATGAGTGTCCTCTTTAGCACTTTGGTAAACAATACTTCCACAACGATAACTAATGAATTTCTCCAATCCGTCTTTTCTTTCTGGGGTTGCAGTTAGGCCTAAAATATAACGAACATTAGCCTCAATTAATGTTTTTTCAAATGTTGCTGCCGGAATATGATGGCACTCATCAATAATAATTTGCCCGTAATCCTGGTAAACATTTTTTCGTTCACTAGCCGACATTTGAATTAGCTTTCTAATATTGATAACATCAATTAATTTTGAAGGATGGTTTCTCGTACCAGAAATAATTTCAATCTTCTTTTTTCTCACTTCTCTTCCTGTGGGCGTATGTTCGAGGAATGGATCGTTTTCTATTTTTAGGAATTTAAGACCGGCTTTTTGCCATTGTTGCGCTATATTTGTTGTCGGTACAACTATTAATGTTCGAACCTTACGCTGCGCAATTAATGCATAGCCAACAACTGTTTTTCCAAAGCCGGTATGGGCACAAATTACTCCTAGATTATGTTTACTTGCCTTTCTAACAGCCTGAGCCTGCTCTGGACGTAATTTGCCAGTAAAAGAAACGTCTAGCGTGGAAGGTGACGTAAAGTGCATAGTTAAATGACAATGGCACTTTACCTGTAATGTATTTAAAATACCACGAGGTAAGTAAAGGTTCTCCCGTGTAATCCTTGCTGTGGTTAACATTGCGGGTACATTCCAAACCGGCATCCGCATTTGTTGCTTCTTTAAGAATTCGGGGTTGGCAAAAGTTGCTAAATTAAGTAACCCAAGTTGTTCACGACGGGTAAGGCCTTGCCTTTTGATAATTATTTCACCGGCAACAATCCCAGTGATTTCCCGAGGGAGATCTGTAAAGCTGTTCAAATCAAGCAGACTTTTTTCACTTTGCAACAACCCCATGTCTTGGTTAATCTTTTTTAATAAATGACCATACTTCATCATTGCTATATCGCCTAGTTGCTGCCAAGCGGTCAAATAATAATTTAGGCATTAATGGTAAAAGATCATTATCTGTAAATATCGATCTTTTCTGTTGCACATCGCTCCACTTTAACGGAAGAGCAATTAGATTTCCAAAGCCCTTATTAGGAAGTTTATCCTGGTTTGGAATCATCCGATCAAAACAACTTAGATCTACATCTTCACTATTTGCCATCGATTCAATTAGAATAAGTTTCCCTAACAATCGTGCTGTACTTGCATCAATTGGCTGACTAAAAAATATCCAAAGATGATAGCTAGATCCTGAAGATGATATTTCGGGTAAACACTCAATTCCATACTTAAGACACGTTGCCAATACCGCTTTTGTCGTTTTTCGTGGATCAACTGGTGACGAATGTTTATCGAAATCAAAAACTAGTAGTCGAGTCTGATCTCCCTTTAATAAAGGGTAAATCCCATAACGATGATAAGAGTCCGTCTTTGCAATCTGATCATAAATTGTTTTTTCAGTATAAGGTTCATATTTTTTCGTTAGTTTTTTCTGGGCTACTTTATCATCACGAACTTGATAAAAATCCCACCAATTAGTAAGTGCAGGGCTATATCCCTTACCATTGCTCCACTTCTGAGCATATACATCGTCACGACCTGCAAAATAACGATGAAAAAGGGCTAATTTTTCAGCCGTCGTTCTTTTTTTTCGCAATTGAGCGGCTAACTCTTGCTGAGTAATTATATATTCTCCTTCTTGAGTAGCAATTAAGTAATCTATTTGTTGGCTTTGATAATGATTAAAGACTTGTTTAATTACTACTTGATTACCATCATTTAACATATATATTGTATCTAATTGCATATTTTACCTGCTTAGTCTAAAACAGCGCTTTCATTTGCTTGTAATGATACCATAAAACACAAAATATATTTTAAAACCATGAAAAATCATAACCACCCGTCAAACGGGTGGTTTGCACATCGGCTATAAGCCGATCAGAAAAGCCAGCGTCTCAAGGCTCTGGCTTTCGCTTTGCTCAAGCCAAAATGCTCTGATTACTTTGCTACTGTTTTAAGCAGTGTTCGTATTACTTCACCTACCCTTGAAAGGGTCTGAGTATTCTGTACTTGTTAACTTGTCTATTGCTATGTCATGCGTATATACTTCTTGATTGTGGCTTCATTCATGCCTACTGTGCTTACGTAATATCCTTCTGCCCAAAAATGCCGATTGCCAAACTTATATTTTAAATTTGCATGTCGATCAAACATCATTAATGCACTTTTCCCTTTTAAGTATCCCATAAACCGCGATACGCTTAACTTCGGTGGTATGCTTACAAGCAAATGAACATGATCTGGCATCATGTGTCCTTCAATGATTGTCACACCTTTATACTTGCACAATAGTCTTATACAATCTCGTAAGTCTCTTCGATATTGATTATATATTATTTTCCGTCTATACTTTGGAATGAACTTACATAACCATTTTGTATGGGCTAAACTATTTAATTTATTAGCCATATTTTTATTACCTCTTTTCCCTTATTGATTTTGGCTTGAACACCTACATCTTAAGGCAAAAAAGGCCTTTTTATATAATTCTTATCGCCCACCCGCATAGCAGGTGGTTTTTTGTTTCATACACTCACTTCGTTCGCGTATTCAACTAGGTCTAAAGACACTAATAAAAGGCAACCCGCACGCAGGTTGCCTTTTCTATTGTCAATTTTTAGAGTTCTGCCATAATTTCTTTTTCCCGTTTGTCATGACGACGGTGAATCGTCCGCATGACAAACCGTGCACTTGGCTAAGCAATCAAACTTTGCATTGCGAAGGCAATTCCAAAATTGCGGGGCCAAAATGACAGGTAGTGGTGGAAAATTTCTGTGCTGATATAGCCCTGCCCGGCCCACGTTCCGGCAATGGTCATGATCATTGACATGAAGATAACGTTACTAACGATATTAACCGTAATTTGGGCTGTGTAACTATCATGGTCACCGGTTAACCGCTTCTTCAGGTGGGTTACTGGGTACCGAGTAGCGGCAAGGACAATAACGGCGACTAGCCATACTAGTGGCAGGGACCGCAAGACACCAAGGAAGACGGGCCAGCTAATCCCTTGAATGCAGAAATTAACGGCTGGCGTAATCGTACATACGGCTAGCATGGAAACAACCAGCGTGTATAACAGAGTTTCTTTCATATTTCGTGGAAAATTATTATAGAATTTCATTCAAAACACCCTTTCTCAAATAAAAAGAACAAGCAAGCCTGCAATCCAGCCCTGATTGTTCTTAATTTATAGAAATTAGTTCTGAATACGATAGTTTAGCAAATTTTTGCCAAAATATCTAAGGAAAATTCTACTTTTTTTCTACCCGGGTTCCACCAAAGACGTCTGACATTGGCACGTCATCCAGTGCTTGGTCAATCTGGGCAACCTCTTCCGCTGACATCTTAATCTGGCCAGCCTTGAGGTTGTCTTCGATCCGGTCAAGGTGGCGGCTACCTGGAATTGGCACGATGTAAGGCTTCTTGTTAATCATCCAGGCCAGTGAAATTTGAGCCGGGGTAGCATCGTGGTTCGCTGCAATCTCGTTCAGCAATTCCAGTAAGTCCTGGTTCTTCTTCAAGGCTTCTGGTGTAAATTGCGGCATCTTACTCCGCAGGTCGCCTTCACCAAACCTGCTTTGCTTGATTTGGCCCGTCAATAAGCCGTTAGCCAGTGGTGAGAATGCCACTAAGCCAACATGTAATTCCTCCAAGACCGGGAAGAGGTCTTCGTATTCGCGGAACATCATTGAGTAACGGTTTTGGACGGCAGTTACCTTGCAGACTGCGTTAGCCCGACGAAGGTAGTCTTCATTTGCTTCTGAAATTCCCCAGTGGGTAATCTTACCTTCATCCATCAACTCTTTCATGACCCCGGCAACCGTTTCTGGTGAGACCGTTGGGTCGATCCGGTGTTGGTAGTAAAGGTCAATGTGGTCGGTGCCCAGCCGCTTCAGTGAGCCTTCCACGGACTTACGGATTGTTTCTGGACTGGAGTCCACTTTCAGGTCATCACTCTCGTGGGCCGCAATCCCAAACTTGGTTGCAATCACAACCTGGTCGCGTACATCATGAAGGGCCTTACCAACGACTTCTTCGTTGTAGTTAGTGGTCCCATCAGGGTTAATACCCTGGTAGATTTCGGCGGTATCAAAGAAAAGGTAGCCCATTTCATAAGCTGCCCGAATTGCCTTAACCGCTTCATCAACATCGGTTGGCTTACCATAACCATGGGAAAAGCCCATACAACCGAGCCCAACTGATGTTACCTTCAAATCATCACCGAGAATTCTTGTTTCCATGCGTATACCTCCAAATTTATTAATGTAATGTTAAACCTTTAAGTTAGCTTCAAGGCAAGTATTTTGAATCTAGAAAACCGAGGTAATAACTGCCCCAACTACAATCAGTACCAGGCCGGTAATCGTTAATACGTAACCCCGCTTGCTCTTCCGTTCACCCAGGAAGATGAAACCACCCAGGGTTGAGATTACTACGGAAAGTTGGGAAACGATAAAGGCAGTGTTCACACCGTTGTCACGGACACTAAGGATGTATGCCAGTGAGGCAATTGAGAAGACAAACCCAATTACCAGGCTCCGCCAACTTGCCCGTTCCCGTAACATCCCCGTCTGGTGACTAGCGACGAAGTAAATCAAAACCCCAATTACCATCCCTACGGATTCAGGGAAGAAGATTGCAATCCCGGAAGCAGTCAGCGCCCGCGGGATCGCGTTGTAAATCACATAACCAATTGTCGTTAGGACCAACATTACCAGTGTCCCTACCGGCATCTTTTGGGTACTATTTGAACCGCCATCACTGATTGAGGTTAGTACCGCCCCGATAATAAATAAGACGATCCCCGCAAAGCCAGCAATCCGGGCCGTGGCCGTGGACCATTCGCCAAACATAAATACACCTACTAGGGACGTCCCAATCAACTGAAGTCCCGTGGAGATCGGCATTGTTTGTGAAACACCAATCCGTTGGTAGGCGGTGTACTGACCGAGCTGACCAACAATCCAAACGGCACCAGCGACCGCCGCCATGATAAAGGTGGCAACAGAAAGGTGTAGCTGGAGTACCGCCATGACAATAATACTAATGATTAATGTCCCCATCGCGGTCCCAAAAATCTGGTTACCAACTCGACTGTTCGTTTTTACTACTACCAGTGGTAGGAGGCCCCAACCAATAGCTGGTAATAATAACCATAATAATTGCATAAGTTTGCTCCTCCATTATCTACTTTTAATATTTTGGCAATGGCATTATTATATAAATACATACTCTAGCTGAAAATTATCAATTATGGATAGCACCATACGAAATTATCATAGCGAAAGAAGGGCTCTAAATGATTGACAACCACCTGTTAGAACAGTTTGTCACCTTTGCCAAGTACAAAACCCTGTCAGCTACCGCTAAAGAGCTCATGTTAACCCAGCCAACGGTTACCCGGGGGATGCAAAAGCTCGAAGAAGACTTGGGTGTCAAACTATTTGACCGGCAGAGCAACCAAATTAGTTTGAACGAAACCGGACAGTTTGCTGTCCAAGAGGCGGAAAAAGTCCTCCGGCAAAACCAAGAATTTATTAACCGCGTGCACAACTTTGACCAAAGTCACCGGGAAATCAAGGTTGCTTCGAATGCTCCAGGTCCCGTAATGGTCCTCCAAGCACTGGCTGGGGAAGAAGGGAATGTCAATGTTGACCCCCACCTCCTGCCAAGCGATGAAATCAGCAGTGACCTGGTAGATAATCGTTATAGTTTTATTATCAGTAACCAGGAAATCCAAACTGACGAAATTGAGTCGCTTTACCTGGGGAAGGAAACGTTGAATGTCAACTTGGACCAGTTTATGATCCAGTCGCAGCAGCCAACGATTACCTTTAATGAGCTTAAGGGGTTAAGTTTCGTGGTCCTTAGTGATATTGGTCCCTGGAAACAGGTCATCCAGGATAACATCCCCGATGCTAAATTCCTTTACCAAACGCAGTGGGACGCCCTCCGTGAAATCACCAATTACTCTAGTTTTCCATACTTTACAACTAACATTACCGAAAAATTAGGGGAACGGCGAAACGCTGACACCAACCAGGTAATGGTCCCAATCTCCAGTCCAGAAGCCACAATGGACTTTTATCTTAACTACCAGCCAAGCCAGCGAAAGCTTGTCCGGTCCCTCGTTGACCAACTCCATGAAATTTGGGCGGATTAAGGGAGCTGTATTTGGAACTAAAATGAATAAGGGAGCTGTGACACAACCCCGGTTAGGGCCTGTATGGCTAGCATAGGACGATCGTTAGCACGGAACGGGCTAGCGATTGGCCGTAGCTAGACACTAAGGCCCTGGGTTGTGGCACGCGATATCTCTGTAATATTCGGAACTAAAACAAGGGCCCATGACAAAACCAAGTTTTGTCACGGGCCCCTTAGTTATTTTTTAAGCATCAACCTGCATTGAACTTGGCCAACCGCCCTGTGAACGGTGTTGGTCGAGTTGCCGGATGTCTGTCATCTCATCAGCGGTTAACTGAAAATCAAAGATATCAAAGTTACTCTTAATGTGTTCCGGACTGATCGAACGCGGAATCGTCATTACATGCCACTGGGTCAAGAACCGCGACAGGACCTGAACCCCGGTCTTACCATACTTTTGTCCAATCTTAGCCAGGACCGGGTTAGTATTCAGATTCTGGGCGCCCTGAGCAAGTGGTGACCACGATTCATGGACAATTCCCTCACTAAGAAGAAAATCGTGCATCTTCCCCTGTTGGAGGTTGAGGTTTGTTTCAATTTGGTCAACTACTGGCTTAACCTCTGTCTGTTCAATCATCTTCTTAGTTTGAGCAATATTAAAGTTAGAGAGACCAATCGCTTTGATCTTACCCGCATGGTAATATTCCTCTAGTGCTTGATAGGAACCGAGATCATCCCGGCGTGGCCAGTGGAGAATCATCATGTCCAGATAATCCAAGCCTAGCTTACTTAGGGATTCTTCAATTCCCTTCTTGCCTTGCTTATAGCCATCAGTATCAACCTTAGTTGTTACAAATAAATCTTCCCGTTTAACCAGGCCCGCACTGATTGCCTGGGTAATACCCTGGCCAACTTCTTTTTCGTTGTAGTAATCCTGAGAAGTATCGATACTACGGTAACCCGCCTTGATGGCCTCATACACCGCTTGCTTTGTGTCACGGGGCTCAATTAAGTAGGTCCCGAATCCCAACACCGGCACCTTCGCACCAGTATTCAATGTTAAGTATTCCATCATCAATCAGGTTCTTCCTAAAAAATGCTATTCAGCCTTGCCAGACCCCCGAACTTCACTGACGTTACCGTACCAGTATTGGGCAGTAACCCCACCGTCCATCAGGAAGTCACTTCCAGTAATAAAGGCAGCCTTGTCACTAAGCAGGAATTCGGCCAGTCCGGCAATTTCGTCTGGCGTACCAGGGCGCTTAGTAACCATGGATTCAAACATCTTCTTGTAGCCGGCACCACGAGGACCGTTCAGCTCATCCAGTGCCAATGGGGTCATAACGATCCCTGGTGAAATAACGTTAATCCGGGCACCGCGCTTTTGCCAGTTAACGGATTCGGCCGCTACCCGCAGGACATTTTGCCGCTTAGCATATTGGTAAGCAGCCAGTGAATCCTTAATGACATCTGGCTGCAAAACATCCAGGTCAAGTAATTCTTCGGTTGGCGTCATTGCCAGCTTCTTATCAGTTCCGGTCCCTAAAGCAGGCAGGCGGTGACCAGATTGCGAAGAAATAATCACACCACTGCCACCTTCTGCCATTACTTTACCAAACTCTTCCAGTAAAACGGAAGTCCCGTAAAGGTCGACCTTCAAAACTTGCTCTGGCGTTGTTTGGGATGGTGAAACCCCCGCTGCGTTAATTAAGTGCTTAATGGCACCTAATTCTTGCGCCTTTGCGACTACTTCCTTAATTGAATTACGGGATGACAGGTCAGCCTTGATGGTTTCCACGTCAAAGCCAGCTTCTTGAAGCCGCTTTTGAACATTCTTCAGGTTGCCCTCATTGTAATCAGCTAACAAGAGCTTCTTACCGGCACTAACCCGGCGCGCAATTGCTTCACCGATTGAACCACTACCGAATAATACTGTTACCTCTTTTTGCATTTTAATCGCTCCTTTTCCTCTGTCGATGCTTTTATTCTAGACAGCAATCGGTAAAGAACCAATTTCAATTGGCAAGGTAATCAATAAGTTTTACTTATGAGTGGAGAACACCTACATTTAGACCGTTTTCTTTTCACCAACCTTATTTATATTGCAGTCCTATTACAGGCCGATTGCAAAAAGTATCATTCCAATAACATTACGCCCACTTCCCCCTTTTCACCTTGTAGGAGTGGTAATCTTACAATCGGAAATTATTTAACGGATTAAAAAAGGGAGTAATGATTAATCAATGGGTACTAAGAAACACTACAAGATGTACAAGAATGGTAAGAACTGGTGCTACGCTGCAATCGCAACGCTTGCTGTTGCCTTCGGTGTAATGGTTAGTGGCCAACCCGCTGCCCAGGCCGATACGGTTAACCAACCAGCAACTACTGCTGTTACTAGTACAACTAGTGCTACTAGCCAACAAGCATCCACTGCTAATCAAGCTGCAACCACTAACCAAACACAACAAAACCAGACTCCTGCTTGGCAACCAAGCAACGCATCTCTAAATACTCAACAGGCCCAAACCGCTAGCGACCAAGCTAACCACGGTAGCCTGGATAACTTCAGCATTGCTAACGGCAACCTGCAAGTTTCCGGCTGGAATGCTTCTAACCAGGATGTTAACTACCAACACCACTTCGTAATTGTTTACGATCAAACACAAAGCAAGGAATTAGCACGGCAAGAAGTTACCAACACCCAACGGGACGATGTAGCAAAAGTTTACCCTGGTGTTTACAACGCCAAGTATGCTGGCTTTTCAACCAACTTCAACTTTGATTTAACCCCATACTTAAACGATAGCTTACAGATCATCAGCCGTTACTCCACCGCTGCTAACGGTGAAGGCAAGAACCTCGATAAGTGGTTTGGCCCAATTGACCTCGGTAAGTCCCAAAAAGCTTTTGCAATTGACTCATTAAAGCAAACTGACACTGGTATGCAAGTTTCTGGCTGGATGGCCGATGATGCTTCCGCTACTAAACCATACGCTTATGTTTTCTTAATGAAGGATGGTAAGGAATTAGCTCGGACAAAGGTTAACCTGACTACCCGGAATGATGTTGCAAAGGCAATGAACACGATTTATGGCAGTGCCAAGAGTGGCTTCACTGCTAACTTCAATGTTGACCAAGCACTCTTAAGCGGCAACCTGCAAGTAATGATGCGGTTCACCAATGATGCTCAAGGAAATGGCAACTACAGTGACCAATACTCAAAGGTTTACGCTACTAACGCCGGCTACGCTGACCAATTCTCATTAAACGGCAACACCATCCACTACTCTGGTTGGCATGCTGCTACTAATGCTAAGGGGATGCAACACCAATACATCATTGTTTTAGACCTGAATGGGCATGAACTTTACCGGACCGAATTAACTGGTTCACAAAAGAACATCACCCGGAATGACATTACCAAGGCTTACCCATGGATTGCCGAAACTGCCCAATCCGGTTTCAGCGTTGATATTCCGGTAACTGACGCAATGCAACACAAGGGGATCCGGATCATCCACCGGTACACTAGTTCTGCCGATGGTAACAGCCAATACGTTGACTTTATGTCTGGTGATTACTCCATCAACAGTGGTTGGCAAGGTGACTATTACTACAACCCAACGACTGGTCAAAAGGTTACTGGCCAACAAGTAATCAACGGTACTACCTACCTCTTTGGTAACGATGGTAAGTTACAGACACGCCAGCAAATTGCTGTTAACCGTGCACTTTCTGTTGTTGGTACCCCATACGTTTGGGGTGGTAACAAGCCTGGTGGTTTTGACTGCTCTGGTTTAGTTCAATGGGCATACGGTCTTCGCGAACGGATCACCTACCAACAACAAGCACTTGGTGTCCACCACTATGATGTTGCAAACGCCCCACTGGGTGCCCTGCTCTTCTTTGGTTCTGACACCACTCCAGGTCACGTTGCTATCTCCCTTGGTAACGGTCGCTACGTTCACGCACCACAACCTGGTCAAACCGTTACTGTTACTACCCAAGCATGGTACGCACCAAGCTTCTACGTAGTTCTGTAATTTAACTTAAATAAACACACCAAAAGCGTTCCGGCAAGTCATTTGACTCACGGAACGCTTTTTTAATTAAAGGGTTATCACTTTCTAGCTACGGTACCCAGCAGCATGAATATAAAATAAAAAGAGGCTTAGTTATTTCTCAGTCTCTAGTCATTTCATTTTAGTAGTAACGCTTATTCTTGTTGATCTTGGCAATTTCAGCCATTTCATTATCAGTCAGCGTAAAGTCGAAGATATCAGCGTTGTCGTGGATGTGGGCCGGGTTAGTTGAACCAGGGATTACCACAAAGCCCATTTGGGTGTGCCAACGCAAGATAATTTGAACGTTAGTCTTGTTGTACTTCTTTGCCAACTTAGTGAAGATTGGTTCGTTGATCAGGGAACGGTCACCGGAACCTAGTGGGTACCAAGCCATCAGACGGGTACCGTAAGGCTTGAGAATTTCCCGTGCTTCTGTTTGTGGGAAGTATGGGTGTGCTTCTGCTTGCAGTACTTGTGGTTTGATTTCGGCAAAGTCCAAGACGTTCTTCAGCATTGAAGCGCTCCGGTCAAAGTTGGAAATACCGATGGCCTTGATCTTGCCTTCCTTGTAGGCCTTTTCGAGAGTCTGGTAAGCAGTCTTCCAATCACCAGATGGTTGGTGCAAGAAGAGCAGGTCAATGTAGTCGAGGTCTAAACGGTCAAGTGCCTTGTCAACGGCATCTGGATCATTGTAAGAAGAGGTCCAAAGCTTGGTGCTGACGAAGAGGTCTTCACGGTTAACACCGGAGTTCTTGATCCCACGGCCACCCCCGTCTTCGTTGTAGTAAGCTTCGGCAGTATCAATTAATTGGTAACCGTCTGCCAGGGCCGATTCAACAGCCTTTTGTGCATTGCTTGAGGACATCCGGAAGGTTCCGATTCCCATTTCAGGCATTTCAACATCATTGTTTAACTTAAACTTTTCCATTATTAATACCATCCTTTTTGTGTTTTGTTTGATTCGATGGTTTCATTCTACTGGTGAAAAGTAAGTTTGAAAATTGCCGCTTTTTTATAACAGTATACGATTAATGCATAGTGAAATTATTCTTCACCTAATTGCCGGATAACCTTCGCTGGGACTCCCGCAGCCAAACTATTGTCGGGAATATCATGGGTAACCACGGCCCCCGCTGCAATAACAATATTATTGCCAATCGTAACGCCCGGCGTAATTGTAACCTTCCCGCAGATCCAGACATCATTACCAATCGTCACTGGTTGAACCCGGGCCAAGTGCTGGCGCCGGCCCTGCGCAGTTAAGGGGTGGTTAACCGTGTAAATATCAGTGTTCGGCCCAATCCAAACATTATCACCGATATGTACCTCGCCAACATCTAGGACAGTTAAATTATAGTTGGCTAAGAAATTATCACCGACATGGATGTTCTTACCGTTATCAAAGTTAAACCGGCTATGCACCACGAGGTTCTTACCAGCAGAGCCAAGAATCTCGCGGGCCATTGCTTCCTGCCGCTCGGCCTCATTTTCAGGAATCGCATTAAATTCTTGGGCTAATGTTGCTGCCCGTAGTTTCCGGGAAGCAATTTCGGGCGCGCCAAAATTAAACCATTCACCAGCTGCTAACTTGTCAATTTCAGACATCTTAATTACCTCCTTAATTCATCATTGTTATAATACGAGTTAAACCATGGTTTAAGTCAAAGGGAAAGAAGGGAAAGAAGGGAAAGAAGGCAAATAATGCGTTATACAATTGGTGAGGTCGCCACAAAGTTGAATATTCCAACTTCCACTCTCCGTTTCTACGATAAGAAGGGACTGCTCCCCTTTGTCGACCGCGACCAGGCGGGACGGCGGAGTTTTAAGGATAACGACCTGAACTTTCTACAAGTAATTGAGTGCATGAAAAAGTGCGGAATGAAGATTGAAGAGATCCGGCACTTTATTGACCTGTGCATGGTCGGTGACGTTACCCTCAATGACCGTTACGACCTCCTTAAGCAGGAAGAGCAAACAGTTACTAAGCAGATTAAGGTTCTGCAAGACCAGCTCGACTTCCTCCACTATAAGATGTGGTATTTCAAGACAGCAATTGAGGCCGGTACCGAGACTATCCACTACGCCAAAACTGCTGAGGGGCAGCGGGTCGACCCCGATATTCACGACCAGTACAAGGCTGCACTGGCAAACTGCCATGATATCAAGGAACTTGTTGATTTTGAGAAGGATTACCGGCACAAGCAAACTAAGGAGTAAATTAAAATGGATATCAAAGAAGTTTCACAACGATCAGCAAAAATTCGCCAACGTTACCATGAATTGGAGTTAAAGTATCATGGCAGTAAATGGAATACGGAGGAAGATGCCCTGGCCTTCTTAACCGATGCCGGAATCGTCGGCCGGTTAGTAATGGACCAGCAAGGACGGTGGCCGAAAACCAGTGAAGACCAGCTTGACTACAAGATTGGCGAATGTATCTGGTGGCTCTCGACCCTGGCTGACCAAACCGGGTTAAGTTTGGAAAACTGCATCAGCCACTTTCTTGACCAGCGGGAAAAAGATTTAAAATAGCAAAAGCGGCACCACGCAAAACGGTGCCGTTTTTGTTTCATGTGAAACATTATTCGTTCAAGAAATCAGTCACAGTGGTTAAAATCTCCGGCAGTTTCTTACCTTCCAACATATGGTCTTCGCCTTCCATTAGGTACAGCTTGCTGTTTGGTAAGATTACGTTGTACTTCCGTGATGCTTCTGGTGAAACGATGTTGTCGTTTAAGCCATGAATGATCAACGCATCCCCGCCAAAGTGCTGGGCCGTCTCATAAATTGGCAGTAACTGAGCGGTCCGGAAGTACTGGCCGCTTACGTTTTGACCATGGACTGGTACCGCCAATGGAATATGGTTCGGGTCATACTTACTTCCCTGGCACTCGCCAATCAAGGCATCATCCTTCAAAGTAGCTGCTGGCGCCATCAGAACTAACTTGTCAATTAAGTCCCGGTAATAGCCCGCCAGCATTGAAGCAACCACCCCACCTTGGGAATGACCAACCAGGTAGATCTTCGTTGCCTTAACCTTTGTCCGGACAAAGTCGATAATTGCCATCCCATCTAAAATTTCACCAAGAACGGTCATGTCCGCAAAGTCGCCATCGCTTTGCCCGCAGCCATCAAAGTCAAAGCGGAGGGTGGGAAGCCTGGCCGCATTAAGCTGGTGGGAAAGGTCATAAAGGAGCTTGCCCGGGTGATAACCGCGGTCCCCTTGAAAACCGTGCATCAAAATAGCAATGCGGTCATTTTGCAGAGCATCAGTACCTTCAAGTACGCCACGGAGCGTTAAGCCATCTCTTTTAATTGTAATATCCATTATGTAATCAACCTTCCTACTAGTTCTTAATAATCAACGCCAGTTCCCCTTCAAACACCGGCAACCAAATCTTCAAGTAACCTTCCTGGGTCGGGTGGACGTCATCAAACATTGCGTTCGGGTGCGCGGCCGTACTGGCAAGTAGGCCCTGGTTATGGAAGAGGTCAATGATGTAAAAGCCCCACTTCTTCTGCAGCCTTTTTTAATTTCTGAACCAGGTCGGCATACTTGTGTTCTGGATCATTTTGCAGGCAAGTGTAGAACACCAGCGGGCAGTTAAACGTCGTCTGCACATACCGGCAAACTTCCTCAATTGCCCCCAGGGTTGTTTCCACATTGAACCCGTCCCGTTGATCATCGGCAGTCAGCTGTCCCAGCTGCTTGCCATGCCGGTTGTCGTTCGTCGATAGCTGGCAAACAAAGAGGTCATACTGCTGGTCAGTTGGGAAATCTTTCTTCAATCGGTCAAGGTAACCACCTGGTTCTAAACCAGCCAGCGTGGTCCCGGAGATTGCTGACTTAACCGTCTTTACGCCGTCCCGGGCCGCTAAGTAGTCAACGAAGGACTTTCCCTTCGCCGCAAAGCCATACGTTACTGATGAGCCCAGAAAAGCCACCCGCTTCCCGACTAACGGTGACTGAGGATTAAAAGCCACCGCATTAGGACTATACTGAGCCACGTTTCCCTTCTGAAAGGCTGTGGACCTCATCATCTTTTCTAGGAATGCCTGCATACGGGCACCCGGATTTTTGTTTTCCATCCTGTTCCCTCCTCAATAGGGTTATTTTACACCTATACGTTTTATGCATAGTCCTATCTAGATGAAGTAATTTTCTTTTACTCCCCTGCCAAGCTTCTACTAATTTGATAAATAGCATGGGAGAAACAATCCAGTAGTCATGATGACTTCTGAATTATTTCTCCCATTTTTTATTCCTGTTCTTTTAATTTCCGCTGAACCATTTCCGGATCAGCCTTACCAGGATTTAATTCCACTAACTTACCAGAACCACTATAAATAATCCATTCCGCTAGGTTAACAATGTGGTCTCCTGAACGTTCCAGGTAGCGAATAACAGAGAGGTAATCACTATAGACCTTCACATTCTTTCCCCCAGCAGCGAGTGCACGAAGGATATTATCCTGCTGCTGGACGTAAATAAGGTCAACTTGTAAGTCCTCATTAGCTACTTCATAAGCCTTTTGCTCATCCGTATAAACATAGGCATCAAGGACCCGTTCCAGCATCTGGCGAACAATCATCATCATTTTTTCGACCTGCTCTTCAATTGCCTTGTTATGCTCGCGGGAACTAAGGTTTATTGCCGCCCGGGCAATGTGCGCAGCGTAATCCCCTAACCGTTCGATATCACTACTAGCCTTTAGAATACTAATAATTTTTCGAAAATCACTAGCTACGGGTTGCTGGAGGGCCATTAATTTAAGTGCCTGTTTTTCTAACCGGATTTCCTCATTGTTAATTTTGGGATCCGTGTTTAAAACCGTTTGTGCTAGCTCACTATCTTTCTCAGTGAAGGCCTTCGTTGCCTGGTAAATCTGCTCACTAGCATCAATCCCCATCTCCATAAAATGGCTTCGCAGTCGTTTTAATTCGTCATCAAAGATCGCGCCCATCCTTTCGCCTCCTAACCAAACTTGCCGCTAAGATAGTCAGCAGTTTTTTGCTCACGTGGATTCATAAAAATTGTGGCAGTCTTGTCAAATTCAATTAAGTTCCCCTGGTGCATAAAAGCTGTCCAGTCAGCGGCCCGGGATGCCTGCTGCATATTGTGGGTCACCATAATAATCGTAAATTCTTCCTTCAATTGTACTAAAGTATCCTCAATTTGCGAAGTAGAAACCGGATCAAGCGCACTAGTTGGCTCATCCATCAAGATAATCTCTGGGCGAACTGCCAGCGTCCGGGCAATGCATAGCCGCTGCTGTTGGCCACCAGAAAGCGCCAGCGCACTCTCATTTAACTGGTCTTTCACCTCATCCCACAACGCCGCTTGCCGGAGACTTTCTTCTGCCCGTTGACTCAAGACTTGTTTATCCTTCTCCCCCGCTAAGCGAAGCCCATAAATTACATTTTCGTAGATTGATAACGGGAACGGGGTTGGTTGCTGAAAAACCATCCCAATTTGCTGCCGGACACGGTAGACGTTAACCTGTGGCTGGTTAATATTAATACCATGAAAATCAATCGTCCCCTGTACCGTTGCCAGGTCATCATTCATCCGGTTTAAGCTCCGCAATACCGTCGATTTTCCTGATCCTGACGCACCAATTAACGCGGTAATTTGGTTTGCGGGAAACTTCAAATTAATATCATGAACCACGTGTTTTTCACCATACAGGACTTGGAGATTTTTTACTTCTAGTGCTATCTTCATCTTTTATCCATCCTCACTTTACTAGGCGCCGTTTTATTAAGTGACCAACATAACGTGCGAGTAAGTTAAACAACAGAATCGTAATAACCAAGACTGCTGCTGAACCGTTCGATACCGCCCGTGCATCCGGCACCAGCCCCTCACTATTTACCTTCCAAATATGGACCGCCAGTGTTTCTGCTGGCCGCATCGGATTCAAGAAACTTGTCGGACTGAATGGGTTCCAATCAGAATAATCGATTGCGGGCGAACTTTGTCCTGCAGTGTATATCAAGGCCGCTGCTTCACCAAAAATACGGCCGGCACTCAGGATGATTCCTGTGATAATCCCTGGCAAGGCGGCTGGTAGCACAATCTTCGTTACTATCCGCCACTTAGACATCCCCAGTCCGAGTCCCGCCTGCCGTTGCAAGTACGGCACCTGCTGGAGGGCATCTTCACAGCTACGAGTAAGGATTGGGAGGTTCAAGATAGTTAAGGCTAGTGCCCCTGCAAGAAGGGAAAAATCCATCCCAAATTTAAGGACAAAAACCAGGTAACCAAAAAGGCCGACCACCACTGATGGTAACGAACTAAGAACCTCAATTGCCAACCGTAATAAGCTAGTCAACCGGTTTGCCGGCGCATATTCACTCAAGTAAATTGCTGCACAGAGCGCTAACGGTACGGAAACAATCATTGTAATAACAACTAGGTATAGTGAATTAAATAATTGGTCACGGATTCCGCCCTCACTCTTGAAGGCTTCGGCACTTGAAGTTAAAAAGTGCCAGGAAATATTTGGTAAGCCCGTTGCCAAGATATAAACTAATAAGCTTATAATCAATAACCCAACCACCCCGGTAAGGCCGAGGATTACAATCGTTGCAATCCGATCAATTTTTTCTGGTCGCATTACCGTGCTCCTTTCCGACTAACCACCCGAATCAAAAGGTTAAAGGCTAAGGACATGATTAAAAGGATTAGTGCCAGTGACCACAACGCATTATTAGATGGTGTTCCCATCACAGTGTTCCCAATTCCCGTTGTGATAACACTCGTCAGGGTGGCCGCCGAATCCATCAGTCCCTTTGGCATAATGGTTGTATTACCAACTACCATTTGAACTGCTAGGGCCTCACCAAATGCCCGGGACATTCCAAAAACCATTGCGGTAAAGATATCACTCCGGGCACTGGGAATAATGACGCGGATAATTGTTTGCCACCGAGTCGCACCGAGGCCGGTTGACGCCATCCGGTATTGCTTGGGAACTGCCCGTAAACTATCAATTGTCATTGATGTCATGGTTGGGAGAATCATGAGAAATAAAACGCAGGCAGCAGCCAGGAGGCCAAAACCAGTTCCACCAAAGAGTTGGCGTAGGTTGGGTACCACCACCGTTAATCCAATATACCCATAAACCACTGATGGGATTCCAACCAGTAACTCAATCAATGGCTGACAAAATTGATTGATCTTTTTTGACAACATCTCCGTTAGCGCAAGCGCGACCACTAATGCTAATGGCAAAGCAACCATCCCTGCCAAAACAGTTACCCCAAACGATGCGGCAATCATCGGTAACGCGCCATAAAGGTGGTGTGATGGCTGCCAATTAACCCCGCTTAAAAATTGCCATAAGGAAAAGTGATCATTATTAAAGAGGGCCACCCCCTTAATCGTCAAGAAGACAAGGATTGTGCCAACTAACCCACCAATTACGATAATTGCGATGTAGCTAACTAGTTTACCCAGCAGTTCCTGCTTACTTTCTGCTGACGGACCCAATAGTTGTTTTTTTAATTTATCCATCATTATTTCCTCTCACTAACCTGTCCGTCTGCCGTCCGTTCTACTTTCATATCATGAATATTGACGTAATTGGCATCCTCTACTAATGAGTTTTGTACCTTTTTTGACTGCATAAAATTAATAAAATTTTGGGTTGCTAAACGTGGCCGTTTTTTAGTGTACAAGTGTTCATACGACCACAGCGGCCACTTATTAGTGGTAATGTTTGCCGTCGATAAGCGCACCCCATCAAGTTTTACCGGTTGAACGTCGCGATTAAGGTAAGCAGATGAAATGTAACTAATCGCTCCAGGCGTATTTTTAACGATCTCTTTAACCGTCCCATTTGAGTCCTGCTCCTGGGCATTGACCGAATGAGTTCCGGGCTTAAGAACCGTTTGCTCAAATGCAACCCGGGTACCACTTCCGTTAGCCCGGTTAATGACCGTAATTGGCAAATTGGGCCCGCCAACTTCACGCCAATTGGTAACCTGGCCGGTAAAGATCTGACGGAGCTGGTTCATCGTTAAATTGTCCACCCCCAACCGCTTGTTAACCACTGGAACAATCCCGGAAACCGCCACGATATGATCCTTAAGATTAGCAGCGGTAATCCCGTCTTGCTGTTCAGCAAAAATATCGGATGCACCAATATCGACCGCGCCAGCCTGAACCTGACTTAGGCCGGTACCAGAACCACCGCCCTGAACAGTGATGCTGGTATGGTTGCTGTTAGGGTACTTGCCAACAACTGCTTCGGTAAGTGGTTGAAGGGCAGTTGAGCCAACAATCGTTACCTTTTCTTGTGGGGGCTGCTTTTTCGCTACCACCCACCCGGCACCAAGACCGGCGATAATTACAGCGATCCCAACGCTTAAAATAATCTTCTTCATGGTAAACTCCTCGGTTGTCTTCGTTTATTTCCTATGGTACAAATAGAGCATACCAATCCGATGTAAACTTTTAATCTTTGCTTTGTAAAAGTTGTGTAAATTTGGAGAAGTTATGACAAAAGAATTTCTACTAATGAGTCAGCGCCAAGAACTCGTCTACCAGTTAAGAACCCTTTGTAAAAAGACCCATTGGAATTTTATCCAAGTCACTACCCCCACCGGCCTCGTGGTTGAGCTAGAAAAGCATACTTTTGCGGGAATTTGGTGGGATTTAGCTGGATCCACCACGCTTGATACCACAATTGCAACCGTCACCCTAATTCGTGACCAGGTTAGCGGACCGATCACGGTTTTTACTGATGAGCCAACTATTCGGAGCCAGCGAAAACTTTTGCGAGCTAAAGTCGATGACATTATCCCAACCCCCATCACGAGGGAAGTATTCCGGCCCCTCCTTGAGCAACGATTATGGCTTTATGATCATTTCCAGCTAAGGGACCGCACCACGCGTAAAGAAACAACACACCCTAGCATTATTACAATGGGAAATTGGCAAATTGACCGGCAAAATTTCCTGGTTACCAAAAATGAACAGCCGGTTGAACTAACACCTAAAGAATTCCAGCTACTCTCCTACTTAGTTGAACACCACGGACAAGTGCTAAGCCGCGAGCAGCTGGTTAACGGAATTTGGGGATACGATATCCTGGATACCTCACGAATTGTCGATATCCATATCAGCCACCTCCGTGATAAGTTAGAGAATAACCCCCACCAGCCACAGCACCTTTTAACTGTCCGGGGATTTGGCTATAAGTTGGTTTAATCTGACTAGGTGGAAAAGTATCCGAAATTATATGTTGAGTATTTACAATCTAAGTGCAACAGATTTAAAAAAATAAACCCATAGCGGGTAGAATATGTTTAACGACCAAAGC
>NZ_CANDNW010000012.1 GCF_947387525.1 Limosilactobacillus viscerum
CCTGTGTACATAAAAACCGGATGATGAATTGTTCAAAAAATTCATCATCCGGTTTTTATTTTGGACTAGGAGTTTTTTCCCAGCCTCCTCTTTTGGTTTCTAATTTATAAATATCGCGAAAAAAGCAAATTTTACAGACCTAACTTAGCTTTGTGAAATTTGCTTTTAATCATTACTTGACGCTTAAGTTGAAGGTTGGTAAGTCCTGGATGAATTGCTCATATGCTTCCTGCTCGCCAGTTGAGCTTACCTGGCTATTGTCAGCCGTTACCTGGCCACGGTGGAGCGCTTCTTCCGCTACCGTGATTTGGTGCGTGAAGGTGGCGTTCCCCACTAATTCAACCCAGTACCGGCCATCAGTAAAGTGGGCAATTGTTTTGACCATCCCACCTGGATTATAAACCGTGACCGGTTCATCAAAGGCTGCTTGGTCTCCGTGGAGGAGGACAAAAGCAAGCGTGGTTGCGGACATCCCGGTACCGCAGGCGTTTGTAAAACCAACCCCCCGTTCAAATGTCCGAACAAAGAGCTTGTTTGGCCCGAGAATCTGGGCGAAGTTAATATTGACCCCATCACTAAAGTAGGGGTTGTCGCCATTTAAGTATGGACCAAGCTTGCCTAACAGTGGTCCTTCGATTACCTTCTGGCTCACGAAACTGATTAGGTGCGGGTTAGGTACCGCAATTGCGGAAAAGGTAAGCTGGGGAGCCAGTTCAGGAACCATTGTCCCAAGCAAACGGTCATGGCCAAGGTGGTCAAAGGGAAGTGCCTCCTTATTAAAGCGAACCGGGGAAATTTCAACTGCAAATGCAGGAACATGGTCAGCAAAGTCGGCTTCCTTGCGAACCTGGAGACCAGCATTCATGGTGTCGACCTTGAAGTCGGTCAGGTGGTCACGTTCAGCAACATAACGCGCAACTGTCCGCAAACCATTACCACACATCGACGCTTCACTTCCGTCAGCATTAATTACCCGCATTTGGGCGACCGCACCCTTGCGGATGGGATGGTTGACGACTAACACGCCGTCCGCCCCGCCCAGCAGGCCAGTCTCCTGGTCTGTAATTTGGGTAGTTAGTTGACGGAGCTCATCGTCACTTAATTCCTGCTTGAGTTTAGTTTGGTCCAGGATAAAAAAGCAATTTTGTGAGCCGTGAACCTTTAATAATTGCACCATTTTAATTTCCTCCTAATTTGCGAAAAAGCGGTGGTAGATTGCCTGAACGGCCTTATCCGCATCCTTAACGTAGGTTCCAATCATAATCGAGATACGGGAAGCACCCTGGTTAATGATTGGGACCGCGATATTTTCTTCCGTCAGTGGTTCTAGGATATCATTGATTACGCCTGTACGGTTGCGCATTCCTTCACCAACAACCATCGTGATCGCATAGTTATCGATCCATTCCAGCTGGTCAGGGTTAATTTCTTCCTGAATTTCGTTACAAATCACGTCAACCATTTCGTCATCGATCTGGTTCTTATCAAGGATGATGGTAATGTCATCAATCCCTGATGGCATGTGCTCATAAGAAATATCATGACGGGCAAGAATGTTCAAAATCCGCAGGGTAAAACCAGCCTCCTTGTTTAACAGGTATTTGTGCAGGTAGATCGCGGCAAAGTGCTTACCACTAACAACCCCGGTCACAATATCGGCTGGCTGGAAGCCCTTGTCAGGAACGATTAGGGTACCAGGCTTTTCCGGGTGTTGGGTGTTTTTAACGTTAATTGGGACGTTACCCTGGATTGCCGGGATTAGTGCTTCATCATGGAAGACGGAGAAACCGGCATAAGAAAGTTCCCGCATTTCCCGGTAAGTCATCTTTGAAATTGCTTGTGGGTGGTCAACCACCTGGGGGTTGGCAGCATAAATTGCATCTACGTCGGTGAAGTTTTCGTACAGGTCGGCATGCAGCCCCCGGGCAAGGATCGCACCGGTGATGTCAGAACCTCCACGGGAGAAAGTAGCAATATGACCCGCTAATGTTATCCCATAGAAGCCGGGGAAAACCAGTAGTTCGCTGTCATTAAATGAAAAATGATCGAGGAGGGTATAAGTTTCCGGAGTAACGGTAGCGTTATTCGGGGTCCCGGTAACACGGATACCAGCTTCTTCCGGGGTAACGAACCGGGCTTCGTAACCAAGCTGCTGGAGAACAATTGCCATTAAGTTAGCATTTAGGTGTTCACCATGAGCCTTGAATGCAGCCATCAGGTAGCTATCATTAGGAAAGCGCCAGGACGGTAATTCCTTTAGCCGGTCAACTAATGGCTGAAGCTTTTCACTAGGAACATCGAAGTAGTTTGCAATCGCTGTGTAGCGGTCAATGATCTGGTCAACCGTTTCCTGGTAGTCTTCGTTGGCCAACACCTGCTTGGCATAGCGAATTAGAAGGTCGGTTACCTTAATGTCATCGGAATTTCTTTTTCCAGGTGCCGAAGTAACGATTACCCGTCGTTGGGGGTCGGCCGTAATTATATTAATGGCTTGGGCAAAATGTTGACCATCGGCGAGGGATGATCCACCAAACTTAACAACTTTCATTTTTTAAGCACTCCTTCTGGAAAACGCCAACTTTGCTAATTTTCCGCAAATAATTTTAATCGAATTCTAACATGTTTACCGGAAGTTGCAAGTCGGAAGGTATAAAAAAGGTCGAGGATAAACGTTTTACCTCGAATGTCAAAATTAAAGTTAATCATAGTAGATTAATTTTGCTATTGACTTTCTCATGCATTTTTTATAAGCTTAATACAAATCGAAGAGGCGCAGCCAACACTAGTATGCAGATGGAGTTTCTGCCGGATGATGATCTTTGTTGAACAGGGCGGTTGCCGAAGCACTTAACCGGGCAGCGGTTAGGCTAGCTGGGGCGTGATTGAATAAGTCACGGACTGTCGTAGGACGAATATTGAGCCTACGTTGCGCTATCGACAATGAAATGGATATTTGACATCCACTATTTGTTTTGCGCAAATAGTGGATTTTTTTATTGGTCGACTTCCCCGGAACTGAATTGGAGGAATTGATGATGAATGAGCAAATTTCAGCAGATCAAATTAATGCGGAAGGTCACCTGCTAATCGGTGGTTGTGATGCGGTTGATCTGGCAAAGGAATATGGAACTCCCCTTGTTGTTTATGATGTAAGTCAAATTCGGGACCAAATTCGTGCATTCAAGCGGGTCTTTGAAAAGAACCAAGTTGATTATGCGGTCTCATATGCCAGCAAGGCCTTTGCGGCGGTAGCAATGTACCAGGTAGTTAATCAGGAAGGTGCACATGTTGATGTTGTTTCTGGTGGGGAGATGTACACCGCACTGAAGGCGGGGTTCCCACTGGCAAAAGCTAGCTTCCACGGAAATAACAAGTCTTATGACGAGCTGGTAATGGCGGTTAAAAACCACATTGGTGTGGTAGTAATTGATAATTTCCATGAAATTGACCTACTTGGGCAGGTCCTTGATGAACTCGATGCAAACGTCAACGTAATGCTACGGATTACGCCGGGAATTTCAGCGCACACAAATAAGTATATTCAAACGGGGCAGGTTGATAGTAAGTTTGGCTTTGACCTGGAATCAGGTCAGGCAGATGAAGCACTAGAAAAGGTCTTAGCCAACCCCCGGATGAAGATGATCGGGCTCCATGCTCACATCGGTTCCCAAATTTTTGAAGTTGCCGGTTTTGAGGGTGTCGCCAATAAGCTGGTCGCAGTTGCTGACCACTGGCAAAAGAAATTTGGCTACCAGGCCAAGGTAATTAATGTTGGTGGCGGGTTTGGAATTCGCTATGTTAAGAGTGACCAGCCATTACGGCCGGAAGAATTCGTTGATGCAATTATCAAGGCAATCAAGCAGGCCGTTGCCACGACTGACCTCGGGACGCCCGCAATCTGGATTGAACCAGGACGGTCAATTGCTGGTCCCGCGGGGTACAACCTGTATACGGTTGGTTCGCGCAAAGACTTACCCGGTTTGAAACCATATGTAACCGTTGATGGGGGGATGGGTGATAACATTCGGCCCGCTCTTTACCAAGCTCAGTATGAAACCGTACTGGCCAGTGACCCTCATGCGCCACTAAAGGAACATGTTCGCCTGGCCGGTAAGTACTGTGAATCTGGTGACATCTTAAGCCAGGACCAAGCATTGCCCGCTACTAAGCCGAGTGACTTATTGGCAATGCTTGACACGGGAGCATATGGTTACGCAATGGCCTCCAACTATAACCGTAACCCGCGGCCGGCAGTTGTCTTCGCTGAAAATGGTCATTCCCAAGTAGTGATCAAACGGGAAAGTTACGAAGATCTGGTTCACCTGGACCAACCATATGAAGAATATAAGTAATATAAATAGGTAGAAAGAGGTTTTTTTAATGGCAAAATTAGACGCACAAGCAATTATTAACTACATTGGCAATGCACCAAAGAAGACACCCGTAAAGGTAATCCTAAAGGGAAATATCACTAGCCTTAGCTTCCCCGAAGGAATCCAGGCCTTTCCAGAAGATAAGACGGCGACAATCTATGGTGACTGGTCGGTAGTAAAGCCATTTCTTGATGATAATCAGGATGTAATTGAAGACTACCACATTGAAAACGATGCTCGTAACTCAGCGGTACCATTGCTCAACCTAAAGGAAATCAATGCACGGATTGAACCAGGTGCAATCATCCGTGATAAGGTGTTGATTGGCGATAACGCAGTTGTAATGATGGGTGCCATTATCAACATTGGTGCTGAAATCGGTGCAGATTCAATGATCGACATGGGAGCGGTCCTTGGTGGCCGGGCAATTGTCGGTAAACACTGTCATATTGGTGCTGGAACTGTTCTTGCCGGGGTAGTTGAACCAGCTAGCGCCCAGCCAGTCCGTATTGATGATAATGTGTTGATTGGTGCTAACGCTGTCGTTATTGAGGGTGTCCACGTCGGTGAAGGGGCGGTTGTTGCGGCCGGCGCAATTGTAACCCATGACGTTGCACCACACACGATGGTTGCTGGCGTTCCCGCTAAGTTCATTAAGAATGTTGACCAGCAAACTAGCGATAAGACAGCACTAGAAGACGATTTGAGGAAGCTATAAGATGGTTTTATCAGAAGAGAATTTAATTGAGATTCGGCGCCACCTCCACCAGATCCCGGAGTTAGCACTTCATGAGACAGAGACGCATGCCTACCTATTAAAGGTAGTGAAGAGTTTTAACCAGGATTTTTTGGAGATTCGTGAACCACAAGAATTGCCAACGTCACTATTTGTCCTGGTGAAGGGGACCAATCCCCAGCGGACAATCGGCTACCGGACGGATATCGATGCCTTGCCAGTTGAAGAAAAAACGGGACTCCCGTATCGGTCCCAGCACCCCGGTGTGATGCATGCCTGTGGTCATGACATCCACATGACGGTCGCCCTCGGAGTGCTTAACTACTTTAGTGAACACCAGCCAAAGGATAACCTCCTTTTCTTCTTCCAACCGGCAGAAGAAAGTGATTATGGTGGCAAGCGGGCTTATGAAGACGGCCTCTTTACTGGCAAGTGGCGTCCAGATGAGTTCTACGGCTTGCATGACAATCCGGACTTACCAGCAGGAGCAATTGGTTGTCGGATGGGAACATTATTTGCTGGAACGACGGAAGTAAACATCGACTTGCTGGGGAAGGGCGGTCACGCGGCCTACCCCCAGGACGCTAATGATACGGTGATAGCAGCAGCGGCCCTGATTATGCAGGTACAAACAGTTATCTCGCGGAGTATTGACCCGATTCATAGTGGTGTCATTACCCTTGGCAAAATTCGTGGTGGTGAAATCCGCAACGTGATTGCTGGCCATACCCGGATTGAAGGAACTATTCGGGGCCTTACCCAGAAGATGATTGAAAAGATTGATGGTCGCTTAACGGATATCTGTGAAGGGATTGGCCGGAGCTTTAATATGGATGTAAAGCTTGAACTCAACCAGGGTGGCTACTGGCCGGTGGAAAATAGTCCGGAATTGACAAAGTTCTTTATTGACTACATGAAACAGGCAGCAGGGGTTAACTTTATTGAGACGGCTCCGGCAATGACTGGCGAGGACTTCGGCTTCTTATTGGCAAAGTTCCCGGGAACAATGTTCTGGCTTGGGGTTGATGATGATTCACAGCTTCACTCCGCAACTTTAACGCCAAAAGAATCCGCAATTAAGCGGGGCGTTGATGCGATTACCGGTTTCATGGAAGCACGGATGAATAATTAGGCATGGAGGAATAGAAATGAGATTAGCAGATGCAGACTTATTGACAGCAATTGTGACGCCATTTGATGATGCGGGACAAATTGACTTTGCCAGCCTCAAGAAGCTGACTAACTACTTGATTGACCAGGGGAGTAATGGCTTTGTGATCGGCGGAACCACTGGTGAAACTCCAACCTTGAGCCATGATGAGAAGATCAAGCTTTACCAAAAATTTGGCAAGATTGTTGATGGTCGGGTACCGGTGATTGCAGGAACCGGTAGTAATAACACGGCGGAAACAATTGCGTTCACGAATGAGGTTGCGCAAATTCCCGGAATTGACTATGCATTAGTTGTTGTTCCACCATACAATAAGCCCAACCAACGAGGGATGGTGGCTCACTTTACTACCGTGGCGGACCAAGTAAAGATGCCAATTGTGATGTACAACATTCCTGGACGGACCGGTGTAAAGATGGAAGCATCGACGATCATTAAGTTGTCCCACCACCAGAATATTGCTGCTGTTAAGCAATGTGCTTCTCTTGAAGAAATGGAAGAAATCATTGAAAATAAGGATAAGGGTTTTGCTGTCTTTACTGGTGAAGATGCACAGGCATTGACAGCCCGGGTACTTGGTGCCAACGGGGTAATTTCGGTTGCTTCGCACAGTTACGCACCACAAATGCGGCAGATGTACGATGCTCTTTACGATGGTGACTATCAAACTGCCGGGCGGTTGCAACGGTGGTTGACTCCTAAGATGGCGGCACTATTCATGTACCCGTCACCATCACCTGTTAAGGCGGTATTAAATGCTCAGGGCTTTAGTACCGGTAGTTGTCGTTTACCGATCCTGCCACTAAATGAGGATGAACAACGGTCACTGGCTAGTGCCCTGGACCTGCCTGCTGATAAGTTATTGAATAAGCAATTACCACTGAATTTGGGGGAATAAATAATGAAGAAAGTTTTAATTGCTGGTGCTGCCGGTGTAATGGGACAAAAGGCCGTGGCACTGGTCAATGGTTTGCCAGATGTTGAATTAACTGCGGTATTAGCACCAAGCCTGACGGATGACCAACGGGACCAGTATCATCTTCGCCCGGACGTTAAGATTTACCACCAACTAGACCAGGTTCAGGAAGGAATTGCTGACATTTGGGTTGATTTTACCGTTCCTGCGGCGGTTTATGATAATGTTCATTTTGCGATTGAACATGGCTTTGCTCCAGTGGTGGGGACAACTGGTCTGACTGATGAACAAGAGGCCGCGCTGATTAAGGAGAGCAAGGACCGCCAACTAGGCGGGCTGATTGCTCCTAACTTTGGGATGTCCGCTGTCTTGTTGATGAAGTTTGCTAAGGAAGCGGCAAAGTATTTCCCTGATGTTGAAATCATTGAAATGCACCATGCTGATAAGAAGGATGCCCCTTCCGGAACGGCCCTGAGTACTGCCAAATTAATCGACCAGGTACGGCCAAATCATGAGAGTAGCCCCGATGAAGTGGCAACCTTGGCTAATGTTCGTGGTGGTGACTACCATGGCATTAAGATTCATTCGGTCCGCCTGCCGGGTTATATTGCCCACGAACAAGTACTGTTTGGTGGGGCCGGTGAAGCCCTGACAATTCGGCAAGATTCGTTTGACCGTCAATCATTTATGAGTGGGGTTAAGGTAGCACTCGACAAGGTGCTAGACCTCAATAAATTAGTCGTTGGGCTTGAAAATATCTTGTAAGGAGTGATTAGATGCCAACCCTGCCAAACAGCATGTGGTCGATTGTCAATGACCGTGTAAATAGTTTGCCACCAGCACAAATACGGGCTTTTGATGATGAAATTTCGGCGATTCCGGGACTCGTTAAGTTAACGTTAGGTGAACCTGATTTTAACGTTCCGGACCACGTTAAACGGGCAGCAGAGAAGAGTATTGAGGATAATGACTCGCATTATTCGGCTAGCCGGGGGACGATTGAATTACGGCAAGCAATTAGTGCGTACTTACAGCGGACCCGGGGGGTTAGTTATGACCCGGAAAAGGAAATTATTGTTACGGTTGGCGGTACTGAAGCAATTACTGCCACCACTTTTGCCCTCCTTAACCCGGGTGACAAGGTAATCGTGCCGACCCCAATATTTTCACTATACTTCCCAAGTGTATCGCTAACCGGTGCCGAGCCAGTCACCGTTAATACCGCTGCACAAGGATTCTTATTAACTGCAGACCGGCTAGAGGAAGAACTGGCAAAGTATGGTGACCAGGTTAAAGCAGTGGTCTTGAATTATCCTAATAATCCTACTGGTCGTACCTATTCACGGGCAGAATTGACTGCTTTGGCAAAGGTGATTAAGGACCACCAGTTGCTTGCCATTGTTGATGAAATCTATAGTGAGTTAGTTTATGACCAGCCGTTTACCTCGCTCGCAAGCCTAGTTCCTGACCAAACGGTTTTAATCAATGGCTTCTCTAAGTCACATGCGATGACTGGCTACCGCCTGGGATACTTAGCAGCGCCGGCCGAAGTTGTCGACCAGGTTTCAAAGATGCACTCGTTTATGGTTACCTGTGCTAACGATACCGCCCAGGCTGCGGCACTGGAGGCATTGACTAATGGTCAAGATGACCCGGTAGAATTTCGGCAGCACTACCAACAGCGGCGGGACCGTCTCGCTAGTGCAATGAGGAAGATGGGCTTTGAGATTGCCGTTCCTGACGGTGCTTTCTACCTCTTTGCGAAGATTCCGGCAAAATACGGGGATGACGACTTTAAGTTTGCCCGTGAACTGGCCCGCAAAGCAAAGGTTGGTGTTATTCCAGGAAGCGCCTTTGGACCTGGTGGTGAAGGGCATATTCGTTTGTCATACGCCGCCGCCGACCAAAATATTGACCTAGCAATTGACCGCCTCGCAGATTTTATGAAAAATTAATATTTTAATTTAAAGAGGCTCTGTAAGGCTTTACACCGTGTTTACGAGTCTCTTTTATTTTTTAAAACCAACCAATTGTTCGCTATTTTGAATATTAAAATTGTAGGACTAGGCCGGTCAATCGGTCGACTTAATCCAGCTATTTTGTTTCATTGTTTGTTTTTATTTATATATTAAGAAGGTGCGTTCTCGAATGGTTAAGAAAACAAAGCAAAGTCACCAGGTAGGCCATGCGGTTGTGGGGACTCTGGGGGCATTAGGGTTATTAACCCTCACCACCCAAGCGGCCTCAGCTAGTCAGGTTACCGTTAAGCCCGGTGATACTGTCTGGGGGATAGCGCAACAGCATGGTTTAACAACGAAAGCAGTTGAAGATGCTAACCCAACGACGATTAAGAAGATTAGTAACAGCATTGACCTCATCCAGGTAGGGCAAAAGTTAACTCTCCCTGATGGGCATGGTCAAACTACTGCTTCGACTTCGCAGGGAACTAACACGGCTTCAACTTACACCGTCCAAAGTGGGGATACCTTAAGTGGCGTTGCCCAACAGTTTGGTGTAACTACTAGCCAGCTGGCACAGTGGAATCAACTGAGCAATGGTCAGCTTCAAGCGGATCAACAATTGGTTGTTAATGGTCAGCAGACGTCCGTAGTTAATGAAAATGCCAGCCAGACTAACCAGTCGCCGGTACAAGCAACTACTAGTCCGGTCAACCAAACTACACAGTCAAATGTTTACGTAAGCCAAGTTCCAACAACGACGGAAGAAAATGCGGCAGCTTATAATACTGCTACTCCAGATGTTGCAACGCAGGAAACGGTTAGTTACCAGGGGACGCCAGTTGCTAACAATAATCTTCAGGAAACGGCTGATTCCCAACCCGTAAGCGGGAACCAGCAACCGGTAAGTGTGCCAGTGACGAATAATGGCCAGGGTCAATCCACTGGTGTGGCAACTAGCACGCCTAACATTGATTCCCAACCGGTTAATAATACAACCAGCCAGCAGGGACAAACTGCCGTAACTGAGCCACAGCAAAGCACGGCACCCGCAAATAATAATGGTGCAAGTGTTGATAACCAGCTACCGACTACCGGCCAGACTACTACTACACAGCAGCCAACCCAGCCTGCACAACCAACCCAACCGGCAACGGCACCACAAACCCCAACTACGACTACTCCTAGTTCTGACCTTCAAACAGGTTCCGTAGTTAGTTTAGCAACCAAGATTGCTAACTCTAACAGCGTTCCGTATGTTTGGGGTGGTAATAGCCTTAGCGGGATGGACTGTTCTGGTTTCGTTGACTATGTTTATGCCAACGCAGAAAATAAGCAGTTACCACATAATTCAGTTGCATTGGAAAGCTATGTTAACCAACACCCCGTTAGTGAAGCCCAACCAGGAGACATTCTCTTCTGGGGGAACCATGGTAGCACTTACCACGTTGCAATTTATACTGGTAATAACCAGTATGCGGCAGCGGCAAGACCAGGGACAAACGTTTCAATTTACACGTTAAGCCCATACTTTGCACCAAGCTTTGCCGGGACGGTTAAGTAGGTTTAATGAGAATTCTTTCATCAGAAAGTAACTGACTTGTAACGATAACGGGGTTAACTTTTGGCCGCTTTCGTGCTATTTTAGCAATATGCAATTTTAATTGCTTTAAATATTAACTAACCTAGGGAGTGTTTAAAGTGAGTAATAAGCACGAAATCGAAGAAGAATTAGCACAGGCTGAATCGCGCTTAGCAGATCTATGCCAAACGGAATGTAGCAGCCATGCTTATGATAATCAAACGGTAACAATTAACCCCACCTGTGGCAGTGAGATGCAGTCATTACGTGAAGAATGCAGTCAGTTACGGGTGATCTTAGAAGCGATGGAAGCTTCTGAGGACTAAACATTGATGAATTCAAAAAAGCGTGTCAGTGGTAAGCTAGTTTTTAAGCTTATCACTGACACGCTTTTTTGGTTGCCCTAATGCAACTCACGGAACGGGTAGGTAGTCACGTCGACCGTAATATCAATGAACCGGTTTCCCTGGTCCTCCCCATCGGTTTGGCTAAATTCAAGCGATGTCGTTGTGAGGTGGAGGTTATTAGCAGTCAGGTGGTTAGCAAACCGTGATTGCCCTAACTTTCCCCGGTATAGTTGTAATAGCTGCCAGAATGTAATTGGCCATCCCCGCCGTTCAACGGTTAACAGCTCTAGTGATGGCTGGGTAAGGTTGTTGGCTGAGGACAACTTTACGCCACAGTCAAGGTAAGGGTGGTTAGCGATCAGGACAATGTATGCTTTCGGGTATAAAAAGCGGTGCTGTTGCTGGGTAACCATTAATTGGAATGGTTGCTGGTCGTAGATGACGGATAGGGCATGGGAAAGAAAGCTAAACCGCCGCCAGCGAAACTTCTTACGCCGCTTTGCTTTCCGGCTATGACTAAGCAGTGCCGCATCAAAGCCAATCCCGATGCTGTTTAAGAAGTAGCCATGTTGGTTCTTAATTGCATCATTACAGTGGCCAACGATCACCTTTTCAACTTGACTTGCCCCAAGAACTTGTTGCAATGCCTTGTTCGGGTCAAGCGAGATTCCGTAGGCTTGGGCAAAGCGGCTCAAATTACTTGTAGGAATATATGCAAGTGGCAATAGCTCTTTTTGCAGCGAGCGGGCGGCCTTTTCTAAACCGTTTAGCACATCATGAAGCGTCCCGTCACCACCGACAACCACGACCGTCGTGTTGCTTGCTCGCCGTTGTTGGCAAAGGCGCCGGGTAAAATACTCGGCATCAGCGGCCTTCTTGGTTGTTTGCAGGTCAAAATCGACTCCTGCCTGTTCGAATTGTTGTTTAATTGAGCCCCAAACTTCTTTTGCATGGCCGTTACTAGCGGTTGGGTTAAGGATAACTGAATAGTGCATAAGTGATGTTCCTCTATCTACTTGCCCAAAGTGTTGGTTTACTAAAACAACCGGAATTAAAAATCCCGGTTGTTGATGGTCCTAATTTAGAAAGTAGTAATTTTAAAGTTAGGATTTTGCTTTTCGTATTCAAGGGCCTTTTCATCGAGCTGTTCAACATATTCAACGTTGTAATTAGTGTTATGTTCAACCATCAGCAGCGCTTCTGCCTCTGAATCAGCTTCAATGTAAATTGATTGGGTGTTTTCCCGTACAGGCCGTTTAGTGTCATCTGGTTGGAAATATACTTTAAAAGTCATTCTACTAAAAACTCCTTAATAATAAAGATGTTATTTTCAGTGATTTACTTAAACTATTTTAGCACATCTCTGTTTGGCTGTCTTAAGATTTACCAACATGGTATTATTAATTTAAGAAAGAACCAAACGGGGTGTAAGTAAATGAAAATTTTTTGGATCTGTCTAATTGCGGTGATCCTAGTTGCCGGCCTATATGCAATTGTCCACCGGATGCTCATTAAACGGGCAACGATCATGCTGCGGAACAGCGCCCAACAAACAACCGATACGGCGGTTAACCAGAGCCTTCAGGGTATCCTGGGTTGGAATAAAAAGGTGGGTTCGCAACTGGTTGCCGATGTATGGGGAAAAGGGGTCTTAGCATTTGAGTATCATTTTCCCCAGGAAGATGTGGGCCCGTTAACCCGCGACCAGCTTAATACGGCACTAAATGATTATGCACAAGAACACCAGCTAGCGACCGCGGAAGGAAGTAAGGCAACCTTTGTGGTAACGGATTGGTGGCAATACGAGAAAGTCCAACACATTGATGTTGCCTACCTGTTAAATGAGGCAACCAAGGAATATGTTGCCGATTTAAAACGAATTGACCATCAGTAAAGTGAGCCGGAAAGGTTTGGTGATTTGGTTAATTGCTGGAGAAAATATTTTGGATGACTATTATGTGGTATAAAAATGAGACTGGGGAAAATTATTTTTCCCAGTCTCATTTTTTAAGATAGCAAAGGCCTTAGCTAATCATGATTGTATCAGCAGGTGCTTCGAACGGTTGCTTCTTGTTAATGTGGTCGTAGAATAAGACACCATGTAAGTGGTCAATTTCATGCTGGCAGACAATGGCGGGGTAGTTCTTTAAGCGAACCTTATGTGTCTCACCCTTCGTGTCTTGGTAGCGCAAAGTGATCCGGTCATGACGGGGAACGTAGCCGGGTACATCTTTATCGACTGAAAGACACCCTTCACCTTCTGTCAGGGCACCGTACTGGACAGATTCGCTGACGATTACCGGGTTAATAATTACGTCCTTAAATTCTGGATCGCCGCCTTCTTCCGTTGGTGGAACAAGGACCGCTGCCATTTGCTTTGACACGCCAACTTGCGGTGCCGCCAGTCCAACACCGGCCCGCAGCTTATATTTTTCACACAATTCTGGATCCTGACTTACTTCCAGGTATTCCATCATTTTTTTAGCTAATTCCTGGTCCTCATCAGAGAGTGGGAATTCAACTTTTGCTGCCCGCTTACGTAAGACGGGGTCACCGTCGCGGACAATATCTTTCATTAAATACATGTTTCCGCCTCCAAATAAGCTTAATCACATAATAGTCTACCATACCAGTGTGATGATAAGGAAGAATAATCAAATGATCCAGTAATCAGCGACTTTGCCATAAGTGTCGCTAATTTAAAACGAGCAGGGTATAATAAGGTCAGAAACGGATGTGGGGGATCAAAGATGAAAAACCAAACTTATTCATACCCGCTGGACCCTGAATGGACGACTGATGAGATAACAACTGTTATTAACTTCTTCCGGGCGGTTGAAGATGCCTATGAGGTGGGCATTAGTCGGGATAAGTTCCTTAGTTGCTACCGTGCCTTTCAAGGCGTTGCTGGAAGCAAAATGGGTGAGAAAAGGCTCGGCCGGCAGTTTGCTGATGCGTCAGGCTACGAATTTTACCCGCTAGTGAAATTAGCGCAGAATTCTGCAAGTAAGACAATAAAGATGGTTGGCGATTAACAGTGATTGATGAATTAGACAGTAAGATTATTAAATTGATGAAGACGGTTAATGAACGGACACTTAGCCGGATGAATGAACCATACCAGGTTGCAACTAAGACCCACTTTAATGACCTGGTTACTTCAGTTGATAAAGAAAATGAGCAATACATTGATGACTACCTGCGGCGGGTCGATCCGGACTGCCAAATTTTGAGTGAAGAAGGATTGGGCACTAGGGACATCAAGGACGTAGCGGGGCACGTCTGGATTGTTGACCCAATTGATGGAACGTTAAACTTTGTTAAGCAGCGCAACTATTTTGGAATTATGCTGGCACTTTATATTGATGGTCAACCGACCCTCGGTTACATCATGGATAGCAAGAATAGCCGTTTATATCATGGCGGACCTGGTCGGGGCGTTTATGTTGATGACCAGAAAATTGAAGCACCGGGTAACCTTGACCTGCGTGACGGCCTAATCGCAATTAGCAGTCCATTAATCCTGGAAAATGAATATCACCTACCCGCTGTGGCGGAGTCCGCAAGTGGCTTGCGGATGTACGGCAGTGCGGCCATGGAAATGATCGGTATGATTACTGGTGAATTAGTCGGTTATGTTTCCCACCTGAAGCCGTGGGACTTAGCTGCAGGAAGGGCGATGGCAGAGGAATTAGGACTGGTTGTCAAATCAATTGACGGGACCACTCCAGATGTGCTATCATCTAACCTTGTATTGATAGCTACAAGACAAGCTAGCCAAGATATCGCTAAGATAATTGGTTAATTGTTAAAGCTGTGACAAAATAAGTCACAGTTTTTTTATGAAATCAACCCCGAATGAGTGTATACTTATCCAGGAAAATGATAGTAATGAAAGGAAGAATCAAACTTTGAAAACACGTGACGACATTCGCAACATCGCGATTATTGCCCACGTTGACCACGGTAAGACAACCCTGGTTAACGAAATGTTAAAGCAATCTGATACGTTACCAGAACACTTCTCAATTGAAGACCGGGCGATGGATACTAACGCCATTGAACGTGAACGTGGTATCACTATCCTGTCAAAGAACACGGCCGTTAAGTACGGTGACTACCAAATCAACATCCTGGATACACCAGGCCACGCTGACTTCGGTGGTGAAGTTGAACGGGTTATGAAGATGGTTGACGGTGTACTGCTGGTTGTTGATGCCTTTGAAGGTACCATGCCACAGACCCGGTTCGTTTTGAAGAAGGCCCTTGAACAACACTTGACGCCAATCGTTGTTATCAACAAGGTTGACCGTAAAGGTGCTCGTCCAGAAGAAGTAGTTGACGAAGTGTTGGACCTCTTTATCGAATTAGGCGCTGACGAAGACCAACTTGACTTCCCAGTTATCTACACTTCTGCGATGAATGGTACTTCAAGTTATGATTCTGATATTTCTACTCAGGAACACACAATGAAGCCACTGTTTGATACCATCATTAAGACCATTCCTGCACCAGTTGACAACTCTGATGAACCACTTCAATTCCAAGTTGCCATCCTGGACTACAACGACTTCGTTGGCCGGATCGGTATTGGTCGGGTCTTCCGCGGTAAGATTAAGGTTGGCGACACCGTTACCGTGATGAAGCTTGATGGAACTAAGAAGAACTTCCGGGTTACCAAGCTCTTTGGTTTCTTCGGTCTGAAGCGGTTGGAAATTCAAGAAGCCAAGGCTGGTGACTTAATCGCCGTTTCCGGGATGGAAGACATCAACGTTGGTGAAACCGTCACTGACTCAGAACATCCAGAAGCATTGACACCACTGCGGATTGATCCACCAACACTGCGGATGACTTTCCGGACTAACGATTCACCATTTGCTGGCCGGGAAGGTAAGTTCGTTACTGCCCGTCAACTTGAAGACCGCCTGAAGCGTGAAATGCAAACTGATGTTTCACTGAAGGTTGAAGATACCGATGATCCAGGTGCTTGGACCGTTTCTGGTCGTGGTGAATTACACCTTTCAATCTTGATTGAAACGATGCGCCGTGAAGGCTACGAACTGTCAGTATCTCGTCCAGAAGTTATCTACCGGGAAATCGATGGGACCATGTGCGAACCATTCGAAGAAGTCCAAGTTGATACTCCTGATGAATACACCGGTTCAATCATTGACAGTCTTTCTAAGCGGAAGGGTGAAATGAAGAACATGGAGCCTTCACAAAACGGTCAAACACGGTTGATCTTCCTGGTTCCTTCACGTGGTTTAATTGGTTACTCCACTGAATTCATGACCTTGACCCGTGGTTATGGTATCTTGAGCCATACCTTTGAAAAGTACGCACCAGTTATTAAGAACTGGAACCCTGGTCGTCAAAAGGGTACGCTGGTTTCAATGAATGCCGGTAAGGCTACTACTTACGCCATGATGGGGATTGAAAGTCGTGGTAAGTTGCTGATTGACCCAGGTACGGAAGTTTACGAAGGAATGATCGTTGGTGAAAACAGTCGTGAAAACGATATTACTGTTAACATCACCAAGGGTAAGAACCTGACTAATGTTCGTGCGGCTGGTTCTGATGAAATGGCCCACATTAAGACGCCTACCCACCTTTCACTTGAAGAATCACTTGAATTCTTGAATGAAGATGAATACTGTGAAGTTACGCCAGAAAACATTCGTTTACGGAAGCAAATTTTGAACACGAATGCTCGTGAAAAGGCTGCTAAGCGTCGTAAGGCTGCTACACGGAAGTAAATAAATTGTAGGGGGAGAAAAGTTTTCACGCCCTGCTGTTATAATCGCCCTCCAGCTTTCGGGCTCTTTGCCGAATGCTGGAGGGCATTTGTGTTATTAGTGTCGAATGTTTGACCGTGGATCGACGGTTGGGCTTTTAATTAATTAGCTCTGGTTAATAATGTTATAATGAGGTCTGTATTTTTAATGGTTAGGTAGGTGGCAATTATTAAATGAAAAAGTTATCAGTCCGGCGGTTACCATTAAAGAGGGTATGGCATGATATGTGTTATTGTGACTATTACCTTCTTGTGCCATACCTTATTTTGTGCCTGGTAGGGGTGGTAATGGTTTATTCATCAAGCGCGGGGATCGAAATGCAAAATGGGGGTAGTCCTACTGGCTACTTAGTTAAGCAGGCCATCTACGCAATCTTGGGAGTTAGCTGTGTTTTATTCTTTGCTAATTTTTCCCTCCGCCATTTTCGAACGCGCCGTTTTCTAAAGTACTCAACCTTTATTATGTTTTTCCTCCTGGCAATTGTCTTAATTGTCGGACGGGCGGTTAATGGTGCGAAGGGATGGCTGTCTCTTGGGCCGATTAACCTCCAGCCAGCTGAATTTTGTAAGCTTTACTTTATCCTTTACTTGGCTGACCGGATGGATCGTGCCCGGCAACGAGGTACCCACTTCCTTGATTCAAGTGCGGCGGTTGGGCCACTGGTCTTTGCCGCGATTTTCCTGCTATTAATCCTTGCACAGCCAGATACAGGGGGCTTTGCTATCAATGCCTCAATTATTATTGTGATGGTGTTAGCGTGCGATATTAAATGGGGGTACGGAATTGGTGCCATTATCTTTTTCCCGACGGCTGGCTACTTCTTACTAGAAAAGGCAGTTGAAAGCGGGCTAATCCACGGTGGCTACCGTGCGCAACGGTTTATTGCCTTTATGAACCCCTTTGGGAACGCCAGTGGCTCAGGAAGCCAGCTGGTAAACTCTTATTATGCCATCAGTAACGGTGGTGTGTTTGGTGTTGGTCTCGGAAACAGTATTCAGAAGATGGGATACCTTCCTGAACCGAACACGGACTTTATTATGGCGATTACTAGTGAAGAGCTAGGACTGTTAGGGATAACCGCCATTCTCGGCTTGCTTCTTTGCCTAATTTGCCGGATTATTTTGGTCGGTGTCCGCAGCCGGTCACTTTACCAGACATTAATCTGTTATGGTACTGCTACCTTTATGATGGTCGAAACTTTCTTTAATATTGGTGGTGTCCTAGGAATTTTGCCGATTACGGGGGTTACTTTCCCATTCATCTCCTATGGTGGTTCTAGTATGCTTGTCCTTTCCAGTGCGGTGGGGATTATCATGAATATCAGTATGCAGCAGAATAAGGAACAGGTTCAGATGGGACACCCCTTCGTTCAAGTTGAAGGGAGCGATAAGTAATGTTTGAATTAACACCACGGCGGGCACTAATCGTCCGAGTAAATAATAATCGAGCAGTGAGGAGCCTCCGACGCTATGGCTTGGTTCGGTACTACTCACGGCGAATGCATTATGTCGTCCTCTATGTTGATCAGGCGAAGATTGACGAAGTAACGGAGCATGTAAAAAAGTTGCGTGCTGTGCGGACAGTTGAACCCTCTTACCGTCCAGACCTTGATTCGACTTTAACGGACCTAGAGATGACTGGTGTTTACAAATTACACGATGAGGATGATAAAAATTGAGAATTGTATCTGGTAAATTTGGTGGCCGCCGATTAAGTGCTGTTCCTGGAATGGCAACGCGACCAACAACGGATAAGGTAAAAGAGGCATTGTTTAACATCATTGGTCCTTACTTTGATGGTGGCAATAGCCTTGACCTATTTGGTGGCAGTGGTGGCTTAAGCGTCGAGGCTGTTTCCCGTGGCATTGACCAGGCAGTTTTGATTGATCGTCAGTACCAAGCAATCAAGACAATTAAAAAGAACATTGCGGTTACCAAGCATCCTGAGTTATTTCAGGTGTTCAAGATGGATGCAGTCAAGGCGTTGAATGTCTTGGCCAAGAAGGGCTTTCAGTTTAACCTCGTTTTTCTTGACCCACCTTATGCTAAGCAACAGATCGTCAAAAATATGACTGCCATGGCGGAAAAAAAACTCCTCGCTGATGGGGCATTGATTGTTGCTGAAACGGATGAGACGGCAAAGCTCCCACTTGAAGACTGGGATTGTTTTTCCTTCCTTAAACGGCAATCGTATGGTATAACATTTCTAACTATTTATCGTTATAAGAAGGAGCAGTAAGATGAAAGTTGCATTATTTCCGGGTACTTTTGACCCGTTGACACTTGGCCACCTAGACCTAATTAAGCGGGGTAGTGCTCTCTTTGACCAACTAGCGGTAGCGGTGATGACAAACCAGAGCAAGCAGCCCTTGTTCACGATCGACGAACGGGTGGCCCAAATTAAAGAGGCGGTCAGTGGTTTAGATAATGTTTCAGTTATTACCGCCCAGGGGCTAACCGTTGACTTGATGAACAAAATTGGGGCGGACTACTTAATGCGGGGGTTGCGGAACACAACTGATTTTCAATATGAACGTGACATTGCCGCAATGAATGAATTTCTTGACGACCAGTGTGAGACCGTCTTTCTATTGGCTAAGCCGCAATACCAGCACCTCTCTAGTAGTCTCTTGAAGGAAGTAACGGCTGCTGGTGGTGATATTTCTGCGTACTTACCCGCTAATATTAATGAAGCATTACGGAAACGTCTTGAAGAAAAGCAACTAATGCAGGTAGAGAAGGATAATGAAAAAACAAGATAAAAAGGTATTACGCTGGATTGGGGTTGTCTTAGCCCTGGTCCTTTTTGTTGGCTGGGCACTGCTATGGCCACTCAATTCATACATTGAAGGGCCCGGTAATGCTAGTAACCTCCGCTCGTTTGTGAAAATTAAGGGCCATCCGGACCACGGGAGGGGCAGTTTTATGATTACCTCGGTTGCCTTGCAACAGGCAAGACCAGCGACATATGTGATGGCCAAAATGGTCCCATACCTGTCAGTGGAAAAGGCTGATGACGTGACGGGCGGTCAGAATAGTGCCACCTTTGACAAGGTACAGAAGTTCTACATGGATAGCTCAATTAATGAGGCAATTGCGGTTGCTTTCAAGAAAGCAGGCCAACCAGTTAAAAAGAGGTACCTGGGTATTTACGTCCTCCAGGTACAGCCTAATTCACGGTTCAAAAAGGCCATCCATGTCGGTGATACAATTACCAAGGTTAATGGGCGCCACTTTAACACAGCCCAGGGTTACCAAAAATACATTGGGAAGCAAAAAGTGGGTTCACCGTTGACCGTCACCTACCAACGGGGTGGTCAGGAACATACCACAACTCACCGGCTGGTACGATTAACTGGTACCCGTGCTGGGATTGGTATTATGTTGACGAATAACATGAAGGTTACTACTAAACCCAAGGTTAAGGTAGACCCTGGCCAACTGGGCGGGCCATCGGGTGGTCTGATGTTTACCCTTCAAATTTATCAACAAATTAGCGGTCAGGACCTGCAAAAGGGACGGAAGATTGCTGGAACTGGAACGATTGACTCCGATGGCCAGGTTGGTGAAATTGGCGGGATTGATAAGAAAGTTATTGCCGCCCACCGTGCTGGGGCAAAAATTTTTCTTGCACCATATGTCAAGCCAACTAAGCTACTGCTTAAGTATGAGGAAGACCACCAGACAAACTACCAAATGGCAAAGCGGACGGCTAAGAAGTACGCGCCAGGGATGAAGGTAGTACCGATTACTAATTTCAACCAGGCTGTTCATTACCTCCAGTCGACCAACTAGGATAATATTTAAAATGTGACTGAGAAAAAATATTTCTCGGCCACATTTTTAATTTTTACCGTATTTAATAACTAGGAGGGGAGATGAAATGGAAAAACTACGTGAATGGTGGATTGACTACCATTACCAAATCGTAATCGGCTTAGTATTTGTTGTAATCCTCGGGGCCCTGGCTTGGCTGCGGCATGGTGAGCAAACGAGGCAAAGTGAGCCGGCATCATTTAGCACCATGTCATCAGTGAGCAGTTCAACTTCTGTATCTTCGTCAGACCAGCCTAGTAAGGTATGTGTTGATGTGAAGGGAGCGGTAAAAAAGCCAGGGATATATTACTTTAAACGTGGTGCGCGGGTTGCTGAAGCGTTGCGTGCAGCAGGCGGACCGCTTAATAATGCTGAAATGAAGGCAGTGAATCTGGCAAAGGAGTTGGCTGACCAGCAGGTGGTATACGTGCCGGTAGTTGGTGAACAAGTTCCAGCAGCGGCAAGCAGTAGTGACGCGAGTCTTAATGGTACCGATAATGGAAAATCAACAATAAACCTAAATACTGCTAGTAAGGAGCAGCTATGTCAAATTAACGGAATTGGAGATAAAAAAGCAGACATGATCCTTGAGTATCGTCAACAGCACGGGCAATTCAAATCGGTTGACGAGTTGATGCAGGTTGACGGCTTTGGTGAAAAAACCGTTGCAAAGCTGAAAGATCAAGTTGCCGTCTAAGTATTTGGCTATTAATAATTATTTGCTATACTAAACGTAATATAAGGGAGTGATTTGATGAAGCAAAGAATTGATTGGGATCAGTATTTTATGATCCAAGCGGCATTATTAGCATCACGGAGCACCTGTGAACGACTTTCCGTAGGGGCAGTGCTGGTTCGTGATAAGCGGATTATCGCCGGCGGGTACAATGGTTCCGTTGCCGGTGATGATCATTGTATTGACAAGGGGTGTTACCTCCGTGACGGTCACTGTGTGCGGACCATTCACGCGGAGATGAATGCCATCTTGCAGTGTGCTAAGTTCGGTATTTCAATGGATGGAGCAAGTCTGTACGTGACAGACTTCCCTTGCTTGCAGTGCACTAAGAGTCTGCTTCAGGCGGGAATCCGTGAGATTAACTATATCCGTAATTACCATAATGATGATTACGCAATGAAGTTAATCCAGCTAAAACATGTTCGCTTACGCCAAATCAAATTAGACGACAATATTCTGGATGAAGTCCACCTGGATCAATATATTGATCCCCAGGCGGCCAATAAGTAAATCCGTCATTATTGGGTATTTCCGGCGCTCCTTGCCGGAATTTTTGCAACGGTTGTCATTAATCCGCACCCGTTAATAATCCTTATCGGTGGTTGGATGACCTGGCGAGTGATTCGCTTAGAAAACCGCCGAGTACTGTTAACGTCAATTATCGCAGTAGGGGTCGTAAGCCTAATTGCGGTAATTCGTTGTCAATCGGCTGACCACCAAAGGCTTTCTTCTGCTGTTGATTGTAGGCAGGTCCTGCTGGTGATGCCGGATGAGGTTAGGACTAACGGGGCCTTGGTGTTCGCAACTGGTCTTAGTCAGTCTGACCACCAGCGCGAAACGATTACCTACCGGGCCAAAAGCAAGGAAGAATTAGAGCAAATTCAGTCACTGAAATCTCCTTCCTTATGGCGGGTAACTGGTACTCTGCAGCCGATTATACCAGCGACTAATGAGGGACAATTTGATTCACGTTTTTATTACCAGCAGCAACGAATCTTTAATGAGTTACGGATAAAAGAAATTGACGCGATTCAGCAGGTAAAGCCACGAGGAATTCGCCAGCAGTGTCACCAGCTACGGGCAATGCTAATTCGGTACTTTTCAACAATGCCACAGCCACTGACTGGTTACTGTCGGCAACTGATAGTGGGCGATAATACGGTTAATAATGATGAATTGACTAGTGCAGTTCGTCGGCTTGGGATTATCCACCTCTTTTGCATTTCCGGGATGCACATTATTTTATTGGTGAATATTATCCAACTAGTGGGTACCTACCTATGGCTTGAACGGGAGACACTAGATTGGCTGTTAATCATTATTTTACCGCTGTACCTCATTATTGGCGGTGGCTCAACCAGCTTGGTGCGGGCAGTTTTGATGATGGAAGTCTCACTTACGCACCGGTTATTAAAGGTCGATGCGCTTGATGGGTGGGCAATTAGCTTACTGCTTGGCCTTGCCTGGAACCCGTATCTTTTATTTAACCTTGGTGGTCAATTAAGCTACCTCCTTTCGCTAACATTGCAAGTGCTTGCGGGGGATATTCGCCCCTTTAAGCAGTGTTGGCTATTGGGATTGCTTAGTCTTCCATCAATCCTTTGTCACGTATATGAGTTTCATGTGCTTAGCCTGGTGGCAAGCTTTGTGATGATCCCTGTCTTTTCAACGGTTATTTTCCCACTAGTCTTAATTAGTGCAGTTATTTATTCCTTGTTGCCATGGATCGGTAGCTTTGCTAATACCATCCTCGTGATTTTTCAACGACTCCTTAATGTGTTGGCAAGTCTTCCGGGGGAGGTCAGCTTTGGTAAGCCTAGTCTATGGTGGGCCCTGGTTCTTTTTACCATGACCATTTGGCTTATTGAATGTGAAAGCCGGAAACGTTATTGCCAGCTTTTTACGTTATATTTAATTTGCTTTACCCTAATTCACTTTCCACTTCATGGTGAGGTAACATTTGTTGATATCGGTCAGGGTGATAGCATCATCGTTAAGACGCCTTTTAATCGTCGGGTATACTTAATTGATACTGGTGGCAAACTAACTTTTCGGCAACCTGCGTGGGCGCAGAGCAGTTTTACAAGTGACCTTGCGCACCGGGCAACAATTAATTATTTAAAAAGCCAGGGGGTTAATCGGCTCGACACCATTTATCTTAGTCACCATGATGCTGACCACATTGGTTACTTACCGACATTCTTGCAGGAGATGAAGGTGAAGCAGGTTGTTGTGCCCGCGGGAATGGAGAAGCAGGCGGCCTTTTTACGAAAAGTGGCTGGCTGTCCATTTAACGGGCAAGTGCTCGGGGTAACGGACCAGTCGCCGGCAATCAATCGTGAGCTAAGGGTTTTACACCCCTTTACGGTTGGTGAAGGCAAAAATGAGGACTCATTAGTGGTGACGGGGCGGTTTGGTGGTCGTCTATTCTTGTTTACCGGTGACCTTGACCGGCAGGGGGAATTAGCAATTCTCGCTAAGTATCCTAGTTTACGGGTCGATGTGTTAAAACTAGGACACCATGGTAGTCGCACTGCTAGTGATCCGCACTTCTTAACTCAATTGCAGGTTAAGTATGCGATTATTTCGGCGGGACGGTTTAACCGTTATCACCACCCAAATGATGAGGTGGTCGATGAGCTGAAACAAGGACGGATCAGTACGCTTTCAACCCAGCAATATGGGATGATAAAATATAAGTATTATGGAACACACGGCCGTTGGCTGACGAAACTAAAGGGGGATGAAATTCGGTGGACGTTACCGAACTCACTAAACAGTTAAAACAAAAAGCGCCAGCAATGATATACCTAGTTTTAGGAACCCAGCAGGTATTGCAGCAGGCTGCGTTAAATAGCTTTCTTTCAATTATCCCGGCAGACCAGCAGGTGATGAACGTTGGACGGTATGATATGGAAGTAACACCGGTTGCCAGTGCACTCGATGATGCGATGTCAGCGCCTTTCTTTGGCGACCGACGCTTGGTAATTATTAACAAACCTTACTTTCTTACCAATGAAAAGGGAGCCAAGGTAGACCACGACCTTGACTCGTTACTGCATTATTTACAACACCCGGAACCGGCGACAACCTTAGTATTTCTTGCACCGTACGAAAAACTTGATGGCCGTAAAAAAATCGTTAAAGAGTTAAAGAAGGTTGCGGTTACCGTTAGTGCCGCACCGCTTAACGAACAACAGGCCCGTCAGCAGTTAGCTAACCAGTTACGGACGGAGGGATTTTCGATTGAAGACCAGGCACTTGATGAACTGGTTCAACGGACGAATGCTGACTATGGGTTGATGGTCGCTAACCTAAGCAAGCTTAAGATCCTTGCTTACCAAGAAAAACTAATCACGGTAAAAATGGTCCAAGATTTGGTACCACAGTCACTTGATGATAATGTGTTTGACCTGGTGACTACGGTCTTACAACATAACCAGGTGACATCACTGGAATTATATAAGCAGCTCCTGGAAGGGCAAAAACAGCCGCTGCAGATTAATGCGGTATTAGTAAGCCAATTCCGCTTATTGATTCAAATTAAGGTACTAGCAAAGCATGGCCTGAGTCAGGGAAGTATTGCCAGCAAGCTAAGCGTACACCCATACCGGGTTAAACTAGGTTTGCAAACGGTCCGGCGCTTTACTTTGTTAGACTTAGAAAATGCTTATTTGGGGCTCGTAGGAATTGAGAAGTCGCTGAAGACGACCCAACGGGACCCTGAATTACTGTTTCAGCTCTTCTTACTCCAATATTCACGAGCGGTCTGATTTAATTTAAAAAACAAGAGACTAGGAAGAAAATAAACCTTTCCTAGTCTCTTGTTTTGTATGTATGTTTTTAGAAAGAAAAAAGGCAACTCAGATAAGTTGCCTTAACAAATCTCATTACTTGTTGTAACGAGCTGACAGACGAGACTTATCCCGTGCTGCTTTGTTAGCCTTGATAAGACCCTTTGAGTGGGCACGGTCAATTGCTGAAATAGCATCCTTGTATAACTTGTCAAGGTCGCCTTCACCAGCAAGCTTGGCCTTGTCGAACTTCTTGATAGCAGTCCGCATATGGCTTAATTGGGAAGCGTTACGTGCTTCGGCCTTTTCACTAGTCTTAACACGTTCGATCGCTGACTTAATAATTGGCATGAGTTTCACCTCCGTTACCCAGTATTCAGTTGACCAGAATTTTCAACATTTGTCATTATACAAAAGACTCGCCGCCAATGCAATAGTTTAACCATAATAGGAGTGGATTGGAGAGAAAGTATTGCAATCTGGGCGAAGATGCCGTATATTGTTAAAGACCGCGTTTGCGGCATTGCCTCTTCTCAGTTTGACGATCCTCACCGACGTCGTACTTAGAACTAGGCAGATTTAATTATTGAAAGGTGGGAAATTGATCATGGCTCTTTCAAAGGAACGCAAGGATCAAATCATTAAGCAATTCGCAACTCATGAAGGTGACACTGGTTCTACTCAAGTTCAAGTCGCTGTTTTAACTGCTGACATCAATGAACTGAACGAACACCTTCGTACTCACAAGCATGATTACCACTCACAACGTGGTTTGATGAAGAAGATTGGTCACCGTCGTAACCTGTTAGCTTACTTACGTCGGACTGACCTTCCTGCTTACCGTGAATTGATTAAGGAATTAGGTTTACGTCGTTAATCTTAATTCACGAAAAGGTATTCCAGTTTTCGCTGGGATACCTTTTTTATTTGTTTGGTTTCCATTGTTAATATTGAATGTGGTAAGATATTAATAGCTATTTTTGGACGAAATAAATTCTCTTTGTTGATTAACTTAAAAAGAGAAATAAACTTAAAGGAGCCAAGCTAATGAGCAAAATTAAAATCATCCCATTTGGTGGGGTTCGTGAAAATGGAAAAAACATGTACGCGGTGGAAATTGATGGCCAGATTTTTATTCTGGACGCTGGTCTGAAGTACCCCGAAAATGAATTGATGGGAATTGATGTTGTTATTCCAGACTGGGAATACTTACGCAAGCACAAGGACCAGATCGTCGGCGTTTTCCTGACCCACGGACATGCGGATTCGATCGGAGCACTACCGTACTTCTTAATGGACTTTAACGTTCCAGTATTCGGTAGTGAAATGACAATTGCACTTGCTAAGCTGGCAGTAAAGAAGCATAAGGAAGCTAAGAAGTTTAACGACTTTCACGTGGTTGGCGAGAGCACCGCGATTGACTTTGACGACGTAACTGTTTCGTTTTTCCAGACCACGCACACGATTCCGGAAACATTAGGAATTGTGCTGGAGACAAACGAAGGAAATATTGTTTATACTGGTGACTTCAAGTTCGACCAAACGGCAACTGAAGGTTACCAAACTGACTTAGCACGACTGGCAGAAGTTGGTTCCCAGGGTGTGCTAGCTCTTCTTAGTGATTCTGCGGGTGCTGGCATTGCCGGTGCTTCGACGCGGGAGAAGGATATTGGTGAATATATCAAGGAGACCTTCAAGTACCAGAGTGGGCGGATCGTCGTTGCTAGTGTTGCTTCAAATATTATGCGTGTCCAGCAGATTATTGATGCAGCGGTAGCGGTTGACCGTAAAATCGTTCTTTCTGGTAGCGATATCGAACAAATTATTGATACCGCGATGGACCTGGGCAAGTTAAAGCTTCCACAGGACTTACTGATTAGCATTAAGGAAGCTGACAAGCTGGATCCAAATCAAGTGGTTATTCTTGAAACCGGCAAAATGGGTGAGCCAATTAAGTCACTTCAGCAGATTGCTAACGGGGACAACCCAAAGATTAAGCTAACGGATAATGACTTGGTATTTGTCACCACCACGCCTTCATATGCGCAAGAAACTGAAGTACAGAAGACTAAAGATATGATCTACCGCACTGGTGCGGAAGTTAAGTTTATTTCTGATGATCTTAACCCGTCCGGTCACGCTAACCAAAATGACCAACAATTAATGCTTAACTTCATGAAGCCGAAATACTTTATCCCGATCCAGGGTGAGTACCGCCTCTTAGACCAGCATGCCGAACTGGCAGAGGAAGTTGGGGTAAAGCCAGAAAACATCTTCATTACTAATAAGGGGGATGTTTTAGATTACGACAATGGTGAATTCCATGTCGGTGAACACATTGATGTCGGCAATACCATGATTGATGGTACCGGTATTGGTGACATTGGGAACATCGTTCTTCGTGACCGCCGGGTTCTTTCCGAAGATGGTATTTTTGTAGTTGTTGCAACAATTGACCGGAAGAAGAAAAAGATCGTGGCTCGTCCACAAATTACTTCCCGTGGTTTTGTCTTTGTTAAGACTAACCACCAGTTGATGAAGCAAAGTGCTGACCTGGTTGAAAAGGTAGTTCAAGACAACCTCGACCAAAAGGAATTTGACTGGGGGCACCTTAAACAAGACGTCCGTGAAAAGTTAAACCGGTTCTTGTTTGACCAGACTAAGCGGCACCCGGTTATTCTTCCGGTAATTATGGAAATTAACCAACACGCTAAGAAAAAGGCCAAAAATAATAGTGGGAGCGAAAACAAGAAGGAAAAAGCTAACCACAAGAAAGAACAACACCGTGGTCGCGGTCGAGGACGGAAACATCAAGCAGACAAGAAAAAGCAAGGTAACTAATTGAATATGTGCAAGTGGGGCTGTGGGCAATCTTCCACAACCCCGCTTTCTATCTATAATGAGGAACAACACATGAATAACGAGCAAGAAGAACAATACCAAAAAGCTTTAAAATTAATGACAGAAGAAAAGTGGCTAAAAGCAGCTTCATTGCTTGAAGACTTGCTTAACCAAGTGCCAAGTGATGACGTCACAAAATCACTAGTACTTGCCTTGTACCGGGGGAAACAATACGCGCGAGCATTTGTTTACCTAGTTGAGCAACCGGCCGTTTTTGCGGCTGACCAACCTAATGCGCGGCTGGCGGTTCACCTTTTGCTTCATAACCAGTCTTACATTTCAGCCCGCCTGTTTATCGCTGGGTTACCAGCTGGTTGGCAAGACGAACTCATCCAGTTGGTTGAAGAAGGTGAACGGGATGCGCGTCAGAAATTTCAAACAACAATTCAGACGGAATTGCGCTCCTTTTACCACCTTGGTGATTGTTCATTAAATGAACAACAAGAGCGGCTGAGTGAAGCACAGCAATTACCACTCGATGAGTATTTAACCGGGGCACAATTTTTGCTGCGTGATCCCTTTACCCACCAGTTAATTAAGGCGTCGATTGTCGATACGCTCCGGCAAATTGGCATTGAAAAAGAAATGGTTATTCGCTGGATCGACGGCAAGGAATATTCGTTTGTTCCCGGTGATTTACTTTCGATTGATGATTTAGGACTTGTTCAAGCATTAAGAAATGAGTTGACCAATGAATTAGGCAACCACAACCCAAGTGAGCTTCAGCTTGCCAACCAGGAGCTTCAGATGCAGTTGATGCTGCTTTACCCACTGATTAATAATCAAATTGATGATGTAAAAGAGTGGATTAGGTGTCTGATCATGCGGATTCGTGGTGAAAAAGGGAAGGTAAATCCAAAGGTAATGGCTACTCAGGAAGAATTAACCAGGATAATTGATGATTTAAGCGAAAAACATTAGCATTATTATTTACAAATTGGATGATAGTTGATATTATATTTAAGAATTCTTCTTCGAGCTGTTGATATAAATCTTTCAATTGGCGAAAAGAAGTAGTACAATATCTATAAAGGTGTGTCAGTCATTCTTATGGGACGACTGGCATTATACTTGTAAATTATCAGGAGGTTTTCATTAATGGCTGAAAAAGAACATTATGAACGTACTAAGCCCCATGTTAACATTGGTACTATTGGCCACGTTGACCACGGGAAGACTACTTTAACTGCTGCTATCACTAAGGTACTTGCTGAAAAGGGCCTTGCTAAGGCAGAAGATTACGCTGATATCGATGCTGCTCCAGAAGAAAAGGAACGTGGTATCACTATCAACACTGCCCACGTTGAATACGAAACTGAAAAGCGTCACTACGCCCACATCGATGCTCCAGGTCACGCCGACTACGTTAAGAACATGATCACTGGTGCCGCACAAATGGATGGTGCTATCTTGGTTGTTGCCGCAACTGATGGTCCTATGCCACAAACCCGTGAACACATTCTTCTGGCTCGTCAGGTTGGTGTTCAATACATCGTTGTATTCTTGAACAAGACCGACTTGGTTGACGATGACGAATTGGTTGACTTGGTTGAAATGGAAGTTCGTGACCTGCTTAGTGAATACGATTTCCCTGGTGACGACATTCCGGTTGTTCGTGGTTCTGCCCTCAAGGCTCTTGAAGGTGACCCAGAACAAGAAAAGGTTATCCTTCACTTGATGGATGTTGTTGATGACTACATCCCAACTCCAAAGCGTCCTACTGACAAGCCATTCATGATGCCTGTCGAAGACGTCTTCACTATCACTGGTCGTGGTACTGTTGCTTCAGGTCGTATCGACCGTGGTACTGTTAAGATTGGTGACGAAGTTGAAATCGTTGGTTTGACTGAAGATGTTCTGAAGTCAACTGTTACTGGTCTGGAAATGTTCCACAAGACTCTTGACCTTGGTGAAGCCGGGGACAACGTTGGTGTACTTCTTCGTGGTATTTCACACGACCAAGTTCAACGTGGTCAAGTTCTTGCTGAACCAGGTTCGATCCAAACTCACATGAACTTCAAGGGTGAAGTTTATGTTATGACCAAGGAAGAAGGGGGCCGTCACACGCCATTCTTCTCCAACTACCGTCCACAATTCTACTTCCACACAACTGATGTTACTGGTACGATTGAATTGCCAGATGGCGTAGAAATGGTTATGCCTGGTGATAACGTAACGTTCACTGTTAACCTGCAAAAGCCAGTTGCCCTTGAAAAGGGTCTGAAGTTCACCATCCGTGAAGGTGGACACACTGTTGGTGCCGGTGTGGTATCAGAAGTCTTAGACTAATTTTTCAATTAGGCAATTTGAAAGAATCCGGATTATTCCGGGTTCTTTTTCTTTTAAATAATAAGGGTGGAAAGCTTGCATTTAGTTGCAATTGCGGCAGGCGTACGGTAAACTAATAAGGTATGTAAAGACCTGCTTTTAAGCAATGGTCAAATTGATTGTTATTGGAGGAAATAAAATGTCAGCAAAATGGGAACGCGATAGCGATGCCAGCAAAGGGACATTAACGTTTGATATTGATGTCGACACGATTAACAAGGGAATTGACGAAGCTTTCGTTGAAACTCGGAAGAAGATTACGGTTCCAGGTTTCCGGAAGGGCCGTGTTCCACGCCAAATCTTCAACCAAATGTACGGTGAAGAATCTCTCTACCAAGATGCTTTAAACAAGGTATTACCAGATGCTTACAGTGATGCCGTTAAGGAAACTGGTATCAAGCCAGTTGACCAACCAAAGATTGACATCAAGAGCATGGAAAAGGGTCAACCTTGGACTTTGACTGCTGAAGTTGCAGTTGAACCAGAAGTTAAGCTGGGCGAATACAAGGGAATGGAAGTTCCAGAACAAGACACAACTGTTTCCGATGCTGATGTTGACTCAGAAATCGAAAAGAAGCGTCAACAACAAGCTGAATTAGTTCTGAAGGAAGACAAGCCAGCTGCAAAGGGCGATACGGTTGTTATCGACTACGAAGGTAGCATTGATGGTAAGAAGTTTGACGGTGGTTCTGCCGACAACTACTCACTTGAATTAGGTTCTGGTTCCTTTATTCCAGGCTTTGAAGACCAATTAGTTGGTGCTAACTCTGGTGATGACGTTGATGTTAAGGTTACTTTCCCTGAAGACTACCACGCAAAGGAACTTGCTGGTAAGGATGCAATCTTTAAGGTAAAGGTTCACGAAATTAAGGAAAAGCAACTTCCAGAATTAGACGATGACTTTGCTAAGGACGTTGACGAAGATGTTGACACCTTAGATGAATTGAAGGACAAGACCCGGAAGCAACTTCAACAACAAAAGGACGACCAAGCTAAAGGTGCCATTGAAGATGCTGCAATTGAAAAGGCAGTTGCTAACGCAGAAATCGAAGACATCCCACAAGCAATGCTGGACGAAGATACTAACCGGCAAATGCAACAATACCTTGCTGGTATGCAACAACAGGGTATCAGTCCTCAAATGTACTTCCAAATCACTGGTACTAAGGAAGACGACCTGAAGAAGCAATTCGCTAATGACGCTGCACAACGGGTTAAGACTAACTTAGTTCTGGAAGCAATCGTTGATGATGCTAACCTGGAAGCAAGCGATGACGAAATCAAGGATGAAATCAAGGACTTGGCAAAGCAATACGGGATGGAAGAAAATGCCGTTGAAAAGGCCCTGTCAAAGGACATGCTGAGTCATGATATCAAGATTAAGAAGGCAGTTGACTTGGTTGCTGATTCAGCAAAGCAAGTTAAGGATGCCAAGAAGGATGACGAAAAGGCTGACAAGTAATCGTTAGTATTTTGTCATATTGAAGGGAACAAGACGAAGGTCAGTACTGACTTTCGAGCCCTGCAAGTACAATAGGGGTCCAGAGACCGGCAAGAAACCGTGAACTCTGGATCCCTATTTGTGTTCAACTTTAATTTATCAGGAATGACTTACGCTGCGCCACCATTATTGTTTCAAAATACTGGGGTTGTCATAGCGCCAAGCATTGATTGATTTTTTAGGGGGATCAATTTCAATAGCAAATCGTGGCTTGTGAACGATTACGTACCATGTTAACTGTTGTTAATTGAGGACTTACCTCGCAGCATCAATTCTTTTCAAAACAGAATATTCGTATTTATAGCGGAATTTTGGTATGATTATTTCATAAGTTTTAGAGGAGGTTTATAAATGTTTGAAGATACCAGTGGAATGGATTCCGTTCATTGCTCGTTTTGCGGTAAATCACAAGACGAAGTAAAGAAGATTGTGGCTGGACCAGGCGTTTATATTTGTAATGAGTGTGTTGATCTGTGCCAGCAGATCATTACCCAAGAATTAGCGGAGGACAGCGCTAAGAAGACCTTCCGTGTACCAACACCGGAAGAAATTGTCAAGGACTTAGACGACTACGTGATTGGCCAGGACGATGCCAAGAAGACGTTGGCCGTCGCTGTTTACAACCACTATAAGCGGGTAAACGCGATGATGACTGGTGATAATAATGATACCGAATTACAAAAGAGTAATATCGCGGTAATTGGTCCAACTGGTTCCGGTAAAACTTACCTGGCTCAGTCACTAGCACGGATTTTGAATGTCCCATTTGCAATCGCCGACGCAACTACGTTAACTGAAGCCGGCTATGTTGGTGAAGACGTTGAAAACATCATTCTCAAGCTCTTACAAGCAGTTGATTTCGATGTTGAACGGGCCGAAAAGGGCATTATTTACATCGATGAAATTGATAAAATTGCCAAAAAGAGTGAGAACGTTTCGATTACCCGTGATGTTTCTGGTGAAGGGGTTCAGCAGGCACTGTTAAAGATCCTTGAAGGGACAATTGCCAATGTACCGCCACAGGGTGGACGGAAGCACCCGCAACAAGAATTTATCCAGGTTGATACCAGCAATATTCTCTTTATCGTTGGTGGTGCTTTCGACGGCATTGAAAATATTGTAAAGGAACGAATCGGTGAAAAGACGATTGGCTTCGGAACTAGTACTTCTGAACGGGACAACATTACGGAAAAGAATATTTTGCAGCATGTTATTCCAGAAGACCTGCTTAAGTTTGGCCTGATTCCTGAATTTATTGGTCGGCTGCCAGTAATGACGGCGCTAGAAAAGCTTGACGAACATGACTTGGTACGGATTCTTACCGAACCGAAGAATGCGCTGGTTAAGCAGTACAAGGAATTAATTCGCTTAGATGGTAGCGAGCTGAGCTTTACAGATGGTGCCTTAACCGCAATGGCTAAACTAGCAATTGCCCGTAATACTGGTGCCCGTGGTTTGCGGTCGATCATTGAAGAGGTTATGCAGGACGTAATGTTTGAACTGCCGAGTCGTGATGATGTGGCCAAAGTGGTAATTGGGAAGCGTTGTGTCACTGACCATGCCCAGCCAAAGTTCATCATGAAGGATGAGAAAGCCTCATAATTAACAGGAGAGTGTGAGATGGAAGTTCATAATGTTGATTTAACAATTAGTGCGGTCAAACCAGAACAGTACCCGCAGACTAACTATCCGGAAATTGCCCTGGTTGGTCGTTCGAACGTGGGGAAGTCCTCATTAACTAATGTTTTGATTAACCGGCGGAACTTTGCGCATACTTCTAGTCAACCTGGTAAGACCCAGACATTAAATTTCTACGTGGTGGAAGATGAGTTATACTTTGTGGATGTTCCCGGATATGGTTATGCAAAGGTTTCAAAAAAGGAACGCGAACGCTTTGGCCAAATGATTGAAAAGTACCTTACGACAAGGGAACAATTACGGGGAGTAATCCTACTGGTTGATGGTCGCCACGCACCGACAGATGATGATATAAGTATGTACCAGTGGTTGCAGTATTATGATATTCCTACAATGGTCGTTGCAACCAAGATTGATAAGGTGAAGGGGAACGCCTGGAACCGGGAAGAGAGCTTGGTGAAGAAAACGTTGGGAATTGATAAGCAAACACCGCTTGTCTTATTCTCGGCGGTGAAGAAGACCGGCAAAGATGCTGTTTGGAACTGGATTGAAGAGCAGACGGGGATGAATTAACGGTGAATTTTAATGAATACCAAGATGCAGCCAAGCGAACGTTATATGGCAATGAGCAAGTTCTGACTAATTGTGCCCTGGGTTTAGCGGGCGAGTCAGGTCAAGTGGTTGACTTGGTGAAAAACTATACCTTTAAGGGGAAAAAACTAAGTCGGGAAGAATTAGTCCATGAGATGGGAGATGTTTTGTGGTACCTTTCACAAATCGCTGAATGGGCGGACATTCCGTTTGACGAGGTTGCTAAGGCAAATATTGCGGAATTAAACCGGCGTTACCCAACTGGGTTTAAGAAGCATGAATAAATAAGCCTTTTCTGTGGATATATGCGAAAAGCGGGAGTATGACAAAACTCAGTTCTGTTACGCTCCCGCTTTCACTTTTATTGATTTAATTTTTTTCTTTTTCTTGCTTTTCTTTTTGTTGATCCTTCGACTTATCAGTTGGCCGTTTCTTCTTTGGGTCAATGGCAAACTGGTCGAAGAGGCGGTCGAGTTGTTCACTCCGTCTCGTTACTAAGCCCATCCTATCGCTCTCCTTTTTATTTGCACCTATCTTAGCACATGCCGCAAACGTGCCGCAAGAAATCCCCATTAAATTCGGTCACATTCTTTGCCCTGACCGCGCTTTATCATTTATAATATTATACTAGCATTTCATACGGAGGGTTACGATGGCAAGTGAATATCTTGAGCATAAGTTAACATTATTGCCGGATAAGCCCGGTTGCTACTTGATGAAGAATATTAACGGACAAATTATTTACGTTGGTAAGGCGAAAAACTTGAAAAACCGGGTGCGTTCCTATTTTAAATCCAGTCACACCGGAAAAGTTGCAAAGATGGTTTCTGAAGTAGCAGACTTTGAAACGATTATTACGTCGACAAACAAGGAATCGTTTTTACTTGAAATCACATTAATTCAGAAACACCAGCCTTACTTTAATATTAAATTGAAGCGGGGGACTGGTTACCCGTACATTAAGATTACTAATGAGCGTGACCCCGAAATTAAGATTACCAGTAAGATTAATAAGGATGGTGCCTACTACTTTGGCCCTTATCCAAATGTCTATGCGGCAGAGGAGACGGTGCACTTTATCCAGAAGGTTTACCCCCTTCGTCGGTGCAATGGCTACCAGGGGCGCCCGTGTCTTTACTACCACATGGGACAGTGCTTAGGTGCCTGCTTTAAGGAGGTGCCTCGTGAAGAATACGACCAGCAAATTAAGCGGATCAAGTCCTTTTTAAATGGGAATACCGCCACGGTAAAAAAGCACCTGGTTGCGCGAATGAATAAGGCGGCAGCAAATCTAGAATATGAACGGGCAGCAGAGATTCGTGACCAGCTGCACTACATTGAAGTAACGGTCGAAAAGCAAAAGATCATTTCCAACGATAAGACGCCACGGGACCTTTTCAATTTCTATATGGACAAGGGCTGGTTATCAATTCAGGTCTTCTTTATCCGGCAGGCCCGGCTAATGAAACGGGAAAAACGCTTATTCCCGGTTGTCGATACGGCCGTGGAGGAAATGACTAGTTTTATCCTGCAATTTTATAACCGGCGGAATAATATTCTCCCCCGGGAGCTGCTGCTTCCCAAGGGGCTCCCTAATAAGGAAATCAGCGAAATCCTTGGAATCCCGGTACGGACGCCGGAACGGGGCGAGAAACGGGACCTGATGGAAATGGCGGCCGAAAATGCGCGCCTGACCCTGGATGAAAAATTCCGGTTATTAGAAATGGACAAGGGGAAGACGACCGGTGCTATGAAAGAAATTACCGATGCACTTGGCCTGCCGGAAGGACACAAGATTGAGGCCTTTGACCACTCACATATCCAGGGGGCAGACCCGGTTAGCGCAATGGTCGTCTTTGTGGATGGCGAACCAGCAAAGAAGCTATATCGTAAGTATAAGCTAAAGACAGTGATTAACCATGCGGATGAAGCTGCTAGTACCCGGGAGGTCATTCGTCGTCGGTATAGTCGCCTTCTCCGGGAAAATAAGCCGATGCCGGACATGATTTTTATGGATGGTGGCGAAATCCAGATGAACGCCGTTAAGGATGTCCTTGAAAATGAGCTTGGTTTGGACATCCCAGTTGTGGGGATGGTTAAAAATGACAAGCACAAGACGGCGGACCTTCTCTTCGGTGAAAATGATGAACACGTTAATCTGAACCCGCGGAGCCAGGGCTTTTACCTTGTACAACGGATTCAAGATGAGGTTCACCGTTTTGCCATTACCTTCCACCGGAATGTCCATACAAAACACTCACTCAGTTCACGGCTGGATGAGATCAAGGGGGTTGGACCGCGAACCCGGACAAAGTTACTGAAAAAGTATGGTTCAGTGACTAAGATCGCTCAGGCATCGGTTGATGAAATTCACTCGCTGGGGATCAATCGGCCGACCGCCCAGCTGATTAAGGTTTCGTTGCAGAAAAATGCGGAAGTTGCTAAGGGGAGTAGTCACGATTGATTTTGACGCCCCTTATTTTTTCCCATATACTAGGTATAAGATGAAAGAACGGAGAAATTATCATGAATACCTTTGTAGATCAAATTAAAATAGAAGCACATGCCGGTAAAGGGGGCGACGGAATGGTTGCCTTCCGCCGGGAAAAGTATGTTCCCAACGGTGGACCAGCTGGTGGTGATGGCGGCCATGGTGGCTCAATCATCTTGAAAGTCGATGAAGGACTGCGGACGTTGATGGATTTTCGTTACCACCGGATTTTTAAAGCAAAAAATGGTGGTAACGGGATGAATAAGCAGATGACCGGCCCTAGTGCTGAAGACACCGTGATTGCTGTTCCCCAGGGGACAACTGTCCGCGACCTGGATACTGGTAAAATAATTGGTGACCTGGTTGAGAATGGTCAAGAATTAGTAATTGCTAAGGGTGGCCGTGGTGGTCGTGGCAACATCCACTTCGCCACTGCTAAAAATCCGGCGCCAGAAATTGCGGAAAATGGTGAACCAGGTGAGGACCGGTATCTTGAGCTAGAATTGAAAATGTTAGCTGATGTCGGCCTGATCGGATTCCCATCAGTCGGTAAGTCAACGCTCCTGTCCGTTGTCACTGGTGCCAAGCCTAAAATTGCGGCATATGAATTTACTACCCTTGTACCAAACTTGGGAATGGTGATGCTGCCTGACGGTCGGGACTTTGCCATGGCTGATATGCCAGGGTTAATTGAAGGCGCCTCAAAGGGAATTGGCCTGGGATTAAAGTTCCTTCGCCACATCGAACGGACACGGGTTCTTTTACACTTGGTTGATATGTCGGCAGAAGACGAAAACCAAGCAATTGAGCGTTACCGTCAGATTAACCACGAACTGGCAAATTATGATCCAGAACTCTTAAAGCGGCCGCAGATTGTGGTGGCAACAAAGATGGATATGCCAAATGCTGATAAGAATCTCGAAGTCTTTAAAAAGCAATTAGCGGCGGATGATACGTCGGCCGACCAACCGACGATCTTCCCAATTTCGGCAGTTACCCACCAGGGTGTTCAGCAGTTAATGCAGTTAACGGCAGACATACTGGATAAGACGCCGGCATTTGATAGTGAAAGCCACGATGAACAATTGACACCAGCGTATGAAGAGGCTGGTAAAGAATTTCAAGCGGATAAAGGTCCAGCATTTACCATTACACGGGACGAAGATGGTACCTGGGTTCTGGGCGGTGAAAAGCTCCTTCGCTTGTTTGACATGACAGATTTGACGCACGAACAAAGTCAACTACGGTTTGCGCGTCAGATGCGACAAATGGGTGTTGATGATGCCCTTCGTGAAAAGGGAATTAAAGACGGCGAGATGGTTCGAATCCGGAAGTTTGTCTTTGAGTTTATCCAGTAGTCGTTACTAGAAAAGGTAGGGAATTTTTATAATGCAACTTGAATTTTTAGGAACGGGAGCGGGCTCCCCAAGTAAGCAACGGAACGTCTCAAGTGTGGCGTTGCGGTTACTTGAAGAACGGAACGCAATTTGGCTTTTTGACGTTGGTGAAGCAACTCAGCACCAAATATTAAATACAACGATTCGACCACGGAAGATTGAAAAAATCTTTATTACCCACCTTCATGGCGATCATATTTTTGGTTTACCAGGGTTACTTAGTTCACGTTCCTTCCAGGGTGGCAATGAGCCGTTAACGATTTATGGACCGGTTGGGATCAAGCGGTTTGTGGTAACTGCTTTACAGGTAAGTGAATCACGGCTAAGCTACCCCCTCCACTTTGTAGAAATTGACCATGAGGGGGAGGTATTCCACGATCGCGGTTTTACGGTAATTGCTAAAAAGCTTGATCACAAGATTGCTTGTTATGGTTACCGGGTAATTGAAGCGGACCACCCTGGTGAACTCCAGGTTGATAAGTTGCGTGAAATGAACATTCCTTCCGGTCCGGTGTACGGGCAGTTGAAGGCTGGTAAAACGGTGACCCTTGATGATGGCCGGACGGTTGATGGTAAAGAATTTATTGGAAAACCACAGAAGGGCCGAATTGTGGCAATCTGTGGTGACACCCGGAAGACGGAGAATGCTGTTAAACTAGCAAAGGACGCGGATGTACTTGTCCATGAAAGTACCTTTGCGAAGGATGAAGTTAAGTTGGCCCGGAGCTACTACCATACGACTAGTCTCCAGGCGGCTGAAATTGCCAAGCGGGCCGGTGCAAAGCAGCTTTTGTTGAACCACATCTCGGCACGGTATGCTGGTAAGTCGGCTTACCAGCTTGCCTACCAGGTTCGCGACGTATTTCCAAATACGCGGGTAGTAAATGATTTTGATGTTATAGACATTCCTTTTAATAAGTAAGGAGCGATGATTATGCTGAAGCGGGTAAAGACGTTGCGGTTTTTACGGAACGAAGTTGTTTTGATCACGGGTGGTTCCAGCGGAATCGGTAAGTCATTAGCATTAGAGGCGGCCCGGCGCGGTGCAATCGTAGTCGTAACTGCCCGGAATAAGGAGAAACTTGACCAAGTTGCAAAACAGTGTTTGCTTCTTTCAGGGCGGCCAGCTTTTGCCTACCAGATGGACGCAACTTCACCGGACCAAATTGATGAAGTACTTACCCAGATTCGTCACCAGGTCGGCGCGATTGATGTACTAGTCAATTCTGCTGGATTGGCGGAGTTTGCTCCGGCGGCTGAGCAATCCTATAAGACAATGGATCAAATGACGGAAGTAAACCTGCTAGCATTAATGTACATCAGTCGGTGCGTTGCCCGGCAGATGATGGACCAGGGATACGGTGCCATTATCAACCTCGGATCCGCTTGTGGGAAGATTCCAACACCTAACAGTGCGGCATATTCCGCAACTAAGGCTGGCGTTATCCAATTTGATAATGTTTTGCGGATGGAAGTTGCTGATTACGGGGTCCAAGTGTTAACTGTTAACCCTGGCCCCGTCAACACACCATTCTTTGATAAGGCCGACCAGGACGGTAGCTACCGGGCTCACCTGCCAAAGTGGATGTTTATTGAACCGGACGAGCTGGCGCGGCGGATTTGGAATAACGTTGGCTACAAGACACGTGAAATCAACGTCCCCGGCTATGTTGCTTACTTTGGCTGGGCTTACCAGGTCTTCCCAGGTCTCGGTGACTGGGCGATCAAGAAGTTCTTTGATTTTCAGCAAAATAAAAAGGAATTGTAGAAATCCTCAGTCTCACTGTAGTAACGATCGTTATATTAGCCCGCTCAAATTGTTAGGGGCATTGAAGGGGCAGTGGCATTTTTGCCACGCCTTTCTTATTTTTAGGAAATGTGGGGAAAAGAATGATTAAAGCACAATATAATTGGCAGGAAAAGGCGGCCAGCGTTGATAAAGGGCAAACTGCGGCACTGGAAAAGGCGTTGGGCGTCTCACCAGTGATGGCAAAGTTATTGGCAGAACGTGGTCTAACTGATCCTGACAAGGCACAAGAATTCTTGAAACCGAGTTTAGAAACCATTCATGACCCGCGTCAGCTCCATGATATGGACAAGGCGGTTGAACGGATCGAAGAGGCAGTTGCTAATGGTGAAAAGATAACCATTTATGGCGATTATGATGCGGATGGGATTACCAGTACGGCAGTAATGTATGAAGCATTGGCGGGAATTGGTGCTAACGTTAACTACTATGTTCCGGATCGCTTTACGGACGGTTACGGCCCAAACCAGACTGCCTATGATAAGATCATTGCGGACGGCACAAACTTAATTATTACAGTTGACAACGGGGTTAGCGGTAAAGAAGTGATTGACCAGGCGACGGCCAAGGGCGTTGATGTTGTCATTACTGACCACCACGAATTGCCCGCTGAGCTGCCCAATGCGACGGCAATAGTTCACCCCCGCTATCCGGGCAGTAACTATCCCTTCCCCGACTTATCTGGTGTCGCGGTTGCGTTTAAGGTTGTCTGGGCTCTGCAAAAGGAGTTTCCAGAGGAAGAACTGGACCTCTTAGCAATTGGTGAAATTGCTGACGTGGTAAATGTTACTGATGAGAATCGGGCATTGATTTCACTTGGTATACAGGAACTGCGACAGGGGATGCGGCCGGGGTTACACGCACTGGTTTCACTAGCAGGAGTAAATGAGAGCCAGCTGACGGACAAAGATATTAGTTTTTCAATTGCACCACGCTTAAATGCGCTAGGACGGGTAGCTAATGCTAACGAAGGGGTTGAACTATTAACAACCTTAGATGAAGGACGAGGGAAAGAACTGGCTGCCGAGGTTGAGGAAGCTAACCAGAAGCGGCGAGAACTGGTTGATAAGATTATGACCAGTGCTCGTGAACAGGCGGCGAGTCCGGAGAACGCTGATTCACCAACCCTTGTTCTCCTGGGGCACAATTGGCACCAGGGCGTTTTAGGCATTGTCGCTAGCCGGATTATGGATGAGACGGGTAAACCGACCATCGTTGCAGGCGTCAATGATGGTGAAACGGTCGCCAAAGCCTCGGGTCGGAGTAGCGATGGCTTTAACCTATTTACGGCCCTTGCCGCTCACCGTGACTTGTTTACAACGTTTGGTGGGCACCCAGCGGCTTGCGGCCTATCGTTTGCGGAGGAAAATCTCGACCAGTTACGGTCAGCATTGGTTCACGAAGCTAAAAAGCAGGGCTTTACCGGCCAAGAAAAAAGTAAAATTGCCGTAGACGGACACCTGGTTGTTGGTGACGTAAATGAAAAACTCTATCAAGAGGTTCAGTTACTGGGTCCGTTTGGGCCGGGAAATGAGCAGCCGGTCTTTGAAATGGACGATGTTCTACCCCACAGTATCAAAACAATGGGTAAGGATAACTCTCACCTTAAATTTAACCTAGGACCGGTAACGGTGGTTGCCTTTGGAAAGGGAAAGCTGGCGCCGCTGCTAACCGGACAGGGAGCAGACATTGATATTCTTGTTAAACTAAGCATTAATGAATGGCGGGGTAAGCGAACCGTGCAGCTCATGCTCGTTGATATTCAGATTGGTGGAACGATTATCCTTGACCAGCGGACAAACCACCTAACGCCGCAACATTTTTCCATGGAAGGTTATTATGTAGTTGCTGATGACCGGCTCCATGATAATATCACGCCACATATTAGTGCGGGACACGTCCTTACTCCGGCAGAAGCAACAACAGTTGATTTTGGTGGCCAAAGTGTGACGGTTGTTGACTGTCCACCACAATTAGACCAGTTTAAGGGAATCTTTGATGGCGATAGTGGACAACCAGCGGTGATCCGCTTGTTGTTATATGATGCCAATAGTATTTACTTGGCGGGGATGCCTGCCCGGGCGGACTTTGCCAGCTTCTACCGTTTTATTGCTCAGCACCCGAATCTTCAGTGGCCACAACAACGGTCAGCAGTTAGTCGTTACTTAAGAATTAATGAAGTTCGATTAAATTTAATGATAAGTGTGTTTTCTGAGGTAGGATTTGTTACAATTAATGATGGTGTTTTAAATCTAGTGACCGGTGTCCAGAAAAGAGATTTAAAACAGACAGACCACTATCAAGCGCAACTCGCTCGCTACCAAGCTGAGCAAACGCTCTTGTTTAGTAATGCTGGTACGCTGACCGAGTGGGTCATGCAGTGCCTGAAGAAGAATTAAAGGAGACAATTTCTGGTATGACTTTAGACCTTTATAAATATGTTGCTAGTATTCCTGATTACCCGGAGAAGGGGATCATTTACCGGGATATTTTGCCACTAATGGCTGACGGTGAAGCTTACAAGCAAGCAACTGATGAATTGGTTGATTACGCAAAAAATAAACAAGTTGACATGGTAGTAGGCCCGGAAGCGCGGGGCTTTATTGTTGGTTGCCCGATTGCCCGTGAACTGGGAGTTGGATTTGCGCCAGCCCGTAAGAAGGGGAAGCTTCCTCGTGAAGCGGTCAGCGCAACCTACACGCTTGAATATGGCACCGCTACTTTGCAAATGGAAAAAGATTCGATTAAGCCTGGCCAGCGGGTATTAGTGGTTGACGATCTCCTGGCAACCGGTGGTACCATTTCTGCTACGATCAAGATGGTTGAAGAAATGGGCGGAATCGTCGTTGGCTGTGCCTTCTTGATTGAATTAAAGGACCTTAATGGTCGTGAAAAGATTGATAAGTACGGCGTTAAGACATTGATGGAATTTTAAAAAAGAGGGTGGACAAACCGTCACACCCTTCTTTTTATAGCAACCAAAAGGAGTTATGCAAATGATTTTCTTAGTAATTTTCGGTGGCCTGATGCTGATCTTAGGGGCTTTTTATTTAACTAATTCCTGGCAACGGTACCGTGAATGGAAATCAGGGACAATCATTGTGGTATTGAGTTTGATTGCGGTGGTTTATGGTGCAATTAACCTACCTTATTTCCATAAGGATAAGCAGTCGGCAAGTCAGGAGAGCTCTTCAGCGCAGGTTGTTCAGGATTCAAGCTTTTCGAACCGGTTAAGCGGGATTAATGGTGGGCAAACGAGTGCCAATCAGCAGGCTTCAGTCCTGCGCCAACTGCAAAAGGGGTATTCAAAGCTGGGAACGGTTGAGTTTAAGGAAAGCACGAATACGTACGTGATCAAGCCAACTGATGATAATACCGTCAGTGCAATTAAGGCGTTGGTGGATGACCCTAGCCAAGCATCGCAAATCGGTTGGTCAGACTTAACTAATTCGATTAAGAAGAATTCAGCGCAGGTATCAAAGGCGCTGAATGGTGACTATTCTATCAGTATTGTTAACCCAGATAATACAAAGCAGGCGGTATACACGGCGAAGGATGGTCAGACTACTTACGATATTGCAAATCAAAAGTAGGCAAATTTCAACTGCATGGTAGCTTTACGCTAAGGCATTTCTTTGCTATAATAATGCAGTTGAATATGGAGAGTTGGCAGAGTGGTAATGCACCGGACTCGAAATCCGGCGAACCCGTGTTGAGCGGGCGCGCAGGTTCAAATCCTGTACTCTCCTTTATATATAAAGCTTGTGAAAGCACAAAGAAGCACGAACCCTTGAAATATTGGGGTTTGTGCTCTTTTAGTTCACATGGAAAAGCATAGAAAAGTATACAAGTGCCACACATTTTCCACACAAATAAATAAAAAGCTCCCATTTTGTGTGGGAGCCAAACAGAACTTGAAGTCTTATACTATAAGGATTTTAGAGCATCAATTATCTGCTGATCTATTTTATCTTTGTATTCGTCAATTAGATAAGCATAAGTGTTAGCGGTAGTCGACAAGTTAGAGTGACCTAGTTGTTTAGAAATTGCGTACAGGTTTATCCCTTGTGCTAGCAGAAGGACAACGAGAGAGCAAGTAGAAGTGGAAATTTTTGTTTAGCCAAGCTAACGGCCCTGAGAGCTATCCTGAGGGACTTATTGACAGCAACTTCCTAGAACCAACTCTTTAGAGCAAGAAATTCTATCAACCATATCCAAAGGGATTTCTTTTGTTTCAGTTCCGTAAATTAATCACGACCAAGAAAAATAATGCGGGTATTAGTACAGACAATTAACACGGGGTTACTATCCACAAAGCCAATAGCGGCATATAAAACCGTTTCGCCATTAACATTAATTTAACACACTTTAAAGCAGTTTCGTTGTCATCATCTTCTAATACAACAGCGATTTTACTATTTTTAAGTTATGGTTGTTCTCTAATGATGGCTAATGCACCATTAAGAACAGTTGGCTCCAAGCTATCTCCTTTACAGTGGGGGACAGAAAATGGTTCGACATCAACTGCTGCTTTTTGTAACTGGAGAGATGAACAGTACTATTAGAAAGAAAATATAAATATACCATATATAAATAATATATACGATATGCTATAATTAATCGTTGAAGAGGTGATTGAGATGGCACAAATTAATATCAAAATTGATGATGACTTAAAGAAAGACGCAACTAAAGTTTTCTCTTCAATGGGATTGGATTTATCTACCGGCATTAAAATTTATCTTAAGCGAGTTACGCAAGACAATAAACTGCCATTTACTCCCAAGGCTACGTCAGAACTTGATCAAGCTATCGCAGAAGCCGATCGGGGGCAAGTAGAAACGTTTGACAATTTTGATGATTGGGCGGCCTCATTAGATGAAAATTGAGCAAGTACCAACTTTCAAGCGCAATGTAAAAAAGCTAAAACGAAAGCATTACGATATTGAACGACTAAAGAAAGTTGTTAAGCTAATAGTTGAAAATGATGTGGATGAATTAAAAAGAAAACATAAGTTAGGAATAATCAAAGGAACACATCCTACTGTTTGGCATGTTCATGTAGATAGAAGCTACAATGATGATTGGGTCCTGTGCTATCGGATTGAAAATGAAAGGTTAGTATTATTACTGTTGACTACAGGTAGTCATGAAGTTCTAAAACATATTCCTTATAACTGAGGTGATAGCAAGCCGCTACCGCTTTTTATAGTGAAAGTATACAAGTACCATAACGACTAAAAAGGGTCAGACCAAAAGTGAAGTGTCTGACCCTTTAATTATTCAAATTGACTTAGCTTGACTAATTCGACAGGTGATTTCGTTTGAATAATACCGACGAGAAATTTAACGTCGCTAATACTCATCGAGTTAGAATTTCTCCCCCAGTGGACGAGAAGATTGATGATCGTTTCAACATAAATTGTCTTCACGAAACTAAGGGGCAAAATGTTCTTACGGTTCGGTGATTTTTCTTCACCAAATAGGTAGGGAAAACGGTAGTCAAATTCTTCCATCCCAATTTTGACAATATTTTTATAGAAAAACATATCACCATTTGAAGACAGCAGTCGTGAGAACTGAACCTTGTATTGGTCGCAAAATGCCAAGGTAGCGTTAAAGGCATGAGCTGATAGCTCGACAATCTCCTTTGCGGTAGGCTGGTGGTCTAGTAGCTTTACCTGTTCACGATCGGTTAAAAGTGCTTGCTGCAGTCCTTCCAGGAGATCACGCTCGGTTTCAATTAAAAATTCTCGCTTGTTTTGGTAATAATTATAAAACGTTTTTTTTACTTACTTTGGCATATTCAACAATATCGCTAATCGTGCACTCAGAAAGGTTCTTTTCAGCGAGTAGCAGGAAAAAGCCTTCTTTCAAGCGCGCTTGCGTGTTGATTTTTCTGATATCCATCAGTTTCCCCCTTAATTAAAAAGTATATAGTAAGTATAAACGTTCTTATTCATTTATCACCATTTTATGCTCAAAAGAAACCGCAAATGGAGTAATTACATCATAAATATAACATTTATATCCTGGTTATAAGATCGGTAAAAACAGTTCTCTTTCCACTGATCGTTTGGTAGACTTCAATTGTACCTGAGATACAGGGATGACCCTTCTAGAAAAGTTACTTTTTATCAACACTTTTTGATGATATTGTTATCACTATATAAGTTACATGTTGCTCCGCGCCTAATTAGTATTGGTTGCTAAAACTGAATAATGGTTATTTTCTTCTTGGCAGATTGCAATAAATAAATTGAACACTTCATCGAAACATTTTTCGCATAAAGACTTCAATGGGTGATCGCCAGT
>NZ_CANDNW010000013.1 GCF_947387525.1 Limosilactobacillus viscerum
CGGACTACGATTTTTGAATCAATCAAAAATCATAGTCCGGATTTTACTGTTAGAGAACCAAAAATTAATAGTTAATTCCCAGCCTCCTTTTTTTAGCTCCGAATATTATAGAGATATCGCATGCCACAACCCAAGGCCTTAGTGTCTAGCTACGCGTCGCAGGCCCTCGGGGTTGTGTCACAGCTCTTTTTTTATTTACTTTTAACGGTTAAACAAAGTATCAATTGACTGGTGGTTATGGATGCGAACAATTGCTTCTTCCAATAGGTCTGCAACTGACAACTGAACTAGTTTACCAAATTGCTTTTCCTTTGGTAAGTGGATTGTATTGGTGACCACGATCTTTTCCAGCATTGAATTTTGGAGAACATTAACCGCGTTCCCAGAAAGAACGGGGTGCGTGGCAACCCCATAAATTTTCTTAGCCCCAAACTTATTTAAGGCCTGGGCAGATAATTTCATCCGGACACCGGTATCGACAATGTCATCAACAATTAGTGCCGTTTTTCCCTTTACGTCACCAATCACGTATTCAGGAACTTCCTGCTTCGTTTGCTCCCGAACCTCATCAGTCCGGTTATCAATAATTGCAATTGGTGCCTTAATTCGCTCAGCAAACTTACGGGCAAAACTAACCCCCGCATGGTCAGGAGCAACAACAACGGTGTCATCATTAATCAAATTATGCTTGTAGAAGTAATCAGCAAAGAGACTAGTCGTCTGCAAGTGGTCTACCGGAATATCAAAGAAACCTTGTACCTGTGCGGCATGAAGGTCAATCGTCACGAGCCGGTTGATCTGGTCCATTTCGAGGAGGTTAGCAACCAACTTTGCAGTAATTGGTTCACGGCTACGTGCCTTCCGGTCTTGACGGGCATAACCATAGTATGGCATTACCACGTTAATCTTAGCAGCACTAGCACGCCGCAACGCATCTACCATGATCAGTAACTCCATCAGGTTAGTATTGACCGGGTCAGAAACAGACTGAATTACATACACTTCACAACCACGAATGCTTTCATCAATGGTAATTTTAATTTCACCATCAGCAAAGTGGTTTACTGAGGCCTTACTGAGCGGCAAACCAATCTTTTCAGCGATTGATTCAGCAAGTGGTCGGTTTGAGTTCAAGGCAAATAGCCGAACATTTTGAGCATTTTTTATCTGCGTCATTGTTGTACTCCCTTTTTTTCCAAACAGTATCTGTTTTTATTATCGCAACATTTGCCGGCGCAATCAAGAGGGACCGTTATTTTATTACAGATCCTGCGGCCTGATCCCATCCATCCCGATCATCGGGTCGACACTGTTATTAGCAATCAATTCTGCCGTAAGTACCTGCTGGTTAGTGATTGGTGCAGAAACGACCGGCTCTTCTTCATCGACCTTTTCTACCGGTGGCTCTTTTCCACTGGCTGCCGGCGTCGATTTTGCTGGAGAACGGTGCCAGCGATCATTCAGCCGGTTTAGCAGGGTTGTCTTCCGGTTAGTGCCAACATTTTTCACGGCCATTGCCATTGCTTGTGCTTCACCAATAAGGACTAGTTTATCTGCCGCCCGGGTAATTGCGGTGTAAACCAAGTTCCGTTGAAGCATCCGACTGAACTGCCGGACCACCGGCAATAATACCATCTTAAACTGACTCCCCTGTGACTTGTGAATCGAAATCGCGTAGGCCAACTGAAGCTGGTTCCACTCCATCCGGCTGTAATTAACCTCATTTCCATCAAAATCGATCGTCATTGATGAGCCCTTTTTGCCCTTCTGGTTCTCAATTGCTTCAATTTCTCCGATATCACCGTTAAAGACGTTATTTTCTGGACTATTAATCAGTTGTAAGACCTTATCGCCAACCCGGAAAATCTGACCACGAAACTCAACTTCCTGCTTATCCTTTGTTGGCGGATTATAAACCTGTTGGGCAAGCTCATTTAAGTTATCCACACCCGCTGCGCCGCGATACATTGGGGCCAGGATCTGGACATCAGTTGCATTAAAGCCCCGCTGCTGGCTGAGGTTAATAATTTGTTCAATTACATCTGGCACCTGCCAAGCCTGACACGGGATAAATGACCGGTCAGCTTTCTTCGCCATCAGGTCTGCCGGTACCCGTCCTTCCTTCACCGCGTGGGCAAGCGGAATAATCGTTGAATCAGCAGACTGACGGTGGATATTGGTCAGCTCTACTTTCGGTAATTCAGGGAACTCCAACAAGTCATGGAAGACCTGGCCCGGGCCAACTGACGGTAGCTGGTCCTTATCCCCGACCAGGACCACGTGCATCGCCGTGGGGATTGATTGAACTAACGTTTTAAAGAGTAATGTATCAACCATCGACATTTCATCTACGATTAATAACGACCCCTTTAAGTCACGAGCATTAATATCCGTTGGCAATTCCCGGCCATTTAAGCCCAACATCCGGTGGATCGTGCTGGCTGGCAAGTCAGTCGCCTCGCTCATCCGCTTGGCAGCCCGACCGGTTGGTGCTGCTAAAAGGACCGGGAACGTCTTTTCCTTGTATTCATCAATATCTAATGAAATCTGATGAACCTTAGCATAACACTCAACAATTCCGCGGATAATGGTTGTTTTCCCCGTCCCCGGGCCACCGGTCAATAGCATTACTTTATTATTAAGGGCGGTCTTGATTGCGGATACCTGAACTTGGTCATATTTGATCCCCGTTTCGCTTTCAACGTGGTCGAGGGTCTTAGTAATAGTCTCGTCAGCAACCGTCTCTTCCTTTGCGCTCATCAAGCGGTTAAGGTGGTCAGCAATTTGGTACTCTGCTCGATAAAGATTGGTGGGGTACAACCGGTTCTCTTCATAGTGGATTTGTTTTTTCTTCTCTAATTCAACAATCTGGTCAGCAACCACCGTTTCATTAACATGGCCATTACTCGATTCATTTAGTAACCGTTGGGCATTCGCCAACAGCGGCTCAGCACTCGTATATGTATCACCGGTAGCCATGGTCAAGTCATCAAGTGACTGGACAATCGCCGCGGTAATCCGCCGCGGGTCATCACCCGCAATTCCAATTTTCTTGGCGACCTGGTCAGCACGTTTAAAACTAATCCCATCGATTTCCGCAGCTAACTGGTAGGGATTCTCACTGATAATATGAAGAGCATCATCACCATACCGGTCAACGATTGTGCTAATCAAATTACTGCCAAAGCCGTAATCATTTAGGCCAATGATTACCTGGTCTAGTCCTTGGCTGGCCTGTAGGTTCTCAATAATTGATTTTTTTACCGCCGTGCGCAATTTAAGGTCATCCAGCACGTGTGGGTCGGCGCTAATCTTATCAATTGCGTCAGTTCCTAATGCATCAACAACCTTCTCCGCCGTTTTCTGCCCCACGCCCGGAAACTGTTTTCCGGATAAATACTCGACTAACCCTGCCTTGCTAGTCGGTTGGTTAACGTGGTACGAACTTGCCTGAAACTGCCAGCCGTAGCGGGGGTGTTCAATTAATTGTCCCTCAAAGCGGTAGGTCTGGTCATCACTGAGGTCACCGAAGCTACCGGTCACCGTAATCTCAGTTTCTGACCAGTCAAAATTAGCCTCCTCCACCGAAACGGCCAGGACCTTATAAAAGGAATCAGGACTGGTAAAAATTTCCGACTGAACTTGGCCAATAAAAAAAGACGGCTCCGTCGGCGTCTTGAATAAGTCCATTTCAGTTGCCATTGAAGTCATCCTTTCCCTGATTATTCATTTTTACCTTGAGTAGCACGCAGCGTCTTTTCGATCTCTGCTAACCGCTTCTCACTCTTTTCGTAGTAAGTAGGGTTAAGCTGCTTAGCCTGGGTCAGGTAGTCCTTGTAAGGCTCACCCAGAACCATCGCAACGATTCCCCGGTTAAACTGCGTATCTGCCCGTCCCGGGTGACGCTTTAAGATCGCATCGTAATACTTCTTAGCAGTTGTAAACTCACCTAGTGCTAACAGTGAGTCACCGAGCACCTGGTTAATTTCTGGGTCCTCAGCACGCAATTCATGGGCAGTAATACCATAGGCAACTGCTTGCTTGTGCTGTCCCTTCTTCATGTAGCTCTGGGCCAACATCAGGTATGAGTCAGCCTTTAACTTCTTATCTTCAATCTTGTTATAAAGGTTAATTGCTTTATCAGTCTTACCGACCTCGTAGTAAAGGTTACCAAGACCATAATTGAGGAGGTTGATCGCTGACTGATCACCCTTTGCTTCAAAGATTCCCAGGGCCTTCATGAAGAGCTCTTCCGCCTGTTCATAGTCGTTTAACCGCGTTAACAGGGAACCCAGGTCGTAATAATTGTTGACTTTGTCGGGATGTTCATCAATGGCCCGGATCAGCTTGTGAACTAATTTTTCGGTTTCCCGTTTTTTACTATCCTTAAATTCTTCTTTATTTTCCATCACAATCACCTCATTAAATCGTATCAGTAGGGTCTACTTTGGTCTTGTGTAAGTAGGAAGTGTCATTCCACTGTTCGAGGGTAAAATGCTCTGCATCAGTAGTATCAAGGATCGTCGTCGAGGTATTACTCAACCCGCCACGGTCTTTCAAGTGGGGCATTGGTGTCCCGATCAAGGCATTGATTGTTGCATTCAGTGCGGCACCGTGCGACACAATTAAAATATTGCTGTCTGGATTTAACCGGCAGAACTCCTTCACCGCTGACCCCACACGGTCAATAACCTGGGCAAAGCTTTCGCTACCGGTTGCCGTTTCATCATACCGGTCTGGGTGATGACGGAAATTATTTAATTCCTCGGGCCACTTTTTGGCAACATCGTCAAAGTGCATCCCCTCCATCTGACCAAGGTTAAACTCCATCAACCGGCTATCAATGGTCAACCGAATTGGCTGGTCAAGATGCTGGATTAGCTTTTGAGCGGTAACCCGGGCCCGCTTTAATGGGCTAGCGTACGCGTGCGCAAATTCAACGGTCCGTAACGAGTCCGCAAGCAGTTCAATTTCTTGATAACTTTGCGGCAGCAATGGCGAATCGCCGTGGGCACCCTGGTACCGTGATTGTAAATTCCATTCAGTTTTTCCGTGACGGATTAAATACACTTTTGTCATTTTTCATCGCAAACCTTTTTAACTAATATCTTACCAGAAAAAATAATAATTGTTCACTCTTGTTTCAAACTATGTATCGGCACCGGGCACCAGTACCCGGTCCGGATTTTGTAATATGTCAATTAAACGTACTGCAATTGCCGTTCATTATTGTATGCCCGGTCAATGATTGCACTACCAAGGCATTCCTCACCATCGTAAAAGACAACCGCCTGCCCGGGGGTAATTGCCCGTGCTGGGTCATCAAATTCAACGGTTACCGTTTGGTCATCATCTGCGATGTGGGCAGTTACCCCCACATCCTTTTGGCGGTACCGGAACTTTGCCGTGCAGTGGAAGTCACGACCATAGCGACTAACGACATCATCCACCCAGTGGATATCACTTGCCTCCAAGTGGGTAGCATAAAGGTGCTCGTTATGGTAACCCTGGCCGACGTAAAGGACGTTCTTTTCAATGTCCTTGCCAACCACAAACCATGGTTCGTTACTCTCTTTATTACCGCCAAGGCCAAGGCCCCGCCGTTGACCAATGGTGTAGTACATCAAGCCCATGTGCTTACCAACAACCTTACCATCCACGGTCTCCATCTTGCCCGGTTGTGCAGGAATATACTGGCTCAAGAACTCGCGGAAGTGACCATCTTCACCGATAAAGCAAATTCCAACCGAATCCTTCTTATCAGCAGTAGCCAATCCTGCTTCCTTGGCAATCTCACGAATTTGCGGCTTAGTATACTTTGCCAGCGGGAACATTACCTTGTCCAACTGGTGGTAATCAAGTTGGCTGAGGAAGTAGGTCTGGTCCTTGTGCTGGTCAGCCGCCCGCATCAGGTGCATCCGTCCATCAGCATCCCGCTTTAGGTCAGCATAGTGCCCAGTGGCTACGTAGTCCGCCCCCAGCTGGTTAGCATAATCAATGAAGGCCTTGAACTTGATTTCCTTATTACAAATTACGTCGGGATTAGGTGTCCGTCCCTTTTTATATTCCGCAATAAAGTACTTAAAGACCCGGTCCCAGTACTCCTTTTCAAAGTTAACCGAGTAGTATGGAATACCAATCTTGGCAGCTACCTTTGCCACGTCCTTGTAGTCCTCGGTTGCGGTACAAACACCATTTTCATCAGTGTCATCCCAGTTTTTCATGAAGACACCAACGACATCATAGCCCTGGCGCTTTAACAGCAGTGCGGTAACGGAGGAGTCAACTCCGCCACTCATACCGACAACAACACGCGTTTGGCTGTGGTCAGTCATTATTTATCACCATCATTTCAAATAGATTCTGGAATAATCTACGATTGAAGGTCGCATGCTTCCAGTATCGTTTATTGTAACAAAGTATGCAACGGGCTGCACTTATTTTCCCTCGTTACTAATAAATACGTTTCTTTCAATCATTTCTTTTAAAATAAAGTGAAGTTGTTCGATAAATTCAGCCGACCGCTGGTGGTTGAAGATGTTAATCTTACGGGCCCCATTCCCTGTTACGGTCTCCATTTTAAAGCCGTCAAGGTCCGCATTAATTAGGATCCGCAAGCGGGCAACCGGCTTAAAGGGGTTATCAGTATCGAGGCTTCCCTTATACTCAAAGTTGCCCCGCCGCGTCTCTTCAAAGCCAAGATCAATCAGGGTGTATTTTTTTAGTTCCGGACTGATTGTATACGTATCTTTATCCCCAGGGAGTTTAACACTCTTCGTAAATTCCATTACTCTTCACCCCCGTTAATTTTCTTCAACTTATTAACGATTTTCACGACTGCATTAATTAGCTTATCGATATCCTCGTCCGTGTTCAATGCTCCAAAGCTGATTCGGATTGATTGTGAAATCCGCGGACTGTCGGCGCCATACATGGCGGTTAAAACGTGGGAAGGTTCGATACTTCCTGCCGTGCAAGCAGACCCACCGGAAACCGCAATTCCTGCTAGGTCTAAATCGGTTTGCATGACGTAAGTCGAAATTCCCTTAAACCATAAATTAAGGACGTGATTTAAATTATCGGGCTTGATTTCCCCGTTTACGTCAAAGTCAACCCCATTGTCACGCAGGCCCTGGACAATCTTCTTTTTAAAGTGGTAGTAGCGTTCCTGCCGCCGCTTCTTTTCTTCCGGCGTATCAATTGAAACTGCTTTGGCAAAGGCGGCCACTGCTGGAACATTTTCGGTCCCGGCCCGCCGCTTTGTCTCCTGGTCGCCACCCTTAATAAAACTAGGGAAGTTGATTCCATCACGACGGTATAAGAAGCCAATCATCTTGGGCCCATTCAACTTATGGGCAGACGTCGAGAGCATGTCAATATGGTCAGCCTTGACGTCAATTGGCAACAGGCCATATGCCTGAACTGCATCTGTATGGAACCAAGCCTGGTGGTCCTTTAAGATTTCACCAATTTCGTGAATTGGCATCCGGCTACCAACCTCATTATTTCCCGACATGATCGTTACCAGGATGGTATCATCACGCAAGGCAGCCTTAAAATCAGTCAGTGAGATATTACCGTTTTCATCTACGGGCAGGTAGGTTACTTCAAACCCATGCTCCTCCAAGAAGTGAAGGGGTTTCAAGACGGCCTCGTGTTCAATTGCCGTTGTAATAATGTGTTTGCCTAACTTTTGCCGTGCAAAGGCGGTTTGAATAATGGCGGTGTTGTCACTTTCCGTTCCCCCGCTGGTAATCACAATCTCATTATCATCAGCATTAATGCTTTGTGCTAAAACATGCCGACTGTTTTCAAGGACCAGCTTAGCATTCCGCCCATATGAATAACCAGTCGAAGCATTACCCCAGGCATCCTTCATCTGGGTTGTCATTTCATCAATCACTTCGGGAGTCATCGGTGTGGTGGCGGCGTTATCCAAGTAAACTTCCTTCAAAATACTTGCTTCCTTTCTTTAGTCGGCAAGGTCGCTAAACAGTTGTAAAAGCATGTTAGCGGACCGCTTACCAGCATCAATAATAAAGTCATCAAAGCTGACACCGGCATCTTCGTCACCAGTATCAGACATTGCGCGTACCACAACGTATGGCACGTGGTGGTCAGTGGCAACTTGACCAACGGCGGCCCCTTCCATTTCACTAGAAAGCGCGTCCGGGAAGTTCTTTAGGATTGTGGTAATTGCATCCTGACTGGCAATAAATTGGTCACCAGAGACGATTAACCCCCGCTTAATGTTTAAGCCGGTTTGTTCACCCGCCTTTTCCAGTGCCTTTCCCCATTTTTCGGAGGCCACAAACCGCGGCTCTTTTCCTGGTAGTTGCCCGTACTGGTAATCAAATGCCGTGGCATCAACATCGTGGTATGCCGTTTCTGTTGAAATAACGACGTCTCCCACGTGGAGTCCGGCGCCGATGCCACCAGCAGAGCCAGAATTAATCACGACATCCGCGCCACAATCAGTAATTAGGTGTTCGGTAGTAATTCCGGCCTCAACCTTACCAATTCCCGATTCACACAGCACGACTTCTTGTCCTGAAATCTGACCAAAGTAATAGTCCTTACCACCGATTTCCTTAACTTCTTCGCCCGCTAACTGTGCCTTTAGTTCCTTAATTTCCTCGGGCATTGCACAAATAATTCCGAAACGCATTTTTCCACTCCTCTTTATCCAACGTAAAACAAAATCAGGTAAACAATTATAATTGCCACAATAAGGGCAATGATTGCAATATTGAGTTTTCGCTTTAAGACCGCTGTCTTTTCCTCAGCGCTCCTTGCCTTTTGTTCATCGGCAAACTGCTGCCGACCTTCAGCGATTTTCCCCTCGTTTTGGTCATCACGACTAATCAGGTCATCGTCTAAGTAGCGGTCTTGCTGCTTAAGCTGTTCCCGGTATTGCTTCCGGGACATTTTCTCTTCGTTAACTGGTTCTTGTTTATTGTCCATTCTTCTTCATTCCTTGCCAGTAGTAAATTGCCATCACTGTCTTGGCATCTTCAATTTCACCGCTGTCAATCATTGCCAGTGCTTGGTCTAAGGTTACCGTTTGGAGGACCAATTGTTCATCTTGATCCTGCGGCAATTCTTTGTCGACTGGTCGTAAACCCGTTGCTAAGTAGAGGGTCATATACTCATCCATACAACCAACCGACGTATAGAAGCTTGATAGTTTCTTTAGCTGGTCCGCCTGGTAGCGGGTCTCCTCGTTTAACTCCCGGATTGCGGCGTGCTTGGCACTATCTTCATCACGAGAGTCAACCTTACCAGCAGGGATTTCTAAAGTTGTCTTGGCAATCGGTGACCGCCACTGCTTTTCAAGGATCATCTGATCATCAGCGGTTATTGCTAATAAGGCGACGGCTGGTGCATGGTGAACGATCTCCCGCTGGGCAATATTCCCCTGGGGAGTCCGCACCTGTTGAACCTCCACGTCAATTAAATGCCCTTCAAAAACAGTTTTGCTGCTGACCGGCTTTTCTTCAAATTGCATCTCCGTCAACCTCCTTACTTAATTACCCGCACATGGGCGGCTTGGGGCCCCTTCTTCCCCTGAACAACCACTAGCGAAACCTCTTCGCCAGGGTGTAAGATCCGACGGTGTGTCCCTTCAATTCCACTATAATGGACAAAAATTTCTCCTTCGTGGGGAACATTAATGAAGCCCCACCCTTTTTGTTCATCAAAGCTCTTTACTTCACCTTTAAGCATTCTTTCACCTACTAAACAAAAATACCAAGCAACAAGCGTCACTTGGTATTTTACACCGCCTGAAATTGAATGTCATTGATTGGCATTGTTAATCAACGGTTATTATAATAATTTTTTACTTTTCGAGCCCTTCGTCAACTGTCTCTGGATAGTTTTCCCAGACAATCTTTGCACAACGGGCACAAAGCATTGGGTATGCATCGTCAGTACCGACATCTTCCTTGACCATCCGGCAACGAGCACAGGTTTCACCTTGTGCTGGTGATACCTTAACCGCTACCCCGTCATTGTACTTGTCAGCATCTGCTGGTGCTTCGGTCAATGGGTGGAAGTTCAAGGCAGATACCCCTAACAGGAGGGCCACGTTTTCGTCCAAGCTATCAACCAGCTTTTGTTGGTTGTCATCGAGGTAAAGGTCAACTTGGGCCTCAAGGGACTTACCAATCTGCTTGTCATTCCGTGCTTCTTCCAGGCCCTTTAATACATGTGAACGAATTTCCATGAACTGGTCCCACTTGTCCAGCAGGTCTGCTTCGTTGTCAAAGGTCCGTGGGTCCGGAATTTCCGTCAACTGAGCAAATTGTTCTGGTTCATCCATGTATTCCCAGACTTCTTCGGTCGTGTGCGGAAGGATTGGGGTTAAGAGCTTAACCATCGTCAACAGGATGTTGTAAAAGACCGTTTGCATTGAACGACGAGCTTCAGAATCTGCTGGTTCAATGTAGAGGACATCCTTGGCGAGGTTCATGTAGAAGGCGGACAGGTCGTTGTTGACGAAGTTGATCAGGAGCTTGTAAGCATCCAGGAAGTCATATTCGTCAAAGTCAGCCCGCATTTCCTTTAAGAAGTGGTTTAACTTAACCATCATGTACTGGTCAACACTGGCCATCTTACCGTATGAAACAGTGTTTTCAGCAGGATCAAAGTCACCGGTGTTAGCCAGCAAGAAGCGGAAGGTGTTCCGCAACTTCCGGTAAGCTTCGGAAATCTGCTGGAAGGTTCCCATGGAAACCCGGACATCCGCAGAAGTATCAGCAGACATTACCCACAGACGGATGATTTCGGCCCCCATCTGCTTAACCACCTTGTTCGGGTCAATAACGTTCCCCATCGACTTGGACATCTTCTTGCCCTTCTTATCCAGGGTAAATCCTTGGGAAACAATGCCCTTGTATGGAGCCTTGCCAGAGCAAACAACACTGGTAATCAGACTGGAGTTGAACCAACCACGGTACTGGTCTGAACCTTCGAGGTAAAGGTCAGCCGGGTAAGTTAGGTAGTCACGTTCTGCCAGGACACCCTGGTGGGAAGAACCAGAGTCAAACCAAACATCCATGATGTCAGTTTCCTTCGTGAACTTACCGTGTGGGGAGTGTTCGTTAGTGTAGCCATCTGGCAGGAGGTCCTTAGCATCACGGTCAAACCAGACGTTAGAACCGTACTTTGCAAACAAGTCAGCGACATGGTTAATGGTTTCTTCTTCCATGATTGGTGTGCCATCTTCAGCGTAGAAGATTGGGAGTGGTACCCCCCAAACCCGTTGCCGGGAAATTACCCAGTCGCCACGGTCCTTGATCATGTTGCGCAGACGAACCTTCCCCCAGGATGGTTTGTAGTCAACATCTTCTAAGGCGTTGAGGATCTCTTGCCGCATCTTATCGATGGAAACAAACCATTGGTCAGTTGCCCGGAAGATGATCGGTTTCTTTGTCCGCCAGTCAAATGGGTAGGAGTGCTTCAACGGTTCTTCCAGCAGAAGTGAGTTGTTTTCTTCCAACTTCTTCAGTGAAATATCATCCGCATCTTGGTAGAAGACGCCGTCAAAGTCATCCCCGTTTTCCTTCGTCAGTACCCCTTGATCATTGATTGGTGCAAAGATTGGCAGGTTGTGTTCCAAACCAAAGTGGTAGTCATCATCCCCATAGCCAGGAGCGGTGTGGACTAAACCAGTACCAGCATCGGCAGTAACGTAGTCGGCAGTGCCAACCAGGATATCACGGTCCAGATATGGGTGCTTTGTGACCATCCCGTCCAGGTCGGTCCCAGCCAGGTGCTTAACCACTTCATAATTTTCCCAACCGAGCTTTTCAGCAACGCCTTCCAGTAGTTCGGTCCCGATGACAAATTGACGGTCATCATCAGCGGGCTTAACAACGGAGTAGTCAAACTTAGCATTAACAGCAACGGCTTCAGAAGCTGGTACGGTCCATGGTGTCGTCGTCCAGACAACCAGGTACGTGTTGTCATCTAAAATCCCCTTGCCATCCTTTACTTGCTCGGCAAAGAAGGCGGTCTTAGCAACTACGTCATGGTATTCAACTTCGGCTTCGGCCAGGGCTGATTCAGATGACCATGACCAGTAAACAGGCTTCTTGGCTTGGTAAAGCAGGCCCTTCTTGGCAAATTCACCAAAGACCCGTACCTGGGCTGCTTCAAATTCCTTATTCAGTGTTAAGTAAGGATGGTCCCATTCACCACTGACCCCGAGGCGCTTAAAGTCCGTCCGTTGCTTATCGACTTGCTCTAAGGCATATTTACGACAAAGGTCACGGAATTCTGACGTCGACATCTTCTTCCGGTCATAGCCAGACTTAGTCAATTGGTGTTCAATTGGTAAACCGTGAGTATCCCAACCAGGAACGTATGGTGCCCGGAAGCCAGTCATTGACTTATAGCGGACAATGAAGTCCTTGGAAATCTTATTCATGGCATGACCAATGTGAATGTTACCATTGGCATATGGAGGGCCATCATGTAAGACAAATGTTGGCTTACCCTCATTTAATTTTTGTCGTAATTGGTATACTTTGTTTTCTTCCCAAAGCTGTTCACGTTTTGCTTCGGTAACCGGTAACTTTCCCCGCATTGGGAACTTAGTCCGGCCCAGGTTTAATGTATCCTTAACCCGCATGGCAAACGACTCCTTTCTCTTGATTACTTACCCTAATAAAAAAGCTCCATCCCATTACAGGGACGAAGCTTTTTTCGTGGTACCACCCAATTTCAAGACCCAGTTGGATCTCCTTTGGTCATTGGTTAACGGTAATGAGCCGGCCACACTTACTAACCTTCAGCATGACACTCCGAGATGATCAGAAACCAGCAATACCATCAGCCTCCCACCAATCGCCGACTCGCTTGGGTATTAACTGCTGATTTCAATTCTCTTCAACATTTTATTAGGGTAATTGTAGTAATTATTTATCCTAGTTCTTATCCTGGTCACTATCAGGGAAGACAACCACTGTTTCACCAGAGTCAGCAGATGCTGGCGCTGGTTCACTATTATCTTGTGGTGCAACACTTGGTGCCGGATCTGGCACTGCCGGAGCAGGTTCAACTGCAGGACGGTTAATGCTTTCATCGTCCTCTGCAGGATCGGAACTAATTGTTGTAGATTCTACACTTTCTGCTGATTCGTTGTCAAGGTTCTTTCCCAAGATCTTTTGGATTTCATTATACTGAGCTAAATCATCATCAGCCAGCAGCTTGTCCCATTCGTCACTCTTAACAACTTCTAACTGTGATTCCAGCATTACCTGGAGACGTTGACGGAAGATCCGTGTTTGCTTCTTCAAGTCATTGGTCTCAGTCGTCAGCTTCCGCGTTTCTTGGGTACTTTGTTCAATTACCTGGTTAGCCTTTTCATTGGCTTCGGAAACAATGTCAGTTGCCTGTTTTTGTGCTTCCCGCACCATAATATCGGCTTCCCGTTTTGCATTGTTCTTAACCTTATCAGCAGCCTCTTGTGCAACCAGGATTGACTTGTTCAGTGAATCCTTCAATTCACTAAAGTACTTCAGCTTACCTTCATCGGCCTTAATCGTTTCCTTGAGGGCATGATTTTCTTCCGTCAGTTCTTGAACGGTTTGCGAAACCTGTTCAATAAACCGACGAACTTCATCCTGGTTAAAGCCCCGCATCTTAGTTGAAAATTGTTGCTCATTAATATCTTTTACCGTTAACCCCATTATTATTCCTCCAATTTATGCATGTACCACAGATAATACTACTTTTTCCTTGTTCTTTCGCGTCATTCCGTTATCACTATCGATCCTAATCCGGCCACCATGACGGACTGAAATCAAGTCATGAACAACGACCGTTTCGTCCGGACGGTTAACTTCTTCCCAATTTAGGCGAACTTGACCGTGCTCTACTAGCTGTTTTGCCCGGTTCCGGGAGTAATTAAACCCAGCTGCAACGATGCTATCCAACCGGAGTGACGTTACAGTAGTGCTAACTTCTTCCCAGTCCTCGACGGGGTGCAAGACTTCATCTTCATCAACTAATTCCCACTTAATCTTGGCACGACCAATGTGGTGCACATTAGTCCGCAGGTACTTCGCCATCGTTTTGGTAACGACTACCTGCCAGCGTTCACCATCGCCTAAGATATCACCAAAGGCGTTTCGCTCTAACCCTTCACCAATGAGGGTTCCCATGATTTGGCGGTGGTGCAGCTCAGTAAATTTGACGGGGTAGTTAACCTCCAGAACAGCTAGTTCAAAGTCATCTTGCTGTGGCTGATAGTAAGTTGGATAAAAGAGTAAGCGTTGCATCTCGGCACCTGTCCAGGCACCACTGCTCGCCATTTTCACTTCATCTTCCCGGTTAGCTAGCGTTTGCGCAATATACCGCTGCCGTGGGTTAAGAAAATACGTTAAAACTGGCCGGTATTGCGTTATTGCCGTACTAATCCAATCAGCAACCTGGTCAATCAATCCTGCTTCATTAGGCCGAAAGTGCTGTTTAATATTTTCTTCCATAGTTTCATCGCTATCCGATAAAATGTGTCAATGCTGTTAAACCATTTTGAACCATGTATAAAACAAAAATTGCAACTACCGGTGAAAAACTAATCCCGCCAAGTGGTGGAATAAAATCAAACCAGTGCATATAGGGTTCAACCAACCGGTTAATGATCTCGCCTAAACGGGTGCTTCGTGCGTTGGGAAACCACGATAGCAGGCACCAAATAACGATCACCCAGATATAGGCATTGATCAGGGTATTTAATAGCCCTACTAGGAAAGCCATGTTGTCCTCCTTAGTCGTTAAAGTGATCAGATTCAGCCTTCAAACTACTTGAAAGATTGCCTGATACTTCAAAATTATTCGGTGCGCAGAGGAAAATTTCCTTGCCGATCCGTTTCATTTCACCATTAATTGCGTAAACAGTCCCATTTAGAAAATCAACCATCCGTGCAGCAGACTTACTATCCATCTGGGTAAAATTAACCACAATTGCCCGGTCAGCTAACAGCTGCGAGGCAATTTGCTTAACGTCCGCATACATCCGTGGCTCATACAGTGAGATTTGACTAACTTTTTGTCCCGCATGGGCTTGTCCTTCACTAAAAGAAACTACCTTATTCGACCCACTATTCCGTTGGGCCGGCTGGTTATTTTCATAATATTCATCTTGTTCAACTTCATCATCGCCAAACAAGCTCTTCAAAAAATTAGCTGCCATTTTTCTTCTCCTTTCTCTGCTAGTTATGAAAAAGAGGTGTAATCTAACCCGCTTGTTAAACTACTCCCCCTTTTACATTAATTATTTACGACGATTCTTAAAGAATGGTGGCGTCGACAGGTTATCATCATCACCATCATCTGAGTTAGCCGTGTCATCATTGAAAACATTAAATTCTGGCTTATCAACATGGGAAAACTGGTCATCAATCTTCTCGTTGGTATTTGAATTAACTTCTGCAGTTGGGTCATTCCAACCATCGAAGGGGTCGGCTGCTGCGTTATCGTTACCTTGTGGTGCAGCATCATTGCCCTGGGCCGGTTGTTGAGCTGGACGGGAAGCCTGTGGTTGCTGCCGGGCTGGACGAGTCTTCTTTGGCTTGTCAATTCCCGTTGCAATAACAGTAACCCGTACTTCGTCACCCATGTTCTTATCCAGTGACATCCCAAACGAAATATCAACATTGGTCCCAGCAGCCTGCTTAATTACATCAGATGCTTCCTGGGCTTCATACATTGCCATATCTTCACTACCAGTAATATCCATCAACACGTGTTGGGCACCGTCAATTGACAGTTCAAGCAGTGGTGATGAAATAGCCTTCTTGGTAGCTTCAGTAGCCCGGTTTTCGCCAGTAGAAGAACCAACACCCATCAAGGCCGCACCTTGGTTAGACATCAGCGTCTTGATGTCGGCAAAGTCAAGGTTAATGTAACCAGGGGTAACAATTAAGTCAGAAATCCCTTGAACACCTTGACGCAAAACATTATCAGCTTCCTTAAATGCTTCCATCATTGGGGTCTTTTTATCAATCATTTCCAGCAAACGGTTGTTGGCAACGATGATTAGGGTATCAACGTTGGACTTTAACTTCTCAAGCCCTTCAACGGCATACTTTCCCCGGCGTGGGCCTTCGAATGAGAATGGGCGCGTAACTACCCCCACAGTTAAAGCCCCACTATCCTTAGCTAACTTAGCAACAACTGGAGCAGCACCAGTACCGGTACCACCACCCATTCCGGCAGTAATGAAGACCATGTCTGCGCCTTCCAGTACCTTCTTGATTGCTTCTTCACTTTCTTGTGCTGCCTTTTCACCAACTTCTGGCTTTGAACCCGCACCAAGTCCCTTGGTCAATTTAGGACCAAGCTGAATCTTAGTTGAAGCCTTTGAGCTGTTCAATGCTTGCCGGTCAGTATTGGCAACGATAAAGTCAACACCCTTTACCTTCTCTGTAATCATCCGGTTAACGGCATTACCGCCACCACCGCCGACACCGATTACCTTAATCCGTGCGCCAGCAAATTCGTTATCCATCGTGCTTGTCTCGTTATCCATAGAAATCTTTCCTCCGTGAATTAATCAAATAGGTTATCAAACATGCCCTTTAATTTGCTACCAAATGAGTGTTTGCTCTTCTTTGGCTCTGACCGTTTTCTCTCCTTGGAACGGCTCTTTTCTGAACGCGTTGGCTGGGGCTCCTCATTTGACCACTGGTGAACCAGCTGCCGTCCACCATTAGTAGCTGGCTGCTGTTCTTCTTCCCTTGGGCTTTCTATTATATCAGGTTGCTGAATAGTTTGCTTTATTAACTTATCAACATCGGAAAGCTGACTTTCATACATTGATAAAGCCAGACTAGTTGCGTAGCCAGGGTGCCTAATTCCCATTTGTTCGGGTACGTATACCTTAATGTTGCCAGCAAAATACTGTTCAGCTAACTCTTTAACACCAGGCATTGCTGCCCCGCCACCAATAATAGTGACACCGCCAGGTAATTCCGGTGCATGAATTGATTGTAGGCGTTGGTGAATCCGTTCAAAGATTTGGCGCATCCGTGCCTCAATTACTTCTGACAAGTATTCTTCGGTAAACTGAACTGGTTCATTCTTGCCGACAACGTTAACATTAACCTGTGCCTCTGGGTCAGCTAAGCTTTGGTCGGCGTAACCATGATTAAGCTTTAGGCGTTCCGCATTCTTCAGGGAAGTATTAAGAACGGTCGAAATATCCTTTGTTACATACTGACCACCTTCAGGGTCAACAAAGGTATATTTCAGTTGATGGTCATGAACAATTGAAGTCGTCGTTTGACCACCGCCAAGATCAATTACCACCGTACCGAAATCCTGTTCGCCATCATTTAGCAGGTTGAAATCAGTCGCGATCGGTGAAATCACAAAGTCCTTGATCACGTAACCAGCACGCTGGACAGCCTTCTTGGTATTGTGAAGAATTGTCTTAGGACCAGTATACAGGGTTGCCTTCATCTCAAGACGGACACTGACCATCCCCCGTGGGTCTTTGATTCCACCAAAGCCATCAACGGAAAATTCAGTTGGAATCAAGTCTAAGACTGCCCGCTCAGGTGGTATATTCTGTGTCAATGTCTCCTTTGCGACATCAATTACGTCCTGGTTGACAATTTCTCGCGACTGTCCTTGCGAAGCAACCGTAATCATTCCATGAACTTTTTGCATTTGTAAATAGTTGGCTGGTAAGCCCACGATTAGTTTTTTAATGCTTAGATTAGATTTTTCCTCAGCTTTAGCAACAGCTTGTGAAATTGCTTGGGCAGTTTTATCAATGTCAACGATTACACCATGATTTAGTCCGGTAGAGGGTGCTATCCCTACGCCAATGACCTTTAGCTGCCCCTTCACATTTTCACAAACTAGTGCCTTAATCGAGGTAGTTCCAATATCCAATCCAACAAATACCTCTGAATTATCCATCTGAACGGCACCCTCCTAAAACAACAAATTATACTCAATTAAAAAATTTGTATTTTAATTTTATTCATGTTTGATTTTACCACATATTTCTAAGTTCAAAAATGCTTTATGTGATGTTTTCTGAAAAATCACTTGTCACGTGATCCATAACTGTAAGAATAAGCACCTACCTGAAGGTCGACCACTCCTGCCTGCTTCATTGTTGCTGCAATTGCTGGATAGTAGGCCATCTTCTTCCCCACGGTGTTCATGTTTGCATATACGGTATTGCCATCACGCATGTAAATTATCAACCGATTTGGTGCATCCTTAGCTGGCTGATAATTGACTGAAGAAATTGCATTCCTGATAACCGGCTTTAATTGGCCAATTTGAACAGCCGTCTTGGTCAGCTTTTGACGGTTGCCCGCAAAATGCTGGTAGCGGATCTTGCTTTTATCGCTCTTAGCTAATTGCAACTGACCATTGGCTAAAACATTATAATCCCGTTGGCCAATTTCAACCGTGCCCACAACTGGATTTTCCGTTACCGTTAATTGAAGTGACTGGGCACCAGTAACTTTAACCGCAACACTTTTCACTTGTGGATTACGTTGGTGAGCTTGACGACTGATCGACTTCTTACTAGCGGCGACACCCCAAATATAGCGTCCCGGGCGAACCTGTGTTGCATCTTCCACCTGTTTCTGGCTCAACTCGCTATTGCCGGTCACCGTAATGGTTCGAACCTTACTCAAGGGAGAAATAACATACAACATCAACAACAAAACGATACCAAAAAGGAGAATTAACTTGAGGACCCGTTCACCATTTGTGAAATAACGGTAAAGCTTAATTCCACGGACCTTATGGCCAATCCGCTCTTTTGGCTTAGCTGCTTCTAGGTTTTTGGTACTTCGTTGTTCAAGTTCTGTCAGCAGCTGCGAATAGCGCTGGTGCTCTGGAATTACTTTATCCTTATCCAAGTCCAGTCCTCCTTTCCATTTTATTGGTGTTCGTCAATTGCCCGGTGCAGTACCTTGATCAGGTGATCTGCTGCGTCAGGCTTCCCCATTTTCTTTGCTGCGGCGGCCATCTCTTCACGCAGTTCTTTGTTTTGCATTATTTTATCAGCTTGAACCAGCAGCGACCGTGCATCAAGCTGGTCTTCAGTAATCATTACACCAGCATTTTTCTTTACTAATGCCTGTGCGTTCTTTACCTGGTGGTTAGCGGTGACGTAAGGACTCGGGATAAGAATCGTCGGTACCCCCAGTGCCGTCACTTCCGCGATTGTCGTCGCACCAGCCCGTGAAACCAGGGCTGCTACCCGCGGCATCTTTGCTGGCATATCCTTAATGTAAGGAACAACCTTAATATTAGAACCAATCCTTACGTTTTTTAACTGCTCCTTGACGTGGTCATACCGTTTTTGACCAGTTGCAAAAATCACCTGGTAATCCCGTTGGTTAAATTCAGGAATCGCATCAACCACCGTTTGGTTAATCTTTGGCGCACCTTGGCTCCCACCAAAAATCATTAGGGTTGGGACATCATCCTTTAAGCCATAGCTTGTCCAGGAAAAATCACTGTCAACCTGTGATGCCACTTGTTGTGCACGCGGATTACCAACCATGGTGACCTTGTCTGCCGGAAACTGGCTACGTGCTGCCTCAAAGGCAATTGCTATCTGGTCAACATAGCGGCTAAGAAACTTATTAGTCACACCAACCACGCTGTTTTGTTCATGGATAACGGTTGGCACATGGTGCTTGGCTGCAGCATACAAAACGGCACCACTGACATAGCCACCCGTTCCTAAGACAACGTCGGGCTTAAAGTCACGAATAATCTTGTTCGCATGGTGAACCGACTTTAAGAAGAGGTAAACCGTCTTAAAATTTTCCAGGGAAAGTGACCGTTTAAATCCCTGCATTTGCATTGTCTCAAGCTTAATTCCCGCATCCGGGACAATTTTGTTTTCCAGTCCGCGGGTAGTTCCAACATAAAGGACTTCCGTGTCTGGTTCCACTTGCTTTAGCCGTTCAATTAAGGCCAGGGCGGGATAAATATGACCACCAGTCCCACCACCAGAAACTAATAACCGCATTAATTATTCTCCTTTTCGCCTGTTAATTTTTCAACTGCTTCAATGAACTTATCACCGCGCACTTCAAAGCTTGGGAACTGGTCCCAACTTGCATTCGCTGGTGAAAGTAAAATGACATCACCAGGGTCACTAATCTTCCATGCTTCCGGAACCGCTGTAATGGCATTTTCACTTTCCAAGATGGTTGGGATGCCCGCCTGTTCAGCGGCATCCTTCATCTTGTCCTTGCATTGACCAAAGACGATAATTCCCTTAACGTGCTTCTTGAAATAAGGCACCAGCCGTTCAAAGGTGTAACCCCGGTCGAGGCCACCAGCTAGTAAGATGACGGGTTGTTCAAACCCCTGCAGTGCAACCTCGGTAGCTTCAATATCGGTTGACTTGGAATCGTTGTAGAAGCGCCGTCCCTGGTAGTCTAGAACGTATTGAAGACGGTGACGAACCCCACCAAAGGTAGTCAGTACGTTAATAATATCTTCATTGGAAACGCCGCTTAACTTTGCCGCCGCTATAGCAGCCAATGCGTTCTCAACATTTTGTGGACCGATCAGGCGGATGTCTTTTGCCGCCATGATTTTTTCACCACGCCAGTAAATATCACCATTTTCTTCATAAGAACCTTCGTGACTCTTGTTTTGCCGGGAGAACGGAACGATCGTTGCCTGACTGCGGCGAGCAATCTCCTGCCATTCATCACGGTCCCAATTCATAATTAAGAAGTCATCTTTCGTCTGGTTGCGGGTAATGTTTAGCTTGGCATTGATATAGTTTTCACGTGTTTTGTGATAATCCAAGTGATTTGAAAAGATGTTGGTAATGATCGCAATGTGGGGGTGAATGGTTGGCGCACCAAGTAACTGGAAACTAGAGAGTTCAGTGACCAATGTGTCATCGGGGCCCATTTCTTCGGCAACTTTGCTAAAAGAAACACCAATGTTACCAGCATATTTGACATTATGAGTCGAACTCTTTGCCAGCATCAACTGGGTCAGCGTCGTCGTCGTTGTCTTACCGTTGCTACCAGTAACACTTACCAGGTGCCCCGCAAAAATTTCCCAGCCAAGCTCTGCTTCGGTAATAATCGGGGTCCCTTTTTCCACAAACTTAGCAACTAGCGGGTTATCGTACGGAATTCCGGGATTTTTAACCACTACGGCAAAATTATCATCAGCTAAGCTCAATGGGTTGCTGCCGGTAATGACCTTAATTCCGTCCTTTTCCAGTCCATCAATAATGGCCGGGTCTTTCGGCGTTTTCATATCATTAGCAGTAACGTTTGCACCTAGCTTGACCAGCAAGTGCGCTGCATTGAGTCCGCTAATACCAAACCCCATGACTAAAACATTTTTACCTTGATACTTCGTGACTTTTTTCATCTTACCAATTCTTCCCTTCAACTAACTTATGCAAATAAGATTGTTGCAACCGCAATAATTGCACCGATCAAGCCAACGATCCAGAAGACAATGTCAATCTTCCATTCGCTCCAACCACACATTTCAAAGTGGTGGTGGATTGGGCTCATCTTAAACAGCCGCTTACCCGTTAACTTAAATGATGCGACCTGTAACATGACACTTGCCGTTTCACAAACATACACAATCCCAATCACTAACAGTGACCATTCGTGGTGTAAGAGCAGCGAAACAGCTGCAAGCGAAGCACCAATTGCCAACGAACCCATATCACCCATAAAGATTTTAGCGGGCTTATGGTTGAACGGGAAAAAGCCGGCCAAGGTACCAATCATGGCTAGGCAGAATAGTGCAATTTCCGGATAGCCGGGGTTGTTGATTCCTACGAGGGCAATAATTAAGTAGGCAATAAAGGAGATAATACTTAACCCACTAACCAGTCCATCAAGACCGTCAGTCAGGTTAACCGCATTTGAAAAACCAACCATCCAGAAGATGATGAATAAGCCGTAAAGCCATCCATATTGACCGTTACAAAAACCCATTTGAAAACCTTCGTGCTGGTAAATTACCGTAAAGACCATTGCGGCAACCACCTGACAAAGTGCTTTTTGCCATGCCTTAAAGCCCTCATTTTGGTGGTGGAAGATTTTAATACTGTCATCCCACATCCCAATTAGTCCATAAACGACTAAGGTAAAGAGCAGTGCCCACAGGGTGTTATCAATTAATCCTTGCCATGCAGCAACCCATAAAACGGTAATCACTGCTGAAATGATGAAGAGCAAGCCCCCCATTGTCGGGGTTCCAGCTTTTTTTGCGTGCCACTTGGGCCCTTCTTTGCGAATCTGCTGTCCTTCCTTTTTTGCCCGGAAATAGCGAATTAACGAAGGCATTAAAAGAAAGGTAATTAAGAATGAACTAATTAACGTTAGTACAATCGATAATATATTCATTACAATCCTCCTGAATTATTGTTGTGTCTTATAAGTGACTGTTAATGTTTGATCCTTGGTAACTTTATCATTTGCTTTAATACTTTGCTTGCTTACGTAGCCGCTACCTTTTTCCTTTAATTTAAGGTTGAGCTTGTTAGCAAGCTGTTGGACGTCAGCAGAACTCCAGCCACTGATGTCCGGCATCCGGTACTGACCACCAGTATCAAGAATTATCCGCTGGTTTTTCAGTAATTTTGTTCCCGCCGTAACCGACTGGCTGCGGACAGTCTTGCCACTGCCAATCACTACTGGCTGAATATTAGCACCGGATAAGGCTTTATTGGCATCATCAGTACTCTTGCCAACCACGTTTGGCATTTTTACAACACTTGCGTTGGTTGACTTATTCTTCTCCAGTAACATCTTCATCACGGGGTTGAAGATTGAAGCCATTTGCTTAGTGGCCGAGGTGCTTAGGTTCTTCGGTTGCCGCAGAGTAATGTACATTACATAGCGCGGGTTCTTGGCCGGGGCCATTCCGGCAAAGGAGTAAAGGTAGTTCGTATCACCCTTACTATAACCATTTGCACCCCCAATTTGGGCCGTCCCCGTTTTACCGGCAACGCGGTGCCCCTTGATTTGGAAGTCGTGACCAAGACCCTTCTTATCGTAAACAACTCCTTGCATGTACTTTCGAACCTGCTTGGCAGTTGATGCCTTAATTGGCTGACTGACTTCTTTTGGCTTTGTCTGCTGAACAACCTTGCCATTATCATTGACAATCTTTTTGACAATGTATGGCTGCATCATCTTCCCGTTATTCGCAACCGCACCAAATGCCCGTAACATCTGCATCTGGTTGACCGTGATCCCCTGGCCAAACGCGGTGTTAGCTTGTTCAAGGATTCCCTTGAACTGGGTGAAGCCGGATACTTCATTACCCATACCATTGACGTTGACCTTCTTTAACAGGCCAAACCGCCGGATATATTTCATCCATGTCTTTGCACCCATGTTTTGTTCAACGTGAGCAAAGCCGACGTTACTCGACATATCAAACGCATCCTTGTAGGTGATTGTTCCCCAACCACCACTTGACCAATCGACGATTTTTCCACCGCCCATGGCCCAAGTACCAGATTGGAAGGTTGCATTGGGGTCAAAGTGGCCCGAATCAATTGCAGCACTTAATGCGAGAATTTTCATGGTTGATCCAGGCTCGTATGCATCCTGAACAAACATGTTCCGCCAAACTGGTTCTTTAGAATTAAGGGTCGGCCGTTGGGTTGCAGCCACAATCCGACCAGTCTTAGCATCCATTACAATTGCGGTAACCGCATTGGGCTGCCCGTTTTTGTAGACCTTGCCCACTTTTGTCTCTAGCATGTGCTGTGTCTTAGGGTCAATGGTTGTGTATATATCATCCCCATTAACCGCCTGCTTAGTGACCTCTTTGGAATTAGCAATCCGGTAACCATAGATATCCTGCTTATCTTTCCGCATCCCATTAGTACCGGTTAGCTGCTTATTAAAGTACCCTTCAAGGCCAATTTGCCCCACTAGTGTTGTTTGACCATTGGAGTTGGTCTTTGGTGAAGCAATCCCCAGGATCTGTGAAGCAAATTCTCCTTCTGGATACTGGCGGGCGGGCGTCGCAATGAAATCAATTCCCTGAAGGTTTTCCTTCTTTATCTTTTGCATTGTTGCAACTGACAGGTTGCTGCCAGCCGTACCAAATTCAACCTGAAATGCCTGGTTCTTCGTATTGAGCCGTTTGAGAATCTTTGAATACGGCATATTTATATACTTTGCCAATACCCGGGCCGTTTTTTCCTTGTTTTCAACGTACATTGGCTTTCCACTGGTCGACCGCTGATTATGGTCCAACACAGCATAAACGGTATATTTACTGGTGTCGGTTGCAATTGCACTACCCTTGCTATCGTAAATATTTCCCCGTTTAGCTTGGATGGTCCGCCGCTGAGTATAAATTTGTTCTGCTTGTGACTGCAAATTTACGTGCTGCACGTCACGATTAATTGCAATATACGCAAAACGAACGAAAAATAAGAAAAACAATCCAATCGTAATGAGAAACAGCCATTTCCCAAAATTTCCCCGATTATTATTTCTCTTAGTTTTCGCTCGTTGAGGTTCTTTATTCATTATCGATTAACGTTCCTTACGTTTGAATTTTTGTCAGTAAGACCATACTTGTGGGCAGCACGCTTCAAATTCGACTGGCTCGTCAACTCAGCAATTTCTTGCTGGTCACTTGCATTATTATTTTTAACCTGTGTTATCTTTGCTTGCAAATCTTGCAGGTCGTGCTGGCGAGTATTAATAGAGATTTTAGTAGAAAGTAAGGTAATAATCAATAGGAGGGTAATCGCACTACCAACTACCATTAGTAGCCGTTCAAAACGGTTCCAACGAACTGGTTGGTTGGCGGGCGTTACCTGCGTCGCTCTTTTCGGTGTTTCCTCTTCTTCATACTTTCTCGCTGCATTAGAACCCATTTTTAACACTATCCTTACTATTTAATCTTCTCAATAACTCGCAACTTTGCACTATGGGCACGGTGATTATTTGCCAATTCCTGCTCACTCGGTAAAATTGGCTTCTTATTTATTAATTTAAAATTGGGGCTCATCTCAGTGGGAATGACTGGTAACCCCTGGGGAAGGTCATCACTAACTGATGATTGTTCACGGAACATTGTCTTTACTAACCGGTCTTCTAGTGACTGGAAGGTAATTACACTGATCCGTCCCCCAACATTCAGCATCGTAAAAGCTTGTTCTAGCGATTCTTCAAGTGCACCCAACTCATCATTAACTGCAATGCGAATCGCCTGGAAACTTTTCTTTGCGGGATGACCACCATGGCGTCGGGCGGCCGCCGGAATTGCCTCTTTAATCACGTCAACTAGTTCAAACGTGGTCTTAATTGGGTGCTCCTGCCGGCGTTGTTCTATTTTTCGGGCAATCTGTTTAGCAAAACGTTCTTCTCCATAACGGTAAAGGATTTTCACTAACCGCTCATATGGCCATTCATTAACAACTTCCATTGCCGAAAGAGATTGTTCTTGGTTCATCCGCATATCCAACGGTGCATCCAGCTTATAGCTAAAGCCCCGCCGCGCATCATCAAATTGCGGTGAGGAAACGCCAAGGTCGTATAAAACCCCATCAACTTTTGTAATGCCTTGCTTTTGTAAGGCTGCTTGCAGGTGGCGGAAGTTGTCCTCCACTAGTGTTAACTTACCCGCCGCAATCTCACCTTTTAACTGTTCCTTATTATAAGAAATAGCCGTCTCATCCTGGTCAAAAGAATACAGGTGGCCGGTGGTGAGCTCGCCCAGAATTTTACTAGTGTGTCCACCACCGCCAAGGGTCCCATCGACATACGTTCCCGTCGGCTTAATGTTTAAACCGGCAACTGCTTCATTTAATAATACTGTTACATGGTTAAATGAGGCCACGATGGACCCTCCCTTCATTAAAAGTCAATCTGTAAGTCTTCTGCAATTTCGTCAAAATTATCAGCAGTGTCAGCTGAGTAGTCAGACCACCGTTCACCGCTCCAAATTTCAAAGCGGTTTGAAACGCCAATAATCACACAGTCCTTCTTCAAGGAGGCATGCTGGCGCAAAACGGGAGGAATATTAACCCGCCCCTGCTTATCAAGTTCACACTCAGTGGCCGCAGAATAAAGAAAACGGACAAAGGCCCGTGCGTCACGTTTTGTTAGGGGGAGCGTCTTCAGCTTTTCCTCTAGTGTCTGCCATTCATTTTGGGGGTAACCAAAAAGGCAGCCATCAAGTCCCCGGGTGATGACGAATGTTTCACCAAGTTGTCCGCGAAATTTTGCGGGGATGATTAGCCTGCCTTTAGAGTCAATCACGTGTTTGTATTCACCCATTAGCATGCTAACACCCCCTTTTACCACTTCATAGGACTAGTCTACCACATTCCCCCACTTCTCACCATGGCATTACAACAAAAAAGCGATAATCAAATTGAAATTTAACTATCGCTTTAAATTATTTTTATTATTAAATTAATGGAAGAAATCCGGAAAAAAGTGATGCCACAAATGACAGTACCGCAATGAACATTGAATAGTGCCAGAAAACTGGCCAATAACGCCGGTATAAGAACTCATGGTTGTGGGCCACCTGAACCGCAATCAAGATCAGTGCCAGTACCATCCAGATAGCAACCGGATAGGCAATCCAGTACCAGCCAAAGTTCCAAAACGCTAAGGCAAAGAATAAAAAGGTGGTTAGTATCCGCCAAATAATTAATTTTCTTTTACCGTGAAAGAGCCGGCTGACGATATACCTGATTCCCACATAAATCAAAATAACTAGTAACTGTAGGAGAATTCGTTGATAATTAATAGACACGCTTTATTTCCTTCCCCAAATTAATTTCCTTTAGTTTACCATAAACTTTCCTCACTGTTTGAAATCAGATAGTAACTTGCGGTAAACTACTAGGAGTTAACAAAGCTGAAAGGCAGGGATATTAATGCAACATAAGAAGAAAACCCGTTTTCAGAAGATTACAATGGTCGCTATTTGGCTAATGTTGATTGCCATGCTTGGCTCATTGATTTTCGGTGCGGTTGCTTCACTAGGTGCCTTCTAAAACATCCAGGAAGAACGGCTGGTCAAAATTTTAAATAGCAGGAAGTTTATCATTACATCAAAATAAGCCGTTTAAATCTATCCAATAATAAGAACAAGGGCTCATGACAAAATTTGGTTTTGTCACGGGCCCTTGTTCTTATTAATCATCTTTTTCTTGTTCCGAATCTGGTTGCTTAAATACCTCCCGTGGCTTTGAGCCATTAGCTGGTCCGATATAGCCGCGTTGCTCCATGTCATCAATAATCCGGGCAGCACGGTTATAGCCAATTCTGAACCGTCGCTGGATTAACGAAGTCGATGCCTTCTGTTCACTGACCACAAATTTCAGTGCTTCGGGGAACAGCTCATCTTCGTCCTCCTTTTGCTCCTCAGTCGCCATTTCTTGGTCCGTAACAACCATGCTTTCATCATATTCTGCCGGCTGTTCCTTCTTAATGAAATCAACTACTGCTTCTACATCATGGTCCGAGATAAAGGCCCCCTGGACCCGCGTCGGCTTATTCTGGTCAATCGGTTCAAATAGCATATCCCCACGGCCAAGTAACTTTTCAGCCCCATTGGTATCTAAAATCGTCCGTGAATCAATTCCGCTGGAAACCGCGAATGCAATTCGTGATGGCACATTTGCCTTAATCAATCCCGTAATAACGTCAACAGATGGCCGCTGGGTAGCAAGAATCATGTGGATTCCTGCCGCCCGCCCCATCTGGGCAATCCGGACAATTGCATCTTCAACATCATTAGAAACGGTCATCATCAAGTCAGCCAATTCATCAACTACTACTAGGATTAACGGCAGCGTTGGCTGAGCGGTGCTTTCTTCCTGGTCATTATTATCACGAACTAATTTGTTATAACCAGCTAGGTTCCGTACACCAAACTTAGCAAAGAGCTCGTAACGGCGTTCCATTTCCCCAACAACTTTTCCCAGCGCCCGGGCCGCCTTCTTTGGCTCGGAAACAACCGGGCTCAGCAGGTGGGGGATACCATTATAAACACTTAGTTCTACTTTCTTAGGGTCAATCAATAAGAGCTTAACTTGGTGTGGTTTTGCCTTAAGTAGGATACTCGTCAGGATAACATTAATGGCTACTGACTTACCACTCCCGGTTGCACCAGCAATCAGCAAGTGCGGCATCTTCGTTAAATCTGCCATTTCAACATTCCCAGTTACTGTCCGTCCTAGCGGAACATTTAATGGGTGGTCATCTTGTGGCGCTGCCTCAAACATATCACAGAAGCCGACCGTTGCAACCTGCTTATTCGGCACCTCGATCCCAATCAGTGACTTACCAGGAATCGGTGCCTCAATCCGGATATCCTTTGCCGCTAATGCTAATGCAAGGTCATCGGCCAAGTGGGTAATTCGGCTAACCTTCACCCCGACTGCCGGCCGGAGTTCATATTTTGTCACCGACGGCCCCAGGTTAACATTTTCAACGGTTGCATCCACCCCAAATGATTGGAGCGTCGTTTGCAACGTGCGGGTATTCTTTTTGATGTCCTTAAGGTCAGACTGCTGGTCTGCCGCCTTTACCTTGCTCAATAAGTCCAATGGTGGCAGCTGGTAATCCTTGTCCTCTTGTGCTGTTACCCCCGTCATCGGTAAATCGTCGGCCGCTGGTTTATCCGTAACGTCAGTCGGCGTATCTTCCTGGTTAGTGCTGGCAACGGTGATCTTCGGTGCGGGCGTCGGCTTTTCCACCGTTACTTCAACGGCCTTCTTTCGGTCGGCAACCGGTTCAGGAAGCGGCTTCTCATCCGTTGCTGCTTTACCAGCGGTTGTTACGTTGGGATCAACTGCCGGTTGGTCAGCATAATCACGAACTGAACGTCCCGCTTTTTGAATGCCCAGGCCAGCCTTCTTGATTGCTAGTCCGACGAGGTTTAAGAATTTCCGCCATGGCAAAGCAAATAAAATAACAACCCCTAAAATCATGAGGAGCCAGGCAAGAACGGCGGTCCCCACCCGGGCAATTAATAGCTCACTTAATGTGTAAAGGTAGGCACCGATCATCCCACCACCAGTTGGGACGGTTGTGTCGCCATTAAAGATAACCCGACCAATGTTGCTCCACGTTACCGCTACAAAATTGGAATGAATGTTAACTTGGTTCACCATTAGGACGTGAAGCCATAAAAGGAGCCCGAGATAAGTAACTAGGTAACCGATTATCCACCGGGCCCGCAAACGCGGCCACTTGGCGTAAAAAGTAAATGATAGTGAAAATAGCATGACGGTAATAATCGCGACGGGATAGCTTACGCCAAAAAGTACCCGGAAGCAGTTGGCAATTACGGTGCCTAGTGCCCCTAAGCTGGTTAATCCCAGCACCATTAACAGGGTAACAATTAACCCGACCAAGTTATTGACTAGTCGTGCTTCTTTCTTACTACTTGTTTTCCGCGGCTTGCGACTGGATGAACGACGTGACGATGAGCGTCTTTTTCTCGCCATTATCCCCCCTCCTTACTTCAGCTTATCAAAATGGTAGGTATGTACCCGGGCCAGCTGAGGAAAGTTTTGCTGACGTAAAGCTTCATAAATAACAATTGCTGCACTATTTGAAAGGTTTAACGCCCGGATGTTGTTATCATTTTGTGGAATCCGAATTGCGTTATCCGGATACTTACGCATAAACTGCTCTGGCAGACCAGTGGTTTCTTTACCAAAAAGGAAGTAGTGGTCACCATCACTTGTGTAATCAACATCGGTGTAGTCATGATTGGCAAATTTTGATACGATATATAGCTTATTCAGGTCCGGAACCGTCGCAATAAATGAAGGAAGATCATCATGGTAAGTAATTTTGACCTTATCCCAGTAATCAAGCCCGGCCCGCTTCATATGCTTATCATCAGTCGAGAAGCCCAGCGGTTTGATCAAGTGTAGTTCAGTATTAGTCCCGGCACAGGTGCGGGCAATGTTCCCCGTGTTAGCCGGAAAAAGTGGTTCAAACAAGACAATGTGGTTAGTCATAGTAAATCTCCTCAAGAAAATAAAAAAAGCAGGGTCTCGGTGTGGGCACGGCGAAACGCTGCTTTAATGAAGTACTCCTTAGCAATTACTAACGAATCTGTTCGATATCAATTGCTAAACGATTTCTGACTAATAATTTAACACGATTTAATGCATTGTGCAAATATTATTCGCCTTTTTTAGCAATCAATAAGCTCACGTCAACCGTTACCCTAGTTAGCGTCATTAATTCTTTAGCAGTTAGCTGCCTTGCTCCTTTTCCCCAGTGCAGAGGCGTCATCTCTACCAACGCCTCCTGCTGACCGCTTGGGATTGTGAACTGGTACTTCACCTGTTTAAGCTGACAATTTGGATAATGCTGTTTAAACAGGTTGACTACCCGCTGGTTATCATAGTGTGACTTTGCCTGGTTCTTACCATAAAGTAATTGCCGAAGCTCCGCCAGGTAACCTGAATTGGGAACAACCTTAATCAAGCAGCCACCCGGTGCCAGTACCCGGTTAAACTCGCGGTAGTCAGACGGCGAGAATAACTCGACCAGTGCGTCGAAGCGCTGGTCGTTGAACGGAAGTTTCCGTAAATCAGCAACACAGAAGAATGCCCGTAGCCCCAACTGAGTTGCAAGGGTAATCCCTGGTTTTGAAATATCAAAACCAACCATTACGTCACGGTCATTCTTGCGGAGGGACACTAGTTGCTTCAGTGGCGTTCCCTCACCAGTTCCAACATCTAAAAGTCGTAACGGTTTATCAGGAAGCACCCCTGCTACCTCCTTAATAATTGGCGTAAAGAGGCCGCTTTCCAGCAACTGCCGCCGGGCACAAAACATTTCTCGACCATATTCCGTTTCTGCCGCCCCAGTTAAAAAATGGAGGTAGCCATGGCGGTTAAAGTCAATCTGATGACCATTCTGGCAAACAATGCTGTTGTCTACTACCCTGGCCATTGGCGCCTGGCAGGTTGGACAGCGAAAAAGATTAATATTTTCTTGGACAAACTTCTTTTGGCGTTCACTTTTCTTCATAAAATTTATTCTCCTCAATCCTTCCATAATAGTTTAGCACAAGCTAGAATTAATCAACATGAATTGGTATTATTGAGGTAGCATTTTTAAAGGAGGAATTGATTTTGAGCGAACAATTTTTAATTGGTACATATACAAAGAAGGACAGTAAGGGCGCCTACATGGTTACCCTGGATACCGATAAGGGCGAACTCACTGATGTTAAGTTAGCAATCCCATCTCAAAAGCCAGCTTACTTGCAGGTTGGCCCTATGCAACGGGTTTACGCCGTTAAGCAGGTCGATGACCAAGCCGGTGTTGCTTCTTATTCCTTAGCAAACGGTCAGTCAGAAACCATCAGCACGGTCTTAGAAGAAGGTCCAGCACCTGCTTACGTTGGCCTTGATGAAAAACGGCACCTGCTTTACAGCGCTAACTACCATACTGCCAAGGTTGAAGTTTTCAAAATTGCTGAAGATGGCAAGCTGACACTCCTTGACACCGTTACCCACCAAGGTGAGACCGGTCCTGAACCAGAGCAAGAAGCTCCCCACGTTCACTACGCCGACCTGACACCGGATCAACGCCTGATCGTCTGCGACTTGGGAATGGACTTAATTGTTGTTTATGACGTTGCTGATGATGGCAAGCTGACTGCTGTTTCCCGGTTTAAGTTTGAACCTGGTTTCGGTACCCGTCACCTGATCTTCCACCCAAACGGTAAGTATGTTTACGTCCTTGGTGAATTGTCCAGTAAGCTCGCGGTTCTAAAGTACAATGCTAACGATGCCAGCTTTGAACACCTGCAAACAATCAAGACGATTCCGGCTGACTGGACTGCACATAACGGTGCTGCAGCCATTCGGATGTCAAAGGATGGGAAGTTCATCTACACTTCCAACCGTGGTGAAAACACGATCGCTGTCTTTGAAGTCCAACCCGACTTCACCGTTAAGCACATTCAATCTATCTCCACTGAAGGTGACTTCCCACGGGACTTCAACCTTAGCAGCGATGAATCCTACTTGGTTGCCTCTAACCAGAACACTGACAACCTTACCCTCTACAAGCGTGATGCAAACAGCGGTAAGTTAACCCTCCTCCAAAAGGATGTTGCTTGCCCTGAACCGGTTTGTGTTCAACGCTTCAACTAAGTCATAATCGATTAAAAATAAGAGGACCCATGACAAAACTCATTTGTCACGGGTCCTTGTTTTTGCTCCAAATATTACAAAAATATCGCGGAAAAGCATGGTTATTCTTTTCTAAGTGCTCGTTTAAAATCGGCCGGAACCGGTGCCTCCACTGTAATCCAGTCCTGCTTAAAGGGACTATAAAACTGCATCCAGTAACAATGAAGGGCCTGCCGGTTAATTAATCCCTTTGCCGCTGGTGCTCCGTACATCTCATCCCCTACCAAGGGGTGGCCGAGGAAACTAAAATGAACCCTGATCTGGTGGGTTCGCCCCGTGTGTAAACGGATTTTAACCAGGGACTGGTTGTCGCCAGCCTCTTCCAACCAGTATTCAGTGACCGAGGGCTTCCCATCCGGCGCAACCTGGCGTTTGACAAAGGAATCAGGGTCACGACGGATAGGCGCATCAATGTAGCCATGGCTAGTATGCAATTGCCCGGTAACTAATGCATAGTAATTTTTCTTTACCTGGTGTTTCTTCAATTGCCGGTCCAAAACAGCATGGGCAAACCGGTGCTTCGGGAACACTACCAAACCACTGGTATCCTTATCTAACCTAGTGGCCACGTGGGTAACGCGATTCTCATAATTTTGCTGGCGGTAATAATACTTTACCCGGTTAACCAGACTGTCAGCTACCGCAACATTGTGCGCAGGAACCGTCGCCACCCCTGCCGGCTTATTTAAAACTAAGAAGTCACGGTCTTCATAAGCAATCTCAATTGGCGCCGACGATTCATCAACGTGATCGTTCGCTTCTTCCGGTGGAATCACGATTGAATACTTGTCACCCTGGTGGACCATGTCAATTGCCCACTTCGGTTCACCATTGATCAGCATCCGACCGCCATGGAAAATTGCCACCTTCATCAGCGAACTAGTAACCCCGCTCATCCGCAACGCCGACCTTAACTTCCGGGGTGTTTGGTGGTCATATTGCCATGTAAACTCCATTACTTGGCACCGCCAATAAAGGAATCCTTTACCCGGTTCCAGAAGTTGGTGTGACGGTAGCGAGCAAAGTAAATCCGCTTTTTGGAAACCTGGTAGGAAACTTCTAATAAGTGCCGCTTACCTTCCGCATTCTTCAACCGCATTTGGTCACGGTCACAGGTCATCACGTGATCGTTTGCGTCACGTAGGCGAAGCATCAGCTTGGTGTCTGCACCAAAAATAATTGGGGAACCCAGCGTTCTAAATACACGGTTGTTCAAAGATGCCATTTCGGCAAGTTGGAAGCCAATGCTATTAGGATCCATGATCGCCCCACCAACAGACTTGTTATAAGCGGTCGAACCAGTTGGGGTGGAAATACACAAGCCATCTCCCCGGAAGTTTTCAAATAGCTGGTTATTGATGTAGACATCACAGACCATTGTCTTAGTGATGTTTCGAATTGTTGACTCGTTTAATGCAATAAAACTCTCAACCGTTCCATCAGAATAAACCGCATGCATATCAAGTAGCGGGTAGGAAACCGACTGACCACTATCCTGTACCAAACTATCAACCAGGTCATCAATTTCAAAGTTCCGCCAGTCAGTATAAAATCCTAGGTGTCCGGTGTGGATCCCGACAAAGCGAATCCGATCTAACTGGTCAATGTAGTGGTGAAAAGCAGACAAGAGCGTTCCATCCCCACCAATCGTAATTACTACGTCAGGCTGTTTTTCATCATGGTCCAGCCCCGTCCGCTCAATTTCGTCACGGAGAAGCTTGGTTACCCGTTGTGACTCAGCTGATTCATTATTGTAAATCCCGATTTTCATTTGTTACTCCTTTTGGTGGTCCTGACCACCATCATCATCCTGGTTTTGTGTAGACTTCTTATACGAAAACAGCGTTTGTGCTTCTTGAATTTCTTCCCGAATTTCAGACATCTCTTCATCCAGGCGGAAAGCAGCTTCTGCTGACCGTTGCAAGCGGGCCGATAAATCCTCCGGGAAGGCCCCCTTATACTTGTAGTTCAGAGAGTGCTCAATGGTTGCCCAGAAATTCATTGCTAACGTCCGAATTTGAATCTCTGCGAGGATCCGTTTTTCACCAGTGATCAACTGTACTGGGTACTCAATGACAATGTGGTAGGAACGGTAACCACTTGGCTTAACGTTTGAGATGTAATCCCGTTCTTCAAGGATCGTCATATCACTCCGTTGGCGCAAAAGGTCAACGACTTCGTAAATGTCCTCAACGAACTGGCACATAATCCGCAGGCCAGCAATATCTTGCATATCCTGTTCCAGGCGGTCTTCTTGAACGTGACGCCGGATCATTTTCTCCTTGATACTATCGACCGGTTTTACCCGCCCGGTGACAAACTCAATGGGTGAATGCTGTTCTTCATCCTGGTACTGTTTCCGCATCCCCCGTAGCTTAACCTTTAATTCATTGACGGCCTGTTGATATGGCAATAAAAAGTGCTGCCAGTTTTCAATCATAATCTAGCCTCCCGTTAAATCTCGATCCTATTTTAGCATACTTTCGCTTAAGGACAGAGAATTTCAGCCAAAACAAATTACTTTACAAAAGAGGGGGGATTTGTCACAATAACAGGTGTTAACGTTACTTATAACGATCGGAGGGGCAGTAATGCTTGAGATTCACTTATTCGTGAACCCACTAGGAATGCGGTGTTTTCGGTGCGAAAATGACGTTCTCCGGGTGGACAAAAATTTGAATACTAAGATCTCCTACCAGTTTATCCCAATGTTTAACATGCAGACCATTACGGATACGATTGAGTTATACAAGTTGGACCGCTGTAGTTTAACAGTCCGGCAAGAAGTTGCTGATACATTACACCAGGTAATCATGGACTACAAGGCGGCCCTCTTCCAGGGTGGTCGGCGTGGTCGGCGCTACCTCCTTCTTCTCCAAAACGAGATGGTCAAGAAGGGCTGGCATTATTCCGACGAGTTAGCACGCACCGTTGCTGATAAAAGCGGTCTTGATCTTGAAATGTTTATGGAAGATCGCCACTCGAAGATTGCCAAAGAAGCATTTAAAAAGGACCAGGCAATGACCAACTCACTTGGTATTACCAGGACTGCAACGGCAATCGTTTATGATTCAAAGGAGCCAGACTACGGCTATCTCATGCCCCATTTTGACTATGAGACCCTGATTGAGTCTTACCGCAACCATACTTTCAACCCCCACCAATCTGTTCAGGATTTCGCCAAACAATACCACCCACATACACTTAGAATTATTAAAAGTAATTAAATTATGAATAAGGAGCTGTGACACAACTCGGTTAGGGCCTGCAACACGCAGTTAGCCTATCTGGTATGTCTAGCATAGGACGCCTAGCAATCGTCCGTAACTAGACACACCGAGGTCCTGGCTTGTGGCACGCAATATCTCTGTAATATTCGGAGCTAAAAGAAAGAGCCCGTGATAAAGCTTAGTTTTGTCACGAGCTCTTTCTTTTAAAATTGTAGTCGTTCATCATGGAATGCCTGCGCAACAAACTTACCAAGCAGGTCCGTCAGCTTCTGCATGGCGATAGAAGCCATTTGTTGGTTAACCGCAGTTAGTTCCGCTTGGCAATTATCACTACTAATGGTCTTGTCAGTTTTAACTTGTAACTGACGGGTAAGTGCCAGCACATCTTCACTGCACTGTTCAGCTAATGGTTGGGCCCGGCGGTAATCACGATCACCAAGTGCTGCTAAAGTATGAACCAGCCAGTACATATTATCCGGCGTGTATTGCGCTTTGGTATCACGGTATGCTGCAGGTGTGTCATTGACGTTAGCATAAAATGGCACAAGAGCGTTGAAAGTATTAGGACCAAATGCAAGCCAATGAACGCCGGCAATCTTTTTATCTACCCCGTTTCTAATCTGGAGAATGTGCAATTCCAGGTTCCGGTTTAACGCAATTGAACGAAATAGTGCCGGGTGTCCTGCTTCCTGCTGGTACGGGTCATAGGAAGTACCATTGTAATGCGAACTCATCACTTGCTTAATTACTTCCACCGTCAGCTTATTATCCGGTACACAAGCAAACGGCAGGTCGTAATCGGTTGGCTTACTTATCGCGCGTCCCCCACCGAGCTGGGATTGGACATACCAAGCACGTGGATTGTTGTAAACCCGGTCCTGGTTAGTAGCGCTGCCAAAGATCAACCGGAAGTTATAACCGTGCCGTCCTGGATTAAGCTGGTGGTCATCGATTAATTCTTGCAACTGGGGCGAACACATTGTATCAGGTGAATCGAAGTCAAAATCAGCAATATTTAACCGGTTAGGAGCAATCACGTATGAGTCATCCGGCACCCGGACTGCTGCCCACTGGTGGCCACCGATTGTTTCAAAGTACCAAACCTCTTGCTGGTCACCAAAAGCAATTGCGTTAGCTTCATACGTTCCGTGCTGCTCCAATAACTTACCCAGCCGCTGGACACCCTCACGTGCGGATGAAATATATGGCAGTACCAAGGTTAGGTAGTCCTCTTCACCAATCCCGTCCTCCGTATTGTAGGGGTCGATTGCCCGGATCCGCGGATTAGAGGTAATCGTTTCGGTTGCCGTCATTGAAACATTGGCAGTATTAATTCCGCCAGCACCAAATACCCCCGCACTATCATCAGCATCTGGTGTTGATGTATAGCCATACCGGGCCACTGGCAATTCGATCTTGAACTTGCTCCCCTTACTCTCGTAATGATGTGGCTGCTGGTTTGGGGTAAGGTAAACAAACTTTTGGGGGTCAAAGGCATCACCGTAGTCTTCTTCCCGACAAACAATTGTTGACCCATCGATTGTTGCATTTTTTCCTGCTAATAGCATTGTACATGTGTGTTCGTTCATCACCATGCCTCCTTTTACTTAATTTTACCCTATGCCATTGCGGAATAGTAGTCTGTGATTGCGGCCAACTTTGCTTCCAAGCTGTTAAACCATTTTGGATGCCGGCACAGTACTAAATGGTCCGAGTACTTTTTGATCACCCCGGCCCGCTGAAGATCAGTGGTTAGGCAACTAATTGCAGATTGATTTAGTCCATTATCCAGACAGGTAAAATCAAGCCAAAAAGGTTGACCAAGCTGGGTTAGCAGGTGTTGCCACGTACTTGCTTTCCACATTGCAAATAATGGTTGACGTCCTAAATACAATACAACTGCAATCCGCCAATAAATAAGTTCACTGTTGGTGACCGGCCAACTGGGCACCGTATCATGACACACCAAGGGACAGCAGGAAAGTGCAACATTACTACTAAAAACAAGGTGGCTAATGGCTGCTTGCCTAACATTTGGCCGCGAAAGCGCTAAGGATTGTCGACGAATAATTCTTTCAGCAGTTAGCCGTTTCTTACTAAAAGAACAATAGTAGTAACCCTGCTGGTACTCGAAGCGGGCCTGCTGTGTATTCCAGTAAAGGATCGCTGGTTGCCCACCGAAAACCTGGGTAAATTGAGCGATTTTTGCCCGTGATAAACGTCGTCGGTAGGGCTTCCCTAGCACCCAAACCGGGATTATTTCTAGCTGCCGGTAACCACCATTCCGTTCCCTTAGTCGTTGCACGCTGAGCGGACTACACTGAAATTCAATGGCTGTCTGGACGCCACCATTATTAAAAAGGATATCTGGGCGCTGGTTAATTTGTGGTAGGTAAACTTCAAGACCTGGCGCTAAATTGTGAAGAACTAACCAGTCAAAAAGTTGTTGCTTGCCAAGTAAGTGCTCTGCTGTCTCGCCTTCATTCATTACACAGTCGGCGCCCGGCAAATGTGCAAAGTGGGCCACCATTTTCTTGCCATGACGGAGCCGGACTGGCTGGTGACAAGTAGGACAAGTATATTCACTGCCCACCCGTGCCTTATTTGCCATCACTAATTGACTATTTTCATTTGCAACTAACAAAAAAATCCCCCACCTAATAAAGACGGGAGATTAAACCAACGGTATTAATTTATTTAAAATAATGATAGATCGTTTCTAGGGCTGAGCCGGACATAATTTTTTTGGCGTGCTCTGAGAGAAAGTCAACCGATGTTGCGGTGGGATTACCATACTCGTAAGCAATCGCCAAGTTATCCTTAATCGTGTTCTCACTGTCGCCCGACTGGTAATACCATAGAGCCAGGTAATAACGATCGTTGTACTTATAGAGTTCACTGACGAGGTCCGTATTTTCTTGAATCCCAGCATAGTCGATTAGGTCTTCAAATGAACTAAACATTACAACCCGCCAACGGGGCGCAGCCGGAATCTCTTCCGGAGCTGCACCATCGCTGTTAATACTTGTCTGCCGTTTGTCAGGCTGTTGGTCGTGAGTGGCTGCTTGACGCGCATCAGCGATATTTTGCTTGATATACTGAGCAATCTGCTCATTGTTCTCACTATTTAGCTTTTCGTTGGCACTATTTTTACTGATGAAAAGTTCTAGTCCATTTCCGGTAGGCATAACCTGGAAGGTAACTGAATCATTGTCAGTAAATTGGTGGTCCGTATCCACCTCACGTAAGATGCTGTAGAAGAAATCCTCAATCTGCTGGTGGTCACCAAGGAGGTCCAGAATCGTTATCCCTCGTGCATCTAAATCATCATTACTGATTAGTACACGAATTGTATTCTCATTGATTCTTTCCATTTCCAAAACGCAGCACCTCCTTAATTAAAATACTTATTTCCATTTTAAATGTTTTCATCTAAAAGTAAAGCGTTGTAATAATAACAAAGCTGGAAAAAACAGGAGACTGGGAAGAACTTCATTGTCTTCCCAGTCTCATTTGATTTTTTAGATTAAGTCTGCTTTTCGTTGAGCCTCTGCAAGCTCGAGTTCCCGGACCTTCCGTGGTAGGAAACGACGAATTTCATCTTCATTGTAACCAACCTGTAAACGCTTGTCGTCCATAATAATTGGGCGCCGCAATAAGCCGGGGTTTTCACTAATTAGCTTGTACAATGCCTTCATTGGAATTGCATTTAAATCAACATTTAGATTCTTATATGCCTTGGAACGTTTAGAAATAATATCTTCCGTACCATCTTCAGTCATCCGCAAAATGTTCTTGATTTCATCAACTGATAAGGGTTCAGAAAAGATATTACGTTCTTCAAAAGGAATGTTGTTTTCTTGCAACCAAGCACGAGCTTTACGGCAAGAGGTGCAACTTGGAGACGTATAAAGAGTAACCATTAAGTAAAAGCCTCCTTTTCTCTTTCTTACAACGACATTCATTAATACGATATTATTATACTATGTTCTATCTAGTGATAAAAGGGTTCTCGGCAAATTCCTTGACTTTTTGTAAGTAAAATTACCTTTCCTTAATAATTATTTTCTATGTCCGCGATAAAGTGTACTATAATTGAAATTGACTATTATTTGAGGAGGTATTCCCGTGTTAACAAAACTTAGCTTCACATTTGGTTCACGCCAGATTTTACAGGGAATCATTGATAACAACCCTGACCGTAAGCTTAAATTAATGCAAGCTTCAACGCATAGCAACAAGCTCGCACTATTTGACCTGTCAAACCAAGATACTATTTTTAAGACACCGGTTGTACTAAACGTTTTAGATGAAACACTTAACAGTAGTTACGATGGTTTATTCTATTACCAATCATTTCAAGTAAATGGTGACCGGCAACAAGTTTTATACAATAGTTTACAAAAGGTGATTGCTGACAAGCCAGGCAATATGAATGCCGGTTTGATGACTTCTGTTGCAAATAAGGCTGAAAGTACTACGCTTGTATTACTGACAGCATGGAATAGCTTTGAAGACCTAACAGCATGGAAGAACAGTGAATCTTTCAGCAACTTAACTAGCTTTACAACAATGGGTTCCGATAACTATTACTATGATGAAGTTTATCGGTCAATTTACTAAAACTGTAAGCAGTCAATAACAATACGTCTAGGCGCGGTCGACCAATCCCCCTATACTGAAAACATAAGATTCAGTACAGGAGGATTTCTTTATGGAAGAGAAGCATGATATTGTGGCACCCGTTTTCAAAGCCAAAGGTAAGCCGGTTAGTAAGGTTAAAATTTCATCGCAACCAGTCGTTAAAATGAAAGCTGGAAATATCCAATTAACAATTTTCAAAGGCACCAATCCCAGCCTTGCGGCCGAGATTGTAAAGGCTGTGGTGCGTTATGCTCATTAACTGGCACGATCCAGACCATGTTTATCTAGTTTGCGGGAAAACTGATTTACGTAAAGGAATTGATGGGCTGGCGATGGTTATCGCGGAAAACTATGGACTAGAGTTATACGATAATTCTCTGTTCCTCTTTTGCGGGTCACGTAATGATCGGTTCAAAGGGTTACTTTGGGACGGTGAAGGCTTTATTTTACTCTATAAGCGTTTTGAGAATGGTCATTTGAGCTGGCCAAGACATAGTAGTGAAGCTAAAGAATTATCAGCCAGGCAATTGGATTGGTTACTGAAAGGATTAAACCCGTTGCCAGTTCGTCGGATCAAAGCTGCCCAACCAGGTACCCTTTATTGAATTACCTCTGTTTAAAACCGTTGTTCTTTGATATAATTACCGAAGAATAATTTAAAGGGAGGTGACGTACTATGAGTAAGAGCTTAGTAGAAGAGAATCGAGAGCTTAAGCAGCAGATCAAAGCCTTGAAGGATCAGGTTAATAAGTTGACAGCGATTATTAAGCTTCAACAAAACCAAATGTTTGGGGAAAAAACTGAAGTAATTGAGTCCGTAGTTGATGGTCAGCAATCATTGTTTAGTGATGATGAACTAGCTCAGCTGCAAGATTCTAATGTTTCAATCACGGAAGTGATTGAAAAGCAGACAAAACAAGTGGTGCGTCACCGGAAAGCCAAGTCTTCTGGTCAGCGGACCGCTTTTTTGGATGGTTTACCTCAAGTGGATAAGACGATTCATTTAACTAATACGGATTGTCCAAAGTGCCATGAACAGATGAAAAAGATTGGTAATCATTTGTATAGCCGTGAAGTCCGGCTAAAGCCTGCCGAGTTGTACTGTGTGAATTTATACCAAGAAAGCTATAAATGTAATGACTGTGACGAAGATGGTAAAGATATGATCATTAGTAGCCAGATGCCACAATCATTATTGCCTCACAGTTATGTTTCCAGTAGTGTTTTGGCTAAAGTAGCTGAATATAAATTTGCCTTAGCTTTACCCTTTCATCGACAAGTAAAGCTTTGGCAAGCCGTTGGCTTGCCAGTTAGCGGTCGTCAACTCGCCACTAATATCATTACAGTTAGTCAAACATACTTGAAGCCACTGTATGAACGGTTAACCCAATTAATGCAAGGTGAAAACGTAATTTAAATGGATGAAACGCCATTTAAGGTCATTGACGAAGCTAAAAATACCAGCTATTTTTGGGCAACCAAGACCACGAGCGAATTTAGTCGTCATCAGATGGTGATTTTTCACTATCGTAATACACGCTCAGGAAAAGTAATTGGCGATATTATCGGACAGGGCTATCCGGGCTTTATCATGTGTGATGGCTATGGCGGTTACAGTAATCGTTTATATCCCAATGCCCGATTTGGCTCGTGCTTAGTTCATATTCGTCGGGAGTTTATTCGAATCACTAAATTACTGAGTAAGAAGCAATTAAAGTATTCGAAAGCTCTCCATGCGGTAAAACTACTCGGGGCCGTTTTCCATAAGGAAAACGAATTAGTATATCAAACTGAAAAGGAAAAGCGGCAGCAAAGAATTACTCATGTGAAGCCGTTGCTTGATAGGTTTTACCAGTACTTGGGAAGTATCACTTCACCACAGTGCCGGCTGTGTGCAGCCATCAAGAATGCCTTAAAGCTTCGGACAAGAGTATATCGGATTTTTTAAAATGGACAAATCCCCCTAAGCAATAACTCGCTAGAAGGAGAGATCCGTTTTACAACCTTGGTTCGTAAGAACTGCTTGTTTGCGAAAAGCGTTCGTGGAGCTGAAGCCAATGCGATTTATTACACGTTAGTTGCAACAGCAAAAATTAATAAACTAAATGTATATAAGTATTTCAAATACCTGTTTGATCGACTACCCAACCAGAAAAGGAGCGACATTGAGGCTTTTTTACCGTGGGCAGAAGAAGTGCAACAAGTATGTCATAACTAGAGAAAGGGCGTGAACCGTAAAAAGCCGCGGCTCACGCCCTTTCATTTATTTTCAATACGTATCGTTATTGACTGCTTACCTAAAACTGGTACTAATTTCAAACGTAAAAGGGATGATGGCAAGATATTTTGCCACCGTCCCTTTTTAAGTTTGAAACATGATCTTTAGCCAAACAAAAAAGACATTACCAACAGTAATGCCTTAACAACGGTCCGTACGAGACTCGAACTCGTGATCTCATCCGTGACAGGGATGCGTCCTAAACCAACTAGACCAACGGACCAAAATTGCGGGGGCTGGATTTGAACCAACGACCTCCGGGTTATGAGCCCGACGAGCTACCGGACTGCTCTACCCCGCGATAATAAGATGACCCGTGCGGGATTTGAACCCACGATACCAGCGTGAAAGGCTGGTGTCTTAACCACTTGACTAACGGGTCATAACGGAGAATGAGGGATTCGAACCCTCGCGCCGCTTTCGCGACCTACACCCTTAGCAGGGGCGCCTCTTCAGCCAACTTGAGTAATTCTCCAATGGGCCTAAATGGACTTGAACCATCGACCTCACGCTTATCAGGCGTGCGCTCTAAACCAACTGAGCTATAGGCCCATAAAACTATAAAGCGGGTAACGAGAATCGAACTCGCGACAACAGCTTGGAAGGCTGTGGTTTTACCACTAAACTATACCCGCATTATATGCCAATGGCGCGGGACGGAATCGAACCGCCGACACACGGAGCTTCAATCCGTTGCTCTACCAACTGAGCTACCGAGCCAAATACGGTCCGTACGAGACTCGAACTCGTGATCTCATCCGTGACAGGGATGCGTCCTAAACCAACTAGACCAACGGACCAAATTGCGGGGGCTGGATTTGAACCAACGACCTCCGGGTTATGAGCCCGACGAGCTACCAGACTGCTCTACCCCGCGATAATAAAAGGAGGATGAGGGATTCGAACCCTCGCGTCGCTCTCACGGCCTAGCGGTTTTCAAGACCGCCCCCTTCAGCCACTTGGGTAATCCTCCATAATAAAAATGTATAGATTCATCAGAGCTAATGCCCGATGGACCTTGTAGGACTCGAACCTACGACCGGGCGGTTATGAGCCGCTTGCTCTAACCAACTGAGCTAAAGGTCCAAAACAGCCAGCCAAATCGCGGCGGGGGGGATCGAACCCTCGACCTCCCGGGTATGAACCGGACGCTCTAGCCAGCTGAGCTACACCGCGAATGCTAATATATTTATATTAGAATCGGGAAAACAGGATTCGAACCTGCGACCCCCTGGTTCCAAACCAGGTGCTCTACCAAGCTGAGCTATTTCCCGAAAAAATGCACCCAGAAGGAGTCGAACCTTCAACCTTCTGATTCGTAGTCAGACACTCTATCCAATTGCGCTATGGGTGCAAAAAGTGCCGAGGACCGGGATCGAACCGGTACGGTTATCACTAACCGCGGGATTTTAAGTCCCGTGCGTCTGCCAATTCCGCCACCCCGGCATTATAGAACTGGCAAAGCGGAAGACGGGATTCGAACCCGCGACCCCCACCATGGCAAGGTGATGTTCTACCACTGAACTACTTCCGCATA
>NZ_CANDNW010000014.1 GCF_947387525.1 Limosilactobacillus viscerum
AATTATCAAACACCTTTGGAAGTATTCATGAAGTATATTACAGATGACCAATTTCTAATTTAAATTGACATTCCGGGACATAAAAAAATGAGGCCAATGATTGGTCCCATTCTTTAATTTGTGGATAATTAAGATTTAAAATAGGTCTAATTATCGACCAACAGCAAAATAAAAACTGTTATTAATTACTTCCCATCAACTTCTTCATCGGTCTTCAAAACAGCCATGAAGGCTTCCTGAGGGATATCAACCTTACCAACGGCCTTCATCCGCTTCTTGCCTCGCTTCTGCTTTTCTAGCAGCTTAGCACGACGGTCAGGGTCACCGGTGTGAATCCGAGCAGTAACATCCTTCCGGTAAGCCTTAATGTTCGTCCGCGCAATGATCTTAGAACCAATTGCCGCCTGAATCGGAATTTCAAAGTTTTGCCGCGGGATAATCTTCTTCAGCTTCGACGTAATCTCACGCCCCCGCTCCGCAGCAAAGTCCTTGTGGGCAATAAAGCTCAGTGCATCGACCTTATCACCGTTTAACAGGATATCGATCTTCACCAGACTGCTTGGCTTGTACTCATCAATTTCATAATCCATTGATGCATAGCCACGGGTCGAACTCTTCAACTTATCAAAGAAGTCAAAGATAATTTCTGACAACGGAACATGATAAATCACGTTTACCCGGGTATCACTCAGGTATTCCATCGTCTCGAAAATTCCCCGCTTCCGTTGGCACAGCTCCATTACCGGGCCGACATAGTCATTTGGCACCATGATCGAAGCCTTTACATATGGTTCCTTAATCGCCTTAATCGATGAAGCATCCGGCATTTCAGCAGGGTTCTCCACCTCAACCGTACTACCATCAGCCAGGTCAACATGATAGGTAACAGAAGGGGCCGTCGTAATCAGGTCAAGGTTAAACTCCCGTTCTAGCCGTTCCTGAACCACGTCCATGTGTAGCAAGCCCAAAAAACCACACCGGAAACCAAAGCCAAGTGCTTGGGAACTTTCTGGTTCAAACACCAGCGCCGCATCATTTAATTGCAATTTTTCCAATGCTTCCCGCAAGTCATTGAACTTTGCATTATCAGTTGGGTACAAACCGGCGTACACCATCGGCGTCATTTGCCGGTAACCGGCCAGTGGCTTGTCCGTTGGATTATTAGCATCCGTAACAGTATCACCAACCCGGGTATCCTTGATGTCCTTAATTGCCGCGGTAATGTAACCAACATCCCCCGCCATCAAGACATCACGAGCGAGTGGCTTTGGTGAGTTAATCCCCACCTCAGCTACTTCATACTCGGTTCCGCTGTTCATCAGCCGAATCTTATCACCCTTCTTGACCGTTCCTTCAAATACCCGTACGGAGAGAACGACGCCGCGGTAATCATCGTATTTTGAATCAAAGATCAGTGCCTTTAGTGGCGCCGTTAAGTCTCCAGTTGGCGCAGGAACATCCTTAACAATCTTCTCAAGGACCTTGTCAACGTTTAATCCAGTTTTTGCACTAACATTTACAGCCTCATCAGTCTCCAAGCCAATTTCGTCCTCAATCTGCTTCTTCGTTCCCTCTGGGTCGGCAGATGGTAAGTCAACCTTATTAATCACTGGCAGGATTTCAAGGTCATTGTCAAGTGCCAGGTAAACATTGGCCAGGGTTTGTGCTTCCACCCCCTGGGTAGCGTCAACAACCAAGATTGCACCTTCACAAGCCGCCAGCGACCGTGAAACTTCGTAAGAGAAGTCGACGTGTCCTGGAGTGTCAATTAAGTGGAAAATATAGTCCTGCCCATCCTTTGCATGGTACGTTAAGGCCACGGCATTCAACTTGATTGTAATTCCCCGTTCACGCTCAAGGGGCATATCATCAAGTATTTGATCTTTCATTTCACGTTTGCTAATGGAATCCGTCATTTCCAAAATCCGGTCCGCAAGGGTAGACTTCCCATGGTCAATATGGGCCACAATTGAGAAGTTCCGGATATGCTTTTGACGCTCCTTCATTTCATCGAGACTCATCGTCATATTAATTCACTACTTTCTACGAAAATACTACTTAATAGTATAACAGAGAATTGGCAAAGACACGAAAAAGAGACTGGGAATTAAACTCAGTCTCTTTGCTGTCTTAAAGATAAATCCTAGCTTTAGATTTCAATTCTAACGATCTTCAAAGGCATCCTTAAGCTTATCTAAAACGGACTTTTTAACGCCCTTAACATCCTCACCACTAGCAGCAGCGAAGGCCAGCATTGCCTCCCGTTGCCGCTTATTCAGGTTCTTAGGCGTCTTTACATGGACAGTAACGTGTTCATCGCCAGTCCCCTTGCCATTCAAGTAAGGAACTCCCTTGCCACGAAGGCGGAAATTGGTTTCCGACTGAGTACCAGCAGGAACCTTTAAGTCAACGTCACCGTGGACGGTTTTAACCTTAATTTCATCACCAAGGGCTGCTTGAGCAAAGGTGATGTCGCGATCCACGTAAATGGTCGTACCGTCACGCCGGAACTCACGGCTCGGCGTTACCCGGAAGATAATGTACAAATCACCAGCGGGGCCACCATTTTCACCAGCATCCCCTTGGCCTTGTAACCGCATCTGTTGACCGTCATCAACCCCGGCAGGAACCTTAACTTCTAGTTCGTGTTTTTCGTGAACGTGACCCGAACCGTGGCAGGTTTCACAACGGTCCTCTGGCTTTAATACCTTACCGGAACCATTACATTCTGGACAGGTTGTCTGCGTCTGCATATTGCCCAGTGGCGTCTGACGGACAGTAACGATTACCCCGCTACCGCCACAACGTTTACAAGTTGTTGCCGACTTGCCAGGCTTAGCACCAGTCCCGTGACAGGTCTTACATTGGGCATCACGGTCATACTTAATGGTGGTCGTCTCACCAAAGATCGCATCCATAAACTTCAACGTCATGGCATACTGCAAATCACGTCCAGGACGTGGTGCACTTGGGTCCCGCCGTGCACGACCGCCGCCACCGAAGAATTGACTAAAGATGTCATCAAAGCCACCAGCACCGGCACCACCAAAGCCCTGGCCAAATCCTTGACCAAAGCCGCCAGCGCCACCACCGAAGCCTTGGCCAGCTTGTGGGCCGGCGGAACCGAACTGGTCGTATTGGGCCCGCTTCTGAGAATCGCTGAGGACATCATAAGCTTCGTTAATTTGCTTAAACTTTTCTTCCGCACCGGGTTCATGGTTAACATCCGGGTGGTACTTAGCGGCGAGGCGCCGGTAAGCATGCTTGATATCCGCTTCGGATGCATCCTTAGAAACACCCAAAATATCATAATAGTTCTTTTCTGCCATTTATATCCCTCACAACTTAATTGCTTGTTTAGTTATACCACAAGTGGGAAAGGAAAGTAAAAGCCAAAGTCCCCATTTTGGCCTTTAGCTTTTACATCTCTTAGCAATTATTGATTACTTCTTGTCGTCTGGGGTAACGTCCTTGAAGTCACCATCAACGGTGTTACCGTCATTACCATTAGCGTTACCATTACCACTGCCAGCATTGCCACCATTTGGTTGAGCACCGCCTTGTTGGCCTTGTGCCTTTTGGTAAAGCTTGACGGAAAGGTCTTGGATAACCTTGTTCAAGGCGTCCTTCTTAGCCTTCATGTCGTCAAGGTTGCCGCTTTCCTTTGCCTTCTTCAGGTCGTCACGGGCACTTTCAGCCTTCTTGATGTCATCTTCAGGAACCTTGCCCTTAACTTCCTTCAACGTCTTGTCAACTTGGAAGAGTTCTTGGTCAACTTCATTCTTTAAGTCAACTTCTTCCTTCTTCTTCTTGTCGGCTTCGGCGTGTTCCTCGGCATCCTTCTTCATCTTTTCAATTTCTTCATCGCTCAGGCCAGAGTTGGACTTAATAACAATCTTTTGTTCCTTACCAGTCCCCATGTCCTTAGCAGAAACATTAACAATCCCGTTCTTGTCAATGTCGAAGGTAACCTTGATTTGAGGAACACCACGTGGGGCAGCAGGAATGTCTGTCAGTTGGAAGTTCCCTAAGGTCTTGTTATCAGCGGCCATTGGACGTTCACCTTGAAGAACGTGGATATCAACGGCTGATTGGTTATCAGCAGCAGTAGAGAAGATTTGACTCTTAGAAGTTGGGATAGTAGTGTTCCGGTCAATCAACTTGGTGAAGACACCACCCATGGTTTCAATCCCCAGTGACAGTGGCGTAACATCAAGCAGAACAACGTCCTTAACATCACCAGTCAGGACCCCACCTTGGATAGCAGCACCAAGGGCAACGGCTTCATCAGGGTTGATGGAGTGGTTAGGTTCCTTACCAGTCAATTCCTTAACCATTTCTTGAACAGCTGGGATACGGGTTGAACCACCATTAAGAATAACTTCATCAATGTCATCAAATGACAGGTCGGCATCCTTTAAGGCGTTCAGAACTGGTTGCTTCGTCCGTTCAACTAAGTCGTTGGTCAGTTGGTTGAATTGGGCACGAGTCAAACTCTTTTCAAGGTGAAGTGGACCATTTTCACCAGATGAAATGAATGGCAGGCTAATTTGAGCTTCTTGAACACCAGAAAGGTCCTTCTTAGCCTTTTCAGCAGCATCCTTCAACCGTTGCAAAGCCATCTTGTCTTGAGAAAGGTCAACACCATGTTCTTCCTTGAAGCCATCGATTAACCAGTCCATGATCTTTTGGTCAAAGTCATCCCCACCAAGGTGTGTATCACCGTTAGTTGAGAGAACTTGGAAGACACCGTCACCTAATTCCAGGATGGAAACATCGAAGGTCCCACCACCAAGATCATAAACCAGGATCTTTTCATCCTTGTCCTTCTTGTCCAGGCCATAAGCCAGAGAAGAAGCAGTTGGTTCGTTGATGATCCGCTTTACATCCAGACCAGCAATCTTACCAGCATCCTTAGTTGCTTGACGTTGAGCATCGTTGAAGTATGCAGGAACAGTAATAACGGCCTTGTCAACCGTGTCACCAATGTAATCTTCGGCGTACTTCTTCAAGTATTGAAGAATCATTGCTGAAATTTCTTGTGGAGTGTACTTCTTACCGTCAACTTCAACGGTGTATCCTGCTTCACCCATGTGACTCTTAATTGATACAATCGTGTTTGGATTAGTAATTGCTTGCCGCTTAGCTACTTCACCAACTTGGGTTTCACCATTCTTAAATGAAACGACAGATGGAGTCGTCCGACTACCTTCTGGGTTTGTAATAATCTTTGGCTCGTTACCTTCCATAACGGCAACGGCGGAGTTAGTAGTACCTAAATCAATACCAATAATCTTGTTACTTGCCATTGTTTATTCCCTCTCTTAATTTATTATTGTGCTACAACAACCATTGCTGGGCGTAAAACACGGTCCTTTAACTGATAACCAGCTTGGAGAACTTTAACCACCGTGTCGGCCTTTTGACCATCTTCCACCGGAACAGTTTGTACTGCCTGGTGCATCGTTGGGTCAAAGGGTTTGCCCTCTGCCGGGATCTCGGTAATACCGTGATCCGTCAGTGCAGCCATTAAATGGTCGTGAACCATTTGGATCCCCTTCTTCAGTTGCTTACCATTTTCATCAGTAACTTCGATGGTCAGCGCCCGCTTCAGGTTATCCAAGACTGGCAAAACGCTCTTCGCAAGGTCTTGCCCGTCATATTTAAGTATTTGCGCCCGTTCTTTATTAAAGCGGTTAGTCATATTCTGAATTTCCGCTTCCGCACGCAGATATTTATCATCTTTATCCGCTAACTGCTTTTTAAGGTCCGCAACTTCCTTCTTCAATTCAGCTGTCGGATCCTTCTTCTCACTTGCAGTTTGCTTCGTTTGTTTAGCTGATTCTTTCTTATCAGCTGCCGCTTGCTTTGCGGTTTGTTGGTCTTTTTCCTTCTCTGCCAAATGACTCGCCTCCTATGAATCGTAGTAATGTCGGTAGAAATCAAGCAGCCGTTTTGCCAACTCCTGGCGAAAGGCGTTAACAATTCCAATCGTCCGGGAATATGGCATCCGCGTTGGTCCCAGTACCGCAATAATGCCTTTACCATACTGGTCGACATTGTACTTCGCGGTGATTAAACTATAATCATTTAAGACCTGGTCCTTTGAAATTTCGGAACCAATCTTAACGTTAATCGTATCATCATCGGAAGAACCAGTCTCAAGGAGGTTCGACAGTTCATCGTTTTGGTCAAGCAGGCTGTATAACGCTTGCAGTGTCCGGGGATCCTGGTTATTAGAGAAGCCCAGGATATTCAACCGTCCACCAACGAAGAACCGCTCCCGCGAGGCCCTTGATACCACGTTATCAAACAAGTCTAAGAAACCATCGGCGCCGTGCATGTAATGCATAATCCGCATCGGAATATCATCATTCAGGCGCTTGACAACCTCAACTAGTGGAAGGCCAACCAACTGGTCGTTAATCATCCGTACCACTGCCTCTAGTGCTTCCGTATCAAAGTTACGCGGTAACGTAAATGGCTGACTCTCAACATCGCCGCTGTCAGTAACCAGGATTGCAATTACCTTTTGGTTACCGAGTGGAACAACCCGGAAGCCACTTAGGTGAACATCGGACTGCTCTGGCTTTAACGTGAATGCAGTGTAAGAAGTCAGTTCTGATAAGATATCTGCCGAGTGCGACACAATCTCATCAATCTTCTGGAAGCTGGTCCCTAGCGAGTTCTGGATAACTACTAGGTCGTTATCGGTGACTGCTCCAGGATCAAGCAGGTGGTCAACGTAGAACCGGTAACCCTTCTTTGAAGGCACCCGTCCGGATGAGGAGTGCTCCTTAGCAACGAGGCCTTGGTCTTCAAGGACCGCCATCTCGTTTCTAATGGTGGCTGAACTAACCTTAAACGGTAACTGTTCAGCCAGGTGCTTTGACCCGACCGGTTGACCTGTCGACGTGTATTGACGTACAATCGCTTGCAGGATCTTCTTTTGACGTTGTGTTAGCATTTTGATCACATCCCTTTTTAGCACTCTTTAGGGCTAAGTGCTAAACACACTGTATAATATACCAATCACCCGTCTAAAAGTCAAGGAATGTCAAACTTTTTTCAAAGGAGTTTTGATTTTGAACAAACAAGAACGATATATCAAGCCAAAGAACGCACGAGAAGCAATGGAGTTGATCCAAAAGCTCTTTAATAGCTACCGCAGTGCTCCCCTCACCCAGGAACTGCTTAATTACCATAATAATCTTGTCTTTCGCCTCGGCAGCGACATCCACGATGCTGCAGTTCAAGAAGGCGACCAAGAATTATTAAAGGATCTAAGTACAATGAGTGACGCGATGCGGCGATGGACCGCCATTCGCCTCTCGGGACGGCCATTTAATTTTAAGCTCCGGCATTTCAAGCCCGTGAGCGAAAACGGAACTAAGTTTAAACGGCAAGTTCATAAGATTCACCAATCTGGTGGTTACCGCGCAAGTCGTCATTAGTACTAGATAGTTAAAGAGACTGGAAAGGAAGGTTCAACCTTTTCTTCCAGTCTCTTTTTTAATCTTTTATTCCCGCCAAAAAGTCTCGTGACCGTTGTTCATCCTTTTTCATCTGGGTGACTAACTCATCGGCACCGGCAAACTTAACTTCGCCGCGAAGATACTGGTGCCAGCGAACCTTGACTTCTTCACCGTAAATCATCCGGTTGAAATCAAAGAGATAAATTTCAACTGTCCGCTTCGGGGCCTTGCCAAAGGTTATGTTATAACCAACACTGGCCATCCCACCATACCACTGACCATTAACTTCTACTTCAGTGGTATAGACCCCAACTCCGGGAATCAGTTCTGGCGTTGGTGCCTCAATATTAGCAGTTGGGAAGCCCAGTGTCCGGCCACGTGCTAGTCCGTGCACCACAATTCCCGTCGTGGTATAGACATAGCCTAGTTCCTTGTTTGCTTCTGCCAGTTCCTGACCACCCGCAATCTGTTGTCGGATTGCTCGTGAACCGACTTTAGCCGCTGGATCTCCTGCTAGCGTAAATTTGGGTACCGTCACAACCTCAAACCGTCCCTGTGCATATCCTGGTAACCGGTCCATGGTGGCAACCTCTTTCTGACCATACGTATGGTCAAAACCGGCTACCACAACCTGGCTATGAAAGCCCAGCAGGTACTGTTCAACAAATTCTTCCGGAGTTTGACTCGCGTATGCTGATGTAAAGCTGACCAGGTAAACAATGTTGACACCCAATTTTTCTAACAGTTCCAACTTCCGCTCAGTTATTGACAGGTATTTAAACCCGTCCTTGTATTGGTGATAGACAATCCCTGGCGCATGACTGTAGGTCAAAACCGCTAATGGTAACTTTTTTTCATCCGCAATTTTTCGTGCAGTCTTGATTACGGCTTGGTGCCCACGGTGAACACCATCAAAGAAGCCCATTGCTAAAACAACCGGTCCTGCAGGAATTAAACGGTGGTCAAGCGGGTGCTGAATCTTGATTACTTGCAAACTAAAGCCTCCTACTTTACAGAAAACATTTTGGTTGGCTTGAAGTGGTGGTCTGGTGTCCGGTGGTAAAGTGCTTTAACCGCTCCATCGTATTTCAGCACCACCGCCTCATCAGCTGGCTTAACTTCATCCTCACGTAGCCAACCGCCATTTTGGACCGCCTTCCACTGCTTATCTGACAGCTCGAATGTTGGATAATCCTTTAGCGCGTAGTCAAGTGGGTAAAGGTAGCGGTTGATTGTTTGACTAGCAACCGCGTCTTGCACATCAGTAAGGCTTAATGTCTGGTCAATCGAAAAGCCACCACTTTCCAATCGCGTCAACCATTTCATTGCCCCAGGATAACCGAGCAGGCGGGCTAAGTCAACAACCAGTGTCCGGACATATGTCCCCTTCGTACAAGCAACCTTGAAGAAAACATGTTGTTCTTTATTTTCGGCATCATACTGGTTACGGAGCAGGTCAAATTGCTTGATCGTTACCTGGCGCCGTGGCCGTTCTACCTTTTCACCGGCGCGGGCATATTCATATAGACGCTTTCCTTTCACCTTTACCGCTGAATACATCGGTGGGATCTGCGTGATTTCCCCGGTCAATTTCGCCATGGCAGCTTTAACCTGGTCATCAGTAACCGCTTGATCAACTGCCGCCCGCTCGATAACCTCGCCATCAAAATCTTCCGTTTCGGTAGCCCGGCCAATTACCAGTTCTCCTTGGTATACTTTTCCCGACTGCATCAGGTATTCAACCACCTTAGTAGCACTGCCGACACAGATTGGTAAAACACCATCCACTGATGGGTCAAGAGTCCCCGAATGACCTATTTTCTTGGTCTTTAAAATTCGACGTAAGCGGCTAACACAGTCAAAACTGGTCATTCCCCGCTCTTTATATAAAGGAATTATTCCATCCATTTTTCTTGATCCTCCGTATATAAAAAAGGGAGCGGTTAGCTATGCCATCCCGCTCCCTTTGTAATTACTTTTCTTGTTGGTGAAGCTTATTGATCAGTTGGTCAATCCGACTACCGTAAGCTACGGATGGGTCCCGTTCAAACTTAATTTCTGGTGTCTTGAAAATATTCAAGCGAGCACCAAGTTCGGACCGGATAAGGCCAGTTGCCTTATCGAGCCCTTCCTGGGTCTTTTCACCTGCTGATGCCTTGTCAGACAAGATACTGTAATAGATTGTTGCCTGCTGTAAGTCACCAGTTACATCAACGCCAGTAATGGTTACCCCTTGAACCCGTGGGTCACGGACCCGCTTCAAGAGGATATCATCAACTTCTCGTTGAATTTGCTGTGCCAGTCGATCAACACGAAATTGTCTATTTGGCATGTTGAGCGTCCTCCTTACTTAACCGGAACTTCCTTCATTTGGTAAGCTTCGATTACATCGTTTTCCTTAATGTCGTTGTAGTTTTCAATGGTCAAACCACATTCAAAGCCAGCCTTAACTTCCTTAACGTCATCCTTAAACCGCTTTAAGGAACCAAGTTCACCTTCGTAAACAACCACTCCGTCACGGACTAAGCGAACCTTCGAGTCACGGGTAATCTTACCAGAAGTGACCATTCCACCGGCGATCGTACCGACCTTTGAAGCCTTGTACAATTGACGAACTTCAACTTCACCAATTGTTTCTTCCTTGTAGACTGGTTCCAGCATCCCCTTCATGGCATCTTCAACTTCTTCGATTGCGTTGTAGATAACCCGGTGAAGACGAATATCAATGTTGCTTGAGTCAGCTAGCGACTTTGCAACTGGTGTTGGGCGAACATTGAACCCAATGATAACGGCATTAGAAGCTTCCGCCAGGGTAACATCGGATTGGCTAATTGCCCCTACGGCCTGGTGAATAATGTCGACCCGGACCCCATCAACCTTAATCTTTTGCAGACTTTGGCTCAGGGCCTCAACGGACCCTTGAACATCGGCCTTAATGATGATTGGCAGGGTCTTCATTTCACCCTTCTTCATCGTTGCAAAGAGGTTATCAAGGGTAACATGGGAGGTCTTCTGCCGTTCCTTATCTTGTGCCCGCTTTGCACGTTCTTCACCAGCAGCACGTGCCGTCTTTTCATCATCAAAGACAACGAACCGGTCCCCGGCTTCTGGTACCTCGTTTAAACCAGTAATTTCTACTGGGGTGGAAGGGGTTGCCGACTTAATCCGCCGACCATTTTCATTTGTCATCGTCCGAACACGGCCAAAGGTATTACCAACAACAATTGGGTCCCCCACGTGAAGGGTACCTTGTTGAACGAGGACGGTTGCAACAGACCCTTTACCTTGGTCCAGCCGAGCTTCGACAACGGAACCAGCGGCGTTCTGGTCTGGGTTGGCCTTTAATTCCATCATTTCTGCTTGGAGCAAGATCATGTCCAGCAATTCATCAAGGTTCTTGCCAAACTTAGCAGAAATCTTAACGAAGATGGTGTCACCACCCCAGTCTTCTGGGATCAGGTTGTACTTGGCCAATTCTTCTGTGACCCGGTCAGGGTTGGCACCTGGCTTATCAATCTTGTTAACAGCAACAATGATTGGGGTCTTAGCAGCCTGTGCGTGGTGAATAGCTTCAACAGTCTGTGGCATAACACCATCGTCAGCGGCAACCACTAGGACCGTAATATCAGTAATGTTAGCACCACGAGCCCGCATTTCAGTAAAGGCCGCGTGTCCTGGAGTATCCAAGAAGGTAATCAGATTGTCATTGTAGTGAACTTGGTAGGCACCAATTTCCTGGGTAATCCCACCAGCTTCATGTTCAGTAATGTGGGAATGACGCAATTTATCAAGCAAGGTCGTCTTACCGTGGTCAACGTGACCCATAACGGTAACAACTGGTGGACGCTTAACAAGGTGTTCGGTGTTGTTTTGTTCATCCTCAAACATCTTGTCGATATCAGAAACATCAACTTCCACTTTTTCCTTGGCATCGATTCCATAATCAGTGGCGAGGAGTTCAATCGTATCCTTGTCCAAGGACTGGTTTTGGTTGATCATAACCCCCAACATAAAGAGCTTCTTGATAATTTCCGCTGGCGAACGGTGAAGTAACTTACCTAATTCTTGGGCATTCATTCCTTCAGTATATTCCAGTACTTCTGGTAATGGCTTGTCCTTCCGCTGGGTTGGTTGCTTATGCGCAACCTCACGCAGCCGGTTATTACCCTTATTACGCTTGTTACGTTTCTTGTTCTTCTTGTTAAAACGCTTGCCGTGACGGTCATTATTTAAGCTACCGCCAAACCGGCCACCATTATTTTGGTTCCGGCGGTTGTTGTCATTGTGCTTCTTTTCATGCTGACGGTTTTGGTGTTCTTCCCGTGGCCGTTCTTCTTCATGCTTACGTCGTGGTTGTTCGCTAGCAACCCGTTTATCATCATGGTGGTGCTTATTTTGACCATTCTTTTGGTGGTCATTGTGCTTCTTCTGCTGGTTAGCATTGTTAGCCGGTTTAGCACTAGTAGCCTTCTTAGTATTGTTGCCGCCCTTTACGACATCGCGTAACTCACTTGCTTGTTCAGGGGTCACCGAAGACATGTGGCTTTTAACGCCCATCCCTTGTTGGTTTGCGACTTCAACAAGCTTCTTACTTGGCATTTTGAGCTCTTTAGCTAGTTCATAAATACGTTCCTTGGCCATACGCTCACTCTCCTTAATCCATTGTCAATAATTCCTCAAACTTTCTTGCAAAACCTGGTTGTACCACACCAATAATGGTCCGTGATTGACCCGTGGCCTGGCTGAGTTGGCTTTTAGTAAATGCCCGTGAACAAGGGATACCGTACGAATTGCACTTATCAGTGAACTTCTTCGTGGTCGCCTGCCCCGCATCACTTGCTAAAAACACAAACTTTGCCTTCTTAGTTTGAATAATTTTTAATACGATTGCTTCTCCACTTACCAGTTGCCGCGCTGCTCGCGCCAGCCCTAGTAGGTTAAGCACTTGCTGATCTTGATTATTTGCCATCGTTACCAAATAATTCTTGCCGTGCTTGCAAGTGATCAGTATATTTGATTAGTTCATCATAAAACGAATCGTCCAACTTAACGTGAAAGGCCTTTTCAAAGGTTTTTTCTGCCTTTGCCCGCTTGGCGATGTCAACATCAACCGCGATGTAGGCACCACGACCGGCCTTCTTCCCGGTCGGGTCAAGTGAAACTTCATCCTGCTTGTTTTTTACAACCCGGATTAGTTGCCGCTTGGGCATCATTTCACCAGTGACGATGTCTTTGCGCATTGGTACTTTTCTCTTTTTCATTATTTTCACCCCATTGCTCAATTAATCTTCATCAGTTGGTTGGTCATTATCGACTGTTGTTGCGTCATCAGTTGCTGGCGTTTCATCGTCATCAGCTTCTTGAGCTTGAATCTCTTCCATTTCAGAAGCAGACTTGATATCAATCTTGTACTTCGTTAACCGGGCAGCTAACCGAGCATTTTGACCCCGCTTACCAATGGCCAGTGATAATTGGTCATCGGGAACAACAACGGTGCAGGAACGTTCTTGTTCTTCTTCGCCGTCCTCACGTTCAATGGTAATTGGGTCATTGAAGATTACATCCAGGACTTCTGCCGGGTTGAGGGCGTTAGCAATAAATTTGGCCGGGTCCTTAACGTATTCAACAATGTCCATGTTTTCACCATCAAGCTCGTTTACAATTGCTTGAACCCGTGAACCCCGTGGGCCGACACAGGTACCAACCGGATCAATATTGTCATCGTTTGAGTATACCGCAACCTTCGCCCGGTCACCGGCTTCACGTGCGATGTTTTCAATCAGGACCGTGCCATCCTTAATTTCAGGGACTTCACGTTCAAAGAGCCGCTTCAACAATTCTGGTGCCGTCCGGCTAACGTAAATTTGTGGGCCACGACGGTCATCATTAACTTTTGAAACATAAACTTGGATCCGGTCGTGAACGTGGTAGTGTTCATTTGGCATCTTGTCCCGGTAACCCATGGCACCTTCAACACCGTCGCCCAAGTCAACATAGGTAAAGCGCTTGTCTTCACGTGAAACTTCACCAGTGATAATTTCGTTTTCGTAGGTCTTATACTTATCGTAAATGATCTTCCGCTCTTCTTCACGGAGACGTTGCATTACCACTTGTTTTGCAGTTTGTGCAGCAATCCGCCCGAAGTTCCGTGGTGTAACCTCTTCTCTGATTTGGTCACCAACATCGTAACCCTGCCCATGAGGGAGCTTCCGCGCATCAGCTAAGCTCATGTATTCATTGCTGTCATCTGCAACTAACTCGTCATCATCAGTAATTGTCTTAACGGCATATACCGTAATGTTACCAGTAGTAGCATTGAACTCAACTTCAACGTTTTTATCACCGTAGTTTTGCTTGTAAGCAGACTCGAGTGCTTGTTCCAGCGCTTCGATAACCACTTCTTTTTTTATTCCCTTTTCTTTTTCTAGGTAGTCCAGGGCGCCAATCATTTCAGTATTGACTTTTGACTTGCTCACTATGAACACTCCTTTAATTAAAACTTAATTGCTAACCGTGCTTTGGCAACCTTGCTGCGGTCAATTACCACTTGCCGGTGACGGGTCTTATCCAAGTAATCCAGCGTTAATTCCTTATCAGTCAGCTTTGTTAACGTTCCTTCGTAAACCTTCCGTCCATCAATTTGTTGGTAAAGGGAAACATGGATGTAGTCGTTAACTGCCCGCTGATAGTCTGCTTCATTCTTTAATGGCCGTTCTGCACCAGGAGATGAAACTTCTAAGAAATATGCCTGTGGAATTGGGTCCGGTTCAACATTATCTAATGCTTCACTCAGCTGGTCGCTTACGGTTGCACAGTCTTCGAGGGTGATCCCCCCATCCTTGTCAATATATACCCGCAGGTACCAACTTTTCCCCTCCTTGACAAATTCAATGTCATATAGGTAGAAATTATGTTCGTCGAGAATTGGATTGACCAAATCTGTGACGGTCTCAGTAACAGTACTCACATTGTCACCTCCATTATTTGCAATAAAAAGAGCGAGCATCTCTGCTCACTCCCACGAGTTATTTACCATTAGTAATTGTAGCATGTTAGCTGGCGAAACACAAGCTCGATCGCTCTTAACCGACGATTTGGCGCGTCGCTAATGCTAGTTGCTGGATTAAGTTCCTGCAAGTATCAAACGAAGGATTCTTCGTATAAACTGCAATTGTGTACTTACCCGGAATGTAGCCAATACTGCTTACATTCCATGCATCGGTTTCGTTCCAACCATCCTTAATATAAAATTTATTGCTACCAGCAGAGATTCCCCAGTTTTGGCTTGGCGTGACACGAGCCATTAAGTACTGAACCGTCTGCTGTCCCTGCTTATTAAGATAAGTTGAAGCTGGATTTAAGAAAACTTCATGCAAAATTCTAAGTTGGTCAGCAGCCGTCGTCGTAGTAAGGCCCCACCGTCCTGAACAGTAAGTTGAGGTCAAACCCAGTTCGTTATACAGCTGGTTTAGGCCATTCATTCCACCAATCTCATTGAAAAGTTCAGCTGCCGCATTGTTATCACTAACTTCAATCATCCTTGTTGCAGTTGCCATCTGGGCAGGGTTTAAATTGCCACCTTGATTGTGAAGAAGCTTTGTTAGTGTCCCCACTTTAGCTGTTGATGCCATAACAAAGGTTTGTCCCGGAACATTAGTAAAGTTAACAACCTCACCAGTATTAGCCATTTGGACTGCGATAGAAACCGGCGTAGCGTAACTATTAGCGATTTGTTGCCAACGGTTGATCAATCGTTGTGAATAGGCATTGATATCAACAGGATTCGACCAGAAATCAACGTAGTTACCATTGCCATCCTGCCCATCAGTAATCCGATGAATAATCCGGACTACCTGGTGCTGAAGCTGATTTGGGATATTAAAGCCAAGTTTAAAACCTGCTTGGCCAGCATTTAAAATATATGCACGATTATTTGCCAGGTCTGGCCGGGAATTATTGATATCAAGCACCTGCTGACGGTATAGCTCATGGCCATCCTGGCCGATAAAAATCAGCCACTGGTATGGCTTATTAGCTGATTGATCGCTGGCGTGCCAACCACTAACGTAAATCGAATTAGAACTAACATTAATTTGGTCAAAAGCCCCATCATTTGAACCGTATTGCTCGTTGAGGAGGTCAACATAATTAGTATTGCCATCTTGACTAGCGGCAAAGCGAAGAATTACGCTCATCGTTCCGTTAATCGCACTCGGATTAAATTTAACTAGCTGTGAAAAGCCACTATTTTGACTGTTGTAAATTTGTGCAGATTGTTTAGCAACATCTGGCCGCGCAAACAGGCTCAGTTTAGACCGCCTAATTTCCCGACCATTATTAAGCACAATCACAAACGCATTGGGTTTATTGATTGCCTGGTCGCTTGCCATCCAGCCGGCCACCTGAAGTCCGTTAGCCGTCATCTTAACTGAATCAAGCCAAGTTCCCTGTTGGTTAAACGTAAATGGCCGCATCCAGTAATCGACACACTGACCGTTTGAACCATTTCCCTGACTACTGGTGGAATAACGACTGACAACTGCATAAGTATGACCAGCCACCAACTGTACTTTGCTCAAGTCAAAGTGGCCAGTAAAACCGGATTGGCCAGCAGTTTTAATTGCCGGAAAGGCTTTGGCAACATCAGGACGATTAACCTTACTTGCCAGAATTTGACCAACTTGGCGGTTGCTAGTCTGGTCATAGAGAATTAAGAAGTGATGATTTGCTAACTGGGAAAGGTCAGTTGCATGCCAGCCATTAACTATTAATTCTTGACCACCAGCTAGATTATAGCTGTCAAGGTTCCCCTGGTTAGCCTCGTTACCACTAGTAATGGGATTAAACCAGTAATCAATGTAATTGCTATTACCATCCGCCGCGGCAGAATAACGGCTAATGACTTGAAGTTGGTGTGACAAGTTAAGGTTGGCAAGTGAGAAATTAGCCTTAAATCCCGTTTCACCAGCACCATCAATACCAGGAAAAGTCCTTGCAACATCGGGGCGCGAAACTTGATTTTGAATTAGGTAGCGACCAACTTCACGACCATTTGCCGTCCGGTCAATTACGATTACGTAGTGGTAAGGCTTATTTGCCGCCAGGTTAGTTGCGTGCCAGCCAGAAATCACCAATTGGTTATTTGCAACCGTTACATCGTCAATGTTTGCCCGGTTACTGCGGTCAACCGTAATTGGTGCAAACCAGTAATCAATAGCATTCCCGTTACCATGTGCATCATCAGTATAGCGACTAATAATTTGTACTTGGTTAAGGTTAGCAATTTGCTGGCCTAAGTTAAATTTGGTTTTAAAGCCGGATTGGTCAGCACCGTAAACGTTGTGGGCCCTTTGAACATCCGGCCGGCTTACTGGAGTTGCGGTAACATCAGCACGACTAATTTCCCGGCTATTTGTTTTATCATAAGCAATGATGTAGTGGTACCGCCGAGCTTGTGAAGCATTGGTTGCGTGCCAACCGCTAACACTCAGGTTTCCTTTGCCATCAACCTGTGCACTATCAAGATTAGCATAGTTCCCCTGGTCGTTTTGATTATAAGTAGGAGCCTGCTGTAGTCGGTCGCTAGACTGAACTAATGCAACTGGTGCATTAGTCGTGGCGGCCTGACCATTAACCTGGCTTAACCATAGCACAAAACCACAGCTGGTCATTGCTAAACAACTCGCAGCGACTCTCTTCGCCTTATCAAAATTAATAACCATTTTATTTCCCCCAAAAGTTAACTTTACTGACTAGTTTCGTGCCTGGTCCGCGAGCCGGTAGACTACCGTATGATCGCGACCATGAATTTGCCAGTATTGACCATAGTTAAGTTCTTGAATAGCCGTCCCCGGTTGTCCCTTCGTGAGGTAGCTAGTTGAAATAACCATTGGATTATCAGAAGTCCCGCTGGCAACCACTACATGGTTATAATCACGACCATACCAAAAAATAATATCCCCATATTGTGGCGTAATTAGATCATACCCATTGTAAACTTGCCGGTAGCCATTCGCTAAAAGGTAGCCCGGCAAGGTATTGGTGTTATAAACTGCCTGCGGGTATGAACCACCAGCACTATAGACTGCTGCCGTCATTGAACCAGAGCAATCAGCAGTACCAGCACTACCATTTCGTGAACCACTTTGCGAATAAGTTAATTTTCCTTCTCGACTGACAAACCAGTTGATAATCCGGGTTGAGAAGTTGCCATTTACCAAGCGACCATTACCATCAAAGTAGACCCCATCAACGGATGCATTCTTGGTCATTTGATGTGAATGAGCGTCAAAATGGTAGGTATTTCCGTTAAGGCGAACAACCCCCACTGCCAGTTGACCATTAGGTTGTAAATAATAGGTACTTGAATAGTCAGAATACTGGCCATTTCCGTTCGGATCATTACTGAAGCGGTGAATTAATGTAAACATATGCCCATTCATCCCACTTGGAATCGTCAAAGTAGCAGAAAAGCCGGCCTTCCCGCTATTGTAAATATAAGATCGATTTTGAGCCAAGTCGGACCGTGACTGATTGCCAGTTACCTTCCAGCGACCAAGTTCATGCCTATTTTGATCAACCACAATTAAGTATTGGTAAGGCATCGTAAGACTCTGGTCGCTAGCGTGCCAACCACTAACCGTTAATTGCCGGCCATTCGACTGAACGGTGTCAAAGAATCCGTCGTTAGTTGCGTAATTACTACTTATTTGATCAATTGTGTTCTGGTTTCCAGCATCATCACTAGCGAGCCGGAGCAGTACCTGAACATTACCCGTTAACCGTGTTGGATCTAGCCGGACTAACGTGCTAAAGCCACTATTTGCACTGTTATATATTTGTGGGTAAACCCGTGCAACATCTGGCCGATTAACCCACTTAATTGGGCAGCGACTTACCTCTTTGCCGTTATCCAAAATAATCACAAACGGGTGTTGGTGGTTAAGTAAGTAGTCACTGGCAAGCCAGCCAGTAACCTGAACACCATCTTTAGTCGTTGTAACACTATCAATGTTATTGGCCTGCTGGTTAAGAGTGAACGGTGCCAGCCAGCAATCAGTTAACTGTCCTTGGCTACCATTTCCATTACTACTGGTCGAATAACGACTTACAACAGCCAGCCGATGACCAGGAACCAGGTTTAGTGTAGCTAGATCAAATTGACCACTAAAGCCCGCGTTCTGGGAGCCATTCACGTTTGGAAGGGCTTTAGCAACATCTGGCCTGATCACTGGTGTCGCCATTGTGACACCCACTTGTCTCCCCGCAGTTTCATCATAAAGAATCAAAAAGTGGTTATTTTCAAAATTACTTATGTTAGTCGCGTGCCAACCAGTAACCGTCAAATAATGACCATCAGCAATACTATAGCCATCAAAGTTCCCCTGGTTAACAGTACTGCCACTGGTAAGCGGATTGAACCAGTAGTCTACATAGTTGCTATTGCCATCTGCAGAGGCTGAATAACGACTAAGAACCTGGAGCTGGTGACTAAAGTTTAGCCCGGCAATCGGTAAGTCGACGTTAAAACCGGATTGGCCAGCACCATCAATTCCATCAAAGGCTCTCGCAACATCTGGACGGGCAACCTCATTTTTAACAAGTACCCGGCAAACCTCGTGACCATTAGCAGTCCGGTCAACAACAATAATGTAGTGGTATGGTTTATTAGCAGCTAAATTAGTGGCATGCCAGCCCGTAAGTTCCAGCTGGTTGTCTTTAACCACTGCTCCGTCTAAATTAGCACGATTGGACCGGTTAACCGTAAACGGTGCGAACCAGTAATCAATGCTATTTCCGTTACCAGCCTGGTCATCTGTGTAGCGGCTAATAATCCGTACTTGGTTGAGGTTGGCTAGTTGTTTTTCTAAATGAAAACTAGTCTTAAAGCCCGAGTTTGCTGCCCCATAAACAGGGTGAACTTTAGCAACATCGGGTCGACTAACTTCATTATTAGTAATATCTTTGCGAGCGATTTCACAGTTATTACTTACATCGTAGGCAATAATGTAATGGTATTGACGTCCCTGAGAAGCGTTAGTGGCGTGCCAGCCAGCGACATTCAAATTTCCATTATCATCTACCTGCTCTTGGTCAAGGCAGGCATAGTTACCATGATCTTGTGAATCAACTAGGGATTGGTCCGTACCCCCCCCCCTATAGGATTTTTAACAGCTTGACTAGCTACAAACTGCGTGGTAGTTGAGCTTTCAGGCTGTCTTGCATTTAATTGGTCAGCTTGAATTCCGGATTGGTTTACCCACAAGAAAAAGGCACAGCTACTCATTGCCAAGCAACCCGCAGCGATCATTTTAGCGTGATTAAAATCAATAATCATCGTTACACTCCCCCAGAAAAAATTTATACATTACAATTTTAATACCTTTTCCGCTATCAAAACGGTATTTTCTGCCAACGAACTTTTTTTCATTTAAGAGAACGACATAACGAACGTTTCCAGGAAGATAGTTAACACTATTCCCTATTTTATTTAAAAAGGAAAAGGCTGAGCCTGTTGCTCAGCCTTTTTAGTATTGATATAAAGATTAGTTAGTTATTAAAACAAACTCAACTGGTTCTCGTCAGGCAGCTGATCGATCACATGATTTTCGGTCATGAAGTCAATCAGTGTCTGTGAAACCTTGCCCCGTTCAGCTAAGTCTTCCTTGGAAAGGAATGGCCGTTCTTCACGAGCTGCCACGATCTGCTTGGCCACACTCAAGCCAAGTCCAGGGATCGCCCGGAATGGTGCAATTAATGAATCGCCATCAATCAGCCAGTTAGAGGCATCGGACCGTTCAAGGTCAACCATCTTAAACTTAAAGCCCCGCTCCAGCATTTCATTTGCCAACTCAAGGATCGTTAACAAGCTCTTTTCCTTCGCACTGGCGTCGTTACCCTTATCGTTGATTTCCTTCATCCGCGCCTTCACGGCTTCCTTCCCGTGTGCCATGGCAACAACATCGAAATCGTCTGCCCGCACGGAGAAGAATGCACAGTAGTAAACCAATGGGAAGTAAACCTTAAAGTAAGCAATCCGGAGAGCCATTAAAACATAGGCCGCCGCGTGTGCTCGTGGGAACATGTACTTGATCTTTAAACAGGAATCCATGTACCACTGCGGCACATTAGCCTCCCGCATCTTCTTTTGCCAGTCATCCGGAATTCCCCGGCCATGCCGGACAGATTCCATTACCTGGAAAGAGGTTTCCGAATCAAGCCCATAGTGGATCAAGTCGGTCATGATGTTATCACGACAACCGATCACATTGGCAATCGTCGCCGTTCCTTCCTTAATCAGCTCCTGGGCATTATCCAACCACACACCAGTCCCGTGGGAAAGTCCTGAAATTTGAAGCAGCTGTGAATAATTCTTCGGGTGGGTATCATTTAACATCCCCCGCACAAAACGGGTACCGAACTCCGGCAAGCCAAGAGTACCAGTCTTACTCTGGATCTGCTCCTCTGTTACGCCTAATACCTTAGGACTTGAGAAGAGCGCCATCACACCTGGATCATTCATTGGGATCGTCTTTGGGTTGATCCCAGAAAGGTCCTGAAGGGCACGAATCATCGTTGGGTCATCATGTCCCAGAATATCCATCTTCAGGATATTATCGTGGATGGAGTGGAAATCAAAGTGGGTGGTTTCCCAGGCAGCATTTTGGTCATCTGCCGGATACTGAACCGGTGTAAAGTCATAAATGTCCATGTCATCCGGCACAATGATAATTCCGGCCGGGTGCTGACCAGTCGTCCGCTTAACTCCAGTCGCTCCTTTCGATAAGCGGTCTTCCTCGGCACCACGGAACTGGACGTCATTATCTCGTTCATAGGCTTTCACGTAACCATAAGCAGTCTTATCGGCAACCGTACCAATCGTGCCGGCACGGAATACGTTCTTTTCACCGAACAAAACCTTCATGTAGTTATGAGCAATCGGCTGGTAGTCACCAGAGAAGTTCAAATCAATATCTGGAACCTTGTTCCCCTTAAACCCTAAGAAGGTTTGGAACGGGATATCGTGACCATCTTTAACCAAGAGGGTTCCGCACTTTGGACACTTCTTTTCTGGCAAATCAAAGCCCGAACTGTATTCACCCTTAGTATAGAAGTGAGTGTATTGACACTTTGGACACCGGTAATGTGGTGGTAAGGGGTTAACTTCCGTAATCCCTGAAAGGGTAGCTACCACACTTGAGCCAACCGAACCACGGGACCCAACCAGGTACCCATCCTTGTTTGACTTTGCTACCAGTCGTTGGGCAATCAGGTAGATAACTGAGAACCCGTTCTTAACGATACTGTTAAGCTCCAGTTCAACCCGGTCCTTAACCAGCTTCGGCAATGGGTCACCGTACCAGGCCTTGGCAGTATGCCATGTCCGGTCCTGGATTTCCTGCTCTGCTCCCTTCATGTGGGGAGTATACAACTTATCCTTAACTGGCCGGATGCCATCATCGACCATGTCCGCAATCTGGTGAGTATTATCAACCACAATCTTTTTGGCAACATCTTCGCCAAGCAAGTCGGTAAACTCCGCCATCATCTCATCAGTCGTCCGGAAATGAACGTCAGGGCGCTTTGTCCGGTTCAGCGGGTTGGCTCCCCCCTGGGAATTAATCAGAATTTGCCGGTAAATCCCATCATGTGACTCCAAGTAGTGAACATCTCCCGTTGCCACAACGGGTTTCCTCAGCTCATCACCCAGCTTGACCATGTTCTTTAAAATATCATCAAGGTGAGCCCGATCCGCAATCACGTGAGTCTCCAATAACGGTGCATAATTGGCCCGTGGTTGAACCTCAATAAAGTCATAATAGCGTGCCTTCCGCAGAGCTTCGGGGTAACCCTTTTCCATCATTGCGGTAAAGACTTCGCCAGATGAGCAGGCAGTTCCCAGCAGTATTCCTTCTCGATACTTCGTCAAAACCGTCCGTGGGATCCGCGGTACCCGGTGGAAGTATTTAACATTGGAGAAAGAAACCAGCTTGAACAGGTTCTTTAACCCCGCCTGAGTTTGCGCAATCAACGTGACGTGGAACGGCCGGGCATGCTTATACGCATCATTTTCGGCCATGTGCTTATTTAGGTCATCAACATAGCGCACATCATACCGCTTTTCGGCGTCCTTCAAAAACTTATAAAGGAGGTGGCCGGTTGCTTCAGCATCATAATTTGCCCGGTGGTGGTGTTCAAGGGCCACCTTGAACTTCTTACTCAGCGTATTAAGCCGGTAACCACGCATGTCAGGATAAAGGAAACGAGCCAATGGTAAGTTATCAATCACTGGTTCAGTAATTTCTTCCATGTGGTGACGACGGTAACCAGTATTCATGAACCCCATATCAAAGGAAACGTTGTGCCCCGCAATGATTGTCCCCTGGCAGAATTCCTTAAACATCTTAAATACTTCTTCCTCGGTCTTTGAACCTCGGACCATGTCATCAGTAATCGACGTCAGGTTCGTCGTCTGCTCCGACAGCGGGAAGCCAGGATCAATAAACTCATCAAACCGTTCTAAGACGTTACCGTCTTTCATCTTTACCGCTGACAGCTCGATCACCTTATCATAAATGGCTGACAACCCGGTTGTTTCCACGTCAAAGACCACGTATGTATTGTCCATTAATACATCGTGGTTTTCGTTGTAAACCAGTGGGATTCCGTCATCAACCACGTTTGCTTCCATTCCGTAGAGCATCTTAATGCCAAACTTCTTGCTAGCCTTAAATGCTTCCGGGAAGGCCTGCACATTGCCATGGTCTGTGACCGCAATCGCCGGTTGACCCCACTTGCTGGCCTGGCCAGCTAATTCGGTAATTGAGTTAGTGGCATCCATCTGGCTCATCTCTGTATGGGTGTGTAGTTCAATCCGCTTTTCGCCTTCTGGAGCCTTATCCTGGCGTTCCTGGTGAGAAACCTGGTTAATATCGTAGGCGTTGATTACCAGGTCGTGCATCCACGTATCTTCTTGGACCGGGCCACGAACCTTCAGCCAAATTCCCGGCTTGATATTAGCAAATTGAGCTTCATCATCGGTGTTGCGGGAAAACTTCTTAACAGCAAATGACGAAGTATAATCAGTGATTTCAAACGTAAGTAGTTGCCGACCAGACCGCAGTTCACGGACTTCCGCATTAAATACGTAGCCTTCAACCACTACGTTCCGTTCTTCGCCTTGAATATCCTTCATTTGGGTAACTTCTTGTTTTTCGTTAATTACTCGTCCTAATTGAGCTGGTCCATCTGCTGCCGCAACTGGTGCCGACTTTTTCTTTGTTGAATTTTTCTTCTTAATCTGTGCCATTGCTTTAGCTGCTAGCGCTGCATCAGCGGCCTCATGCTTCTCCCGTAATTCCTTGATCTTAGCCTGCGAGGCAGACTGGTCAACAAAAGGATGGATTTTGAACCGCGGAAAGCCCAGCAATTGATATTCATTTTCAATCACTGCTAGTGCCTTTTTCGTGAGCAGGTCCTTCAAGATATCATTTTCAACCACTACCGTTACCCGGCCGTCATGGACCTCCGGAGTGGTATTTAAGCATGCCTGCTGTAACATCGGTGAATCGACCGCACTCCGCTTAATAATGTATTCCCAGTAGTCGGCTACCAGGTCCGGATCAACTTCCGTCGTCGGGCTGCTAATCTGCACACTGACACCAGCAATATCCTTAAACCCTACCTGGATTGCCTGGTAAAATTCCTTAAACAATTGAAGCGGGAGTGGCCGCCGTAGTATTAAGTGAAACTCCCACTGGCGGCTTTCCTTATGGACAACCACCGACTGGATAGCTGCCCCCTTAAAGGCCGGGTTGCCCTTTTCTGGGAAATGAACTTGTTCAAGCAATTTCTCAAATAGCTCTTGTCGATTTAAAGCCACTTTTAATCGGTCCTCCTACTTAAAAAATGTGACGCCCCGATTTTAAATGTTCTTCGCGTCACATTTTATATTATTCATTATCGTCAGTTGAATTACTTAATTGCTTCAGCAAGATACCAACCGTGTTAACAAGTTCTTCTTGCTTAACTTCGATGGTTTCACCGGTCTTCCGGATCTTAACTTCAACAATTCCGTCAGCGGCCTTCTTACCAATCGTTACCCGCAGTGGAATCCCAATCAGGTCAGAATCCGCAAACTTGACACCAGCCCGCTCTTTCCGGTCATCAACCAGAACTTCGTAGCCAGCATCGGTCAACTTTTGTTCAAGCTCATCGGCCATCTTCATCTGGTCTTCCTTCTTGGCATTAACCGGAATGACGTGGACATCAAACGGTGCAATACTATCTGGCCAAACCAGACCATTTTCATCAGCGTTTTGTTCCGCAACCGCTGACAGCAGCCGGGTAACACCGATACCGTAGCATCCCATAATCATGTCTACCAGACGGCCATTCTTATCAAGTACCTTTGCACCCAGCTTTTCTGAGTAACCAGTACCCAGCTTAAAGATGTGACCGATTTCGATTCCGTTAGTAAACTTGATTGGGTTACCATCAGGCGCAATTTCGCCTTCTTGGACATTCCGGAAGTCGCCAAACTGGTCAACCCGGAAGTCACGGTCAATATTAGCGTTGATGTAGTGGTAACCATCATCATTGGCACCACATGCCATGTTAACCAGAACCTTAACGTAGTTATCAGCTAAGATCTTAACATCTTCACCGACACCAACTGGTCCTAGTGAACCAGGGTGGGCACCAAGGTACTTCATCGTATCTTCTTCAGATGCTAATTCGAGTTCTTCACAGTCGATTGCGTTAGTAACCTTTGTTTCATTAACTTCGTCATTACCACGCATCAGAACCATTACTGGTTGATAATTGTCCTCGCCCATCTTGGCCATGAAGAACATCGACTTGATCACTTGGCTCGGGTCCATCTTAAGGCATTCAGCTGCTTCATCAACCGTATGTTTACCAGCAGTAGAAACCTTTTCCAGCTTTGCAGGTTCGGCGGTTTGTTGAACACCAGTAAACTTAGATGAAGCCTTTTCGATGTTGGCTGCGTAACCACCATCGGTATAAACAATTACGTCTTCACCAACTTCAGCCGGTGCTGAGAATTCCTGTGAATTATCACCACCAATGGTACCGGAGTCTGCCAGGATAATCTTGTAGTCTAATCCAATCCGGTCAAAGATATTCCGGTAAGCCTTTGCTTGATCGTTATATGCCTCGTCAAGACCTTCTTGGTCAGCCGAGAAGGAATAGCCGTCATACATTGAAAATTCCTTACCACGAAGAACACCGTAACGTGGACGACCCTCATCACGGAACTTATCAGTTATTTGGTAAACAACCAATGGCAACTTCTTGTAAGACTTAATGCTGTCCCGCAGGATTGCCGTAATTGGTTCTTCATCAGTTGGCCCTAATACAAACCCACGATCATTGCGGTCACTAAACTTGTACAGGTTGTCACCATAGGCCTCATACCGACCAGTTTGTTGCCACAATTCAGCTGGCAGCATAGCTGGAATTTCCATCTCGTAAGCATTAACCTTATCCATCTCTTCACGGATAATGTTTTCAACCTTCCGGATAACCCGGTAAGCCATTGGCAAGTAGGACCAAACACCGGCCGAAAGCTGGTAAATGTAACCGGCCCGTGCCATCATAATATGACTGAGTGCTTCCGCATCGCTTGGCGCTTCCTTTTTAGTAGGAATTAACATCTTTGACTGCTTCATAATATTTCTCCTTTACTACCCCGTTACCGGATGAAATAACGTTGAATATCATTCCAGGTAACCAAAATCATCAGTACCAATAGTATCATAAACCCGATCATTGTCACAATTCCTTCCGCCTTTTCTGGAATTGGCCGGCGGATAATCGCCTCAATGATGTTTAAGAGGAGCTTTCCCCCATCTAGTGCCGGAATTGGCAACAAGTTAACAATCCCCAGGTTAATCGACAACAATGCCAAAAAGTTCAATACCCCGTTAAAGCCTAGTGCCGTTGCCTGCGAAGTACCAGCATAAATTGCTACTGGACCACCGAGGTCGTTCAAACTAAAGCCATGGGTAAACATATGACCGAGAACCGCAAATATCAGCGTTCCTGCTTGGACAAACTGCTGCCAGCCAAACAATAAGCGGTCCCTGATCCCCGTTCGTTGCTGTTCAAGGATCCCGATTTGGCCAACTTTTTGTTTCCCCTGTTTAACCGTCTTCGGTGTAAGGGCAACCGTCCGCGAATGCCCATCACGGGAATAAGTAACCTTGACCTTTTGTCCCGGCTTATCAGAAAGGTTCATTGAGAGGTCAGTCCAATTACTAATCTTGGTATTGTTTACCTTGGTAATCCGGTCCCCAGCTTTTAAACCTGCTTGAGCAGCAACTGAGCCAGAATTAACCTTTCCAATTTGGTTACTGTTTGTCGGTACACCTGCTAGTGTAAAACCAAGGATAATGAAAACAACTAGTGAAAGAATGAAGTTATTCATCGGCCCAGCAAAGTTAGTCATCATCCGTGCGGGGAGACTAGCCGACCGGAACTGCACATCCCGCGGTGCAATCTGAACCTGCGTCCCATCGCGTTCAATTACTACCGCATCATGGTTAACCGAGTACACCTTTACTTCACTCTCATCACCATTTACGTACCCTTTAATCCACAAGTCATCAGTTAAATCTGTGTCGACCAACTGCATTGGGATCCCCTGAAAAAGGGTTGATTTTGAACTAGTATTAATCGTTACTACTTCATCATCGTCATTTAATTGAAGTGTGACGGGTGTCCCTGGCCGCAATTCTTCCTCATCTTCGTCATCATTGCCTGCCAGACGGACATAGCCCCCTACTGGTAAAATACGAACCGTATAAGTCGTCCCATTTTTTCTTTTCCACCAGATTTTGGGACCCATCCCGATTGAAAATTCACGGACCAGAATACCAGCCCGTTTAGCAAAGAAATAATGCCCGTATTCATGGACCAGGACCAAAATCCCAAAGACCAGAATAAAGGTAATAATTGTTACTATCACAGAATCCCTTCCTTATGGTGCTAGATAATGCCAAGCATGTGCAACATTGGCATTACAATTAGCATACTGTCAAAACGGTCTAAGATACCACCATGTCCAGGAAGGATCTTTCCAGAATCCTTAACGCCATAGTAGCGCTTAAGTGACGATTCAATTAAGTCACCAAGTTGACCCATAATTGAAAGAATCAACGTTAAGATAATCATCGTTACAAAGCCATCACCAACTGGGAAGAAGTATAGGTAAACTGCTAAGATAATTGTTGCGGCAACTGTTCCACCGACAGAACCTTCCCAGGTCTTGTTTGGACTAATCCGTGGTGCAAGCTTATTTCGACCAAACTTACGACCGATCATATAGGCACCACTATCAGTTAGCCACACAATCAGCATCCCATAAAGCAGCGTTTGGAAGTTGATTGACCGTGCCACAACGAAGAAGTGGAAGCCCATCCCGATATACAGCATTGCTAACGTCAAAACACCTGCATCATCAAAGGTGAACCGCTGCTTGCGAAGAACCGTGTGTAAAAGCAGCAATGCAACCAGCAGGTAAAAGCCAAACCAACGGGTCGCAACACTTGGCAGGAAGTCAAGCCAGTTATCAGGCAAGATCAGTAACGCCACCCCGAGATAACTCACAATCGCCTCAAAGGAGATTACAAACATCTTCTTCATTACCAGTACTTCTGACATGGCGATAATCCCGAGTACGACGGCCGCAATGGTCAACGGTACGCCACCATAAACAATGAGTGGGATAAAAATTGCTAGTGCAACAACTGCCGTAATAATTCGTGTCTTCATTTTTCCACCTTCTCCTACTTATTCTTCAAACCGCCAAAGCGACGATGTCGGCCTTGAAATTCAATAATCGCTTTTTTCAATGAGTCGGCATCAAAATCTGGCCAGTGTTCAGGGACAAATACCAGCTCACTATAAGCAAGCTGCCACAATAAGAAATTACTAATCCGTTCTTCACCACTCGTCCGAATCAACAAGTCTGGATCAGCCAATTTACCAAGTGGTGCCGTCATCAAGTGACTACCAATCAATTGGTCAGTAATTTCATCCGGCTGAATCTCACCAGCACTAACTTCTGCAGCAATTGACTTTACTGCCCGGGTAATTTCATCGCGACCACCATAATTCAACGCGAAGTTGAGGATCATACCATCACAGTCAGCAGTATCCTTTATTGCATCGCTGACTGCTTTTTGCGTTGGCTCTGGCAACTGCGATGTATCCCCCATTACCATGACCCGAACATTATTCTTAATTAGGTCCGGAACAAAGGTCGAGAAGAACCGAATTGGCAGTTGCATTAGGTAGTTTACTTCGCTAGATGGACGCTTCCAATTCTCAGTTGAAAAAGCATAAAGGGTTAAAACTTTAACACCTAATTTACTGGCTGCAATGGTGACCGTCTTAACAGTCTGCATTCCCTGCTTATGGCCAGCGACCCGCGGCAAGTGACGCTTTTGGGCCCAGCGACCATTACCATCCATGATAATTGCGATGTGTTGCGGAATCCGCTCCATATCAATCGTTGGCGTCTCATTAGCGACCTCTTTTTTCGAGAACAATCTTTTCCCCTCCATTAACTAGTGCTTTCGCCGTTTTAAAAACAAATTCGCTAGTTAATTATAAAGCTCTTAGGGGGAAAATACAATTTTACCCCGTAGCATTTTACGGAAAAGATCATAAAAAGGAGGGTAAAAAATCGTGCACACTAGTTGGTCAATTGGTGTACGTAACAGAACGGATGTCGGTTGTCCTAGTTACTGCATATTCAGTAAAAACAGCAAGGCCGGAGGAAAATTTTCTCCCGGCCTTGCCGTACAAATGTTCTGCAACAACTCACCCATTAAGGTTATGCTACAGCATGTTATTAATTACTTTAAGCAAGTAATTCTTTTTCCTTTGCGTCCGCAATTTCTTCCAGGTTCTTAATCCCGGCGTCGGTTTCATCTTGAACCTTCTTTTCCAAGTTATGGTATTCGTCATCGTTAAAGTCGCCATTCTTGTTTCCCTTCTTCAGGTCATCCATGGCTTCACGACGAACGTTCCGGACCGCTACCTTGGCCTTTTCCAATTCCGCCTTAACGTCCTTAACCAGTTCTTTCCGCCGGTCTTCAGTTAGTTGTGGAATAATCAACCGGATGGCGCTGCCGTCATTTTGGGGAGTTAATCCAAGGTTAGAGGCATAAATTGCCCGTTCGATTTCTTCTAAGATACTTTCATCATAAGGAGTAACCAGTAATTGCCGTGCTTCCGGAATAGTAATTGAAGCTACCTGGTTCAGCGGCGTTGGTGCGCCGTAGTATTCAACCTTAACTGAGTTCAGCAAGGCAGCATTAGCTTGTCCTGCCCGAATATCGGCGAGCTTGCGTTGGAGCGCGTCACCGGACTTCTTCATCTTGTCTTTTGCATCGTTTAAGATTTCTTTGCTTGATGCCATTGTTTAATCCCCCTCGATTGTTGTACCCACTTCTTCGCCAGTAACAACCTTCATGATATTGCCGGCCGTATTCAAGTTGAAGACGACGATCGGAATATGGTTGTCCATTGAAAGTGAGCTTGCAGTAGTGTCCATTACGTGAAGGCCCTTTTCAATCAGGTCCATGTGGGTCAGGTGGTCAAACTTAACGGCATTGCTGTCCTTATTTGGATCAGCAGAGTAAACACCGTCAACACCATTCTTCCCCATTAAAATTGCATCCGCGTTAATTTCAGCAGCCCGCAATGCCGCAGTAGTATCAGTTGAGAAGTATGGACTCCCGGTACCACCAGCGAAAATTACGATCCGGTCCTTTTCCAAGTGACGGATAGCCTTCCGCCGAATGTATGGTTCAGCAATTTGCCGCATTTCGATTGAAGTTTGAACCCGGGTTGGAACATCAATCGATTCCAGGGCATCTTGTAAGGATAAGGCATTCATGATTGTTGCTAGCATCCCGATATAATCTGCCTGAGCACGTTCCATCCCCAGTTGTTCACCGGTAACACCACGCCACATGTTTCCGCCACCGACAACAATGGCAATTTGAACACCTTTGTCATGGACAGCCTTCAATTCTTTGGCAACTGTCTTTAAAACAGGTGGGTTAATACCGAAGCCTTTTTCACCAGCAAGTGCTTCACCACTTAATTTTAAGATAACTCGATTATATTTAATATCAGCCATCGTTTTCCTCCTTAACAGACCTTGTAAAAAAGGACGCACTGAATAGTACGTCCCTTTAGCCAACCCGAACGCTTAGTTCATTTGGTCCTTAACTTCTTGGGCAAAGTCGTCTTGCTTCTTTTCGATTCCTTCACCAACTTCGTAACGGATGAATGACTTCAGCTTACCACCGTTGTCCTTAACGTATTGGGCAACAGTCTTGTCGGAATCCTTAACAAAGTCTTGGTCGGCCAAACAAATTTGTGATAAGAACTTGTTCAAACGACCTTCAACGATCTTGTCAACGATCTTAGCAGGCTTACCTTCATTCAAGGTTTCTTCCTTGAAGACTTCACGTTCATGGTCCAGACGGTCTGAAGGAACATCGTCACGGGTCATGAATTCAGGGTTGATGGCAGCAACGTGCATTGCAACGTCCTTAGCAGTAGCTTCATCAGCACCTTCAAGAACAACTAATGCAGCGATTTGACCACCTTGGTGCAGGTAAGCACCGAAGGAGTCGCCGTCATCCTTTTCAACAACAGTGAACCGACGAAGGCTAACCTTTTCACCAGTCTTTTGGGTGGTGGAAATGATGTCATCCTTCAGGGTACCGTTGTCAGTCTTGATAGCCAGGGCTTCGTCAACAGTAGCTGGCTTGTTTTCACTGATTAACTTAGTAACCTTCTTCAGCAAGTCCTTGAATGGGTCACTAGCAGCAACGAAGTCGGTTTCTGAGTTTAATTCAACAATGGCAGCAGTGTTACCGTTAACGGCGATTTCTGCTAAACCTTCGGCAGCAACGCGGTCGCTCTTCTTAGCAGCCTTTGCGATCCCCTTTTCACGAAGGTAATCCATTGCCTTGTCCATGTCACCATCACTAGCAACTAATGCCTTCTTGGCATCCATGATACCGGCACCGGACTTCTTACGTAATTGCATAACTTGAGCAGCTTTAATTTCAGCCATGACTAACTATCTCCTTTGGTCTTAATTAGTTTTTACAAAAAAATGAGCCGTTTGTACTTAGGGCCACAATGGTCCATAACACAAAACAGCCCAAGTATTGTATTAATCAGTTAAATTACTTACCTTCAACACTGTTCTTCAGGTTCTTTAATGAATCTTCGCTAACAGTAGTGTCTTCGGCAGCTTCTTCAGCGTCTGCGTTTGCTTGTTGAGCATCGTCTTGACCTTGCTTACCTTCAACGATTGCATCAGCCATCTTTGAAGTGATCAAACGAACGGCACGGATAGCGTCATCGTTTGAAGGAATTACGTAGTCAATGTCGTCTGGGTCGGTGTTAGTATCAACCATGGCAACGATTGGAATGTGCAGCTTTTGAGCTTCCTTAACAGCGATTTGTTCCTTGTGTGGGTCCACGATGAACATAACGTCAGGAATCTTTGGCATGTCTTCAATACCGCCAAGGAACCGTTCCAACTTTTCACGTTGCTTAGTCAAAACAGCAACTTCCTTCTTAGGAAGGACATCGAAAGTACCGTCTTCAGCCATCTTCTTGAGTTCCTTCAGACGAGCAATCCGTGATTGGATGGTCTTCCAGTTAGTCAAGGTCCCACCTAACCAACGGTGGTTAACGTAGTATTGGCCGGCACGAGTAGCTTCTTCTTCGATTGAGTCTTGTGCTTGCTTCTTGGTACCAACAAAGAGAACAACGCCACCATCAGCAGCAACATCCTTCATGTAGTTGTAAGCAGTATCGATCAACTTAACAGTCTTTTGTAAGTCAATAATGTAGATACCGTTACGTTCAGTAAAGATGTATTCTTCCATCTTTGGGTTCCAACGACGAGTTTGGTGACCGAAGTGGACACCAGCTTCAAGCAATTGCTTCATAGTAACAACAGACATGTGTTATACCTCCAAAATGTTTTTCCTCCCCGTGAGTCACTTAGGCTGGGAACCTGTTGCAGGCACATCCCATCCTATCGACACGGGTGTGTTATATGTTATTAAACACCGCTTAATAGTATACAAAAAAGCTTGTCCATTGACAAGCTTTTTACCATTTTATTTGGTCCGGTGATTCTGCAAATAATACCGCTGAACACTAATGCCGTGTGTTTGCAGGTAAGCAACCTTCTTTTGGCGGCTTTGGTGTTTAAAATGATATTCAGCGCTTAATGCATCATGCTTGGTCGCAAACTTCTCACTATAAATCAACCGCAACGGGTGGCGACTCTTGACCCGCGTATACTTTGCTCCCTGGTACGCTTGGTGCGTCTTAAAACGCCGCTTTACATTATCCGTAAAGCCACAATAAAGGGAATCATCTGCACAATACAGGACATAAATGTAATAAGCCTTACTGCTGTTTACTGCCATATAATAGCTTCCTTACTTCTGGTAGATAGTTTCCCTGATCGTCGTTAACAATCAACGGTGGTACGATCTTTTGCCCACCGGCCTTACCATCTTTAATTACCTCCACTAGCATCATATTTGCATCTCGATCCGGTTTGGGATAAATGAAACGAATCCGTTTAGGAACAAGGCGGTTACGTTCCAGCGTTGCTAAAATTTCACTGACCCGGTCCGGCCGGTGCACAAGGTAACCATGACCATTCATCTTTAAGAGGCCACTCATCTGCTGTGCGACCATCCCCAGGTTCGTTTTAATTTCATGACGAGCAATTGCTAGGTACTGGTTAGGATTTTTTTGACTAGTCGGTGTTACCGGAAAATACGGTGGATTACATAAAACCACGTCGGCCGAGTCCTTGGGAATCTCATTAAAGATATCCGCAATGTCACAGTTAAGTACCCGGTAACGGTCACCAAGGTCATTAAGTTCAATGCTCCGCCGTGCCATGTCAGCAATCCGTGATTGAAGCTCAACCTCGGCAAAAGTACCGCCCAGTTTATCATGGAGGAAAAGTCCCACTGCCCCGTTGCCAGCGCAAAGGTCAACTGTCTTTAATTTATGACGGTGGTTGGCACGGACAAAGTCAGCCAGCAAGACAGCATCAAGTGAAAATGCAAAGCAGGATGGACTTTGGATAATTTGAACATCTTGACTGTATAACTGGTCAATCCGTTCGTCTCCCTTTAGTTCTATCGTTTGTTTATTCATTGTTTTTTTGCGCCTCCCGCTTGCATCTTGTTAATTTTTTAGTCATACTTTACACAGTTAAAACATAAATAGATTGGAAGAATAGATATGCTCTACAACTTCTTAGTAAAAATTGTGAACCCGTTTTTGACGTTAATCAATGGTCGGGCAAAAATTTATAACCGGGAGAACCTCCCAGAAGGTAACTATATTATTGTAGCACCTCACCGCACGTGGATGGACCCCGTTTTGATTGCATTGGCAGTTTGGCCCAAAAAGTTTAGTTTCATGGCTAAAAAGGAGTTATTCACAAACCCCTTGGCTGGTAAGTTCCTGCGGGCGTTAAATGCTTACCCCGTTGACCGGAAAAATCCTGGACCGTCAGCAATTAAGACCCCGGTCAAGTTTTTGCGGAATGGTAACCTCTCAACAATTATCTTTCCTAGTGGGTCACGGTACTCGGCAAAGTTAAAGGGTGGTGCAACTTTAATTGCCAAGCTAGCCAATGTGCCGCTTGTCCCGACTGTCTACCAGGGGCCACTCTCATTTGGCAAGCTCTTCAGTCGGAAGCCACGGCAGATTGCCTTTGGTAAGCCAATCATGATTGACCGTAAAAAGCGGCTAAATGAGGAATACCAAGCTGAACTGGAAAAACAGATGCAAGATGCATTTGACGAACTAGATAAGCAAATTGACCCGAACTTTAAATACGTGATGCCACCCAAGCCAAAGGATGACGATTTCTAAGTATCGAAGAACATCGAGTCTAACCGATAAAAAAACAGTAGAGATGCGAAAATAAATTCGCCGTCTCCACTGTTTTTTATTACTTATTAGCCCGTTTAGCTTGAGCCTTCATCGTTTGCATCATTTGATGTAACTTCCGACTCGAAGGCTTTTGACCCATTTGGAGCATCATTGTCCGCAACATTTCCTCAGAAATTGGTGGGTTGTTGCGGAGGTAGTTTTCCATGTACTTACGAGCACCGAAAAAGCCGATTGCAAGACCGACCAGCAGTGCCAGAATGACAAGTAAGATCGTCATACCCATACTCAAGGTTACTTCCTCCTTTGTTTAGTTACCTTTTCATCTTACACGAATGTTTAACGCTTGAAAAGATAAATCTGAAATTAATCGTCACGCAAGCCCTTCTTGCGTTGCGCTTGACGTACCTTTTCGGGGGTAACTTCCTTACCTTCCTTATCATAAATCCGCATCATCTCAATATTTGACCGCATTGTTTCACGGAAGTTTTTAATGTATTCCCGGCGGAGACGCTCCCGTTCACGGGTTTCCGCTTCCGTCAAGCCTTCCTTCTTATTCTTGTGGGCAAGTTCATTAATCCGTTTAATAAGCTTTTCTTGCTCTTTCGATTCAACCATTCAGCTGACCTCCAGTCAATTTATTCATAACTAATATTTTAGAATAATGTCCCTTTTTGTCAATTACGAACGTGTGTTTGAAATTGCTTACCAGCTATGATATTCTAACATTAGTAAACATTAATGAGGTGTTAGGATGGCAAAGCCGGTTAAAAACAAACAAATGGCGGTCCTCAGCTACATCCACAAGCAAGTCGCGGATCATGGTTATCCACCGACCGTGCGGGAAATTTGTAGTGCTGTTGGTCTTTCGTCAACGTCCACTGTACATGGACATATCAACCGTTTAATCGAAGGAGGTTTCCTCGAGAAGGATCCTGCTAAACCACGGGCGCTAGAAATTACTCCAAAGGGGTTGGACCTACTAGGGATTAAGCCACGACAGACTAAGATCCCGCTACTCGGGGTCGTCACTGCTGGTCAACCAATTTTGGCGGTCGAAGATGCCACTGACTTCTTCCCCATTCCACCGACAATCCAGGACAACAATGACTTGTTCATGCTAACCATCCGCGGTTCAAGTATGATCAAGGCCGGGATCCTAAATGGTGACCAAGTAATCGTCCGGAAACAGTCGACTGCAAAGAATGGTGACATTGTAATTGCAATGAATGATGACAATGAGGCCACTTGCAAGCGGTTCTTCAAGGAAAAGACACGTTTCCGGCTTCAACCGGAAAATGACACGATGGACCCAATTTTCCTACAGAACGTCAAGATTCTTGGCAAGGTAGTTGGCCTTTTCCGTGATAATATTTTCTAAAAATAAAGAGACTGGAAAGAATTTTTCCGGTCTCTTTATTTTTATCCAAATATTACGACTCAATACTAACACCAGGATTATTTATCATTCCGCTGATAAATCCGCTGGTGATTCTTTTGACCTGCCAGGACGAACTTGGCAGGATCATTACTGAGGTCAAACTGGATATCTGCCGAATTCATTCCTAACTGGTCGTTAAATGCAATTTCGTAATCTTCAATTGAAACTTGCTGGCGTTTCTTAAGGTCAGATTGAACATTAGATAAGTTAGCAGCAAAAGCAGGTTGAACAACTCCAGTATAGAATTCCCCTTCTGCACCAGAGCCATAACTAAATAATCCTAAACGGTCGCCAGCCTTTACTGCACCATTTTGCAAGTAAGACATCAGTCCTAAATATAGTGAGCCCGTGTAAAGGTTGCCGACTTGCCGACTGTACACCTGACTAGCGGTTAATGCTTGGCGAAGCCGCTGGGCGGTTGCATCATTACGTTCACCAAGTACTGCCTCAAGCGCCTTCTTACCCATCTTGGTAAATGGTAAGTGGAAAAGAATCGCAGTAAAGTCATCTAGCCGTCGTCCAGTCAGTTGCTGGTACCGGGTTAACGTTTGCTTAAAGAAGTCAATATACACGTTCGTCGAGTACTTACCATCAACCATCGCTTCAGTAGCATAGAGTGGCCGCCAAAAGTCCATAATGTCTTTGGTCAAGCTGACCGAAGTCTGACCAAGCGCCAATACATGCGGATCCTGGCTGATTAACATTGCGACTGCCCCCGCACCTTGGGTAACCTCACCAGGGGTAGATAGACCGTACCGGGCAATATCAGCCGCAATTACTAATACTGTCTCTTGGGGGTTAAGTGCAACAATTCCGCGGGCAAATTGAATTCCAGCAGTTGCTGAGTAGCAAGCCTCTTTCAGTTCAACCGTTCGAACAAAGTCGCTTAAGCCGAGAAGATGTTTAACGTAGATTGCACTAGCCTTTGAGTTGTCAATTCCGGACTCAGTGGCCAAAATTACCGTTGAGATTCGCTGGCGGTCCTCACTGGTAAGGAGCTTGTCCGCCGCTGCTGCCCCTAAGGTTACGATATCTTGTGTTGGCGGAACTACTGCCTGCTGGTCCTGACCAATTCCGATCGTGTACTTATCTGGTTCATCCCCGCGAACTTTTGCCAACTCACGTAGATCAATATAGTTATTTGTGGTCGCAAAGGCCATCTTGTCAATTCCGATCTTCATTTTCTTATTCACCCATCTTATCCATCGTTTTATTTAGTAATTCATCAACAATATTATTTCCAGTATTATCAGCATGACCCTTCGTCCACTGGAACTGAAGGTTACGAAATTTAAGTAGCAGGCCCAAGAGTTCCTGCCATAATTCCTGGTTAGCAACCGCCTTTCCTGTCGAAGTAGTCCAGCCACGGCGCCGCCAACCAAATAGCCATCCCTTGGTAATCGGGTCTAAGACATAGTGAGAGTCCAGCGTTGCGATAATCGTTTTTTCCTGCCAGTGATAATTAATTAATTTCTTTAGGGCATTGATAAGAGCCATAATCTCCATTCGGTTATTCGTGGCACCCCATTCACCACCAGTTCCAGTAACCTGTTTATCACCTGCTAGGATTAGGTAAGCCCATGCCGCTTTATCATCTTTGCGCACATGTTGTCCACGTTTATTGCCATGATTACGTGAACCGCCGTCGGTAAATAAGCGGATTGCATCGTGTAAATGCTGGCTGGACCGTGGCCGTTGATCACCAAAGTTTAGACTTAACTGTTCAGGTTCTTTATACGTGTTAGGCTGATGGCTGGTTTTAAGCCACATTCTAGCCTCGTTTTCATCAGTAAAGGAACGATAAACAGCACCAGAAAAGCCGGCAACTTCGCGTTGACAATCGGGCCAGGTTAAATAGATTCCGGGATGGCGCCCCTTTTTTACCACGTAGTATTTTTTTGTCATTATTACTCAACCCTATTTTTATTAGTAATTATATTATAAGACAGGCAGTAAAAAATGGAAGACAAAACGACCGAGGAAAAAGTCTCTCCGGCTCTCGGTTAGGTTAGACTGGCTCTTCTTTTTCATTTTGCAAGAATAGCTATGACAAGGCGTTATCCTCGTATAGGGTAAATATATTTAAAACAGCAAAGAGACTGAGTTAATTCCCAGTCTCTTACTAGTAAAGCTCGAACCAAATCCAGCTCTACATTAACTTAATCTTTCTTTTTCAACCAGCCAAGGCCAAACATTGCAGCTAAGCTAACCATGCCTAGTCCTACTACAGCAGCCGAGTTATCATTCCCGGTTTGTGGTAAAGTGCTTGTCTTTGCCTGATTATTTGTACCAGTAGTAACAGTCGTTTTGCTTCCAGTTGAAACGTTAGCGTTATTATTGTTGCTATCAGTACCAGCATTACCAGTTTGGTTACCCGAATCAGCTGGTTCAGTAACTGTTACCCGAACAACAATCACATCTTGCGAACCATCGGGATAAGTTACAATTACCGTTTCATCATAAGTACCCGGCGTGTTTACATCCTGGTTAACCTTATCAGGATCGGCCCAAGTATAATCAGTCCCATCCGGAAGGTCACCCTTGTTAGCCACCCCATCACCTGGATTTGGTACAACACCCTTAGGAGTATCAATTGGTTGTGGTTCTGGAGTATTCTTATCCGCATCGGTTTCCGTCGGTGTTGGTGCAGTTACCGTTACATTAACTGTCACTTCATCCTTGGAACCGTCAGGGTAAGTTACGATGATCGTTCCTGGTTTCGTGCCCGGCGTACTTACATCCGGAGTATCCTTCCACGTGTACTCAGTCCCTGCAGGCAAGTCATCCTTGTTAGTAATTCCATCACTAGCACTTGGTTCCTGTCCTTGTTCTGTTGTCAAGTCCTGACCAGTTGGCGTGTACTTGTCCGCGTCAGTAGCACTTTCCTCGTACTGTGCCGTGTAAGTACCGGTGGCATCAACTGTTGTTGGCAATGCTGGGCTCCATGCATCAGTGCCACTCTTTTGTTGGTAGCCACTATTTGCTACAACCGTTGGCAATGTCATGTCACTGAAGGCAGTCCCTTCACGTACATCGAAAATCGTACTTGCGCCATCGGAAAAACTACCGTGGTCACCTGCTTCAAACGTTACCCGTACATAGCCTTCTGGAGTTGGCGCATCAGGATTCTTCGTCTGGTCAATTATCTGATCAAGAACGGTCACCGTAACGGTTGTCTTATCAGTTGTACCGTCCGGATAAGTTACCGTTACTGGAACTTCATAAGTACCAGCGGTTTTTCCATCAGGCAGTGTAGAAGGATCAGCAACCGCAATCGTTGGCTGGTCGTCAGTCGTTGGGTAGTCAGTCGTCACCTTGCTAATTACATCGTCAGCTGTCGTTGCTTCACCATAAGGCTTAGTGAGTTCTCCACCAGTTGCGGTGTACTCATCAGATTCGTTGCTTACAGTTACCTGTGCATTTACAACTTCACTAGTGCCATCAGGGTAGGTTACCGTTACTGGAATGTAGTAATCACCCGCTGCTTGAGCTGCGTCTGGACTATAAGTGATCTCACCAGTTGCCGGGTCAAGAGTTGACCATCCAGCAGCAGCCGCAGAACTAGAAGAATCAACAGCGAAAGTTGTCCCCTCTGGCATTGCAACTGTTTCACCGTTAGCATCGGTAAAGGTTGGCGTTACCGTTGCCTTTTGCCCAGCAGATACTGTTTCCTTTTCATAAGCTGGTTCATAGAGATCCTTATCCTGGGCCTTAACCACAAAGGAGTCCTTGGCAACCGGATTAGAATCATTACCTTCGTACAGTGTTGCCGTAAATACATCACCAGTCTTAACTTGGTTCTTTAAGTCGTAAGTAACTCCATTAATTGTAACGGTCTTACCGTCTTCACCAATTGTCAGGTTGGCTTTGGTACCGTCGCTCAAGAGAGTAACTGGTACCGGATCACCCACGTTATTACCATTAGTATCCGTCCATTGAATGTAGTTACTCAGTGGTGAAATTTCTGACCCCTTAGCATCAAGTTTAATCGTTGCTGTATCACCGTAGTAAGCTGGTTTGTCAGTGCTATTGAAGTTTGTAATGTCTAACGTAACCATCGTGTTGTTAACAATTGCAAAGTTAACATTGTACCAACTTGGTGAACCAGTTGCGATCGCATTATATGCGGGCGAAGTCTGTGGCAGCCAGCTGTTGTTAGCATTTGGGCTCCGGAAGACAGGCATTGTGTATGCAGAATAAGTAGTTGCTAACTGGTCGTTTGAATCGAGGACAGTCATGTAGACATAAGTATTCTCCCAGGTAATGTCCTTAGGGAAACGAAGAGTGTATTGCCCATTTTCATTGGTCTTGCCGTAAACAGTGGCAGCAATGTATTCAGGGTGAGCGGTTAACAATTCTTTAGCCGCAGCTGCTTGCTCAGATACACTTAGGCTTTCAATCTGGTCCTTGTAGGCTTTAACGCCCTCCGGAGTCAGCATCGATGCAATTACGGTATAACCATTTGCTGCTGTGTCCCCCATTAATGAGTTATAGTTTGGCCCGGTAGCAGAATTGGCAATATCACCACCAGTTTCAAGCCAAACACGGTCGGAAATTGTCCCGGAGGCATCCTTGTCACCACTAACTGCGGGGGCAGATAACGGACCCGCTGCATCTTCAATCCACTGATCCTTGGCGGTCGTCATGTATGAAGCGCCACCATCAACTGCCCCAGCGGGAATTTCGTACATAAAGATCCCAGTCCGTTGCGTGTTCGTCCCAATCAGTGGGAATTGACCCAGGTTCTTACTCGTAACGCTATTAACCCAGGAGCCAGGGTAGTAACCACTGACCTGCCGCATCATGGTGATTGTGTTACCATCAGCAGCCTGAATATCAGGGATCCAGAGTTTGTAGTACTGCCCGGCAACTGCATTGTACTTGTGCAGTTTACCGTTTGCATCAGTCCAGCCATCGCGAAGGTCGAATGCATATGCACCTGGACCAACCTGAGAACCATCTGAACTGTCAATTGCCTTAATGCTGGCAACGTAAGTAGGTGACACTGAACCATCGGTGTCCATCCACTTCAGGTATACCTGAGTACCGTCAGGTAAGGCTTGCAAGCCGTTTGACATGGTTGATGGTGTACCAGTTGTGACAATCCATGCCCGACCGGATAACGTGTTCTTAGCATTGGTTGCATCAGTAGTACTCTTAATGTAACCATCAGCAATCGCATCGGCAGTAATTGTATTAGCAGTGCTTTGGTCTGAGCTGGTTGATGAGCTTGTTGAAGAATCACTATTACCGGCTGCAGGGCTGGTTGACGTGCTAGGCGTACCAGCAATTGGGGTTACTGAAACCGCGGCTGTGTTTGAGCTAGCAGGTGTCGCTGAATCAGTACTTTCTGACGTTGTACTAGTCGATGATGTTGGCGTGGTCGTTGTACTTGAATCACTAGTTGACGTTGAACTATCCGCATTGGCGGTTGTTACCCCACTAACGCCGAGAAATGTGAAACCAATTAAGACCGATGCAACACCAACCGTTAATTTCTTAATCGCGAACCGTTGTTTTTTTGCTTCCTGCTTTTTTCAACTGTTCCTTGGTGTTCTTCTTTGAAAGCATTTTTATTCCTCCTCAATTAGACAGTAATCGAATACTATCTTGGTAATTAAGAATTTTATTTACACAAAAGCGGCCACTAGGGGCCGTTTGCACTCAAGATACAAGGATAGCTTTAATTGCTTTCACTCATTTATACTTACTTATATTCCTAATCAATACTCATAATTATGCGGTTGCTAGCGCCAATGCCGATTGACTTACATAGGTACTAACTAGCCAAATTAATAGTTATTTGTATATTAAATTTCCATTTGTCGGGGAGAAAACAACGCATTACTTCTGGGGAGTAACAGTGATTCAATCATATCAACTGGACAAATAATGCGCTGCAAACTATTCAAGAAAGATTCAGTAGCTTCAATTAGAATTCCTGCTTAGTTTGTAGAAAGTAATACAAGAGGCAGATTGTAAAATATAAGTTGAACATTTAAGTGGACAAGAAAACCCATAAAGGTCTTTAATGGTGTTACCACAAC
>NZ_CANDNW010000015.1 GCF_947387525.1 Limosilactobacillus viscerum
TGGTAACACCATTAAAGACCTTTATGGGTTTTCTTGTCCACTTAAATGTTCAACTTATATTTTACAATCTGCCAAATTAAATAAAGACAAGCAAATTAAAAGAATCACAGTTCACCTGAAAAAATATGCACAACCCGTAAATGCATCTTTATACGTTTGAAAGACTCCATATCAACGTTTTACCACTAATAAATGCATAAATCACTAGCAAAAGATGAATATTTGCATTAGAATTTGATTATAAAGCGGTATAATCTCTTTTATTATGCAAAAAGACGACTATACTTAACCTTGTTAATTATTTTTAATGCAATTATTATTTTTGTAAATTTTTTTGGAGGCACTTTTATGGATGAGAATAGTGGTAATAAAAAGGTAATTACTACCTTCGGCCTGGTGACGATGATCATTACCGCCATCTTCGGATTTGGTAATGTTTCAAACGCCTACCTGCAAATGGGCTACGGTAGTATTATCTGGTACGCATTGGCGGGGATTTGTTTCTTCTTCCCATGCGGTTTAATGATGGCCGAATATGGTTCAACCTTCAAGGAAGCCAAGGGTGGTATTTATTCTTGGCTGGCCGGTTCTGTTGGTGAACGGGTTGCCTTTGTGGGGACCTTCGTTTGGTTGGCGTCCTGGATCGTGTGGATGGTTTCCACCGCTTCACGGATTTGGATTACTTTTTCTGCATTGATTTTTGGTAAGGATACCACTCAGCAATGGCATGCCTTTGGTTTAACTTCGACCCAGTTCATTGGTGTCTTAGGGATCATCATGATCTTGGTCATCACCTACCTGAGTTCACGGGGGATTAACTCCATTGCGAAGGTTGGTTCACTTGGTGGTATTTTCACCATTGCCGTTAACATCATCTTCGTAGTTGTCAGCTTTATTGTTTTGATTGCGAACAAAGGTGCTTTGGCTCAACCAATTCATGGTGCAAGTTCATTCATCACTTCACCTAACCCACAATTCCAAAGCCCAATTGCAATTATTTCCTTTGTTGTTTATGCAATCTTCGCCTATGGTGGGATGGAATCACTTGGTTCCGTTACTGATAGTATGAAGAACCCTGAAAAGACTTTCCCACGTGGCTTGATCATTGCCAGCATCTTTACCATCGGTGCCTATGTTCTGATGATCTTCATGCTCGGTTGGTCAATCAACTACCAACAAGACCTGACCAAGAGTAATGTTAACTTGGGGAACGTTACTTACGTGGCATTCAACTACTTAGGGATTGCCCTTGGCAACTCACTTGGTTGGTCCCATGCTGCTGCATTAACCTGTGGTGTAATCATGACCCGGATTGTTGCCTTAGCTCAGACATTAGGTTTCTTGGGTGCGCTCTTTATCTTACTGTACTCACCAATCAAGGCCTTCATCCTGGGTTCAAACCCAGAATTATGGCCAAAGAAGCTGACTAAGCTGAACAAGGCGGGAATGCCTGCAAACGCAATGTGGGTTCAAGCAGTGATCGTTTGTGTCATCGTCTTCCTGGTTGCCTTTGGTGGTTCTGCCGCCCAAAAGTTCTACCTGATCCTGACTGATATGGCCAATGTTTCAACCTGTTTCCCATACCTCTTCTTAATTGGTGCCTTTCCATTCTTTAAGGCGAAGAAGGACCTCGACCGGCCATTCGTTGCATTTAAGAACCGGTTCTGGACTGACATCTTAGTTATCTTCGTTGAATTAATCCTGATTGTCGGTATTGCATTTACCTTTATCCAACCATTACTGGAAAAGGATTACCAAACCGCATTCTGGACACTTGCTGGACCAATCTTCTTTGCAATTGTGGCCTTAGTCTTCTACCACTTTGCAGCCAAGAAGCGGCAAGTACAAAATTAAATTTGAAAATTGTAATATTAAAAGAGACCAGCGACGCGAGCGTCACCGGTCCTTTTTTGCTATAATAGCCCTATATTATCAGAGGGAGTAGGAATGTGAAGAATGAGCCAGGAAAACTGAAGAATTTTATCATGCTGTTCATGCGGCACTTCACCATGGCGCAGATTTCGAGTTCAGCGGCGATGTTGGCTTACTATACGCTTCTATCGATTTTTCCCGCGGTCTTGGTGGTTGGAAACCTTCTGCCAATGGTGGGAATTGATGCAAAAACGGTTCTTAGCTACTTACAGACCGCTGTCCCATCATCAGTCTACAGCTTTATTAAGCCGCTGATCTTCGACTTCCTTCAACGGGGGAGTGGAGGACTGCTGACCACCGGGGCCTTAATTGCTCTCTGGTCTACCAGCCAGGGGATTGCTGCTTTTCAGCGGTCAGTTAATTTGACCTATGATGTAGCCCGTAACCAGAATCCGGTTATTAACCGGGTTGTTTCCTTTATCTGGATGATCGTGGTTCTTGTACTCATCTTTACAATTATCCTCTTATACGGTTTTGGTGAGCAGGTGCTGAACAGTATTCAGCCACTTTTTCAATTCAACCGGCGCTACATTTCGATCTTCAGTTCTCTGCGGTGGCCAGTAACATTGGCGGTCCTGTTTATTGCGATGACTTTGCTGTACTACTTTGTTCCTAATGCAAAGGTGCGGTTACGATATGCTGCAAGTGGTGCATTTATTGTTTCGTTGATGTGGATGGGACTGTCACGACTGTTTTCCTACTACACGATTTTATTCAAGCACGGTGTTACCTCGTACCGGACGATTGGGGCTTTTATTGCAATGATGATTTGGCTTGACCTTTCAGGATATGTCATTATGCTGGGGGCAGTTATTAATGCGACCCTCCAGGAAGCACATGAGGGAACACTTGAAGAGCGGGAACACTTCTGGCAATTGGTTGATGCCGAGGACTTATTTAATAAGAAGAAAGAGCATAAATAAGAGATTTCTCCGACTCTTGGTGGGGGAACCGAATTACTATCGTGATACTCGAAAAAGGAGACCAGGAAGGAAATGAATCTTCTTCCTAGTCTCCCAGTTTGTGTAAAACTAAGCTACTTTTGCCTCATCATTAAAGATAACGGTAGAAACAGTGTCGACGTACTTAGCCGAAACTGGCGTAACGTACATCACGTCATCGCCCTTAGTGAAGGCATGGGCGGCGGCAATCTTTTCCATTGCCTCGCGGACGGTTTCGGCGGAGAGGTTTTCACTGGCGTAGCTAAGCTTCAAGAGGTGTTTCTTACCAAGGCTGCCCTTGAAAGTTAAATTAAGAGTCTTCATGTGAGAGAACTTCCTTTCTTAGATTTATTCGGTAACTAATTCTTCGGTAGTAATAATATTAGTGGCAGTACACTTTTCGGCGGTCAAGCTTTCGATGGCGCTGCTTACTAAGGTCAGTTGGTCACTAGTAAGGTTGGCGGCGGCATTGTTAAAGAGGCGCTTGACCCCCTTAGGATGCTTGTCCCCAACGAGGGTTAGTTGTACCTTTGCTGACTTAAATTGACGTTCCATACTCATGCTGAGCACTCCTTTGTTTTGTATTTGGTAAGTGGTGATCACTGCTTACACTTATATAAACGAATGAGCGGTGAAAAAATGAAGGGGGAATTTTTAAAAAATGGCGAAGATTTCAAAAATTGAAGCGCAAAAGCGGAAGGGCCGCTATAATGTTTATTTAGATGGCAAGTATGCCTTCCCAGTGGCCGAAAGTGTCTTGGTTAAGTTTCGCCTGATGAAGGGGATGGAACTTGATAAAGACCAGGTTAAGGTGATTACTACTGCGGACCAACAGGCACAGGCTTATTCCAAAATTTTGGATTACTTGTCTTATCAGATGCGGTCGGAAAGTGAAGTGGTAAAAAAGCTTCATGACTTGGCGACACCTGAAGAATTTATTCCGCCGATTATGACAAAATTGCGGGAACGGCGACTAGTTGATGACCACCAGTACGCAATTTCGTATGTCCAGACAATGATGACGACGAGTTTGAAGGGGCCGGGAGTCATTCGTCAGCACCTTCGCTTGAAGAAGGTTGGGGAGAATGATATTGAGGCGGCACTGCAAAACTTTACGGCGGAAGACCAGTTGGAAAATGCTAGTAAGCTGGCGAAAAAGCTCTTTAAACGCTACCACCACCAGCCAACTTTTCGACAAGAGCAGAAGGTACGGCAGGGGTTGTTGACTAAGGGCTACAGTGGTGACCTGTACGATCAAATAAAGGACCAAGTAATCCCCGAAGAAGATCCGGATCAACAGGCGGAATTGCTGGCAAACCAGGCTACAAAAGTCTGGCACCGTTACCGGCGCTATACGGGGATGGACCGTGAGCGGCGTTTTAAGCAGGCAATGTTCCGGAAAGGCTTTGACCTTGATGCCGTTCAGCAATGGTTGGCCGAAAACGAGGAAGACCTTTCATAAGTGTTCATTTACTGGTATTATTAATTAGATATATTACTTTATAGAAGAGAACGGAAAATGAAGAATACAAGTATTCATATTAATGAGCAAAAACTGAATCACCAGTACGGCTACCGGTTTATTAAGCGGCTATTTGATATTGTTGCTTCTTCAATTGCGGTGGTGATACTGAGTCCTGTCTTTTTGATTATTGCCATCTGCATTAAAGTGGATGATCCGAAGGGGCCGGTATTCTATTCCCAGACTCGGGTCGGTAAAGATGGCAAGCACTTTAAAATGTATAAATTTCGTTCAATGGTAACGAATGCTGACGAGCTTTTAGCGGAATTACAGGCTAAAAATGAAGTTAGTGGTGCAATGTTTAAAATGAAAAATGACCCACGAATTACCAAAGTGGGTCATTTTATCCGTAAATATAGTTTGGATGAGCTACCTCAGTTGATCAACGTGATCGGCGGTTCAATGACAATTGTTGGACCACGGCCACCGCTAGTTAGTGAAGTAGCTCAATATTCTGATTATGATAAGCAACGGTTGATGGTAAAGCCGGGTGCGACAGGAATGTGGCAGGTTGGTGGCCGAAATGACGTTGACTTTGCTGAGATGGTCGAACTTGACCTGACATATATTCAAGAACGGTCAATTTGGCTTGATCTTAAGATTATGTTTGAAACGGTTAAAATTATGATTGTGCCTAATGGGGCATATTAATGAAATGGGAGAACAACAGTGGACGTAAAAGTATTAGTAGCTGCACATAAGAATTATGCAATGCCTAAGGATGACCTCTACCTGCCAGTGTTCGTTGGCAAAGAGATCCATCCTGATGTTAACCATACTTTTCAAGGTGATAATACAGGAGATAATATCTCTGCTAAGAACCCCACCTATAATGAGCTGACGGCAATTTATTGGGGGTGGAAGAACCTTGACTTAGATGCGATGGGTTTGGTTCACTACCGTCGTTACCTTAGTATGAACCACCGTAAGGATTTGAATGATGTCTTATCACGGCAACAGGCAGAAGCTCTATTAGCTAATCATGATATTATTTTGCCACCAAAGCGAAACTACTACATTGAAAGTAATGAATCTCATTACCTACATGCGCACCATCACGAACCCTTTGAAGTAATGCGGAAAGTTATTACGGAAAAGTATCCGGAATATTTGCCTTCTTTTGAAAAGGTAATGAAGCGGACTTGGGCGCACATGTTCAATATGTTTGTTATGAAGAAGCAACCCTTAAATGAGTATTGTACTTGGATGTTTGATGTCTTAGCGGAAGTTGAGAAACAAACGGACATCAGTAGTTATTCAACCTATGAAAAACGAGTATATGGTTTTTTGAGTGAATTATTACTTGATGTCTGGCTGGATAAGAATTCACAATACTCTACCGTTGAGGTTAAGTATGTCTTTATGGAGCATACCAATTGGTTTAAAAAGGGTGGTAAGTTTATCCTTCGTAAAATTACTGGTCACGCATAGTCAAAGTAGGGAGGCTCTTTTGTGACAAAGCTGTCAATAGTTGTACCGTGTTATAACGAGCAGGAAGCAATCCCGCTTTTTTACCCCGCGGTAGAGAAAGTTGTTAAGAAAATGCCGGTTGAGGTTGAATACTGGTTTGTCAACGATGGCTCGGCAGACCAGACGCTCGATGAATTACGTAAGCTTCATGACCAGGATCCAGAGCATGTACACTATGTCTCATTTTCCCGGAACTTTGGTAAGGAGGCAGGACTGTATGCGGGGCTTAAAGCGGCAACGGGCGATTATGTCGTGGTAATGGATGTTGACCTGCAAGACCCACCTGAATACCTGCCAGAGATGTACCATGAAGTTTCAACCGGTGAATACGATTGTGTGGGGATGCGAAGAACTGACCGGAAGGGTGAAGCTAAGTTTAAGTCCTTCTTAAGTGATCAGTTTTACAACGTAATTAATAAAATTTCCGATACTAAGATTGTTTCTGGTGCTCGTGACTACCGGATGATGACGCGGCAAATGGTTAATGCTGTTTTGTCATTAACAGAATATAACCGGTTTTCAAAGGGGATTTTTAACTGGGTTGGCTTTAAGACGAAGTACCTTCCCTATAAGAATGTTGAACGGGTTGCCGGTACGACTGACTGGTCAACTTGGAAATTATTTAAGTATGCAATTGACGGAATTACTGATTTCTCTGAAGCACCTCTGGCAATTGCTACCTGGACTGGTGGCATTTCGGCCTTCATTGCTGTTATTGGAATAATATTTATAGTTATTCGACATTTTGTTGTTCCAAATAGTAGCGCGTTTGGTTGGGCGTCAATGGTCTGTATCATGCTCTTTATTGGTGGTGTTCAACTTTTTTGTCTCGGAATTGTTGGTCGCTATATTGGCCGGATCTATATGCAGACAAAGCATCGCCCAATTTATATTATTAAAGAGAAAAAGTAGTTTATGAGGGACAGTGTCGTTAGATTCAATTAGAAGGATAATTATGAAAATAAGATTATTTAACAATCAGGAAGAGATTGGTAAGAGATTATATTATTGCACTTTTGTTTATGCAAGTATCTTATCCTTTCTCCTTGCTAGTAATTATGTACCAATGATTCCTAGCAAAATGGTTCACCGGCTTATTTATTTAGCGATTGTTGCACTGTTCGTGAAAATATATGCATTAGATTATTGCAACTTAAAAGAAATTATTGGTAAGTCGATGGTTTTGATATTAGCGATAATTAGTTGGCGATTATCAAGGAATACTGATATATTACTTTATGTTAGTTTCATACTTGGTGCTAGGAACGTTAACTTTCGTGAAATAATAAAGCTCTTTTTTGTAACAATTGGGATTCTATTACTTGGGACGATTATTATTTCGCAAGCTAATCTTGTTAAGGATGCGGTTTACATGAGGAAAGACTTCCACCGGCATTCTCTAGGAATTGGTTATCCAACAGATACTGGAGCCTATGCTTTTTACTTATTGCTAGCTTATTACTACCTATTTTTTAAAAACTTAACATGGCGTTCATATGCAATTGTTGCATTTCTAGATGTTGTGCTGTATGAAGTAACACAAGCTCGAAACTCATGTGTGTTGATTTTATTGACTATTCCAATTATTTGGGTTGCACAGCTAGCAAGTAATGGTAACGTAATATCACGTGGAATTGCTTCGTTTTATTGGATGATTGCTCCATTAGCTGCTTATTCAACACTCTTATTAGCATGGTTATATAATCCGAGTCGAATATTTAATATATTAGATAGAATACTTTCGGGACGTTTAGGATTATCTCATAAGGCATTGGCTAAATATGGGATTTCATTTTTTGGACAACATGTTCATGAAAATGGCTGGGGAGGCGTTAAAGGACTCAAAAATTTCTATAAATTAAACTTCTCATATTTTTATATTGATTCATCATATATGCGGTTAGTGATTATTTATGGGTTGATTTTGGGAGTACTAATAGTCATTTGTATGACAGCTATTGCTTACCGTTCAACATTAAATCGAGAATATGCCTTAGCAGCAATTATTATGCTAATAGGTTTGCATTGTATTGTTGAGCAACATCTACTTGACCTAAGTTATAATCCTTTCTTGTTTGCATTATTAGCGGTGGTGCCGATGCTTACCATTAATAAAAAGATAGATAAATCTGGAGGAAATCATGATAGCAAATAATAGCAAGTCAAAAATATTTTTAAAATACATTATCATTGTTTTGGTAATGATGTTATTGGGTGGTGCAGGAATGTTTGGCTTAGCTAAGCACCGTCAGAATACTTTTTACATTGCCAGGCGGTCCATGGTAATTTCGCACGCTATCCATGAAGAGAGAAACTCGAATAATAATTTTAATTCTGCTGATCAACAAATGATGGATACATACAGTAAGATTATTGAAGATCCGATTATTTCTAAGGCTGCTCGTAATTACTTGCCTTCTCAAATGAAGAAGAAGTACTCATCTGATGATATTAATAGCATGCTTGACAGCAAGGTATCACAACAAACTCTAGTTCTCACTGTTGAGGCTAAGGCTTCTAGCAAGTCTGCTGCAGTTAAGATTACTAATGCTGCAGCAAAAGCAATGAAGACAAACTTGCCGTCAATTCAACCAGGAGCTGGTACAGTTAGACTGTTGGCTCCTGCTACAATGAAAGATACTAATCAAGTTACTACTCCTCATACAAAGAAGTACGTTGCTGTTGGTTTAGCACTAGGTGGAATGGTCGGATTAATTATTTGCTTTGTGGACGAGACCTGGAGTCGGTTAATTTGATTTCAAAATTTTATATTAAGGTTAATGAGGAAAATGGTTAACGATAAAACATTATTTTCAATTATTACAATAGTTAATAAAGAAAAAATTTATCAAGGTTTTAAGGAAAGCTTAAAGTCGCAAGAGGGTGTTAACTATGAATTAATAAAGGTAAACAATGATAACAATCAATTTTCATCTGCACGTGAGGCTTATAATAGTGCAATGAAAAAAGCTCATGGTGATTACCTTGTTTTTCTCCACCCAGATATGCGTTTCTTAGATAAGAATGCTTTGCACGACGCCCTAGCTCAGATTGTTCAACTTGATGACTTAGGGGTGGCCGGGGTTTCTGGCTGTCCTTCTGAAGTTCATCACCATAAGTCAACGCTGGTAACGTCAATTGTGCATGATAATCCACCCCACCGCTTCGGAAAGTTAATTGATAAGGTGACTGAAGTTCAAACGGTTGATGAGTGCTTTTTTGTAATGGAGAGTGACTTCTGCGAATCACATCCATTCTCGGATATTAAAGGTTGGCATATGTACGCGGTTGAACAGTGTTTAGTGGCCTTGCTTAATGGTCGTAAAAACTATGTTGTTCCCGCGCGAATGTGGCACTACTCTACTGGTAGTTCGGAAAATTGGCAGTATGTACAAACTGGTCGTGAAATCGCTAAACGATATGGTAATGATTTTCCAACGATTAGTACGACAATTACCACTTGGGACACCAGGAGTAAGTTAGGACTGATGGTAGTGCCACCAATTAAACTACTTAAACATCAAATATGGCGGAAGTTTAAGTTAGCAAAAGACTAACTTCATAGTAATAAGATTTGGTGGTTTATTTATGAGTAAACGTGTAGCGGCAATAATAGTTACCTATAATCGAAAAAAGTTATTAAAAGAGTGTATTGAGGCCTTACTAGGTCAAACTTACCGTGAATTGGATATTTTAATTATTGATAATGCAAGTACTGATGGCACTGATGCACTTGTTAAAGAATACGCGGATTCACAAGTTAAATATATTAATACGGGGGCTAACCTTGGTGGTGCTGGTGGCTTTCAATTTGGTGTCAAAAAGGGTGCAGAATTAGGTGATGATTACCTATGGCTAATGGATGATGATTCAATTCCGACCCCAACCGCCCTTGAAGAGCTGATAAACGCTGCCCGCAAGTTAGGAAAGTTTGGTTTCTTATCTAGTAAGGTGCTATGGAAAGACCAATCGTTATGCAAAATGAATGTACCAAAGGTGTCATTAAACCATAAACTTGCTGACTTTGACGGAGCACCTAAGCAGATTATCATGGGGACCTTTGTTTCCTTCTTTGTTCCCGTAGCGGTTGTTAAAAAAGTGGGGCTGCCGATAAAGGAGTTTTTTATTTGGGCTGATGATTTAGAATTTTCGCGACGTATTTCGCGTAGTTATCCAGCCTACTTTATTCCTAAGAGTATTATTATTCATAAGTGTAAGTCTAATACAGGAAGTAACATTGTTGGCGATGTTCCTGAGCGGTTTAATCGCTACTGTTTTGCCTATCGTAATGAAGTATATGTTTATCGTCGTGAAGGGTTAAGCGGATGGGTTCATCTAGTTTTAAAGACGATTCTCCATATTCTACGAGTTATTTTCAAAGCTAAGGATAATAAGAAGCAACGGCTCCAAATTATTTGGAACTCAACAGTAAAAGGCTTCAAGTTTAATCCACAGATTGAATACTTACGTAATAATAAATAGAGTTATAGCTGATTAGGCAAAATAAAAACATGCTAGTACTTAAAAATTTAAGGCACTAGCATGTTTTGTAGAGTTAAAACAATTAATTTGGAGATATATTATGAAATACGCTTCTGTAATTGTAACATTTAATCGCAAAGAAAAATTAGTTGGTGCTTTAAAATGTCTGTTAAATCAAACTAAAAAGCCCCAGAAGATTTTTCTAATTGATAACTGTTCGACGGATGGCACACCAGAATTATTAAAGAAGGAACAATTACTTGATAACCCATTAATTGACTACAAACGAATGGATAAAAATTATGGTGGTTCCGGTGGGTTTTATTATGGTATCAAAAGAGCAATGAAGTTCTCCGAAAATTTTGATTATTTGTCTATTTCCGATGACGATGCTTTTTATCAGTCAAATTATTTTGAACTCATTGATCAGGCAGTTAATCAACATCCAAAGTGCCAGGCATTTTGTGGAACGGTTGTTTATGAAGATGGTACTATTCAGACCGATCATCGCCGTCGGATAGTTAATAGAAAATGGTTAAAAGAATTGGACGTTCCAGTTTCAGACTACTCTCACAATTTCTGGCTTGATACCTTTTCATTTGTGGGTTGTGTAATTAGTGTTGGCATCTTAAAGAAAATTGGTTTACCAAATAAAGAATATTTTATTTATTATGATGACACTGAATACTCGTTACGTGTACGTAAACTTACCAATGTACTAAATGTTTCCGAGGCGGTGATTGTTCATAAAACAGTAAAAAAAGATACCGCAATTGTTAACATTAATTGGAAGAACTATTATGGAAAACGTAATATTATATTGATGCGAAAGAAACACTCGAATTGGAAACTTCTAAACTTATACTTAGTATGGCATCAACTGAAGTTTGATCTTGAAGTTATTTTTTCTAAACGCTACAAAGGAATTAGGAGAAAAACGTTATATATTTGCAATCAAGGTTTTAGAGATGGAATGAGAAATATTCAAGGTAAACGAGCGGATTTCTTACCAGGTAAATAAAAAAGGTTCCAATTGTTTGGAACCTTTTTTATTATCGAATTTAGTTTTGCTTTACAATTTGAGCATTGCTTGGCAGACTACCTGACCAATCCTTGTAAGTAGTACCTGATTGGTTTGGTGAAGTTTGCCGGTCCATCCCATCACTATCAACGTGGTGGGTAACACCATTCTCATCAGTCCATACAGCAACGTCACTTAAGCCAAGTTGCTTTTGGCTAACCTTTTGGCTTGATGAGGAAGAACTAGTGGAACTTTGACTGTTAGTAGTTACGCTACTGTTACTGCTTGAAATGCTAGTGTTTTCATCATTCTCATCGCTACTGCTTTTAGCTTTACTGGACTTAGAAGAAGATTGCTTTTTATCACTATTCTTGTGCTTTTCAACCTTAGTCACCTTATCTTTTGAAGTAGATGACTTTGAAGAATTGTGGTTATTAGAGCCACAGCCAGCTAATCCGAAAGTTAAAGTTAAGACTGCCAAACCAGAGAAAACCAAACGTTGTAATTTCTTCATGTGAAATGTCTCTCCTATTTGTAAATTCACTGTAACTATACTAATCGTATGTTTAATAGTATAATTATAGCATTTGCAAGAATTGCTCGTCTACAATATTGTTTAATAAGCAATATTATGACTAAATCATAATGCATTTTAACACTAATAGAGACTACCATTCAATGCTAAGAAGGGTAGTTGCTGATATTTAAAACAATAGTAAAATACTTGTATAGTTATAGTAAAACTGATGAGGAGAATATCTTATGAAAAAGTACGACTACTTAGTTGTTGGCGCGGGCCTATTTGGCGCTACTTTTGCTTACGAGGCTGCAAAGCGTGGTAAACACGTAAAGGTAATTGAAAAGCGTCCTCATATCGCTGGAAATATCTATACCAAGGAAGTTGATGGTATTCAAGTTCACCAGTATGGTGCTCATATTTTCCATACTTCTAATAAGAAGGTCTGGGATTACGTAAACCAATTTGCTGAATTTAATCGCTACACGAATAGCCCGGTTGCTAACTACAAGGGTGAAATGTACAACCTACCATTCAACATGAACACCTTTAATAAAATGTGGGGTGTGCGGACGCCAGAAGAAGCGATGGCTAAGATTAATGAACAACGTCAAGAAATGGATGGCAAAGAACCACAAAACTTAGAGGAGCAAGCTATTTCATTAATTGGCCGTGATATTTATGAAAAGCTAATTAAGGGTTATACCGAGAAGCAGTGGGGACAAAAGGCAACCGAATTACCTGCTTTTATCATTCGCCGTCTACCTGTTCGGCTGACTTATGATAACAATTACTTCAATGATAGTTATCAAGGAATTCCGATTGGCGGCTACACCCAGATTGTTGAAAAGATGCTGGCAAGCGATCTAATTGATGTTGAAGTCAACGCAGACTTTTATGATCAGAAAGATGAATATATTGCTAGTGCTGACAAAGTAGTCTTCACTGGTCCGATTGACCAATTCTTTGATTACCAACTGGGTGAACTACAATACCGGAGTCTCCGTTTTGAAACTGAAGAAAAGCCGGTTGGCAACTACCAGGGGAACGCGGTTATCAATTATACCGATGCCGAAACACCGTATACCCGGGTGATCGAACATAAGCACTTTGAATTTGGTAAGGGTGATAAGAATAAGACGATTGTTACCCGGGAATATCCTGCTGACTGGCACCGGGGGGATGAACCTTATTATCCAGTTAATAATAAGGAGAATAATCAACTTTACGCTCAGTACCAAAAGTTAGCTGAAAAACAACCAAATATTATCTTTGGTGGTCGTCTTGGCCAGTACCGCTACTACAACATGGATCAAGTTATTGCTGCAGCATTAAAGACTGTTGCAAAGGAGTTTGACGATTAAAACATGAAGGTAATTAAAAATTATCTGTACAATGCTGGTTACCAAATATTAAACATGTTGATTCCGCTGATTACGGTTCCCTATATTTCACGTGTATTGGGAGCTCATGGTGTCGGAATCAATGAATATACCAACAGCTGGGTAACTTTTTTCTACCTGATGGGACAGATGGGAATTACCCTGTATGGTAACCGTGAAATAGCATATAATCGTGAAAATATTTATGAGCGTTCACGAACCTTTTGGGGGGTGGAGGCACTCCAAATGTTAACTGTTTCCGTTTCCCTGGTTGCTTATTTAGTTGCAGTTTTTCTCTTTAGTACTACTTTTCAACATTATTTCTTGCTGCAGGGTGTTTGGATTATTGCAACGGGATTGGATGTTTCATGGTATTTTATGGGGTTAGAAAACTTTAAAGTAACCGTTGCTAGAAATACCATTGTAAAGCTTGCATCAATTGCGTTGATTTTTGCAGTAGTTAAGGATGTTGGTGATTTAGGTAAATACATTTTAATTCTTGGTGGTGCCCAATTAATTGGGAACTTAACCCTGTGGCCTTACCTTAAGGATAATGTAATTTGGGTGAAAATTAGTGAATGGCACCCATTTAAGCACTTTTATCCGGCCTTGTTACTGTTTATTCCCACAATTACAACCCAGGTTTATCTCGTATTAAACCGTTTAATGCTAGGGCGAATGTCAACACAAGCAGCCCTTGGTAACTTTGGTCAAGCTGATAAGATTGTTAAATTTGTATTAGCTGTTGTGACTGCGACAGGAACCGTTATGCTACCCCATGTGGCAAATAAATTTGCTAAGGGTGATGTTAAGGGGGTTCGCTCAAGCCTTTACTCGTCTTTTAACTTTGTCTCGGCAATTTCGGTACCGATGATGTTCGGTGTGATGGCGATTTCGGCTAAGTTTGCCCCATGGTTCTTAGGCGCTGACTTTGGTCTCACTGGACGGATAATGTTCCTGGAATCACCAATTATTGTTCTAATTGCCTGGAGTAATGTAACAGGGACCCAGTATTTAATGCCAGTTAACCGGGTTAAGGAATACACCACGTCAATTACGATTGGTGCGGTTAGCAATGTTATTTTTAACCTCTTCTTAATCGGAGGTTGGGGTGCAAATGGGGCTGCTGTAGCAACAGTCTGTTCTGAATTTTTAGTTACGGCAAGCCAATTGATGATGATTCGACACACAATTAGTCGACGGCGGCTATTTAGGGAAGAGTGGAAGTATTTTCTGTGTGGATTGATTATGTATTTTGTTGTTAACAGAATCTGTTTAATCATTAATATGACGATTTCAAACTTAATACTTGAAGTAGTCGTGGGAGTAGGAATTTATTTCCTCGGTCTTGCGATTACTAGAGCCTCAATTTTAAGTGATGCTCAAAAACTGATTAGAAAGAAATCATCAAAAGATTAATGTTGCTGCCGTGTTACAGGATTTTTAAAAAATATTAACTAAATAAGTCGAAAAAGTTGCTAGAAAGCTTATCATTTAGGGCTTCTAGCAACTTTTTAATGTTTTTATTAAAAGTTGCAATCTTCCTCGATCACGTATATCTTTATTATTAGCGTTAATAAGTCAACCAAAGTTTGACGTTTTGGAGGAAAACATTATTTTTAACCTTAAGAATTTCAAAAGCAAAATTTTACCAACAATCACTGTTTGTGGTAGTGCACTTTTCTTAATGCACGGTAAGGTTTCCGCTAATCAGATTGATAATACTAACCAAAAACAAACTGATGCGCAAACTACAGCTACAATGAATACTGAAGGTAGCGCAAGTAACGCAAATAATAACAATATTGAGAATAGTACTAACGAAAGTACTACAGATAATTCTGCAAACCAAACCGCAGTTACGCAAACCGCAAATGCGGCTGTAGTAAATACCAGTCAAAACAATAATTCAACTACTACGACTACTAACACAAGTAGTAGTCAGCAAGCTAGTTACAATGTTAATGATCATGGTAATTACGCTAACCTGGATTCGGTTAAGGTTGGTGATGATGGTCAAGTTCAAATTAGTGGTTGGCATGCTACTAACAACTCACAGGGCAAGCAATATCACTACTTAATTGCTTATGACAATACTACAAAGTCCGAAATTGCTCGTACTCAAATTACTGACCCTATTAGTCGGCCCGATGTCCAGCGTGCTCATAATGTTTATGGTGCTGCCCAATCAGGCTTTAATGTAAGCATGGATTTACCTGCAGCAAGTCTTGCCAATGCTGATTCAATCTCATTTATTAGTCGGTATACTACTGATCCTGCTGGAAATGGTAATGCTAGTGACTTTTGGTTTGCCCCAATTACATTTGATAAAAATAATCATGCTAGTTTGGATGCTGTTGTTGTTAAGGATGGAAAATTGCAAATTAGTGGATGGAATGCTACTAATCAAGCGGCTGATAAGCCTTACCATATTATCTTTATCTATGACCAAACCACAAACAAGGTTGTTGCTAGTCAGCAAGTAACCAATACGAATCGTCCGGATGTGGCAAGAGTTTATCCAGATGTGGATAATGCTGCAAAATCTGGCTTTAGTGTTAGCTTTAATTTAAGTGATTTGAATTTGAACCACCAGTTACAAGTTGTTAGCCGTTATGGCACTAAGGCTGATGGTAGTGGTAAGAACGTTGACTATTACTTTACACCAATAACTAACGGTAATTACACCAACCAAGCTTCATTGGATAGCTTTAATTTGAGTGACGGTGAACATCTTACTGTTTCTGGTTGGCACGCTGATGATATCTCTAAGCTCGAGAATAATCATTTCTTGATTTTATATGACAATACTGACAGTAAGCAGGTTGCCTCAATTAAAGTTACGAACACCACTCGTTCAGATGTGGCAAAAGCTTACCCTTCAGTTACAACCGCGGGTCGGTCAGGCTTTAGTGGTACGTTTGACTTGAGCAATGTTAATTTACAAGCTGGTCACTCGTACTCATTAATTAGTCGTTATTCTACCAGTGCTAGTGGAAATGGTGGTGGTGGCCAGTATACTGATTACTGGTTTGCTGCAAAGAAGTTGAATCAACGAGATTATAGCTTTGACAGTATTTCCATTACAAATAATGGCTTACACATTGCTGGTTGGATGGCTAGCGATTATTCTAAGGGCCGTCAAAACGCATACGCAATTGTTCTTAACAACGGAAAAGAAGTTGCTCGTCAAAAACTAACACTGACTAATCGTAGCGATGTTGCTAGGGTACGTGGCGATATTTACGGTAGTCTAAAGAGTGGTTTTAATACTACAATTAACCTTAATCCGGCTTCCATCACTGGGAATATGCAAATTATCCTGCGCTTCTCCAGCGATGAAGGTGGTAATTCTAACTACGATGATCAGTACAGTAAGACTTACGCATCAAATGCTGGTGCTTTTGATGCCATTCAGGTTTCAGATACTGGTATCTATGTCAGTGGTTGGCATGCAAGTGATCAATCTGCAAGCAAGCCATACCAATTCTTGATCTTTACTGATGCAAATACTGGTCAAGAGTTGTACCGTCAACAAGTATTAGATGTTAACCGGACACGGAATGATGTAGCATCAGCATATCCAACGATTTTGAATAGTAATAAGTCTGGTTTCCAGCTTGGCTTTACTATCCCATCACAATTGGACCACCATACTGTAAAGGTGATTGACCGTCTTACTGATGATGCCGCTGGTAACGGTAACTATGTTGACATCACTTCTGATACTATTTCAATCCACAACAACCGGTGGGCATGGCCATTCCCAGCTGTTGGTGAAGGTCACTTTATGGGTGCTCAATTATTCGGAGTTAACCCTGGTGGTCAATTCCGTCAAAATGGTTTCCACGATGGCCTTGACTTTGGTGCTTACGACCACCCTGGTACGCAAGTTCATGCCATTCACAGTGGTACGATCGTTGGGGTTGGTTACACTGCTGGTCTTGACTGGTACGTTCTTGAAGATACTGGTGAATACCTGGTTGTTTACCAAGAAGCCTTCTCTAACCGTGGTAACATTACCGTAACGCCGGGTCAAAAGATTGAGGTTGGTGATGTGATCGGTAACCGTGATACTTCGCACGTTCACATTGGTATTACCCGTCAACACAACTTCAATATCGCTTTGGCCAAGTCATTCACGAATGATGGTACGTGGTTAAACCCACTTGAAATCATCCGGAACGGTCTTAATGGCTAGTAAAATTAAAAGTTTAAGAGGTCGAGTTAATACCCGACCTCTTTTTTCTAGGGGGGGAGAAATTTTATGAAAACTATTAATATTCACCATGCAAAGCAACTGGCGATGTCAGCACTGGCGATGACTAGTTGTGGATTTATCCTGTGGCTTAACCAGGTGAATGGTCAGGCTGATAGCCAGCAACCAACGACCCAGAGTTCTACCACCACGCAGTTAAGTCAAACAGGAAGTAGTAATAGTCAACAGACGACCACTGCTAACCAAACACAAGAAAATAGTACAATTAATCAAAATGACCATGGCAATTACGCAAATATGGATAGTAAAAAGATTAATGACCAAGGACAGTTAATTGCAAGTGGTTGGAATGCAACAAATGAATCCGCTGGTCGAAACTACCATTACATTATTGCTTATGATAAGACGAATAACCGTGAAATTGCTCGTCAAAACATTACGGGGACCAGTGCGGTAGTTAACCGGCCCGACGTGCAAGCAGCTCATAATGTGAACGGAGCGGCCACTTCCGGCTTTACGGTTACCTTTGATCTAAGTAAGGTAATTGCTAATACTGATGTAATTCAATTGATTAGTCGTTACAGCAGTGACCCAGCTGGAAACAATAATAGTGTTGACTATTGGTTTGCTCCGGTAACAGTTAATCGGAATAACTATGGTAACTTGGATGGAGCGGTTGTGGAAAATGGTCAATTACATGTAAGCGGTTGGCATGCTACTAATCGTGCTAGTGGAAAAGACTATCACTACCTAATTATTATGGATCAAACAACCGGTCATGAAGTTGCGCGTCAACGGGTAACCAATGTTGCACGTCCTGATGTAGCAAAGGTTTATTCTGATGTTGATGGTGCAGGTGAATCAGGCTTTTCAGCTTTCTTTAACCTCAATGGGTTAAACTTTAACCATCAGCTACAAGTCTTAAGTCGTTACAGCAGCGACCCAGCTGGAAATAGTGATTATGTCGATTACTGGTTTAGCCCGATTACGCGTGGGGATTTCCAAAACCAAGGAAGCATTGATAGCATTAATTGGAGTAACAAGAATGCGGTGCTTGTAAGTGGCTGGCATGCTAATGATGTATCCAAGTTTGAAAACAATCACTTCCTGATCCTGTTCGATAATACTGCTAACCGGCAAATCGCGGTGACTAAAGCGGAGAAAGTTGATCGGCCGGATGTTGCACAGGCCTTTCCAGCAATTAAGACTGCGGGTACTTCTGGTTTTACTGGAAACTTTGATTTAACTAGTGTTCAGCTTATTGGTGGCCACTCGTACTCTGTTGTTAGTCGTTATTCGACTAGTAACCGGGGAAACGGTGGAGCCGGCAATTATACTGATTTTTGGAGCAAGCCAGTCACGTTAAATCAACGTGCTTCCAGTGTTGATTCTATTAGGATGACTGACCAGGGAATCCAAATTAGTGGTTGGATGGCTAGTGACTATTCCGGTAATTACCCTTATGCATATGCAATTGTTTTAAATAATGGCCGGGAAGTTGCTCGCCAAGCATTAACCTTAACTAATCGTCCCGATGTTACCCGGGTTTATCCGGCAATTTACAACAGTTTACAAAGTGGCTTTAACCAGCTAATTAGGGTTAACCCATCGTCAATTAATGGCACGCTAAAGATATTGCTTCGTTTCAGTAGTGACCGTAATGGTAATGGTCAGTATGATGACCAGCAAACTAAAGATTATGCTTCTAATGAGGGGTACTTTGACCAGGCAGTCCTGAATGGCAATACAGTTCACGTAAGTGGTTGGCACGCAAGTAACCTTTCCGGTAGTAAGCCTTACCACTGGATTATTGCGGTGGACCAAAATGGTAGTGAACTTGGCCGGTGGGAAGTAACAAATGCCAACTTGTCACGTCCTGACCTTGCTACCAATGTTGGGTACATCTTAAATAGTGATCATTCCGGTTTTAACCTGGACTTTACCGTTACCGACAACATGCAACATAAGGTAATTAAGTTGATTGACCGGTTGACTGACGATGCTGCCGGAAATGGTAATGCGGTAGATATTGTTTACAATGGAGTATCAATTAATTCTGGTGCACAGACGACCGGACTAAAGACGTTAACCTATGATGCAATGGGGAACATTGTAGCTGCTTTTAATAACGCGGAAGTAATTGGTCAAAATCCAGAATTGCCAACGGGTTGCGAAATGACCGCAGTAACAATGATGCTGCGTTATGCTGGCGTTAATATTACTAAGATCCAAGTGGCAAATGAAACACCACGGAGTTCCAATGGTGATTATGGTTTTGTCGGCAACCCATACAGTCCAAGCGGTTGGTGGGTATTTCCAACTGGGATTGCACCAGTGGTTCAAAACCACCTGGGGACTAGTCAGGTAATGACTGGTTGTTCACTTCAAGCAATTCAAGATAAGCTTAACAATGGACACCTAGTAGTTGTATGGATGGCTAATATGAACGGCTTTGTTAACCATGCAATTGCATTGACTGGTTACAACAGCAATGGTTTCTACTACAACAATCCTTGGACTGGCCAAAAAGAAGCAATGTCCTACGGTGAGTTCTACGGGCATTGGAATGCCGATGCTCAACGCGCTCTAAGCTACTAAAACAAATAAGGGTGTTTGTGATGAAAAAGAAAGTTGCCATTTTAATGTCAACGTATAATGGTGAGGACTATTTAGACGAACAGATTCAATCAATTATTGGTCAGAGTTATGATAATTGGGTACTCTACATTAGAGATGATGGATCAAAAGATAAAACAGTAGAGATAATTCAAAAGTATAGTGAAGTTTATAAAAATATCGTGTTCTTTAACCAAGAAAATATTAATAATATTGGTGTGGTTAAATCATTTATGAATTTACTGCAACATGTATCAGCAGATTACTATATGTTTAGTGATCAAGATGATGTATGGCTTGAGGATCGAGTTCAAGATTGTGTCAACCTAGTTGAAAAAAATGAGCCTGGCCCTGTATGTGGCTTTACTGATTTAGAAATAGTTAATCAGGATTTGAAACCTATTCGTCGAATGAATGGCAGTAATGTTTGGACAGATTTCCTATCACTTTTATTTACTAACTGTATAACAGGTTGCACAATGATTCTTAATGACGAATTAAAGAAGATGGTTAGGTTTTCCAAAGTTAATTATCAGAATGTTTATATGCATGATTGGTGGATCGGATTAATAGCTGCTGCTTTTGGTAAGTTAGTCTATTTAAATAAGCCAACAGTTTTGTATCGTCAACATGGTGATAATGTGGTTGGTGGTAATAAGAAAAATACTATTACACACTTATTATACCGAGCAACACATCACAAACCTGAACGTGCTCAAATACAGCATACAGTAGATATGGCTTATGAATTCAATCGTGAATACGAGAGTAGCTTAAATGGGACAGCTAAATCATATGTTAGCAGTTATGCTCTATTAAAAAATAGAAGTACGTTTATAAAAGCTTTGCGTTTAGCAATTAAGAAGCCACCATTGCGAATTAATAAAAAAGGTAAGTTGTTTTTTAGTTATTTGATGGTGGTATATTATAACGACTTTAATAATTAGTAAAAAATGATTGCAGTATTGCTGTAATCATTTTTTGTTTACGACATTGTTTGCTTATTGTAACTTCACTGTAATTTACAAATGTTAGTATAGTCAATGGTGTTTAAGTTAAATTATTAGTTCGAAGATTTGAGGGAATATTTGTTAACAATGAAAGACAAGAAACAATCAAAAATTAAAATCGTTTTACCTGTTTTATTTACGTTTGGTGCATCACTAATGTTTTTCCAGGCTGATGGCCAAGCTGATAGTACGCAGCCGACGAGCAATGAAGCTCAAGTGGCGATGACTACTAATAACGCAAATACTCAAAATAATAATTACCAAAGCTTAAATGGAAGTACGACGCAGCAGAATAACGCACAGGCTACTACCCAAAGTGCGAGTGCTGCAACAAATAATTATTCAGTTAGTCTTAGTGATTCAGCTGTTCAAGCGGCAGTCAATAAGCCGGTTGTTAGCACAACGCCGACTTTCTCAACTAACCAGTACAATGTTTCTGCTGATCCAATTGATGCAGCTAACGGTGGTTCTGGCTCAGCTAGCTTAAATACGGCTGGCTTGACCGCTTCACAGAAGGCCTTTTTAGATAGTATTCACGATGGTGCTATCTCAACCTGGAAGCAATATGGGGTACTACCTTCATTAACCGCTTCCCAAGCAATTATTGAAAGTGGTTGGGGTCAATCTAGCTTAGCTTCCCGTTACCACAACCTGTTTGGTATTAAGGGTTCATACAATGGTCATAGTGTTACTTTACCAACCCGTGAAGTATACGGTGGCCGGAGTGTAATGATTAATGATGCATTCCGTGCTTACGACAATAATTCAGAATCTGTTCAGGACCACGGTTACTTCTTAGTAGCCAATAGTCGTTACCACAACTTATTGTGGAAAACTAACTACCGTGATGTTACTTACCTTATCCGGGCAGATGGGTATGCAACCGACCCAAGCTATACTACTATCTTGAATTCAGTTATTGAACGGTACAACTTAACTGCTTGGGATAATGAAGCATTTGATACCAATACTGGTCACATTGATAACCTGTCTGTTGAAGGAAACCAATTGCATATTTCTGGTTGGCACGCTGCCAATTCTTATAATTCAAATATGCATCACTTCATTATTCTGTTAGATGGTAACACCAAGCAGGAATTATATCGGACAGAAGTAAAGGGTGTTTACCGTCAGGACGTTCAAAATGCTTACCCAAATGCTGAAATTTCTGGGTGGGGTGGTTTTGATATTACTATTCCTTATACCAGCAACTTAGCAGGTAAGAATATTCAAGTTGTCTCACGTTATACCTATGATACCAAGGGTGAGATTAATGGTGGTAAGGATCTTTACTACAATCCAGTATCACTTAATGCCAATGTTGGTAACTTAGACAATATGTCACTAGATGCAGCTACCGGTACAATTAACATTTCTGGTTGGCATGCAGCTGATAATACCTTGACCCAAGGCTACCACTACTTAATTGTTTATGATGCTTCTAAGCAAGTTGAACTTGGTCGTTTCTTGGTTGAAAATTCAGCTCGTAACGATGTGGCTAAAGTTTACCCTGGTATTTATAATGCTGCTAATTCAGGATTTAGTTTAAACTTGAAATTTAATTCCGCATTAGCCGGTGACCAGATCCAAATTATTTCACGTTATAGTGACAGTCAAAATGGTGAAGGTCATTATACAGATTATTGGTTTGCCCCAAAAACCTTTAATGATAACAAGGCTAGTCTGGATTCATTTAAAGTTTCCGGTAATCAAGTTACGATCGCTGGATGGCATGCTGCAGACCAAGCGGCTAATAAGCCGTACCACTTTATCATTTTATATGATGCTACGACTAAGAAAGAAATAAAACGGGTAGCCGTACCAACTACCAGTCGCCCCGATGTTATGAAGGTATATCCACACCTTTATAATGCTGATCAGTCTGGCTTTAATTTAACTACTGAACTTGACCCCTCACTTAACGGTCACCAGATTCAAGTAATTTCACGCTACAGTGACTCAGCAAATGGTGAAGGCAGCCGTATCGATTATTGGTTTAAGCCAGTGAAGGTAACAATCAAATAATTCATTAAAGGAGATTAGTTATTGACTGATCTCCTTTTTTTCATTAGATTTAACCTTTATCGACATACAAGTGTGATAGAATTAAACATGGATTTTGGCATTTTAAGGAGGCCATTATGAAAGGAATTATTTTAGCAGGTGGTTCTGGCACCCGCCTTTACCCGATTACCCGGGGCATTTCCAAACAACTGATTCCAGTTTATGATAAGCCAATGATTTACTACCCACTGTCAACTCTCATGCTGGCAGGAATTCGTGATATCTTGGTAATCTCTACTCCGGAATTTATGCCACTATTCAAGAACTTACTTGGTGACGGTTCTGAATGGGGACTCAACTTCTCTTACAAGGTTCAAGAAAAGCCAAATGGATTGGCAGAAGCTTTCATCCTTGGTGAAGACTTCATTGGCGACGACAGTGTTTGCCTAATTCTTGGTGATAATATTTACTACGGTGCAGGTTTATCCGAACTTGTTCAATCTGCTGCCAAGAAGACCGATGGTGCAACTGTCTTTGGCTACCACGTTAACGACCCCGAACGTTTTGGCGTGGTTGATTTTGATGACCATATGCACGCATTATCGATTGAAGAGAAGCCGGCACACCCAAAGAGTAACTACGCGGTTACTGGCTTATACTTCTATGACAACGATGTCGTTGACATTGCCAAGAATATTAAGCCATCAGCTCGTGGTGAGCTTGAAATTACTGATGTCAATAAGGAATACCTTCGTCGTGGTAAACTTGATGTTAAGCTAATGGGGCGGGGATATGCCTGGCTCGATACTGGGACCCATGATTCGATGCTGGAAGCTTCCAACTTCATTGCTACAATTGAACGGCGGCAAAACTTGAAGGTAGCTTCACTCGAAGAAATTGCTTACCGGATGGGTTACATTGATCGGGACAAACTAGTAAAGCTTGCCCAGCCGTTAAAGAAGAACGATTATGGCCAATACCTCTTACGGCTGGCCAAAGAAGATTAAGGAGCGATTGATTACATGTCATTAAAAGTTATTGATACTTCATTACCTGATGCAAAGATTGTCGAAACTGATGTTTTTGGTGACCATCGTGGTTTCTTTACTGAAACTTACACCAAGAACAAGTTCGAAGAAGCAGGAATTAACGTTGAATTTACACAAGACAACCAATCCCTGTCTGTTGAACCAGGGGTCCTGCGGGGGATGCACTACCAATTAGCACCATACTCCCAAACCAAGTTATTGCGGGCCGTTACTGGTGCCATTTACGACGTGATTGTTGATATTCGTAAGGGTTCACCTGCCTATGGTAAGTGGGAAGGATTTATCCTTAGTGAATACAACCACCGTCAACTATTAGTACCAAAGGGTTTTGCCCACGGTTTTGTTACCTTAACGCCAAACGTTAACGTTGCCTACAAGGTTGACGGCTACTATGCTCCTGATGCTGATCGGGGCATTGCCTTCGACGATCCTGACCTGGACATCAAGTGGCCAATGCCAACTGACCACCTGATCCTGTCTGAAAAGGACCAACACCATCCTTCATTTAAGGATGCCGAAATGAACTTCACTTACGGGGAGGACTAATCAAAATGAATATCTTAGTAACTGGTGGTGCCGGCTTTATCGGTAGCAACTTCATCCACTACATGCTAGAAAAGTACCCGGATGACAACTTAATCAACCTGGACTTACTGACCTACGCCGGTAACATCCACAACCTGGACGATATCAAGGACAACCCTCACTACCACTTTGTGAAGGGGAACATTGTTAACCGGGAACTCGTTAGCCACCTGGTTCATGAATTTAACATTGACCATATTGTTAACTTTGCGGCTGAATCACACGTTGACCGTTCAATCCTGCACCCTGACGTTTTCGTTGAAACCAACGTTCAGGGGACATTAGCTTTGCTGGACGTTGCTAAGCGTGAAGGGGTGGAAAAGTTCCTTCAAGTATCAACTGACGAAGTTTACGGTACCCTAGGTGCAACAGGCTACTTTACTGAAGAATCACCGCTGCAACCAAATTCACCATACTCAGCAAGTAAGGCTTCTGCTGATATGATCGTTCGTTCCTACTTTGAAACTTACGGTTACAATGTCAACATTACCCGTTGTTCTAACAACTATGGCCCTTATCAGTTCCCAGAAAAGTTAATCCCATTGATGACTTCAAACGGGATGGAAGGTAAGGACCTTCCAATCTACGGTAATGGTAAGAACATCCGTGACTGGCTTTACGTCAGTGACCACTGCCAAGCAATTGACTTAGTACTGCGGAACGGTAAGCCGGGTGAAGTTTACAATGTTGGTGGTCACAATGAACGGACCAACAACGAAATCGTCCACCTGATTGTGGATAACCTTGGTATTTCCGAAGACCACATCAAGTATGTTAAGGACCGTCTGGGTCACGATAAGCGGTACGCAATCGACCCAACTAAGATTGAAACTGAACTTGGCTGGAAGCCTGAATACACCTTTGATACTGGGATTGTGAAGACAATTGACTGGTACAAGGATAATGAAGTATGGTGGAAGCCATTAAAGGCCAAGGCTGCTTTGAAGTAATTGATTAAATGAAGGAGCTGTGACACAACCCCGGTTAGGGCCTGTATGGCTAGCATAGGACGATCGTTAGCACGGAACGGGCTAGCGATTGTCCGTAGCTAGACACTAAGGCCCTGGGGTTGGGTCACGCGATATCTCTGTAATATTCGGAGCTAAAACAAGGGTTCGTGACAAAACCGAGTTTTGTCACGGGCCCTTTTAGGAGGAAACAAACATGGCTGATATTTTAATTACTGGTGCCAACGGACAGTTAGGAACTGAACTTCGGCACCTCTTGGATGAAAAAGGGATCGCTTATGACGCCTTTGATTCTAAGGGGATGGACATCACCGATGCACAGGCAGTTGCCGACCGGTTTGCTGAAGTGCAACCCAAGATCGTTTTTCATTGTGCTGCCTTTACTGCCGTTGATGCAGCTGAAGACGAGCAGAAGGACCTTAACTGGACGGTTAACGAGGATGGTACCAAGAACGTTGCTGAGGCGGCGAAAAAGGCTGGTGCAACCCTGGTATATATCAGTACTGACTATGTCTTTGATGGTACTAACGAAGGCGAATACGCGGTTGATGCGGCAACTAACCCGAAGAACGAGTACGGTAAGGCTAAGTTAGCGGGGGAGAAGCTGGTTTCAAGCATCATGGATAAGTACTACATTATCCGGACTTCCTGGGTCTTTGGCCAGTATGGTAAGAACTTTGTTTACACCATGTTACGGTTGGCAAAGAGCCACGATAAGTTGACGGTGGTTGCGGACCAAGTTGGTCGGCCAACCTGGACACGGACCCTGGCCGAATTCATGCTTTATGCCGTGCAAAACAAGGTTCCGTATGGTTATTACCAATTGTCAAATGACGGACACTGTTCTTGGTATGAGTTTGCCAGTGAGATTTTGAAGGACCAACCAGTTGATGTTCAGCCGGTCACTTCGGAACAATACCCTCAGAAAGCTTACCGTCCACGGCATTCAATTATGAGTCTGGATAAGGTTAAGGGTACTGGTTTCAATGTAATTACCTGGCAAGAAGCACTGCAAAACTTCCTTAATGAAGTGAATTAAGAAATTTGTATTACATTTATTTACAATCCCGTTGCAAACGGGATTTTTTTTAGTTTGAAGTAGTAGAATACTTCTTGTATTGATTTTTAAGAAAAATTAATAGAAGGAGTAAACATGGAACTGAAGAAACGTTTTAAATTGTATAAGAGTGGAAAAATGTGGTGCTGTGCAGCAGTTGCTTTCGGTGCATTAGCCTTTGGTACTGTTAACGGGCAAGCTGACGATAATACGCCGGCAAGTTCTCCGGTAACAACTGCACAAGTAGCTACGACTTCCCAATCAAGTACGACGGCCACCACTGATTCTAATAACGTAAGTAGTGCTACTACCAATGCAGCTACGAACACTGCAACTACTGCGGCAGCAACTAATTCAGCAACGGCACAAACTAGTAGTCAGAGCCAAGTACCAGTAACCACAGCAAGTGCTACTACTGAGACTACTCATGCGGCTACTAATAATGGCATTGGCACCATCAATACGTTGGATATTTCTGCTTACCAACCGAACATCTCTGCAGGAACATTTGCTCAATACCACAACCAGGGGATTAACAATGTGATTGTTAAGCTTTCTGAAGGTAGCACATGGGTGAACACATATGCTCAAAACCAAGTAAATAATGCTAAGCAAGCGGGGATGAACGTTGCAGCTTACCACTTTGTACGGTTTACGACCGCTTCTGAAGCACAGGCTGAAGCTCAGCTATTTGCGCGAATGGCACGGGGAATTGGTCTTGGTAGTGATACTCTGATGATTGCCGATGTTGAACAGGTACCGCAAACCCAATATGCGGGAATTGTTAATAACCTAAACGTCTTCTGGCAAACATTGGATTCACTTGGCTTTACTAACCATGGTGTTTACACTGGTTATTCCTATGATCATCAATATAATGTTAGTTCAACTGTTGGTAAAAACCGGACATGGGTTGCAGCGTACGGTAATTACCGTAATCTTGTCCAAAGCCAAGGATATGGTGCATGGCAGTACACTGATAATTGGAATGGTACCCATATTGATGCTTCAATTGATTTGGGGATGTTTGCCAGCTACATGGGGGGTATCACCCGTGCCGCTAACCTAGATGGTGTTACGATTGATTCAGCCAACAATACCTTAAATGTTTCTGGTTGGTTTGCTGATGATAATAACCAAGGCAAGAACAACCGGTATGTGATCTTGCTCGATGCCAATAATAACGATACTGAATTAGCTCGGACTCAGGTTTCAGCGGTTACACGGAATGATGTTTCAAACGCATACCCTGATATTTATGGTGCAGGCAATTCTGGCTTTAACGCTACCTTCCAAATAAGTGGTAACCTGGCAAATGCTATTGCTGCCGGACACCAGATTAAGGTTCTCGTTCGGAATACTTCTTCTGCTGACGGTAACAGCGATTATAATGATAATACTTTTGATGCAGTGGCATTTAATAAAAATGTTGCTTCTTTAGATAGTATGAGCCTGACTAATAATGGAATTGAAGTATCAGGGTGGCAAGCTGCCGATCAAAGTATTAGCCGTTCAAACCGTTACGTAATTTTGTATGATGCAACTACCCATCGCGAGATTGAACGTCAGTCAGTCTCAAGTATTTCACGACCTGATGTTCAACGTGCAAATCGGGATGTATATGGCAGTCAGAATTCAGGCTTCCAGGCTACGTTTGCGATGAATGATGCTTTACGGAATGCTATCCAAAACGGTGATTCACTGCAGGTAATTAGTCGTTATACCAATGATCCCGCTGGAAATGGTGATTCAATTGATTACTGGTTTGCTGCAAAGAGCTTTAACCAAAACCAGGGTGCCGTTGATAGTTTTACACTTAATAACGGTCACCTACAGGTTAGTGGTTGGCACGCAAGCGATAAGTCCGGTGTCGACCCATACCAATGGATTATTTTAATTGATAATCAGACTGGTAAAGAAGTTGCGCGGGTTAGAGCTAATACGGTTAGTCGCCCTGATGTTGCCCGCGTTTATCCTGGAATCTTAAATTCATCAAATTCAGGATTTAATGCTGACTTTGATATTGCACAGTTTGCTTCATTGCGAAACGCATTATTGCAGGGCCACTCATTAAAAGTTATTGCTCGCTACTCTGATAATTCTCAGTCTGGTGAAGGTAAGAATAATGATTACTGGTTTAATACGCCAAAGACATTTAATCAGTTTAATGATAATTACGGTAATTTAGATGGAATGATCAGAACCAGTAATGGTATTCATGTTGCTGGTTGGCACGTTACTAACCAATCTATTGCACGACCGAACCACTATGTAATTTTATACGATGCAACTCAAGGGCGTGAGATTGCACGTCAACAAGTAACAACGACGCAGCGCCTTGATGTTCAACGAGTACATCCAAGTGATTATAATAGTGCTGTTTCAGGTTTTGACACGATCTTTTCTACTGCTAATACAGCAGTAAGAAATGCCTTAGTTAATCACCATTCATTACGGGTAATTGACCGTTATACGTCTTCACAGGATGGTAACTCTGATTACATTGATTACTGGTTCCCTGCTAGAACATTGTAGAAGGAAAGCCACATGCATTTTGTTGAACGCATGTGACTTTTTAATTTTTAAACTAAAACGGGAGTAGGAAAGAAATCACTTACGACTTCGGTTTCCTACTCCTGTAGTGGCTTAATACGATAATGAAGGGCTTCTTCTGTAGGTTGTGGAGCGTTCACTAGGTTCTTCAGAGGAACGTGAAGACCTTGAGGAAGAGGTAACATAGTCACTGCCGTTACCACTACCCGGATCATTATAACTAGCACCGCCAGGTAAGATAAAGTCAGTGTTGTTATAACCATCATAATTTGGTTGTGACTTGTACATCTTAGTTTCGTGGTTAACCACTTTAACGGGCTTCAAGCCAAGCGCTTTCCGTACTAACTTTGAAACACGGTTGATTTCCTTTGGACTAGCAATTTGGAATGATGCCCCGTCAATCATCGCATCTTGTCCCTGGAAATGGTAAGTAGTGACATTGTTCATCGCACTGTGGTAGTTACCGTAGAGGGTGGCAATATCATCAATCGGGATATTAGTCTTAACACCATCACCAACAGCATCCATGATCTTGTTAGCCGAGCTAATTGATCCCGACTTTTTGAACTTAGTAATGACGCTAGAAAGGATTTGTTGCTGCCGTCTTTGTCGACCGTAATCATTGTTTGGATCTTGGTAACGCATCCGGGCGTATTTTAGAGCTTCATTACCGGTTAAATGTTGCTTTCCCTTCTTAAAGTGGTGCCCTTCATAGGTAAATGCAAAGGGGTTATTAACCTCAACCCCACCTAAGGAGTTAACGACCTTCTTTAACACACCCATGTTGATAACTGCATAGTAATCAATTGGAACATCTAATAGTTCACTTACTTGCTTAACGGTTTGCTTTGGACCACCAATTGAGTAGGCAGCATTGATTTTAACGTAATCCGCACCATCATCAGTGTTAACACGTACTAACGTATCACGTGGGATACTGGTCATGGTAATTCGTTGCGTCTTAGGATTGATCGTAAACAATTCGATTGAATCAGTGTTACCACCTTTATTACCACGGTTTAAGGCACCAACATCGGTCCCCATGGCAAGAACGGAAACCGGCTTACCCTGCTGAAGCTTCTTACTAATCTTACCGTCACCACTACTGAAAACTCCCGTAGCCATTTTGTGGACTTTATGGTATTCATAAAATCCACCAGCAGCGACTAAGATGATTAATAGCCAAATTAACCAGCGCATCCACTTGGGAGTATGGTAGTGGTGCTTCTCAGGAGGCTCTGGAGCCGGTTGGGGTGCAGAATTATTTGGCCTGTTGAAATGGTGATGACGAAGACGTTGAGGTTGAGAACTTTCCTCATCCTGACGAGCATTTTGATAAATCTTTTTTTCTAAATTTTTACGGTATTCTTCGCGCGATTCGCGATGATTGTTGTTATCCATAACAAAAGTACCTCTGTAATTTATTTCTAACGTTACCTAATATAGCAAAAAGACACCAGGTAATTCAATGCAATAATAATAGTTTAACTTTTCTATAAACTATTATAAAAGGTAATCAAGTGATTTTAATAGTAAACAAACGAAAGAATTATATGTAGAGATTATTGTTATCTTTTTCAGAATATACTAAACTATAAAAGATATTGCGCAATTTTAAATATGAAAGGAAAGTAATTGATGAAGTCACCAAAAGAACTTGCTGAAGCAGTTAATAAGCGGCGGACTTTCGCCATTATTTCACACCCGGACGCGGGTAAAACAACGATTACTGAACAACTCCTCCTCTTCGGTGGAGTCGTTCGGGAAGCCGGAACCGTTAAAGCACGGAAGACCGGTAACTTTGCAAAGTCTGACTGGATGGAAATTGAAAAGAAGCGGGGGATTTCTGTTACGTCTTCCGTCATGCAATTTGATTTCCAAGGAAAACGGATTAATATCTTGGATACTCCAGGGCACGAAGACTTCTCTGAAGATACTTATCGGACCTTGATGGCTGTCGACTCCGCTGTCATGGTTATTGATAGTGCTAAGGGGATCGAGCCCCAGACCAAGAAGCTTTTCCAAATCTGTAAGATGCGTGGAATTCCGATTTTTACCTTTATGAACAAGTTTGACCGGGATGCCCGTGATCCACTGGACCTGCTAAATGAGGTTGAAGATGTTCTGGGGATTGAAACCTATCCAATGAACTGGCCAATTGGCTCTGGTCACCAGTTCAGGGGAATCTATGACCGTTATAACCACCGAGTTGCATTGACCCACCCAGCGGATCCTGAGAATCCTTACTTGCCGTTAGATGAAGACGGTAACGTAAAGGGCGACAACCCAATTGCTGATGACGGTGAATGGCAAGATGCTCTTGATGGGATGGAATTACTGGAAGTAGCCGGAAATGAACTTGACCGCGATAAGATTGCTAAGGGGGACCAGACACCAGTCTTCTTTGGTTCAGCCTTAACCAATTTCGGTGTACAGACCTTCCTAGAAAACTACCTTGAATTTGCGCCAGCACCAAGTGAGCACAAGACCGAAGATGGTGGAATTGTAAAGCCACTAGATCCTGAATTTTCAGGCTTTGTCTTTAAGATTCAGGCTAACATGAACCCACGGCACCGGGACCGGATTGCCTTTGTACGGATCTGCTCTGGTGAATTTGACCGGGGGATGGACGTTATGTTGGAACGGACGAAGAAGCCACTTCGTCTTTCAAATGTGACTGAATTCATGGCGGACACCCGGGAAAACGTTGAGAAAGCGGTTGCTGGAGATATTATTGGTTTATATGATACTGGTAATTTCCAAATCGGTGACTCGATTTATACGGGTAAAAAGGATATTAAGTTTGAAAAGCTACCGCAATTTACGCCAGAGCTCTTTATGCGGGTTTCTGCTAAGAATGTAATGAAGCAGAAGTCATTCCATAAGGGGATTAACCAGCTGGTTCAAGAAGGGGCAGTTCAGCTTTACCGTTCGTACACAACTAATGACTACATCTTGGGTGCGGTTGGTCAACTGCAGTTTGAAGTCTTCAAGTTCCGGATGAAGAATGAATACAACTCTGATGTCGTAATGGAGCCAATGGGGAAGAAGACTGCACGCTGGATTGATCCAGAACAACTAGATGAGAAGATGTCTTCATCACGCAATATTCTGGTTAAGGATATCCATGATCAGCCACTCTTCTTATTTGAAAACCAGTTTGCCGAAAACTGGTTTAAACAGAAGTATCCAGATGTTAAGTTAACGGCGAAGTTGTAGAAAAAAGATAATATGTTTTGTTGATTAATAGGTGGAATACTCAATGAATAAAAGAAGTTTTAGTAACCATCTTATTAGTATAATTTTGACAATTATGCTAATAGTTTCAGTTATTGCATCTACAAAACAGTTCTATTTAATATTAAAATCGTCTAGTATCAAAAAAGTATGTATTTTAATAGTAATGGTTCTCTTGTTAGTCCTTTTTATAAAAACAAGACGGGGATTTAGAGAATATATAAATAGTAACTTATATTATTTGATTATCGTATTATTTTCTTTCCTTATACTTTATCAAATTAATGTTATTCAAGCATTAACAGGGACACTAAATAACGATCCAAAAGATATTTATAATTTAATTATTCAGCGTCCGGTTGGTGTTAAAAACTATTTTTCAATTTATCCAAATAATCTTTTCCTTGCTTATATTGAAAAAATATTATATTTAGCTTGGCGACAACCAACACCTCTTGTATTCTTATTTAGGTTAAATGTGTTGAATGCGTTATTAATCGACTTAGGTTGCCTTTTTATTATGCTAGCTGTAAAAGAGCAAGAAGGAAAAGAATATGGATTAGTTGCATTAATGTTTTCTATTGGACTATATGGAATAAGTCCTAATGTAGTAATTCCATATAGTGATAATTGGGTATTTTTTGGATTATCACTATTTCTTTGGCTTTTGAGCATTTATATCAAACAAACTAAGTATCGTTTTATAACGTTAACTTTTATTGGTATAGATGGTGCTTTTATTTATGAAATGAAACCTAGCACTTTTATTGTTGTAATAGCATTAGTTATTGTTAGTTTTTTCTTCTTAATAAGGAATAGGAAGAATAATGAGTATTTAACCAGATCTTTTGTTTGTGTTATTTTTGCTACTGTTCCATTTATGGTTATGCTTGGAACGATTAATCATGTTAAGTATTCAAATAATTTAGTAAAGGTCGAAAGAAAACAGGCGCTTTCAATGTTACATTTTATGGCAATGGGATTGCATGAAAGTAACGAGAATGGTAAGGGTGGATATTGGTTAAAGTTTGATCAAAAAGATCAAAGCCTAATTCCAAATAATCGAATATACTATGAAACACATACAATAAAAGAAGATATTAATAGATTAAAAAATCCGAGAAATGCTTTAGAATTTTTTATATTAAAGCAGGCTCACAACAGTAGCAGTGCATCGTGGTGGCGTACGACAGCTGTAAATTATGGTCCAATCGGATGGGACTTAGTGCCTAAGTTAAAAGTAAAAAATAGTTTTCAAAGTTATCTTAGAAAAATTTTTACACAGAATGATTATATATACTGGAATGGATATTTAATATATTCTCAATTATTATGGTGTATTGTTTTACTATTAACGCTGTGTACATTTAGCTTTGATGATTTTTATGCTCAAGTTATTAAGTATACTGTTGTAGGTGGAATGCTATTTCTGTTGATTTTTGAAGGAGATAATTCTCGATACTTGATTCAATTTTTACCCGCAATAATAGTTCTTAGTACTTATGGCTTGAAATATCTTTTAAATATAAGATCTTAATTATATGCTTGATTGGAGGAATGGGTAAATGGATAAGGAAAACAGTGGTATACATCAGGGGAGGCTTTTGTGGGTAGATATTGCTAAATGTATTGCAATACTTTTAATGGTTATTGGCCATGAGGTAAATGATCTAAGCACACTGCATGTTATAATATTTTCGTTCCATATGCCTCTTTTTTTTATTCTGTCTGGCTATACATCATCAAGGGTAAGCAATTGGCAAAAATTTTTTAAGAAGTTGCAAAAAAACTTTATTCATGTTTGGATACTTGCTGTGATAATGATAATTATGCTTGGAATCGAAAACTTGATTTTTCTGAAGGAATTTAGTTTTAGTAGTTTTTGCCAAAGCGTTTTTAAAGGAGTTGTGTGGGGGTCAAATATCCCAGCAATTGGCTTAATGAGTGTTGGTGTTATGTGGTTTTTATTTGTTTTCTTTTGGGCAAAGTTATTATTTGATGTACTGCAGATATATCTTCCAGATATAGGAATTGGAATAGTTTTATTTATTGCTTCAGCAATTTCGTACATCTGTTGTAACAATTTTAAAAACTATTTACCACAAGCATTTGATATTGTCCCTTTTGCAGCATTGTTTATGTGGATGGGGTTAGTAGCTAGGAAAATTGCATCTCAAAAGGTGAGCAATACTTGGATTAGGTGGATTGTTGGAATAGCATTGCTTTACTGGATTATATGTATTATGCTCCATCTTAATATTGAGATGTCCATTAGACACTATCCACTTTTTGTTGTTACTCTTATTGAAGCTGCAGCAGGTACTTTATTAGTGTGTTTATTATCAAAATGGCTTGTTTTATTTGGATTCTCTAGAGTGTTTCGAATTATAGGACAGCATACTTTAGCTGTGATGTGTATTCACCATTTAGACTTATTTTGGACTAATTGGGGAGCTTATATTCACAGCTGGCCGTTGGCAGCTGTACTTCGACTAATTATTGATCTCTTACTCTTATGCATGTTCCTAGGCGTCAAAAGAGTTTTTGAATACAAACATATCAGTATAAAAAATTCATAGGATGCTTATAAGCATAAGATGATAATTTTTTAAGGGAGGAAATTGTGAGAAAGAAAAGGATCGAATGGATAGACTATGTGCGTTGTATTAGTATGGTAATGATTATTGTTTGTCACACATATGCACCCAGTTTTCTACGGAATTTTTTATTTGCAGTTAATGTTCCAGTATTTTTTGTTCTTTCTGGATATTTAACAAGAGAAAAGAAAATTACTGAGACCATGAAAAATGGCTTCTTTACATTACTTATTCCGTATATTGTAACAGTGCTCATTATGTTTTTAATTTCATTAATAAGTCTACAAAGACATGTTAAAGGAATGATTACGACTGATAATTGGTATCATTATATAATAGCTGGATTGTACGGTATAGGGGCACCAACTAATCAGTCAATTATACCAAATGCAAATATTCCAGCGATTGGTGCAATTTGGTTCCTGTTAGCCATGTATTTTGGAAACGTAATTTATCAAATTGTACTTAGGTTTTCGAATAGATTTTCAAGCAACATATCTTCGGTAATTCTTATTTTCCTTAGTGTTGTATTTGCAATATCAGGATTTACTATTAGTCATTTTGTTCAGCTGCCGTGGTCGATTGGTGCAGCATTTATAAGTATTGCTTTTTATGTTGCAGGACATTTAATTAGAAAATATGATTTTATGAATATTAATAATCAAAACTTGCTTTTTTCTTTATTTGGCCTTTTATATATGGACTATAGCAACGATTGAGGGACCATTTGGGGTTGTTGACGGTATCGCCGCACATCCCTTTATTGCAATGCTTGGAGCAATTGGTGGTAGCTATTTTTTGATGTATTTTATTAAAACTTTAAGCTTATATGTTAATATACCACTTTTAGCAAAATTAGGTAGATTAGCACTAATTACACTCTCTATTCATATTATCTTTTTAAATTTATTTAGTGATACCGTCTTTTTGTCTCGAAAGATGTTAGAATATCACCTTCTTCCTGAAATAATTGGAATACTGCTTGATATCTATCGTGTTGTGTTTTGTTGGATACTAACTTTAATATTGTCAAAGTTTAAACTAGTTAATAAATTATTTGCGATTCGATAATTTTTATTGCCTAGCATATAATATTATTTGAAAATGTTACAGAGAGAAACTATCTAATAATATATAGCTTTGATTTTTTATATTTTAAAGGTGAAAAAATGAAAAAAAAGATTGTTTATCTTGCTCAAGTAATTATATTTTTATTTCTGTTAATTTATTTTACACAAATCTCGCCCCTTCAGCCCTTTGATGGTGACGACTGGCGATATATTGGTAATATTCGGCCACCATTTCCAATGTGGGGAGCTTGGAATCCTACAAGAGTTTTGGCTGAAGTCCTTATGCCTATAGGAGGGTATATTGGAGCATTTATAGTTTACCCTATTAGTGGAAATTATATTTGGTCATTATCGGTTACTGAAGCAGTAATTGTTTCTATTTTTATTATTGCCATGCTTTTTCTCTTTTATAATTTTTTATTTAAGAGGTTTAATTTAAGTAACTTATATGCATTAGCTGGGGAAATAATTTTCTTTATTTCTTGCTTTTTGTTGTTTAAACATTTAAATACATCAAGCTATACATTTTTCTGGACTGTAGATCTATCATGTGATTTCTATTATTTAATACCAGGATTACTAAATGCATCTGTTATTTTATTCATTTTACAGTATGATGATTTTGTAAAAGAGTTTCGGAAATTTAGTGATTTAAAAAAGGGCTTATTCATTTTAGCTGTATACTTTTCAATCTTTTCAAGTACACAACTTAGTATAATTCTCGCTACTTTTTCATTTTTACAAGTTGTCCAAATTCTATTATCGGAAAAACATTTGAATCAAGATTGGCAGACTACGTTTGTAAAGTGTCTAGGAAAAGTAAGAATTTATCTTGTAATCCTTATTGTTTGGCTAGTCAGTTTACTTTTTGAATTAAGTGGTCAGAGAGCTTCAAATCGTACAACTATGGTTAAAGGGACGCTAACCGAAAAGTTAAATGGAGTTTTTGCACAGTTTAAAACTTTATTATCAGAAATGAATAGTAAAATCTTAATATGTTTTGCATTAATGATAATTTTATTCGTTATTTTTGAAACATATCAATATTTCTTTAAGCAACGGAGTAGTGAAATAGCCCTTTTCTTAAAAGTAGCCTTTGGAAGCATGGTTTGCTTACTACTTTCTTTAACGTACTTATTCCTAGCGTATATAAAGGCTGGAAGCGAATATGTAAGCCGGCCTGATGCAATGTGGGCACCTATCTTTTTCTTTTTGTTTTTAACAAATTTGAGTTTTATATTTATTTTTCGCAATATTAACTTTGTAAAAATGTTGTTACCGTTAGTGATTACTTTAGGAAGTGTTTTAGCATTTAATTTTAATTATCCACCTAAGTATCCAAATAACGCTAACCATGATGCAAAAACAGTAAGAAATGTTAATAATTATATACTTAATCAAATTGTTCTTGCAGATAAGCATGGAAAATCAAAGGTTACTGTAAAAGTTCCGCTGGATGACCCTAGAGCTTCTTCTAAATTTCCAGCTTCAAATTGGCCTCATCCATATGCAATGGCAAGATATCTACAAGATACTCTATATAATCATCATATTACTCGAACTAGAATGCAAATCATTTTTAAACCTGATAAGTCAGTTAATGATAAATTATATGAAAATTCTAAGCATCAGCAACAGTTAACTCCGCTGGAACAAAATTATTTTTAGAAATGAATAATTTAATAATATTGAAAATTGCATTTAATTATCTATTTTTCTATAAATGTGTATTAAATTAAGAGTCAGTTGGGTGTATACCTTATATTATGAATAACTTTAATTGGCTTGAATGGTAAGCAGTAAGTATAATTCTAGGTGTTATTTAATTCTGGTACTATTAATATAAAATCAATTGTGAATTAGCACTTTACTAGCAAAAAAGAAATAACGTAGATGAGAGGCTTGGGATGAAAGCATGGATGTTTTAACGATTGTTATACCTTGTTTCAATGAGCAAGAAGTGCTGCCTGAAACGGTAAAAGAGATTGGTAATATTTTAACTAGTCTTATTAAAAATAGAAAAATTGATAGGAGAAGTAAGATACTCTTTGTAAATGACGGGAGTACAGATAATACTTGGAATTTAATTTCCAAATATTCAAAAACATATTATTACGTTGCAGGAATAAAATTCACTAAAAATTACGGTCATCAGAATGCATTAATTGCAGGGATGACAGCTGCAGTTAGATACTCTGACATGATTATTACCATTGATGCCGATCTTCAAGATGATGTTAATGCAATTCCTAAGATGGTTAAAAAGTATTATGAAGGTTTTGATGTTGTTTATGGTGTTAGAAATAGTCGTCAAACCGATACTTTCTTTAAACGAAAAACTGCATTAACTTTTTATAAATTAATGCGGAAATTAGGTGTCAATTTGGTACCAAATTCGGCTGATTATAGACTTCTAAGTAAACGCGCAACAGATAGCTTGCTAGCTTTTAAAGAAAGAAATCTTTTCTTGAGAGGAATGGTTCCTTTAATAGGATATAAATCGGCAAAAGTTTTTTATGCGCGAAAGGAACGCTACGCTGGTAAATCAAAATATCCATTAAATAAAATGATACATTTTGCTTTGGATGGTATTACTTCTTTTTCAATTGCACCGATTCATTTGATATTATATTTAGGCATAGTAACAGTGATTATAAGTGTTATGTGTATGATATATACAATTATAGAGAAAGTGGCAGGGCATGTTGTAAGCGGCTGGTCTTCTCTTATGATATCTATCTGGTTACTTGGAGGAGTCCAATTAATTTCCATTTCAGTAATTGGTGAATATATTGGGAAAATATTTTCTGAAGTTAAACGCCGTCCAAGATTTAATATAGAAGAAGAAACATATACAAAGAAAATGGAAAATACTAGTGATAAATAAAATAATAATCAGTAAAAATTTGTTGATTTCAGGGAGAAAAATTATTTAGTATAAGAGGAAAATTATGAAGCAAATTAAGATATATTTAAAAGAAAATAGTATTTTTTTACTTTTATTATTAATAATCTCTATAGCAGTAGTTTTGCCTCTTTGGATAACTCATCGAATAATTGTTTTTTCTGATTTCTCATTTCATGCCTCAAGAGTTGAGGAAATAGCTAATAATCTAGCAAATGGTAATATATTTACTTTTATTGCAACAAAAACTTTTCATCATTCTGGAGTTGCCACCTTTTTATTTTACCCTTCAATCTTTTTATATCCTTGGGCCTTCTTCTCAATTTTTACAAATCCTATAAATGCATTTTACCTATGGTATTTACTAGTTACGATATTTACGTTTTGGATTGCATACCAATGTATGCTTTCTTTTTCCAATAATAAGAATCAATCTTTTATTTTTTCATTATTATATACACTGGTACCTTATCGTTTATATCTAGGTACATCGGTATTTGGCGAATTTCTAGCATTCACATTTTTACCAATAGTTTTTTTAGGAGTATATAAGATATTATTTGAGAAAGACGGGAATATACAGTGGTGGATTTTATCTATTGGCTTAAGCTTAGTTGGATATTCACATTTACTAAGTGTTTTTTTGAGCATACAGTTTTTAATAATAATTTTCATTTTTGCCCTTTTTACGAAAAAAATTAATAAAAAGAGGCTTCTCTCACTATTAAAATCTGCTGCTTTAACACTTGTATTAGTTTTCTTTGAAATTATTCCCTTTTTACAATCATTTAAGAATATATACTCTCCAAATCAAGGGCTGGCTTTTACAACAAAGGCTCAAGATTTTGTTGTAAGTTCATTTACTAACTTGGAAGGCAATTCTTCTATAGGATTTATCCTATTGGTTGTTCTATTTGTAGGTTATTTTCTTTTGAGAGATTGGACATATAAATTGATATATTTCCTTGGAATTCTTTCTTGTGCGTTAGCCACTTCAATTTTTCCTTGGAGAATATTTGCTTCATCGCCTTTATCGGTAATTCAGTTGACATTTAGGTATTTGTCTTATGCTAGTTTATTTTTATCGGCTGTTGGTTCCAAAATTTTAATAAAACTTTGGATAAATAGTAAAACTAAATCATTGGCAGCACTCTTTTCTCTTTTTGCAATATTCTTTGCCTTATTAGTGTCAAAGCCTAATATAGTAAATTTGAGGAATTTTAGTAGTCAAGATATGATTTCAAAAAAATCTATTCATCCTGTAAAAACAATACCTTTGACGACTGTTGTGGATAAAAAAAACTATAAAAGAATATTTAACTATTCAGTAATTTATGGTGAACATGACTATTATCCTAATCAAGCTGTTAGTAGGAAAAGTATAAAATCAATCCTTAATAATAAATTATTAGTGAACGGGGAAAATACGAATTATAAATTGCATACTTATCCTAATTACTTACTATATACCATAGAATTAAAAAAGAATTCTAGTGTGGATTTACCGGCTCTTAGCTATAATGGGACATTTGTAAAAGTAAATGGCGCAATAAAACATTATAAGACCAGTAATCGTGGAACAGTTAAAATAAATTTGAGAAAAGGTCAAAATCAAATTAAGATAGGGTATAGGCCATGGATCGTTTATTATATTGCAGTAATGGTTGCTGTTATAACTTGGTTGGGGTTGCTTTATTCTTTTATCATTAGGATGCAAAGTTGAGCTAGTATTAAAATTTAACATAGTTATTTCATTTGCAAAGGGCGGTTATAAAATGGGACTATGACATAAGTCCCTTCAAATAGAAGAACCGTTCGGAATTTTCGTGAAAATTCTGAACGGCTCTTTCTTTTTCGAAAATTATTGTAAGCACACCATAACGATACGTATTGAAAAAGGCGGTCGTGATCCTCAAGCTTGGATCACGATCGCCCTACTTATTGGTGACAATTCTCTTGAAT
>NZ_CANDNW010000016.1 GCF_947387525.1 Limosilactobacillus viscerum
AAATAGTGGTGCCCATAAAGGTCCTTCTTTCTAATGGAATGTTGTGGTGACACCATTAAAGACCTTTATGGGTTTTTCTGTCCACTAATATGTTCAACTTAAATTTTACAATCTGCCAAATTAAAAAAGTATACTAATTCCAGTCCTAAAAAAGAAAATTAGTACACTTTTCATTATCTATAAACTATTTTCCCATCCGTTCCAACACCGTCACACTCTCAACATGCGTCGTCTGTGGGAACTGATCAACAGGCTGAATTGGCTTCACAACATGGTAGCCATGCTCAGCAAAGCGTTGAATATCACGAACCAAGGTTGCCGGGTTGCAGCTAACGTAGATTACCTTCTGTGGTCCCATCTCGCCAGTTGCTTCAATCAGTGATTCAGCGACACCCTTGCGTGGTGGGTCCACGATGACCACGTCCGGCTTCAAACCTTCCGCCTGCCACTTGGCAAACTGGTCTTCCGCCTTGCCGACCACAAACTTAGCGTTCTTAATCCCGTTCCGCTTTGCATTATGCTTGGCATCTTCAATCGCCGCTTCAACAACTTCAACTCCGTACACCTGCTTTGCATGCTTGGCCACCGCCAGCGAGATCGTTCCAATCCCGCAATAGGCATCAATCACCGTCTGACCGCCATCCAGTCCGGCATTATCAATCGCCGTCTGGTACAAGCGCTCCGTCTGTTGTGGGTTCACCTGGTAGAAGGACAGCGGTGAAATTGCAAAATCAATTCCCAGCAATTGGTCATGAATCTCATCCTTACCCCACAAGGCCTTGTTCTTCATCCCCAACAACACATTGGTCTTCCGGTCATTAATATTCTGAACAATGCTCTTCACTTCTGGCACACCGGCCACGATGCCCTTCACGATTTCATCGGCCATCGGCAACCGCTTCGTGTTCGTCACCAGCACCACCATGATTTCATGGCTGTAGTAGCCTCGACGAACCATCACCGTCCGGATCACGCCCTTGCCAGTCCGTTCATCATACGGCGTTACCAAATACTTCCGCAACAGGTCCCGGACGACCACAATTGCTTTATCAATCTGCGGATCTTGAATATAGAAATCTTCAATTGGTACCAGGGTGTGGCTTCCCCGCTTGTAGAAACCAGTCTCCAGCTTCCCCCGGACCATCTTTACCGGCACCTGGGCCTTATTCCGGTAACGGTAAGGTTTGGCCATCCCCATCGTCGGCAGCACATCAATTCCATCTAGGTGCGCCTTCTCCAGCAGCTCCTTAATCTGATGCTGCTTGAACCTCAACTGGGCATCGTACTTCAAATGTCCCAGTGGTGCGATCCCGGTTTGAATATAGGTCTTATCCTTCACATCCACCCGGTCGGGGCTCTTGGTCTGCCATTCCATCACCCGGCCCCAGGCAAAGTTTCGTGTCACCTTAGTCACCCGGACCGTCACTTCTTCGCCCGGCAAAGCATTAGGCACGAATACCGGAAAGTCGTCAATCTTGACCACCCCGTTGCCTTGGTAAGTCAAATCCACTACCTTAGCCTGGTATTCTTCATTCTTATGTACCGGAATATTAACTTTCACAATGATTCCTCCATCTTTCCACGTTACTAAACTTCACCCATTATAACAAAAAAACAGCTAACTTCCGTAACCGAAGCTAGCTGTTTTTATTTCCATTAATCTTCCGGCTTGCCGTTAATCTTATGAACTCCTTCAACGAAGTCCTTTTCAACCCGCTTGAAGTCGGCTGATTCGGTAATGGCATCATCAGGAATTTCATCGAGGTTCGCTACCACTTCAATGTGTTGCTTAAGGTCATGGAATTCCATCGGTGCATCCCCACCGTACTCACCATCAAGGTTGATCATGATCCGGTCATCATCATTCAGCGGCGTAATCTCAACATCAGCCGCCTTTGCGTAGATAATCCGCGGATCATCAAGGTGCTTTCCTTGCAGGGCCTTCGCCATCAACCCTAACAGGTCAACCAAACTACTCTTCTTCACCAGGATCATCGTAAACTTACCGTCATCCAGTGAAGCGTCGGGAACAATCTGCTCAAAGCCCCCGACTGAGTTAGTCAGTGCCAGAAAAATTGTCGATGCGGTTCCCCGGTACTCATTCCCGTCATACTTAACGGAAACATCCACCGGCTTAACCTGTGGCAAGAGTTCGGCTCCCTTGGCCAAGTAAGCTGCATAACCAAACAGTGACTTCATCTGGGAAGGCACGTCATAGGTCAGCTCAGTCAGGGTCCCACCGGCAGCAATGTTCATAAAGTAGTTGTCCCCGGCCTTGCCGATATCAATCTTGAACTTCTTGTTCTTCCGTAAGATCAGCTTGGCCGCCGCAATCGGATCATCACGGGGAATCCGCAATGCTCGTGCGTAGTCATTGGTCGTCCCGGCTGGAATGATCGCCAGGGTTGGCCGCTTTTCCAATCCGGCAATCCCGTTGATGACCTCATTTAGGGTTCCGTCACCACCAGCAGCCACAATCAGGTCAAAGCCTTCCTTTGCTGCCCGGGTTGCTTCGTTTTTCGCCGAATTAGGTGCAGGGGTCGTCGCAAACGCACTCGTTTCGTAACCAGCCTTTTCGTAGATATCCAGGATATCCACCAGGTCGTTCCTTAGTGCTTCGCGACCAGCAGTTGGGTTGTATATAATCCGTGCCCGTTTACGCATGGCGATCCTCCTACTTTGCTTTCAGTGACTTCATCAATAATTGGGTAACAACTTGTGGGTTGGCCTTACCACGGGTTTGCTTCATAATCTGGCCCATCAGGTAACCAACAGCCCGGTCCTTACCATTCTTGAAGTCTTCGATTGACTGTTCGTTGTTAGCCAGAACATCATCAACGATTGGTTGCAATTGTGCTGGGTCAGACAATTGTACCAGACCGTGTTCCTTAGCGTATGCTTGTGGTTCTTCACCAGCTAAGATACCCTTGAAGACCTTCTTGGCCATCTTGGAAGAAATCGTACCGTCATCGATCAGCTTAACCATCCCAGCCAGGTTAGCTGGGGTCAGCTTGGTATCTGGCAGGTCAATGTGCTTGTCATTCAGGTAGGAGTTAACGTCGTTCATCAGGTAGTTGGCAACCCGCTTTGGATCGCCACCATCCTTAACGGCTTCTTCAAAGAAGTCTGACATTTCCTTCGTCTGGGTCAAAACCATGGCGTCGTAGTCAGACAGACCCAAGTCATCAACGTAGTGCTTCCGCCGTTCACCCGGCATTTCTGGCATTTCGCTTTCAATTTTCTTGATCCATTCATCGCTCACTTCAACTGGTGGCAAGTCTGGTTCTGGGAAGTACCGGTAGTCATCGGTCCCTTCCTTGGTCCGCATGGAAATCGTGGTCCCGGTTGGTTCATCGTAACGACGAGTTTCTTGGGCAATGTGGCCACCGGACATCAATACTTGTTGGTGCCGCTTTTCTTCAAAGGCCAGTGCCTTCCGGACATAGTTAAAGGAGTTGATGTTCTTCATTTCCGTCTTGGTACCGAACTTGTCGGAGCCAACTGGGCGGATAGAGATGTTGGTATCAACCCGCATGGAACCTTCTTCCATCTTCACGTCAGAAATACCAGTAAACTGGATCCGTTGACGCAGTGCTTCCAGGTAGGCAACCGCTTCTTCTGGTGAAGCAATGTCCGGCTTGGAAACAATTTCGATCAGTGGAGTCCCTTGACGGTTTAAGTCAACGTAAGAGTACTTGCTGGTGTGGGTGTTCTTACCGGCATCTTCTTCGATGTGCATCTCTTCGATCCCGATCTTCTTCTTCTTCCCATCAACCTCAATTTCAATCCAGCCATCATGGGCAATTGGGGTATCAGATTGGGTAATCTGGTAGGCCTTTGGGTTGTCTGGGTAGAAGTAGTTCTTCCGGTCAAAGTGCATGCGGTGAGCGATTTGGGCATGGAGGGCCAAACCAGCCATGATCCCATCACGAACAACGCCCTTGTTCAGGGTTGGCAATACACCTGGGTACCCCCAGTCAATCACGTTGGTGTTGGCGTTTGGCTGGTCACCAAAGTCAACTGGTGATGGACTGTAAATCTTTGAATTAGTCTTTAATTCAACGTGGACTTCTAGTCCGATAGTTGTTTGAAAGTTCATCTTAGTTTTGACCTCCTAACTGTGGTGCCTTCTTATGGAAGTCAGTGGTTTGTTCAAAGACGTAACCAGTGTTGTAAATGGTTTGTTCGTCAAACCGCTTCCCGATGATTTGCAGCCCAACTGGCATTCCGGTCTTTTCAGAGAAGCCGGCTGGAACTGACATTGCCGGCAGACCAGCCATATTAACTGGAACGGTTAGGACATCGTTCATGTACATGGTCTTCGGGTCGTCAATTTCAGCACCGATCTTGAAGGCCGTTGTTGCGCCAGTAGCACCGATAATTACATCGTAGTTTTCAAAGACCTTATCGAAGTCTTGGGCAATCAGGCGACGAACCTTCGCTGCCTTGTTGAAGTATGCATCGTAGAAACCAGCGGAGAGTGAGAAGGTCCCCAGCATGATCCGACGCTTAACTTCGTCACCAAAGCCTTCAGAACGGGTCTTAACGTAAACTTCTTCCAGGTTCTTAGCATCAGGAGCACGGAAACCATAACGAATCCCATCATACCGTTGCAGGTTTGATGATGCTTCAGAGGAAGCCAGGATGTAATATGCAGGAACACCATACTTAGTGTGTGTCAGGCTAACTTCATCAACAGTGGCACCAAGTGATACCAAGTGGTCAAGGGCAGCCTTAACAACCTTCTTAACATCGTCATTCAAGTCTTCGTAGTATTCTTGTGGAACCGCGATCTTCAGGCCCTTAACGCTAGTATTTTCGTTTAGGTTAGCAGCCCAGTTAGGAACATCTTCCAGTGAAGAAGTCGTATCGTGTTCATCAGTACCCGCAATTAAGGAAGTCAGGTAGGCGTTATCCTTAACGGTCCGGGTCAACCAACCAACTTGGTCAAAACTAGAACCAAAGGCGATGATTCCCCAACGAGAAACACGGCCGTAAGTTGGCTTCATCCCCACAACCCCGTTAAAGGAAGCAGGCATCCGGATTGAACCACCGGTATCAGTACCGAGGGCCCCCAGAACATCCCCCGCTGCAACGGCAGCAGCAGAACCACCTGAAGAACCACCAGGAACCCGCGTCAGATCCCATGGGTTGTGGGTGGTAAAGAAGGCCGAATTTTCAGTTGAGGAACCCATGGCAAATTCATCCAGGTTGGTCTTACCAACGTTGATGTAGCCAGCCTTCTTCAACTTTTCAACAACTGTTGCATCGTAAACGGGATTAAAGTTTTCCAGCATCTTAGAAGCAGCAGTCGTCTTCAAGCCCTTCGTTAAGATGTTATCCTTAACTGCCAGTGGCACACCAGCAACCAGTTGGTCGGCAGCGATTCCCGCATTGTCGATTTCTTCGGCCCGCTTCATGGCTTCATCTTCGTTTAAGGTGATGAAGGCCTTCACTTGGTCTTCGTTTGCCTTGATGTGGTCAAAGGTTTCCTTGGTCAGTTCACTAGCACTGATCTTCTTGTTTACCAGGTCATCATGGAGCTGGCTTAAGTCGGTTTGGTAAAAGTCCATTATTCTTCGCCATCCTCGCTTTCATCAATGATCACTGGAACACGGATGTAGCCGCCATCTTCATCTGGGACGTTCTTCAACAGTGCATCGGTTTCCTCTTTAGGAGCCTTAACTGCCTTATCTTCCCGCATAACGTTTACCCGGTCAGTGGCACTCGTCATTGGTTCGACACCTTCCGTATGTTCTTCGGTGAGGTCTTCAAACATATCAATAATACTGCCAAGTTGAGTGGTGAATTCTGCCAACTCATCCTTGGAAAATTCGAGCTTTGCAAGTTCTGCAACGTGCTCTACTTCTTGCGCAGTGATTTTACTGGCCATCATTTCTACCTCTTTTCTCAAATTTAGGTATACATACAATTAACAATTTTAGCACAGATCCAGTCAACTCAAAAGGGAGCTGTGCCACACCCCCCGGTTAGGGCCTGTATGGCTAGCATAGGACGATCGTTAGCACGGAACCGGGCTAGCGATTGTCCGTAGCTAGACACTAAGGCACTGGGGGTGTGGTACGCGATATCTCTGTAATATTTAGAACTAAAACAAGGGGCCCGTGATAAAACTGAGTTTTGCCATGGGCTCCTTAAGAATTATTTTAATATGACGTCAAAACGTGCGTGTGGAACGTGCTTGATCCGGAATCACGGTAAACCAGTGCCTGCATTTCGGAATCAGACTGAATCTTGATGTCAATCGGAATCCCGCTTGGCAGGTAACGCTTAGCAGCCCGGGCAATGTATTGAGTGAAACTCGTAATTTCCGTTTGACTGTAGAACTGCGTCGTAACCGTGATGTGCATCCCTGACAATTCACCATTGTGGTACTGTGCCTGGGCAGTAACCCCACTCAGGTTCGGGAAGAAGCTCTGGATCTGACTCTTAAAGTTAGAGAAGTTATCATTATCCGTTGAGTCAGAGCTGGTCGTTGAGTTCGTTGCCGAAGCCTTTGGCAGAACCACCGTCTTGTAGTTTAACTTCGTCCAGTTGCCAACCTTGTTGCCATTATTCTTGCTGTAAGCAAAGAAACTACCACCGACTAAGCTATCATCTGGTGCTTGCCGGTACAATGCAATTACAATTGGCACATTCCGGAGAGCCTTCTTTTCCCGCATCCGGGTTAAGATCTTTTGCGCAGCGATTTCACCTTGCCGCTGCATCTCGGCCTTACTGATCTTCTTAGTATAAGAAGGACCATCCGTCTTCTTTTGGTAGTTGTACTCGGAGTTAATCCCCACACCGACAACGACACCCTTTAGCTTCATTGACCGACCATTATCCGTCATGTAGTCTTGTTCCTCAATCTGTTGGATGTATTCCGGGTTCGGGTCACTCTTCTTCCCCTGGGCTGGGTTCAAACCATTCGGGTTCTTCTTGGTTTTACGGCCAAGCCAACTTTGCAGGGTATTAGTATCCAAGTACTGACCTTCCTGGAAAATGTAGGACTTCGGTGAAAAGACCCGCTTCGAAACTTCAGTCAGGCCATTTTCAAAACTCTTTTGGTTGAACTGGTTATCATTTTGGGCAACGTTAATCCCCCGGGCCTTACTAGTCTTGTAACGACCATTTTGGATTACCCCTTGGTAGTTACCGTTGCCGGAACCAGTGGTGCTGTAATTCTTTGAAGAATGTTTACCACATGAAGCCAGGACAACCACGCTCATTAACAAAGCAGCGGTTATTGCTATTTTCTTAACTTTTAACTTCACGATTTATTGTTCCTCCTTCATTGCTTGGGCGAAACGAGCTTCATCCCAGACCGTGATTCCTAAATCTTGAGCCTTGGTTAATTTACTACCCGCAGCGGTCCCCGCAATGACAATATCTGTTTTCTTTGAAACACTTCCGGTAACCTTAGCACCATGGTCTTCTAGCCAAGTCTTTGCCTCTCCCCGGGTCATATTTTCCAACTTCCCGGTCAGCACTACCCGCCGGCCATTCCACTCACTCTCCGGATTTGCCGGTGTGGTGGCACCAAGGTAATCAAAGTTGACGCCAGCATCCCGCAGTTCATCAATCAGCTTAACAACTTGCTTATTGCTAAAGTAGGTTTCAACACTATCACCAATTGTTGGGCCAATCCCGTCAACGGCTGAAACTTCCTCCGCGCTTGCCTGCATCAGGCGGTCAAGGGAGTGAAATTCTTCCATTATTAGGCGGGCAGCTTTAGCACCAACATGGCGGATACCAAGGCCAAATAATAAGCGCTCGACAGAATTATTACGACTATTGTCGATTGATGTCAATAGGTTAGTAGCTGATTTGTCACCAAATTTATCTAAAGTTAATAATTGGTCCCGAGTCAGGTGATATAGGTCCGCTACATCGTGGATCAATTCTTTATCCCAGAGCTGCTGAATAATCTTTGGCCCTAACCCATCGATGTTCATCGCGTTCCGGGAAGCAAAATGGGCCAGTCCTTCCTTAATCTGTGCCGGACACATTGGGTTAACACAACGGAGGGCCACTTCATCATCCAAGTGGACTAGTTCCGACCCACAAACTGGACAGGTTGTTGGAATTTCATACGGCTTGCTTTCGGCTGGCCGCTTCTTAAGGTCTACCCGCGAAATTTCGGGAATAATGTCACCGGCCTTGTGTAAGTAAACGGTGTCGCCCAAGCGGATCCCCTTTTCCTGGAGGTAATCCGGGTTATGAAGTGACGCACGACTTACCGTGGTCCCCGCTAACTGAACCGGGTCCATTACCGCAGTCGGTGTTACGTTCCCCGTCCGGCCAACAGTCCATTCGATGTCCCGCACAATTGTTACCTGTTCTTCTGGTGGGAACTTATAGGCAATTTCCCACCGCGGCACCTTAACCGTGTTACCAAGTGCGGTTTCCGTATCAAGGTCGTTTACCTTCTCAACAATTCCGTCAATCCCGTAGGATAATTGGTCCCGCTTGGCGGTGTATTCTTCAATATAGTCGGTAATTTCTTGCCGGCTGTGGACCACCCGGTTATTCGGGTTGACGTTAAAGCCAAGCTCCCGCATCTTATCTAGTGCCTCAGACTGGGTCTTCAGGCCAAGCTTTTGGTATTCCGGAATGTAGTACATAAAGGTATCCAGGTCACGCTTAGCCGTTACTGCGGGATCTAGTTGCCGAAGACTCCCTGCCGCTGCGTTCCGCGGGTTGGCAAAGATTGACTGCCCCGCCGCTTCCCGTTCTTGATTTAACTTCACAAAGGAAGACTTTGGCATGTAGCATTCACCACGAAACTCAATGCTAAGTGGCTCTGGCAATTCGCGTGGGACCGACTTAATGGTCTTAACATTTGCCGTTACGTCTTCGCCGATCACCCCGTTACCACGAGTTGACCCCTGTACGAGCTTACCATTTTCGTAAACCAGTGACAGTGATAAGCCGTCGATCTTGAGCTCCAGGTTGTATTCCGGTGCCACTTCCACGTCATCATTGTCCTGCTGACGGGCATTAAAATCCATCAGCTCATCAATGGAGAAGACATCTCCCATCGAAAGCATTGGAATGTCATGAGTCACCTTAGTCAGTTGACTAGTTGGTCCACCACCAACATGCTGGGTTGGTGAATCACTTGTCTTTAGTTCGGGAAACTTTTGTTCTAGCTCAACTAACCGTTCATAGGCCCGGTCATAGACATAGTCCTCAACGGTTGGGTTATCTTGTTCGTAGTATTCCTTCCCCCACTGGGTAAGTTGCCGCTTGAGGGGGTCAATTTCCTGCTTGGCCGCCGCCAGTGTTAACTGGTCGACTGGTATTTGTTTATCCATTATTCTGGCCTCACTTTAATTAATCAGTTACTTTTTGAATTGGCGCAAAGCTGGCCAGTAGCCGCTTAACACCCTTTTCTGGAAAGGCAATGTCAAGCTCCATGTTGTTGCCAGTACCACTGACCTTCACAACCGTTCCTTGTCCCCACTTCTTGTGGGTAACCTTGTCGCCAACCTTCCAACTTACTTTGTCGGCACCAGTCCCAGTATTCGTAACCGGGGCAACCCGCTTGCCGGCATCCTTATAATTATGTTTTCTTTGCTTCCGCTGGGCCCAGGTAGGAGTCGTTGCTGCCTGCTTATCAAATGGCACGCTACCAGCAAAGCCCCCGCGGTTAACTGCACCGTCTTCTTCCAACAGCTTTGGATCGATTTCTTCGACAAACCGGGAAGGCTGGTTCCGTTGAATCCGTCCATACAGGAGCCGGGAAACGGCATTGGTCAGGTAAAGCTTCTTCTTTGCCCGCGTAATCCCAACATAAGCTAGCCGCCGTTCTTCTTCTAGTTCATCATCTTCCAACAGTGCCCGTGAAAGTGGGAAGATCCCCTCTTCCATTCCGACAAGGAAGACAACGGGGAATTCTAGCCCCTTCGCCGCGTGAAGCGTCATTAAGGTAACTGCCGGCGCCTGCTCATCCACGTCGTCCTGGTCGGAAACAAGGGCCAGGTCAGCAAGGAAGTTAACCAGCTTTTGGCGGTTATCAACGTCGTCATCTTCATGCTGCTTATCGTATTCCTGGGTAACGGACTTAAATTCGTCCAGGTTTTCTTGACGGGCCTGTGATTCAAGGCTGTTATCATCATGCAGCATCTTGTTGTAGCCGGTCCGTTCGAGGATCTGGTCAGTCAAATCGGTAATTGATAAGAATTCCGCCTGCTTGTCAAGATCCTTCATCAACTGGCCAAAGTCTGATAACTTAGTCCGCGTCCGGGTTGTAATATTGTTAGCAATGTCCACATTCTGGCTAGCCTCTAATAGTGACCAGTTATTATCCCCAGCAAATTCACGCAGGTGTTCAACACTGGTCAAACCGATCCCCCGCTTTGGTGTATTAACGACCCGGGTAAAACTCATCGAGTCACGGTGGTTAACAATCAGGGTCAGGTAGGCTAGAATATCACGAATTTCTTTCCGGTCGTAGAACTTGTGGCCACCAACCATGGTGTAAGGCACGCTGGACTTCATGAAGGTTTCTTCGATGATCCGCGACTGCGCATTGGTCCGGTAAAGGATGGCAAAATCATTGTAGTGGTAGCCATGCTGGTCATGTTCTTCTTTAATCTTGGACACGATGTATTGCGCTTCGTCGTGTTCATTTTGGGCATGATAGTAGGTGATCTTATCCCCGCGTCCATTTTCCGTCCAGAGGTTCTTATCCTTCCGGCCATTATTATTCTTAATCACTTCGTTGGCGGCATCCAGGATGTTTTGTGTCGACCGGTAATTCTGTTCCAACATTACCGTATGTGCATTCGGGTAGTCACGTTCAAAATTGAGGATATTCTCAATGTTAGCTCCCCGCCAACCGTAAATACTCTGGTCGGCATCCCCAACGACACAGATGTTTTGGTACTTGTCCGCCAGCATGTGGACGAGCTTGTACTGGGCATCGTTGGTATCCTGGTATTCATCAACGTGAATATAGTGGAAGCGGTCCTGGTAAAATTCTAGAGTCTCAGGATCCTGTTCGAAGAGCTCAATCGTCTTCATAATCAGGTCATCGAAGTCGAGGGCCTGGTTAGCTTCGAGTTGTTCCTGGTAAAGCTTGTAAGCCCGGGCAACTACCTGGCTGTACATGCTATGCGGATTATTATTGCTCCCCGCCTGAGCCGCATAATCCTTTGGTGTCAGCAAGGCGTTTTTGGCGTTGGAAATCGTGGACAAGATACTCCGGGGGTCAAACTTCTTGGTATCAATATTTAATTCTGCACAGATCTGCTTCATCAGTGTCCGTTGTTCACTGGTGTCCGCAATCGTAAATGCGCGATTATAACCTAACTTTTCAATGTCCCGGCGTAAGATCCGCACACACAGGGAGTGGAAAGTTGATACCCAGATGTCCTGGGCACTCTCGCCAAGGAGATTGCCAACCCGTTCCTGCATCTCCTTGGCCGCCTTGTTGGTAAAGGTGATTGCCAGGATGTTCCATGGCAAAACATTCTTTTCCTCAATTAGGTAGGCCACCCGGTGGGTCAATACCCGGGTCTTACCGGAACCGGCACCGGCCATTACCAGGAGTGGCCCCTCAGTTGTTAAGACCGCTTCTGTCTGCTTATCGTTCATTCCGTCTAGTAGTGCTTGACTATTACTCACGCCGTTCCATCCTCTCTAAAAAATCAGTCGGCTAATATTATACCAAATAATCACTTGCTTTTTAGCCCTGGCGACTCCCGTTATGAAAAATTAATAAAAAATCCTAGTACACAAAGAGACTGGGAAGAAATCTTCTTTGTCTTGGACTCTTCCCAGCCTCTGCAAATTAAAAATTATAAATCATTATCATCATCTTGCGGTGCATCGTTAGGAGCAATTGGTTGGTCCCATACCTCGGTGTCGTCGACCTGGTCTTCAAGTTCATCCAGGCTATTGCTCCCCGTTACCCAGGTGAAGCCAAGCAGGCTATCGTCATCACCGTTTGTAACGTCAAAGAGGCGGAACTGCCAGTTATCCTTTAGCAACCACTGGCGCTGAATTGCTGCTTCTTGTTTCTTACGGATAACCATCAAGAGAGCCGGCTGCAGCGAACGGATGATATGAAGCGGCATCCCCGCCGTTGCCCGGATTTGTTCCTCATACTGCGTTACGTTAGCAGAACTATCGTACACGTTAGCAACTGAGGTTAAGCCTAGTTCGATGTTCTTTACATAAAGCGAACCATTTGGCGTTACGTAGAAGTTGAGGGCAAAGACACCCCGGTATTCGAGTGACTTGGCAACGCTGCGCACAATCCGTTGCATCTCAGTAAGAATGTCATCATCAACAATGGCTGGCGTAGCAACTGAGATTAACTTCCGGTCATCTGAGAATTGTAATTTGGCCAGTGGGTAGATCTCTACCTTGTCTCCTTCGGTTGCCGCAGTCATTGTGTATTCCGCCGTATGATCAATCCATGATTCCAGCAGGTAAGTACCAGTATCAATAAAGTCGGCGGCACGTCCAATGTCTGACTGACGCTTGATCATCATCGATTGTTCGCCCAGTCCCCGCTGAATTGGCTTTAAGAGAGCTGGGTAGCCGATTGAATCAATTGATTGGTAAACATCATCAAGGCCAACCACCGTTACGTAGGGGGCAATATTAATGTTAATTTGGTCCAAGAAAGCCCGTTCCATTAACCGGTCCTGGACAATTTCCAAACCATTTACCCCTTGTGGTATTGCGGCAAATTGGCTCAGAAAGCGGATAACCTGTGAGTCAACCATCGGTGTTTGGTAAATAATTGCGTCACAGTTTTCGCCAAACTCAGTCAGCTTATCTTTATCATTATATGCGCCGACAATTGTAAAATCAGCCATCTTAGTGATTTCTGGCTGGGGCCGACTAACGTAGACAGCGACATTGAAGCCCGCCTTTTTAGCGGCAGCAATCAATGCACTGCCATTTTGATCAATTGAAATAATGCCCAGCGTATTTCCCGGGTATAAAGCATCCCCACTCATTTTTTCACCCCTAGTCTTCTTCAAACTCAATCTGGTTATCAGCTAATGACTTAATCCGAGCCAGTGATTCAACACGAATACCACGGTCGCGGAGTTCCTTACCGCCCGGCTGGAAGCTCTTCTCAATTACAATTCCAGCACCAGCAACTTTAACCCCTGCCTGGTCAGCAATTTCAAGCATCCCTTCAACTGCCTGACCGTTTGCCAAAAAGTCATCAATCATTAAAATCTTGTCATCCGGAGCAACATACTTCTTGGAAATTGAAATCCGGTTAGTTGTCTTCTTCGTGTAAGAATATACGTCAGCAACGTACATATTATTATTTAACGTCAGGCTCTTATGTTTCCGGGCAAAGATGACCGGTACCTTCATTGCTAAACCGGTCATCACTGCAGGCGCAATCCCTGAAGATTCAACGGTCCAAATCTTAGTAACGCCCTCGTCAGCAAAACGCTTTGCAAACTCTTGGCCAACATGAAGCATCAATTCAGGGTCTACCTGGTGGTTTAAGAAGGCATCAACCTTCAGAACGTTACCCGGCAGAACAGTCCCGAATTCTTTAATTTTATCGTTTAATTCTTGCATGAAGATTGCTCCTTTATTACTTAGTTATCGTAATTATATAACTTATACGTCTGAATTACAGAAATTAACTTTTTAGCATAGTCCGGATCAGTTGCGTAACCGGAATCTTGAAGGGCATGAGCGGCCTCACGGTAGTTTTTAGCCTTAACCACGCTCTGGTAGTTTTCTTTATTAGTATCCGTCCCGTTTAACATTAACTTTGTGTGGTCCTTAATTGAATCACTCCAGCTATCGTAAACCCGGAAGCGGCCCTTGGTGACGATCCAGCGACCATTAATGTATTCCTTCGTGGTTAATACCTTGGAGTTGCTTGGATCAGTACCCTTAATCCCAAATAAGTTATGGTACTGTGAAGCAAGCTGGCTGGTCCCCCATTGTGATTCCAAAATCGCCTGGGCAATCGTGACCGAAGCACAGACATGGTAGCTATTTTGCATTGCCTGGGCTTCAGGTGCAACCTGCTTAATGAAGGTCTGCTTAGCTTCCCGGTCCTGGCGTTTCATTTGTTCTTCAATCCGTTGCTGGTTCCAGATCCGGTAGTAGTGGTGTGCCAAGTACACTCCGAGGAATAAGGCGATAATAACCAGTACCCAGATTAATAATCTTACTCCCGATTTTTTCTTGCGTGATTTCCTTTTCCGCTTTGCCAAAAGGAACCCTCCCTTTTCACATTATAAATTTTTTAGTCAAAAAAATACCTAACGTTGATTATAGCATTTTTTAATCTAATTGGTTTTACGATTTAAAAACAAAAAAGACTGGCAATAACCAGTCTTTTTGCTTGAAGCGATAACCGAATATTAACGCTTACTGAATTGAGCAGCCTTACGAGCCTTCTTCAGACCTGGCTTACGACGTTCCTTCATCCGAGGGTCACGAGTCAACAGACCGGCCTTCTTCAAAGCGTCACGGAAGTCAGGGTCAACAGTGAGCAGTGCACGGGCAATACCGTGACGAACTGCACCTGCTTGACCGGAGAAGCCACCACCGTTGATGTTAGCGATAACGTCGTATTGACCGTTAGTCTTAGTAACATCAAATGGTTGGTTAACGATAGCACGTAAGTTGGCAAATGGAATGTAGTCTTCGATTGCCTTACCGTTCATAGTAATCTTACCAGAACCTGGTACTAAGCGAACACGTGCGGTAGCGTCCTTACGACGACCAGTACCTCTGTATTGTACAGTTTGAGCCAATTCCATTCCCTCCTTAGATTAAGTTTGTAATGTCCAATGCTTCAGGCTTTTGTGCTGCGTGACTGTGGTCTTCACCAGCGTAAACATGCAGCTTTAAGCCCATCTTGTGACCAAGAGAGTTGTGTGGAAGCATACCCTTGATGGCAGTTTCCAACAGCTTTTCTGGTTCCTTAGCACGGAAGTCACCGGCAGTCCGTGACTTCAAACCACCAGGGTAGTTTGAGTGACGGTAGTACTTCTTTTGAGAAGCCTTCTTACCAGTTAACTTAACTTGTGCAGCGTTGATAACGATGACGTTGTCACCAGTGTCAACGTGGGGAGTAAATGTTGGCTTGTTCTTACCACGCAGGATTGATGCGACGACGGTGGCCAGACGACCCATTGGGACATCCTTAGCATCGACAACGTACCACTTGCGATCAACTTCACCAGGTTTTGCGATGTATGTCGTTCTCACGATTAGTTCCTCCAATTTTGTTTTCTTTTACATATAATAGTGTACCGAGTTATTAGATGGAAAAGAAATACCAAGAGATAGTATACCTTCTTCTCCATTGTTCGTCAATTGTTTTTACCATCTGATCCATAATCCACGCTAACTAGGTAGAGGCCACTTGCCGGTGCCGTCATCCGTGCTTGTGTCCGGTCCTTCGCCGCTAGCACACGCTTAACGTCACTAACCGGCCGTTGCCCACTACCTACTTCTAAGAGAAAGGCCACCATTATCCGGATTTGGTTATATAAGAAACCATTCCCGGTAAATTCAAACACGACTTCATTCCGTTCTGGATCGCGGTTAATGGTAATCTTCTCAACCGTCCGAACATTACTTTTCGCCTGACTTCCTGATGCTACAAAGCTGGTAAAGTCATGTTCACCGATAAAGTCCTTCGCTGCTTCACGCATCTTATCAATTTCAACTGGATACTTAAAATGGGCCGTGTAGTTGCGTTTAAAGGGATTCACAAATTCTCCCTGGTCAACCCGGTAACGGTAAGTCTTCCGGTGGGCACTGAAACGGGCGTGGAAGCTCGGGTCAACTAGCTCGGCCTTCTTAACCAGAATATCAAGCGGTAAGATGCTATTAAGTGCCTTGCGCATTGACTCATTGCTCAGCTTGTACGGAATATCAAAATGGGCAACCTGGTTGAGGGCATGAACACCCGCATCCGTCCGACCAGACCCAATAACGGGAATGGCTGGATCAGGGTGCTTAGCAATTTTATTTACCGCATTTTTCAATGTCTGCTCGACAGTTCGCTTGTGGGGTTGAATCTGGAAGCCAGAAAAGTTTGCCCCATCATAAGCAAAAGTAATTTTGTAGCGGTACATATTGTTCTTCCTTTCATCATTATATAAAGATCCGGAGACCAAATAGGACCACTGCCACGACCAGTAAAGCCACCATACTTACCGTATCACGGCCGTGCCAATCTAGCTGCCGGTAATGAGTCCGCGGCGCTTCTGGGTCATATCCCCGGGCCTCCATTGCGGTTGCGAGCTCTTCTGCCCGTTTAAATGAATCAACGAAAAGCGGAATTAGGATGGGGATCATCCGCATTAACCGCTTGACAATGTTCCCCTCATCGAGGTTCATCCCCCGTGACCGTTGCGCATTCGCAATCTTTACCGCCTCATTCATGATCGTTGGGATAAAGCGAAGGGCAATTGAAATCATCAGGGTAATCTGGTTAACCGGCACCTTAATTACTTTCAATGGTTGCATGAACCAGGTCAGCGCATCGGCAATTCGTAAGGTCGTCGTAGTTGCCGTCAAGACGGTAGAGGCAGTGATAATTACCATAAAGCGGAAAAAGATAATCAATGAATTTAATAAACCATCCCTGGTAACTGAAATGAAGCCCCATTGCCAGTAGACAGGGCCGCCGGTACTAAAGAGTACCTGGAAGGCAACCGTCAATAGGATAATCCAAGCTAGCGGCCTTATCCCACGCCAGTACATTTTAAAACTAACTTGACTAGCAATAATCGTGGCTAATAACGCCAGAATTAACCAGAGACAAGTAGCTAATCCATTAGCGAAAAATACCAGTATGACATAGGTTATGCACAAAAAAAGCTTTGCCCGGGGATCCAACCGGTGGAGGGGAGAGTTGCCCGGCACATAGGAGCCAAATACAATTGCGTTACTCATTATTCTTTCCCCCCTAGACGTGGCGCCAGTTGTTCAGACAACTGCTTGATTGTTAAGGTCAACGGAAGGTCAATTCCCTTTTCTTGCAACTGCTGAGACATTCTTACGGCAGCAGGCTGGTCAAGGTGGTTAGCCGCTAGTAACCGTGAATCACTAAAAAGTTTCTCCGGCGTTGTATCGACCATCAGGCGACCGTGGTTCATCACCACCACCTGGTCCGCAAAACGTGCTACTTGCTCCATCTGGTGCGTAATCAAGAGGATCGTCCGTCCATCACGGTGTAAGTGGTCAACCAGGTCCATCAACTGCGCCGTCGACTGCGCGTCTAGTCCAGCAGTTGGTTCGTCAAGAATTAATACTTCCGGTTGCATCGCGAGTACCCCCGCGATCGCAACCCGTCGCATTTGACCACCAGAAAGCATAAACGGTGACCGGCTTGCCAGTTCGGCATTGAGGCCCACTTGCACTAGCGCGTTATGTACCGCCGCCTTAACCTTTTCTTCGGACCAACCAAGATTCTCGGGGCCAAACGCAATGTCCTTTTCAACTGTTTCAGCAAATAATTGCTGCTCCGGAAACTGGAAGACAAACCCGACGTGCTGGCGGAGCTTTGCCAATTCAGTTTTCTTGCTGTCAGTACCAACACTAGTAGTGCCAACGGTTATTGTTCCAGCCGCTGGTTTAATCAGCCCGTCAATTAGGGAAACAAGGGTCGACTTGCCACTTCCGGTATGACCAACAATTGCCGTAAACGAACCATCTGGAATGGTGAGGTTTAATTTGGCAAGTGCCGGTTCCTTACGATTTAAATACGAAAAACTGACGTCGGTTAACTTAATTTCTGGCATAGCCATTCCACCATTTCATTTATTGAGTAGTAGCGATTAGGGACTTCGACGCCCGCATTTACGAGGTAGTCACGCAATTCTTGTCCAACGGGGATACCGACACCAAGTTTCCGCAGTAAATCAGTCTGCTTTAATACTTGATCAACGGTTCCCTCTTCAGCAATGCCTTGATGGTCTACCACCACGAGTTTATCTGCCATCGACATTTCGACCGGGTCATGGGTAATCGAAACAATTGTCAGCTCTTCAGTCTGGCGCAAGGACGCCAACAAATCTAGTACCATTTTTCGGCCTTCCGGATCTAGCATTGACGTAGCTTCATCAAGGATGATTGTTTGGGGGTGTAGCGCTAAAATACCGGCAATTGCTACCCGCTGCTTTTGTCCACCAGAAAGCATCGTCGGTTCAGCGGCAGCTAAGTCACTCATCCCGACCTTTTTAAGAGCATCGTCGATAAGCGGCTGCATCTGTTCACGCGGTACCTGGTGATTCTCTAGGCCAAAGGCAATATCATCGGCAACTGTCGCACCAACAAATTGGTTATCAGGGTTCTGGAACACGATCCCGAGCTGACGGTGCAACTTGGCTAGGTTTTCTTCAGTAACTGTCATTCCATTTACTGTTATTTCGCCCTCGTCGGGAACGAGTAAGCCATCGATTAAGCGGGCAATTGTACTTTTGCCACTACCGTTATGACCGATGATCGTCGTCCATTTGTTCCGGGGAACCTGCAAATTGAGGTTAGCTAGTACCGGCGCTTTCGACCCCGGATATGTATAAGAGATGTTCTTGAGGTTAATTCCGTCCACGTTGCCATGTCCCTTCACGATTAATACACCCTATTTTAACAGAGAAGTCGGCAAGATACAGATTTTCTGCCCAAAAAGTATTTAAAATAAAAAATCACTTACCACTGCAGCGCACGGGGTTTCCGCATTCAAGCTAGACTAGGGTCTCCCCACCATCGTAACGCTCTATGCTATCAGTGATAGTGATTCTTTATTACGTATTTAGTTATTTTAGTAATTAGTCAACGAATTGCAGAATAACCATTGGTGCGCCGTCACCACGACGAGGCATGGTCTTCAAAATCCGTGTGTAACCACCCTTGCGATCTGCGTACTTTGGAGCAAGTTCTTCAAACAAGTGTTGAAGTGCAGATTGGATACGGATGTCATCGCCATCTTCCTTAACGTCAGCAACAACATTGCGTACGAATGAAGCAGCCTTACGACGAGAAGCAAGGTCACCGTGCTTAGCAAGTGTAACCATCTTTTCTGCGGTCTTACGAACTTCCTTTGCACGTGCTTCAGTAGTGGTAATTTGACCATTAACAATTAAATCAGTAGTTAAATCACGTAATAAAGCCTTACGTTGTGAACTTGTACGTCCTAATTTACGGTAACTCATGAAGTGGTTCCCTCCTTTGCAATTGGTATCAATTAATCATCTTGACGGAATGAAACGCCAAGATCGTTTAATTTGAGTTTAATTTCATCTAATGACTTCTGTCCTAAGTTCCGAACTTTCATCATGTCTGAAACGGTACGGTCTGTTAATTCCTTAACAGTGTTAATACCGGCACGCTTGAGACAGTTGTAAGAACGAACAGACAGGTCAAGTTCTTCAATTGTCATTTCAAGCGTCTTTTCTTTATGGGTTTCTTCCTTTTCAACCATCACTTGAGCATTTTGTGCGGTTTCAGTCAGGTTAACAAACATATCCAAGTGTTCGGTCAAAATCTTAGCACCCAAACTAACCGCTTCGGTTGGTGTTAATGAACCATCCGTCCAAACATCCAAAGTCAACTTGTCATAATCACTACGTTGACCAACCCGCGCATTTTCAACGGTGTAGTTTACACGTTCGATTGGGGTATAGATGGAATCAATTGGCAATACACCAATAGCGAGATCTTCCATCCGGGCCTTATTATCATTTGCTGAAAGGTAACCACGACCTTTATCAGCTGTCATCTTAATGTGTAATTCAGCACCATCAGCGACAGTTGCAATGTGCAAATCAGGGTTCAAAACAGTGACTTCACTGTCCCCTTGGATGTCACTGGCAGTTACTTCAGCAGGTCCCTTAACATCTAATTCCAAGTCCTTTTGGTCTTCAGAATTGATCTTAAGTGAAACCTTCTTAAGATTTAAGATAATTTGGGTTACATCTTCAGTTACACCTTTAACAGTACTGAATTCGTGCAAAACCCCATCAATTTGCATGGTGGTAATTGCTGCACCTGGTAATGAAGCAATGAGAACCCGTCTCAGTGAGTTACCAAGAGTCGTCCCATAACCGCGCTCAAGTGGTTCTACAACAAACTTGCCGTAGTTATCCGTTTCTTCAACTTTATGAATGTTTGGCTTTTCAAATTCGATCATTCTATCCCTGTACCCCTTTCAAACGTGGTTCGCATTTTTACAAAAGACAATTGTGGAAATAGGTTCCCCACCAAATGCCAATTAAACACGACGACGCTTTGGAGGACGAGAACCGTTATGAGGAACTGGAGTTACATCGCGAATAGCAGTAACTTCCAAACCAGTTGCTTGAAGAGCACGGATAGCAGCTTCACGACCAGAACCTGGACCCTTAACTTCGACTTCAACAGTCTTCATACCGTGTTCCATAGCTTGCTTAGCAGCAGCTTCTGAAGCCATTTGGGCAGCAAATGGAGTTGACTTACGTGAACCCTTAAAGCCCAATACACCAGCTGATGACCAAGCAACGGCGTTACCTTGAACGTCAGTAATCATGATCAAAGTGTTGTTAAATGTTGAGTGAATGTGAGCAACACCAGTTTCAACATTCTTCTTTGCACGACGCTTACGCGTACCTTTTTTGGTTGCCATATCTAGTACTAACCTCCTTTTTTATAAAATTATTTTACTTCTTCTTGTTAGCGATGGTTACAGCCTTACCCTTACGAGTCCGGGCGTTGTTCTTGGTGTGTTGACCACGAACTGGTAAACCACGACGGTGACGCATCCCACGGTATGAGCCAATTTCTTGGAGCCGCTTGATGTTCATTGAAACTTCACGACGCAAGTCACCTTCAACTTGGATGTTTTCAACTTGACCTCGGATCTTTTCTTCTTGATCTGGAGTTAAGTCACGAACACGGATATCTTCGGAGACACCTGCTGCATCCAGAATCTTCTTAGCAGTAGAATCACCGATACCGTAGATATAAGTTAAGCCGATTACGATTCGCTTGTCACGAGGTAAATCGACACCTGCAATACGAGCCATTTAGTGCACCTCCATTCTTATTTAATAAAATTACTTACCTTGACGTTGCTTGTGCTTAGGGTTTGCAGAGCAAATAACCATAACACGTCCATGACGCTTAACGATCTTGCAGTGCTCACACATCCGCTTGACTGATGGTCTTACTTTCATTCTTAAAATCCTCCTAGAGAGTTCCTAGATTAACAATTATTACTTAAACCGGAACGTAATCCGACCCTTAGTCAGATCATATGGAGACATTTCAACCTTTACTCGGTCACCAGGCAAGATCTTGATGTAGTGCATCCGAATCTTACCAGAGACATGAGCAAGAATCTCCGCCCCATTTTCCAGTTCAACTTTAAACATCGCATTAGGCAGGGTTTCAGTAACCTTACCCTCAACTTCAATCACATCGGCTTTTGCCACGAAACGGTTCCTCCTTGCTTACAAGAAATTACGTAAAAGCAGTGGAAAGCGTACTACTTCCCACTGTCAGCTAGATAAACCTTGCTAAGTTTAGCATATGTAGCTAACAAGCGCAAGTTATCAAGCATGATTATAGGTTATTAAGTACTTTCTTGACGTCTTCGTAAACCTTATCGATGTCTTGTTGACCATCGATCGTGTGCAAAACACCTTGCTTTTGGTAGTAGTCTACCAGTGGGGTGTTCAACTTAATGTTAACATCCAAACGATTCTTAACCGTTTCTGGCTTATCGTCATCACGTTGGTAGAAGTCGTGGCCGCCACAAACGTCACACGTACCTTCAACCTTTGGTGCATTATAAATCTTATGATACGTAGCACCACAGTTGCGACAAATAAACCGACCACTCAACCGTTCTACCAATACGTCAGGTTCGACGTGAATATTGATGACAGCATCTAATTGCCGGTTACTCTCAGCCAACATCTTATCCAAAGCAGCTGCTTGGTTAAGATTACGAGGAAAACCATCAAGCATGAAGCCCTTCTTGGTATCATCCTTAGCCAACCGTTCCTTAACGATTCCGTTAGTAACTTCATCTGGAACAAGTTCACCCTTATCGATGTACTTCTTAGCTTCAATCCCCATTGGCGTTTCATTCTTAATTGCCGCACGGAAGATGTCCCCCGTTGAGATATGAGGAATATCGAAATCTTCCACAATCTTTTGTGCTTGGGTACCCTTACCGGCACCAGGCAAACCCATTAAAACAAGGTTCATACTCATTTGCCATTTCCTCCTTCTGGTTCACGAATAAATCCAATATATTCACGTTTCATGGTCAAACCATTTAATTGACGGTTAACATCAAGAGCAATTTGAACAATGATCAGTAAACTCGTACCACCAAGCCCAATTGCCTGACTAAGGTTCCAAACATTACTTGCAATTAATGGGATTAATGAAATCAACCCCAAGAATAGTGAACCAACCGTACTCAAACGCATTAACAAACCTGAAACGAAATCCTGCGTTCCCTTACCTGGTCGAACACCAGAGATATAAGAGCCCTGCTTTTGCAGGTTTTCCGCAAGTTTTTCCGGATTAACCTGAACAAAGGCGTAGAAAAAGGTAAATACAACAATCAGGAATGTGTACAATGCGATCCCAGGACCGGACTGCATGTTGAAGATTGTTGTCAAAACTTGATACCAAGTATCACCACCATGGCTCTGTTGGAAAGCCATTAAGATTGTTTGCGGCGTTGAAATAAACGAACCCGCAAAGATAACTGGGATAACCCCAGAGACGTTAATCTTTAATGGTAGATAACTACTCGATGGTGAAGTGGTTGTCCGACGAGTATATTGAATCGGCAAACGACGTTCAGCTTGTTGTACCCAAGTTACGAACGCCACGATGATTAATAACGCTACAATTACTAAGGCGATAAATCCGATCCCAGCCCAAAGAGCGGAACCAGATTCACCAGCAATTTGATCATCCCAAAGTTGTCTGATAGCACTAGGCATCTGAGCAACGATCCCAGCAAAGATCAGCATGGAAACACCATTACCGATACCACGTTCAGTGATCATATCACCCATCCAGGTTGCAAACATTGTTCCGGCGGTCAAAATTAACCCGATCGTCAGATAAGTTTGTATATTTGGATGGTTAACCAACTTAATCGTACTTAACGCATTAAAACCAGCGGTAATCCCAATTGACTGGATGAACCCCAGCACAATTGTTAACCACCGGGTTGCCTGGTTAAGTTTACGCCGTCCAACTTCACCTTGCTTACTCCATTCAACAAACCGCGGGACAATGTCCATCTGCAGCAGTTGAACAACAATTTGTGCAGTGATGTATGGTGAAACCCCCATTGCAAATAATGAGTAGTTTTCAAGTCCACCACCACTGAACGTATTGAGGATCGATGCTAACCCGGTCGAGGAAATTTCCTGCAAAGCTGCAGCATTAACTCCAGGAACAGTGATAGCCGCCCCAATTCGATAAACAATCAACACAAAGAGGGTAAAGAGAATCTTTTTACGGATTTCTTTAACCTTCAACGTGTTCATGACGGCTTTGAACAAATTACATCACCTCAGTTTTACCGCCAGCAGCTTCAATAGCTGAAACCGCTGAAGCAGAAAACTTGTTAGCCTTAACAGTTAACTTCTTTTCCAGCTTACCGCTACCAAGAACCTTGATACCGCTCTTTAAATTCTTAACCAAACCACTTTCAACAAGAACTTGTGGGGTAACTTCAGTACCGTCATCGAACTTGTTCAGGGCAGTTAAGTTAACAATAGCGTATTCCTTGCGGTTGATGTTAGTGAAACCACGCTTTGGAATTTGCCGGTAGAGCGGCATTTGACCCCCTTCAAAACCAAGACGAGTCTTGCCGTGAGCCTTTTGACCCTTAGTACCACGTCCAGAAGTAAAACCGTGACCTGAAGAAAGACCACGACCCTTACGAAGACGCTTTGAACGAGAACCTTCAGCAGGCTTCAATTCATTTAACTTCATTTGGTAGGCACCTCCTTATTATTTAGTTTTAATTACTTAACTTCTTCGATTGAAACTAAGTGTGCAACTTTGAAAATTTGACCACGTGTTGCAGCGTTATCTGGTAGAATGTTTGAACTACCAATCTTACCTAAACCTAAGGCCTTAACAGTCTTACGTTGAGTAGGTTCGCGGTGGGCAACACTGTGGATTAAGGTAACTTTAACTTTAGCCATAATTAGTGCCCTCCTTATTCTGCCAAGTGATCTACTGAAACGCCACGAAGCTTTGCAACTTCTTCAGCGCTCTTTAATTGCTTCAGACCTTCGAACGTTGCACGAACAACGCTGATTGGAGTGTTAGAACCAAGACGCTTTGAAGTAACATCGTCTACACCAGCGAGGTCCATAACGTTACGGACAGCACCACCGGCAGTAACCCCAGAACCTTCAACGGCTGGCTTGAGCATAATCTTACCACCGCCGTAAGTACCGATAACTTCATGTGGAATAGTAGTACCAACGATTGGAACAGTAATCAGGTTCTTTTCAGCAGCAGCTTGGGCCTTACGGATAGCTTCTGGAACTTCTTGAGCCTTACCAGTACCAAAACCAACGTGGCCCTTACGATCGCCAACGATAACTAAGGCAGCGAAACGCATCCGACGACCACCCTTAACAACCTTGGTAATCCGGTTGATAGCAACAACTTGGTCATCTAAGTCCAACTTAGCTGGATCAATGTATTCTGACATTGCAGGTTATTCCTCCTTTTCCTTAGAATTTAAGTCCGTTTTCACGAGCAGCTTCAGCTAATGCTTGTACACGTCCGTGGTAAAGGTAACCACCACGGTCAAATACAACGTTAGTGATGTTCTTGTCAGCTGCGCGCTTGGCAATTAAAGCACCAACGCCACTAGCTTGTTCAGTCTTAGTCTTACCACTAACTTCGCTGTCGTTTGTGGAGGCACTTGCGAGCGTCACACCCTTTACGTCATCAATTAATTGAGCGTAAATGTTTTTGTTTGAACGGTAAACACTTAAGCGTGGGCGCTCCGCAGTACCAGAAATCTTACCGCGAACGCGCATGTGACGGCGTTGACGGATCTTGTTCTTATCTGGTTTAGAAATCACAACAGTCACCTCTTATTAAATAGTTTATTTTATTTCGTAGCTGGTCTAATAACCTAAATAGATTACTTACCAGTCTTACCTTCCTTACGGATGATGTGTTCGTTTTCGTAACGAATACCCTTACCCTTGTATGGTTCAGGTGAACGAACGGCACGAACTTGGGCAGCAAAATCACCAAGGTGTTCCTTGTTGATTGAGCTAAGTTCAATAGTAGTATTATCTGGAACCTTGATATCAATATCTTCAGGCTTGTCCATTTCAACTGGGTTAGAGTAACCAACAGTTAAGATCAACTTGTTGCCCTTGAATTGAGCACGGTAACCAACACCGACTAACTTAAGGACCTTCTTGTAACCATTAACAACACCTTCAACCATGTTGTTAACGTTAGCCCGGGTAGTACCGTGAATCATCTTCATACTGTTAGTATCTTCATCACGGTCAAACTTAACAACGTTGTCATCAACAGTCATCTTAATCAAAGGTGAGATTTCACGTGACAATGTACCCTTAGGACCCTTAACAGTTACGACGTTACCTTCTTGGGAAACTTCAACGCCCTTTGGTAAGTCAATTTCCTTGTAACCAATACGACTCATGCGTGCACCTCCTAACTAAATATAATTTATTACCAGACGTAAGCAATAACTTCGCCACCAATTTTCTTGGCACGAGCTACCTTGTCGGTTACAACACCTTCAGATGTTGAAATAATAGCAATACCTAATCCGTTAAGAACCTTTGGCACAGCATCAGCCTTAACATAAGTCCGAAGACCAGGCTTTGAAATCCGCTTTAAGCCAGAAATAACGCGTTGACCGTTGTTACCGTACTTCAAGAACACACGGATGATGCCTTGCTTGTTATCGTCAACATATTCAACATCGCGAATGAAACCTTCGTTCTTTAAGATTTCAGCGATGTCCTTCTTCAACTTAGATGCAGGAGCCTCAACTGATTCGTGGTGGGCCATGTTAGCATTACGAATACGAGTTAAGAAATCTGCAATTGGATCGCTCATAGACATCGATGTTTTCCTCCTTTTGTCAGTGATTTGTTTACCAGCTAGCCTTCTTTAAACCAGGAATTTGTCCCTTGTGGGCAAGTTCACGTAAGCAAATCCGGCATAAGTGGAATTTACGGTAAACTGAGTGCGGACGTCCACAACGTGCACAGCGTGTATATTCACGACTTGAGAACTTAGCTGGACGGTTGCACTTAGCAATCATTGATTTTTTAGCCAATTTGTGGAACCTCCTTTATTTAGCAAATGGCATGCCGAGTTGGGCAAGTAATTCATGTGATTCTTCATCACTTTCAGCAGTTGTAACAATAACAACATCCAAGCCCCGTACCCGGTTAACCTTATCGTAATCAATTTCAGGGAAAATTAATTGTTCATGGATACCAAGAGTGTAGTTACCACGACCATCAAAGGCCTTGTTGCTTACACCGTGGAAGTCACGAACCCGTGGCAATGCCACGTTGATTAACTTGTCTAAGAAATCATACATACGTTCACCACGTAAGGTTACCTTGGCACCAATTGGCATACCTTCACGAAGACGGAAGCCGGCAATTGACTTCTTAGCCTTGGTGATCAGTGGCTTTTGACCAGCGATCAAGCCAAGTTCTTCAACGGCTTCATCCAGGTTCTTGGAGTTAGTAGTAGCATCACCAACACCCATGTTCAAGACGATTTTGTCAATCTTTGGTGCTTGCATTGATGAAGAGTAGTTGAACTTTTCAATCAAAGCAGGACGGATTTCGCTTTCGTATTTAGCTTTTAAACGGTTTTCCATTAGTAATTATTCCTCCTTTCCTCGATTAATCGATAGTCTTACCAGACTTCTTAGCAACCCGAACCTTCTTGCCATCAACGAACTTGTAACCAACACGGGTTGGTTCGTTGGTAGAAGGATCAATCAGCATTACGTTTGAAGCACTAATAGCTGCTTCAGTGTCGATAACACCACCATTTGGATTTGAGTTGCTTGGCTTTTGGTGTTTCTTAACCTTGTTAATACCTTCAACGATAACACGGTTTTGGGCAGCGAAAATCTTCTTTACGTTACCTTCCTTACCCTTGTCCTTACCGGCGATAACGCGAACTTTGTCACCTGTCTTAATGAACATGTTGATTGTGCACCTCCTTATTTTTGGTTAAATCTTACAGAACTTCTGGAGCCAGAGAAACGATCTTCATGAAGTCATCGCCACGAAGTTCACGAGCGATTGGTCCAAAAATACGGGTACCCTTAGGGCTCTTATCGTTGTTGATCAAAACAGCGGCGTTTTCATCAAACTTGATGTATGAACCATCCTTACGGTGCAGACCATGCTTAGTCCGTACAACGACAGCCTTAACAACGTCACCTTTCTTGACAACGCCACCTGGTGTTGCCTGCTTTACAGTAGCAACAATAATGTCACCAATATTACCAGTCTTAACCCGGGAACCACCCAAGATCTTAATAACAAGGATTTCACGGGCACCAGAGTTATCAGCGACCTTCAACCGACTTTCCTGTTGAATCACGGTTAATGTCCTCCTTCCATTTACAAATAAGAATTAGAATACGAATTTAAGAGTTATCTGCTAATTAAAGGGTAGCAGCCTTTTCGACAACTTTTACAAGACGGAAACGCTTCTTAGCTGATAATGGCCGAGTTTCCATGATTTGTACAGTGTCGCCGGTCTTTGCTTCGTTGTTTTCATCGTGTGCGTAGAACTTCTTTGAGTACTTAACACGCTTGCCGTAGATTGGGGCACTCTTGTAAGTGTCAATCACAACAGTGATGGTCTTGTCCATCTTATCTGAAACAACGTGGCCTTGGTAAACCTTACGTGCATTACGTTCTTCACTCATGCGCTAATCCTCCTTTTCGTATTCTTATTTGTTTAATTGTTGTTGACGAAGAACTGTCTTAACCCGTGCAATGTCCTTACGTACTTGCTTCAGACTTGCAGTGTTTTCCAATTGACCAGTAGCTAATTGGAAACGTAAGTTAAACAATTGTTCCTTCAATTCCTTTTCACGGTCAAGTAGCTTGTCAGTGGTTAATCCATTCAGTTCTTGTACGTAATCTTTACTTTTCATTAGATTGTCCACCTACTTCCTCACGTTGTACGATCTTAGTGCGAACTGGCAACTTGTGACCGGCAAGACGTAAAGCTTCGCGAGCGACTTCTTCAGAAACGCCCCCTACTTCGAACATTACCTTGCCGCGCTTAACTGGAGCAACCCATCCTTCAGGTGCACCTTTACCATTACCCATCCGGACACCAACACCTTTGCTGGTGTAGGAAAGTTGAGGGAAGATCTTAATCCAAACCTTCCCGCCACGCTTCATGTAACGGGTAATTGCGATACGGGCAGCTTCGATTTGACGGTTACTGATCCAGTGAGAATCAAGTGCTTGAAGTCCGAAATCACCAAAGGCAACAGTCTTGCCACCCTTAGCTTCACCACGCATGTGGCCACGTTGAACCTTACGGTGCTTTACTCGCTTTGGTACTAGCATGTTTTACTTCCCTCCTTCTTCATCATCATTAGCATTCTTCTTGGTAGGAAGAACTTCACCACGGTAGATCCAAGTCTTGACACCCAGAACACCGTAAGTAGTGTTAGCTTCATCCCAAGAGTAGTCAATATCAGCACGGAGAGTATGCAAAGGAACAGTACCATCAGAGTATGATTCAACCCGTGACATATCTGCACCATTTAACCGACCAGCAACTTGAGTCTTAATACCCTTAGCACCGGCACGCATAGCACGTTGCATAGCTCCACGCATAGCACGACGGAAAGCAATCCGGTTTTCCAATTGACGTGCAATACTTTCACCAACAAGGTGTGCATCCAGGTCTGGCTTCTTGATTTCCACGATGTTAATGTGAACACGCTTGCCAGTTAACTTGTTTAATTCCTTACGAAGTGCTTCAACTTCTGAACCACCTTTACCAATAACCATTCCTGGCTTGGCAGTGTGAATTGAAACGTTGACGCGGTTTGCGGCACGTTCAATTTCAACGGTTGATACAGAGGCATCAGCAAGTCGCTTTTCAATGTACTTACGGATCCGAAGGTCTTCGTTCAGGTAGTTAGCAAAGTCCTTATCAGCGTACCACTTTGCAGTCCAATCGCGAATGACTCCAACACGAAAACCATTAGGATTGATCTTTTGACCCACTATTTATTCCTCCTATCGTTCTGTAACAACCACTGTGATGTGACTAGTCCGCTTGTTAATTGGTGAAGCTGAACCCTTAGCACGTGGACGGAACCGCTTAAGGGTTGGTCCTTCGTTTGCGTAGGCTTCGCTAACAACCAATGAAGCACGATCTAAATCAAAGTTGTTTTCAGCGTTTGCAACAGCAGAATTTAATACTTTTTGAACATCTGAAGCAGCACCACGGTTGGTGAACTTCAGAATAGCAAATGCTTCAGCAACACTCTTACCGCGAATTGCGTCTAAGACCAGACGTACCTTCCGTGCAGGAACACGGACCATCTTGGCAGTTGCCTTAGCTGATGTAATGTTTTCAGCCATTTCTTAATTCACCCTCCTTACTTACCAGTCTTCTTGTCATCAGTAGCGTGACCGTGGAAAGTACGAGTTGGAACAAATTCACCCAACTTGTGACCTACCATGTCTTCTTGTACGTAAACTGGTACGTGCTTCCGACCATTGTAAACTGCAAAGGTGTAACCAATGAAGCTTGGGAAAATGGTGGAACGACGTGACCAGGTCTTGATGACTGTCTTCTTTTCAGAACCTTCTTGAGCCTTAACCTTCTTCAGTAATGAAGCATCAGCGAAAGGTCCCTTCTTCAAACTACGAGCCATTTAGTGTACCTCCTCTCGGGTATTAAACGTAAAATTAACGAGTATGTGGACCGCGCTTCCGACCACGAACAATGAACTTGTTTGAACGAGCCTTGTGTGAACGGGTCTTCTTACCAACGGTCTTCTTACCCCATGGAGACAGAGGAGATGGTAAACCAACTGGTTGCTTACCTTCACCACCACCATGTGGGTGATCATTAGGGTTCATTACAGAACCACGAACGTGTGGACGTTGACCAGCGTAACGGGTCCGACCAGCCTTACCCTTAATCAGAAGGGCGTGTTCGTCGTTACCAACAGTACCGACAGTAGCACGGCAAGTTGCAAGAACCATCCGAACTTCACCAGATGAAAGACGAACTAAGACGTACTTTTCATCCTTACCAAGTAATTGAGCAGAAGCACCTGCTGAACGAGCAAGTTGACCACCCTTGCCTGGCTTTAATTCAATGTTGTGAATAACAGTACCAACTGGAATGTTCTTCAATGGAAGAGCGTTACCAACTTTGATATCTGCATCTGGACCAGATTGAACAGTCATACCAACCTTTAAGCCCTTAGGTGCGATGATGTATGACTTAGTACCATCAGCGTAACCAAGCAAAGCAATGTTAGCAGTACGGTTTGGATCATATTCGATTGCCTTAACGGTTGCAGGAACATCATCCTTAATCCGCTTGAAGTCAATGATCCGGTATTGACGCTTTACACCACCACCACGGTGACGAACAGTAATGTGACCATAACTGTTACGGCCGGCAGTGTGCTTTAATGGAGCCAATAATGACTTTTCCGGTGTGTTCTTCGTAATATCAGCGAAGTCGTAACCGTTCATGTTCCGGCGACCGTTAGTAGTAGGTTTGTACTTACGAATTCCCACTATGTTTTCCTCCTTTTTTTAATGATTAGTTTTCACTGTCATCGTTGAACAGCTTAATTTCATCAGATTCAGCAGAAAGAGTAACGATAGCCTTACGACGACGCTTAGTGTAACCGACGTAGCGACCTTGACGCTTCTTCTTGCCCTTAACATTCATGATGTTTACCTTAACAACCTTAACTCCGAAAATTTCTTCAACTGCGTTCTTGACTTGAGTCTTGGTTGCTCGTAAATCAACATCAAATGTGTAACGCTTGTTGTCCATACCGGCCATTGAAGCTTCGGTAACAACTGGACGTAAAATAATATCGCGTGCTTCCATTATGCGAGCACCTCCTCTACTTGAGAAAGAGCTGACTTAGTAATAACAACCTTTTGTGCATCAGCAACGTTTAAGATGTTAACACCTGCTGGGGTAACAACAGTTGCGTTTGCCAGGTTACGTGCGGATAAAGCAGCGTTCTTGTCATCATCAGTGACAACAACCAGTGCCTTTTCAGCAACGTTAAGGTTGCTCATTACTCCAGCCATTTCCTTGGTCTTTGGAGCATCGAAGTTCAATGCATCAACAACAACTAATGCGTTGTCTAAAACCTTTTGGGAAAGGGCTGACTTGATAGCAAGTTGACGAACCTTACGAGGAAGGTTGTACTTGTATGAACGTGGAGTAGGTCCGAAGACAATCCCACCACCACGGAATTGAGGTGAACGGATTGAACCTTGACGGGCACGACCAGTTCCCTTTTGACGCCATGGCTTCTTACCACCACCGCTAACGGCTGAACGGTTCTTAACGGCGTGAGTACCTTGACGCAATGAAGCACGTTGACGCAGGATAGCATCAAATTCAGCGTTTTGGTTTGGTTCTACACCAAATACCGCATCGTTCAATTCGATTGAACCGTTTTGGCTACCATCTTGCTTGTACAAATTAACGCTAGTCATTATTTACTTCCTCCTTTCTGATTATTTGTTGTGTTGCTTGCTCAGGCTCTTCTTGGTGTTAGCCTTCACAGAGTTCTTAATAGTAACGTATGACTTGTTTGCGCCAGGAACATTACCCTTGATGAGTAATACATTGTTGTCTAAGTCAACCTTGACAACTTGTAAGTGTTGCATAGTAACAGTCTTGTTACCCATGCGACCTGGGAGCTTCATACCCTTGAATACACGGTTAATGATGGCACCCAATGAACCTGGACGACGGTGGTAACGAGAACCGTGAGCCATTGGACCACGTGATTGGTTATCCTTGTGAATGTTACCTTGGTAACCATGACCCTTGGTAACACCCGTAACGTCGACAGTTTCACCTTCTGCGAAGACGTCAGCCTTAACTTCGTCTCCTACCTTGATGTCATCCCCTAATTCAGCGTCACGGATTTCACCGATGAAGCGCTTAGGGGTCGTGTTTGCTTTTGCTGCATGACCTTGTTCAGGCTTGTTACTCAAGATTTCGCGCTTGTCATCGAAACCAAGCTGAACAGCGTTGTAACCATCGTTTTCAACGGTCTTGATTTGCATAACAACGTTTGGTGTTACATCGATAACAGTAACTGGAACTAATTCACCATCGTCAGTGAATACTTGAGTCATTCCAACCTTTTTACCTAAGATTCCTTTGGCCATGAGTACACCTCCAATTTTAATGTTTTAATTTAATGTAGTAGAAAAATAATTACAATTTGATTTCGATGTCAACACCACTTGGCAAGTCGAGCTTCATTAATGAGTCAACAGTCTTTGGTGTTGGGTCAATGATGTCGATCAAACGCTTGTGGGTCCGCATTTCAAATTGTTCCCGAGACTTCTTAAACTTGTGTGGTGAACGGATAACAGTGTAAATAGTCCGTTCAGTTGGTAACGGGATAGGACCTGAGATTTGAGCACCTGTCCGCTTTGCGGTATCAACGATCTTATCAGCAGATTGGTCGAGGATACGGTGTTCATAAGCCTTTAACCGAATACGAATCTTTTGTTTTGCCATTATGTTCCCTCCTTCGTCAGATTTAAAATTTGACTAGCTCCGCGGAAATTACCGCCACATCCTGTGGCAAAGCGGCCGGGTGTGTCGCAACCTTCCGCATCATCGCTTCGCAGCTTAAACCGTGATAGGGGCAGGGCAAAACTGCTCCCTAAGCTCAAGCACCTATCCATCATACACAAGAATCGCCGTCATATCAAGTGTTTAAATGGATTTATTTTGAATGAAATATTTTTGTAAAATTAAATAAAAATAGTAGTGAGCAAAATATTCACTACTATTTATAAAAATTTAAAATTGGGGCCGCTTGGGCATTAAAATATTCAAAACAATTGCAGTAATTGCTGAAATTGCTATTGGTGAACCTAATAGGTACTGTAACATTTGTGGTGATGAATTTAATACGTGCTTTGGCAAAAGAACTAACGCAATTGTTAAAACAATTGGTAAGCCAATTACATAGATGTCGCTTTCGCCTGTTTTTAACCGGCGAATAACGTTCAAGCCATTTAGCATAATAGTAACGGTAATAATAGCAAAAACACCACCGATCACTGGTGCTGGAATTGCTGCCAGAAATGCTGACAATTTAGTAAAGAATCCCAGGAGAATGAACCAACCACCAGCAGCAATAAATGCCCGCTTACTTGCAATACCCGTAATTGAAATAATTCCAGCATTGGTTGAATAACCAGTAACTGGTGTAGTTCCTGTAAACGCAGCAATCAAGCAGCTAATCCCCTCACCAATAATTCCGTGGTTCCATTGTTTTTTGGTAATGGTGTGGTTAGTAACTGCTCCCATTGCAAACCATGTTCCAGTCGTTTCTGTTGTTAGAATTGCGTAGATGATAATAAAGGTAAGAATAGCAGTTGTATCAAAGTGGATTCCCCAGTGGAGCATTGTTCGTTGCGGAAGACTAAACCATGGCGACGCTGCAACACTCTTCCAGTCAAACCGGCTCATACTTGCGCTCATTGCTGTGCCAACTAACAGTGCAATCACAATTGAACCAGCCTTAAACAATTTTTGTACCCGTGGAAAGCGAATACTAATGCTGACACAAACTAAAAGGGTAAGTGCAGTTACAGCTGCCAGTTCCATATTTTGATAGATGTTACCCTTTGCTTCAAAGATATTATCATTCAATGCTGATGGAATTAATGACAAGCCAACGCAGGTAATAATCGTCCCACCAACTACCGCTGGGACTAGGTAATTGATGATCTTTTGGAAGACCCCGCTAAGTCCCAGAATGATTAAAAGAACTGCACCAATAACCAGGGAGCCAAGTAGGGTTGCCATCCCATTTCCCTTTAGTCCCCCACTGGCTAAAACAACACCAGCCGCGGCACTAAGCGGAACGAAAGATGGCCCTTGCGACACTGGCATCTTCATAAACAATCCCGTCTGAAGAATCGTTCCGATCCCGCAGGCTAAAAATGTCGCCTGCAAGAGGCCCGTTGAATCCGCGCTCCCCATCGCAAGCATTCCCGCCAAAATAATCGGTGGGACATAAACATCCATTGCCAAAACGTGTTGGAGTCCTAGCAAGGCTGCTTCCGTTCCTGAAATTTTTTCGTCAGGTCCAACTAGTAATTGTGCTTTTTGATCCATTTCCTAATTACTCCTAATCAATTCTCAATTTTCTATAAAATATCACGAACTATTATTGCTGTAAAGATATAGATTGTTCGATAAAACGTTTAACTTATTATTTAATGGAGAATTAGGTTTAAAACCAAAAAAGAGGTTTCCCGTTTTTCGAGAAACCTCTTTATTTAAGTCATTAAGAATAATTAGTCGTTACCGTTCTTCTTGATGATGTCTTCTTGGATTGACTTAGGAACAGCTGAGTAGTGGTCGAAAGTCATCGTGAAGGTACCACGACCTTGCGTAGCAGAACGCAGGGCAGTAGCGTAACCAAACATTTCTGACAGTGGAACAAATGAGTGGATCAGTTGAGCGTTACCACGTTCTTCCATCCCATCGATCGTACCACGACGAGCAGTAACTTGACCCATAACGTCACCCATGTTGTCTTCTGGAACAACGATGTCAACCTTCATGATAGGTTCAAGGATAACTGGATCAGCCTTCTTAGCAGCATTCTTCAAAGCAAGAGATGCAGCAACCTTGAAGGCAGCTTCACTAGAGTCGACTTCGTGGTAACTACCATCGTAAAGCTTGGCGTGCATGTCAACCATTGGGTAGCCGGCAAGAACACCGTTTTGCATAGCTTCCTTCAGACCTTGTTCAACGGCAGGAATGAATTCACGAGGAACAACACCACCAACGATGGCATCTTCGAATTCGAAGCCCTTACCTTCTTCAAGTGGCGTAAATTCGATCCATACATCACCGTATTGACCTTTACCACCAGATTGACGAACGAACTTACCTTGGGCACTTGCTTGCTTAGTAAATGCTTCACGGTAAGATACTTGAGGCTTACCAACCTTAACTTCGGCGTGGAATTCACGACGAAGACGTTCAACAATGATGTCCAAGTGAAGTTCACCCATCCCGGCAATCAAAGTTTCACCAGTTTCAGGGTTAGTTTCAGCCTTGAAGGTTGGGTCTTCTTCAGCCAGCTTTTGCAGCCCCTTGTCCATCTTGTCTTGGTCAGCCTTGGACTTAGGCTCAACAGAAACTTGGATAACTGGTTCAGGGAAGTCCATGGATTCAAGTTGCAGTGGGTGGTCTGGATCAGTCAGAGAGTCACCAGTAGTGGTGTTCTTCAGACCGATAGCAGCGGCGATATCACCAGAGAATACTTCTGGAATTTCGTGTTGTTGGTTAGAGTGCATTTGCAGCAGACGACCAATCCGTTCACGCTTACCCTTAGTAGCATTCAGAACGTATGAACCAGATTGAAGTGAACCAGTGTAAACACGTAAGAAAGTCAAACGACCAACGAATGGGTCAGTGGCAATCTTGAAGGCCAAAGCAGCGAATGGCTTGTCGTCACCAGCAGTCAATTCGATTTCGTTACCATCTTCGTCATGAGCAACGAATGGCTTAACATCAAGTGGTGATGGTAAGTAATCAATAACGGCATCAAGCATCATCTGGATACCCTTATCCTTGTAAGCTGAACCAGCTAATACAGGGAAGAGCTTTTCTTCCAGAGTACCCTTACGGATAGCGGCCTTGATTTCATCAACGGAAATTTCGTCACCTTCAAGGTACTTTTCCATGATGTTGTCATCAATGTCAGCCAGCGTTTCGATCATTGCATCGTGACGCTTTTGAGCTTCGTCCTTCATGTCATCTGGAATATCAACAGTATCCCAGTTAGTACCAAGCTTATCTTCGTCGTAAACGTAAGCAACCATCTTAACCAGGTCAACAACACCGGAGAAAGTATCTTCGGCACCAATTGGCATTTGGATTGGCAATGGGGTAACGTTCAGACGGTCCTTGATCGTTTGAACCGAGTAGTCAAAGTTAGCACCAACCTTGTCCATCTTGTTAGCAAAAACAATCCGTGGAACATTGAATTGGTCAGCTTGACGCCAAACAGTTTCAGTTTGTGGTTCAACACCAGCTTGGGCATCAAGAACAGTTACGGCACCATCAAGCACACGCAATGCACGTTCAACTTCGACAGTGAAGTCCACGTGTCCTGGGGTATCGATGATGTTAATCCGGTAGTCCTTCCAAACGGCCGTAGTGGCAGCGGAAGTGATAGTGATACCACGTTCCTTTTCTTCATCCATCCAGTCCATTTGTGAAGCACCATCGTGGGTTTCACCAATCTTGTGAATCTTACCAGTGTAGTAAAGAATCCGCTCAGTGGCAGTCGTCTTACCGGCATCGATGTGGGCCATGATACCAATGTTACGAGTCTTAGCGAGTGGGTATTCACGTTTATTAGCCATCTTAAGAGTGTATCTCCTTCCAGAATATGGTTATCAATTTTCTCGTCATTTTCAGAAAAAGGGATGACGGTTATTAATCAACTACGTCACCCCTTTATCAACCAGTTAAGCAACTGGTCTCAATTGAAAGTGATTACCAGCGGTAGTGTGCGAATGCACGGTTGGCTTCTGCCATCCGGTGCGTATCTTCACGCTTCTTAACTGAAGCACCTGTGTTGTTAGAAGCATCAATGATTTCACGTGCAAGACGTTCAACCATGGTGTGTTCCCCACGCAAACGTGCGTATTGAACAATCCAACGAAGACCTAAAGTAGTCCGACGGTCTGGACGAACTTCGATAGGAACTTGGTAGTTAGAACCACCAACACGCCGTGCCTTAACTTCAAGTACTGGCATAACGTTGTCCATTGCTTCTTGGAATACTTCAACTGGATCATTACCAGTTTCTTCCTTAATTTGATCAAAAGCTGCGTACAAAATCTTTGTAGCAGTTCCGCGCTTACCATCGATCATCAAGTGGTCAATCAAGCTAGTAACAAGCTTTGAGTTGTACATTGGATCTGGTAAGATTTCACGCTTTTGTACATGTCCTTTACGTGGCATTACTTAACTCCTCCTTTAATTACTTCTTCTTAGGCTTCTTGGCACCGTACTTGGACCGTGATTGCATCCGGCCTTCAACACCAGCAGTATCGAGAGTACCACGGATAATGTGGTAACGAACCCCTGGCAAGTCCTTAACACGACCACCACGAATCAAAACAACTGAGTGTTCTTGAAGGTTGTGACCGATACCTGGGATGTAAGCAGTAACTTCGATCAGGTTTGAAAGACGTACACGGGCGTACTTCCGCAAAGCTGAGTTTGGCTTCTTAGGAGTCATCGTACCGACACGAGTTGCAACCCCACGCTTTTGTGGTGATGGAGTCTTAACTTCTTCTTTCTTGAAAGTGTTGTAAACATAACCAAGAGCTGGTGACTTTGACTTGCCCTTGTGGCTCTTACGGCCTTTACGTACCAATTGGTTAATGGTTGGCATTATTTTTTCCCCTTCCTTATTTTAAGTCCACACATCCAGGTGGTTCTTTTTGATAAATAAAAAAATTGCTGGATGAATATTAGATTGTCGTGCCTTCGTTGACGCATTCGTCTGCCCAACGACAGACACTCGTTGCTAAAAAAGCACCTTAAATAGAGTATCACGCTAAAAATGGAATGTCAACGAACACAGAAAGTTATTTTCACAGAATCTCGTTTTTTCTTCGTTTTACTCTAGTAAGGAGGTTGTTTTAAATGCGTACCGTTTTCTACTTTTGCATTGGTACCACCGTTGCTTCTTTTGCATGCTGCTGTGGCTACCGGCTCGGTAAGGGGCAGGCACCTTGGTCTCCCCGCCGTTCTTACTGCGATAATTGCGGACACTTGCTTGCTAGCTGGCAACTCATTCCGATTCTAGGATGGCTATTGCAGGGTGGCCATTGTCATTATTGTGGTAACCATATTTCTGTCTTTCTTCCGACTACCGAGTTTCTTATTGGTATTGCCGCGGTCTTACTTTGCAACGGCAGTTCTTACCCTATGCAGCTAGTATACCTGCTTGCCCTCGCAACCCTCACGATCCTTGCTTGCTGCGACTTCTTTTATTGCTTTGTTTATCCTATCTTTATTTTGGGATTGCTGCCACTAGCTTTCTCGCACCCTTTATCGTGGTCAATAACTGAGGTTGGCTCAGCTTTCTTCCTATTAACTATTATTTTTATCTTAGTTATCAAGTATCAGGGCCTCGGTAGCGGGGATCTTTACTTCTTAATTATGATACTAATTGTCCTCGGCTTTTACCCCACAATCGCGATTATCCTATTAGCAAGCTCCGCCACCCTACTCCTTATTCCCTTCTCCAACACCAAAGTACCGTTCATCCCCGGATTAGCATTTGCTACCATTATCGTCCTGATTTATTTAAAACAAAAAGGCGCATTGGCATAAAGCCAACGCAGCCAAATTTATTTATCCTCTTCTTCAACCGTCACAATAAACAAGTTATAGCCGAACCGTGAGAGGTTTTCAATATTTTGTAATCCTAAATTTCAAGAATAAGTTAGCCACTGGACTCAAATAAATAATACTGACCAATTGATTATTGGTTGATGGAGCT
>NZ_CANDNW010000017.1 GCF_947387525.1 Limosilactobacillus viscerum
ACCAGCACCGGTCCCGTTCCGTAATTCATCATCAGCAGCCTTAACCATGGCTTGCATTTCGCCTAATTCGTTGTCATGAACAAATTGCTTTAATCCTTGAGTATCAAATGAAAGATGTGCCATAATACGCTCTCTTCTTTCCGTTTAGTTAAAAAATCTAATTCCAGAATTGAATACTTTTGTTAACGGTTTCTATGTTAGCGCTTTCTATTTTCTATGTCAACCGGTTGACACAAACTTTTTTGTGGATTATGATATGTCAAAAGTGGTTAATTACGGTTAATTGCGGCTAAATTATTTAGTAAATATTTTACTTTGAGAGGACTTTTTATTATGGATAATCAAAAACCGACCGCTAAGCAACGGGTTCGTAAATTTACTGGGAACTTTGCCACCATTGCATGTTTGGTAATGTATTTCTCTTATATTGAACAAATCATTGCTAACTTTACGGGTCAACCAGTTTCACCGGTTCAGCCTTTCTTTGCGTCCATCAACGCCCTACTATGGGTTATCTATGGTTGGGTAAAGCCAGACAAGAAGGATTGGCCAGTAATTATCGCTAACTTCCCTGGTATTATTTTTGGTTTAGTTACCGCAATTACTTCATTCGTTCACTAATTGATAAGAAAAGGGACGTGAGCTCACAGCGCTCACGTCCCTTTTCTTATCTAATCGCATTCCGGTAGGCCTTAGCAGTAACCGGGTCAAAGCAAACCATTGTCACTTCTTCAACATGACTAGCAGTTTGGAGAAATTCGTTAATGGTCCTCACTGCAATTTCCGCTGCCCGGTCAAGCGGGAATGAATAAACCCCGGTGCTAATTGATGGAAATGCTACCGTCCGGCATCCATTTGCTTCCGCTAGTTTCAAACTATTACGGTAAGAATTAGCCAGCAGTTGGTCTTCACCATGATTACCGCCATGCCAAACGGGACCCGGAGTGTGGATAATATACCTTGCTGGTAAGTTGAATCCACTTGTTATCCGGGCCTCGCCGGTTGGACAGCCGCCAAATTTCTCGCAGGCAGCATACAGTGCTGGGCCAGCTGCACGGTGAATGGCACCATCAACGCCACCACCGCCCATTAACGTTGTATTGGCGGCATTAACAATTGCATCCACTTGAACCTTAGTGATGTCACCTTCAATTACTTTGACTGAATTCATTATTGATCCCTTCATTCCTTAAATTGTGGGTATAACGTAATTACCCCGGTCAAATACTACTACAGCAAATTACCCGGTCACAATCCGAATGCAAAAGCGCCCCGCAATGTAATTTCCCGGGAAATAATTCTACCTATGCACCTCCCAAAGATTCTGCACCATCAGCATTAACCGGTAAAGGAGACTTAAGGTCCGACAAAGAGCCGCACTTTAAGTCTCCTTTACTAATAAATTGACTACCAGATGTTAACCCGATCTTCCGGTGCCTTATACATCTTGTCACCCGGCTGAATGTTAAAGGCGGTGTAGAAGTCTGCTTGGTTTTGTGCTTGGACGTTAGCCCGAAGCTTTTGTGGCGCATGGACATCAATGGAAAGGAGTAGTTGTTCATACTGCTTTGTTGCCTTCATCCGCCAAATCGTTGCCCAATTAATAAAGAACTCTTCAGCACTAAAGTCATCTTCCATCTTTGCAGCTTCCAGTGCACAGGAAAGTCCACCACCATCAGCGATGTTTTCTGAAACCGTCAGCTTTCCGTTAACCTTTTGACCGGCAATTGGCAAGCCGTCAAACTCGTCAATCATCTTTTGGGCCAGCTTCTTAAAGTGCGCCGAATCTGCTGGCGTCCACCAATTATTGAGGTTCCCGTATTCGTCAAATAAAGCACCATTATTGTCAAAGGCGTGTGAGATTTCGTGAGCAATTACCGCACCAATCCCACCATAGTTTTGGCTACTAGTTTGCTTCAATGAATAGAACGGTGCCTGTAAGATTGCGGCAGGAAAGACAATGATGTTCTTAAACGGGTGGTAGTAGGCATTAACCGTTGCGGCACTCATTTCCCACCGCATCCGGTCAACTGGCTTGTTCCACCGACCAAACATTTCCTGGTTGGCAATGACGCTAACCTGGTTGAGGTTGGTAATCAGTGATTCGTGCTCATCAATCTTAAATTTGTCATACAGGGCTGGAATCTTGTCTGGATATCCCACTTGGATTCCTAGCTTATCAAGCTTCAAGATAGCTTTATCACGGGTTGCCTTGCTTAGCCACGTGTTATTGGCGAGCCGTCCCTTATAAACCTTAATCATCTGCTCAACCATGTGGTGAACGTCAGCCTTTGCCTGTGGTCCAAAGTACTTTTTACCATAGTAGTCACCAGCTACCTGGCTGAAAACGTCCCGCGCAAGGTAGTAAGCGAACTTCTCCTGGCTCACTGGCTTCTTGCTACCAGAAAGGGCCCGGCTGTAACGACCGTTAATTTCCCGCATTTCATCATCAAGGTAGCTAGCGTTATCCCGCACGACATTGACTAGTGCCCAGCTCTTAAAGAGGTCAAAGTGGTCTGTCAAAATATCATTTAATGCCTTGAAATAGGCTGGCTCCATCACAATTACCTTTTCAGGCGTTGCGCCAACCAACTGCTTGATCGTCGTTGCCAAATCAAGTTGGTTAGTTGATGATGCTAATTCATCTACCGTCTGTGGGTTATACATTTTGCTATAATCAGCTGCTTCTTCGGCACTCTTAACGTTCGGTGCTAACAATGCATCAAAGGCCTTGGCATTTTCAATCTGCTGGTCGGCAGTCTCATCTTCATAGCCAATCTTAATCAACAATTCCTTGACCATCCCCGACCACAGTTGCAGTAACTGATCATGCTGTTCCTTCTTTGCATCATCATAGTAACTCTTATCAGGAAGGATCAGTGATGGGGCTCCGGCAAATAGTGCGTACACCGTGGCATTCTTCATATCGGCATCGATATCAAATGCCACCGGTGATGGCAAGCCCGCCATAATCCAGTCGTTCCACTGTGATTGGTAATCAGCAAAGCTGTTCAATCCTTCAACACGAGCAAGCAAGTCCTTAAGCGGCTGAGCTCCTTCCTTCTTCCGCCGGTCAAAGTCTCTCGCTAAGCGGTAAAGTTTAATCATTTCGTTGAAGCGGGAATCATCAGACTTTTCCTGGCCATCCGCAAAGGCAGCAAAATCAGCCATCATTTGTTTATCAATATCATCAACCAGGTCATTAAAGCCACCCGTTGCTGGCTTATCATCAGGGATCTTTGCGTCCTTGATCCAGTCACCATTGACGGCTTCGTATAAGTCATCCTTAATTAATTCCTTATTAATTGCCACGTTGTCTTCCTCCTTAAAAGGGATTTACAGTTTTAATTATACTATTTTTAATCCGGTCCCCAAGCATTAAGGTTCAGTCTTGAAAAGGTCTTAATAATGCTTGCCGGCTACCGGCTGAAAACCACTGTGGGTGACGGGCCAAAAGTTGGCTTACCGCTTGGTAGTCAGCCAGATTAACTTTGCCGTTAACCAGTCCTGCGTTTTGTAACTGGCGAGCAATCCCAACATCCCCCGCTTCAAAGACATTCCGGTAAATCGGCTGGTCATCTGGGTCCCAGTTTTCGTTTAAGAGTCCGATCGCCCGCACATAATTTTGGTCATGGGTTAATACAGACTTCATGACCATTGGTTTCAAAAGTTGTTCAACCATTATCTGACTTCTCCTTTAGTTCAAAAACATGGCTCGCCCTAGCCGACACTGATAGTTGTCCACGCTCTGTGGTTAATAGCCAGTAAACATTTTGGTAATGATGGTCACGAAGCGTGGCCTCACCCCAGCCATCTGTAATAATTACGACTACCGCACGTTTTGAAATTCGCTGATGGCGTAAAAAGTCAAAAATACTTTGAAAACTGGTCCCACCGCCACCGTGCCGTTCTCGTTTCACCTTCACCCCTGGTCGCAGCTTTTGACCAGGGAAATTGACGTGGGCATCAAAAGTATAGACCGTTGCACTAAGGTGAAATTGTTTTACCATTCCGTTAATTGCATCTAGCGCCCACGCCAGTTCCTTATCAGGTACCGATCCTGAATTGTCCACGAAAATTTGCAAATCTGGTACCAGGTGACTTACCTGTCCCGGCAGGTCCATTCGTAATGGCTGACGGCGATTAAACCGGGCACGTGATTCTTGTTTACCATTGACGACACTACCGAGTTGCCGGCGAAGGACTATTTGCCATAGTGGAGTCGACGCCTTCGTCGGATGCATATTTAACTGCTGCCGTATTTCACCGGGCAGGAGTCCGCGGTCCCGTTGCGGTGTTTGCGACCACGCTTTTTGCAATAGCTGCCGAATCTTACCGATCCTTACCTGCTGGTTCACTGCCACTGAATTTCCATGATGGTACCAGCCATCGTGTGTGTCTGCAGTCAGGGTGTTTTTACCGGGCGCCGCTTTCTTTCCTTTACGGTCACCGTTTAATTTAATTCCAGCACGGTGAAGGCGGTCCTGTTCTTCTGGTGATAGTCCTTCTAATACTGCAAGGTAGTCCTGGGAATCCTGCTTTTCCGGCAATCGTTGGTGTAATAGTCTTTCTAACTGCCCTAGCGTTACCGTCCCTGCCGGTGCTGCTGGCAAATACTGGTTAACTGCCACGTCAGTCGCCAACTGAACAAGTCCCTGGTGGGGATAGGCAGCATAACGAAGGGGGTGTCGCCAAAACACATGTAACGCCTCGTGCTCTAACAGGATTTGTGCATCATCTGTTCGTAATTTTGCTAGTTCCCGGGGATTAATTTTCAGTACCAGCTGGTTACCCTGCCAGGCAAGGCCCGTGGCACCGCTGGCTACAGAATCATACACTCGTGGCAACTGCAGCAATACCTCGCCAAGTAAACGGTGATGGTGAAGGATTGTAGTAACAAGGCTCGTTACTAACTGGTCACCATTCTCGCCAGCTGGTGGTTTCTGCTGATGGTGAAATATTTTTTGCCACCACGCCATTACTTGTTATCTCCCCGACTGGCAACTACGGCAAGGTATCGATAAAGGCTTGCAACTACACCGTCTGGCTCCTTACTTGCCTGGTCATACATTGCTGCTATTATCTGGTCACCATTCTCACCAATTGAATGGGCAATGGCAACCTGACCATCAGGACTGACTGCTTTTAATAATTTTTCAAACTTTCCGGCCTCTTCAGTTGCCAAAGAAGGTGCAGCACTGCTTACCCATTCACGCAACAGGTCAATTTTAGTTGCTTCATCAGCTTCCCCGAATGTTTTCTCATTACCTTCAGACGAGCGGAGAGCCGACAACGTTAATTCACTTTCCTGTGCCATCACGAATTCCGCAAAAGAAGTCCCCACTTCAGCACCAAGGTCACCACTAAAAAGATCCGTTGCTAACGCCCGTTGAGTCTCAGCTGGTAATTTTTGAAGTTGGTCCAGGTTACTTGACACCCGCTCCCAGGCCCGGGGTGTTGGTGCGAGATCAACGTTATCTGGACTAACTACCGCGAGACGGTCAGGGTGGTGGGTCAAGTAGCTAATTACCAGCCGGTTAATTTGTGGTTGCCGCGTCTGGGCCCACTTTAACCATTCAGCAGTCGATGTTGCCATCACCAGGCGAACGGTCCGGTCTTTGATTGCAGCGTCACCAACTGCAACATCGTACTCACGATCTTCGAAGCCCTGCATCGTACTATCCGGATTTTCTGCAATTATAATTTGTACCTGTGCTGGCAAACGTAGACCGTTAATTTGCCGCTGGAGTACCAGGTTCATTAGCTCGCTTTGGACTGACTGGGTACCGCGGTTAAATTCATCGAGAAACCAGATGATTGATTGGTCAGGATGTGCTTCCGCGTGCTTAATGATTTGAACTAATGTTTCCGAATACCCAAACTGGACGTTAGCCAGCCGACCATATTGCTTTGTCTCAACAAAGGAGTCACTGGTTAGTGGTGGGACTGGGATTGCCAGGTCACCTTTTTCACTTAAACTAACGACGGTAGTATAAAGCGCCGCCCCCTCATTACGGGCAACCTCTTTAACCAGGGCTGACTTTCCAATTCCTGCGTCACCAACGATGTTTGGAACATTGCCAGCCCGCAGTACTAGTGGTACCGCCGTTAATAATTGTTGATACGTTAATGCCATCTAATCCCTCCAACCATAATTTTCTAGGTCCATCTCCCGTTTATGCATTCCAGATACAAATGGGTTGCCAGCAACATAAAAGCGCCGTGGCTTCTTGCCGTCCTTGCCAGCAAGGTTCACCCCTACCCGGGCAGACGTGATTATTTCCCGGGGAATTTTATACTGGTCGAGGTCAACTGTCAGCCGGTTTCCCTCCATTGGTTGCCCATCAAGTTCCCGTGAATGGATTCCTAGTGCCTGGACTAACTTAGCCGGGCCGTTTGCAACTGCATAACCGCTCATCCCCCGGTGGTGCTCCATTAGTTCTTTCCCGACTGCTGGTTCCATCCCCCGCAGCAGGATTCCCTGTGGCTCTTCTGCATTCTGAACAACAATGTCAAAGCAGTAGTGACCGCGGATTTGGTAAAGGTAAATATTTCCTGGCTGTCCGTATAGTGATTCGGAATAGTTCGTGCGCCGGCCATTGAAAGCGTGGGAGGCTGAATCATTTTCACCAAGGTAGGCTTCACATTCAACGATGTAACCGGCTGTTACCCCATCCGGTCCTTGGTAGCGCACCATCTTGCCTAATAAGTCATGCGCAATCGCAATTGTGGGCCGACCGGTGAAAAATTGTTGATATTCCGACAGCATAATTGAATTCCTCCTAAAATGAACTATTCTTAAGGTAACACTAAATGAAGGGTGGTAGAGCTGTAATGCTTAAAACCGAACGAATTTATACTAAGCCAGCTGATATGGATGGTTTCCGGATCCTGGTTGACCGTCTGTGGCCACGGGGAATATCAAAGGCCAATGCACATTTAGATTGCTGGTTAAAGGAGGTCGGCCCCAGTAACGACCTCCGCAAGTGGTTTGGCCATGACCCAGCTAAGTACGAAGAATTTAAGGAGCGTTACCTAAAGGAATTAAAGGGAAATGTTGCTTACGAGATACTGAAAGAAATGGTTACCAGTAATGCTGATAAGGATATTATCCTTCTTTACGGTGCAAAAGACGAGGAACATAACCAGGCAATCATCCTTAAAGAACTGCTCGAAATTGAATTAGGATAATATTCCCCGGGAAATATTTAAAAAATAAGAGGGACGTGATCAAGCTTCATCATGCCCCTCCTATTTATATAAGAGAATATTATTTAAGCTCGGCTAATCCTTGCTGGAGAACATCATCGTCCACCTTGGTAGTTAAAAACCGTTGCAATGGCGTTTCACTATGCCGGTCCTTAAAGGCCATCGGTTCAGCCGCCAAGATTACCACCGTCAAGTTATTTTCTGTTAACATTAACTGACCAGGGCCCTGGTATTTACCCTTAGTATGTTTGCCTGTCCGCCAGGTATGGAGCTTAGCATCCCCATTTTGGTCAACTTTCAGCTGGTATTTTCCATCGGCATCGGCTTCGACCGGGATCCCCGTAAACTTTTGTACCTCGTACTTTCCCTTTTTGCTCATTCTTTATTCGGCCACCTTATCACTATCGGCATCAACTATTTCTAAGAGGTGGTATACGTAGCCATCCTGCATTGCAGCTGCCCACGTTCCACGTTCAACATCTTCACCATCAATAATCAGGGAAAGCATTGCGGAGGCCGCTTTAAGATTATTAATCAGCAATACCTGGCTAACTGTCACCGCCGTCATCTTTGGCCTTACATGGTAGTGACGGAGCGTTTTGCGGTATTTCCGGTCATATAACGGACTTTCTTTAAACCGGCGTACAAAATCAAGGACTTCTTGGTCATACAACGGGTATCCGGCACGAATAAGTCCATCCTCTGGTTGTGAAATTGTCCAGGCAACCTTTTTGCCGATCATCCGTTTAAAGTATTTTTGCTCGGCTTGCCATTCCATCAAATCACCTTCCCTTCTGTTACTTTATAAGTGTACCGATTTTCAGTGCAAATGTCACTCTACTCTTACAAAGAATTAGTGGTATTGTTAAGTAGTATAGAGGGGGTTATTTACATGAAGCAAGAACCAATTACCGCTGAGCAAATGCGGCATTATGACTCATACACGATTAACACCATTGGGATCCCATCATTAGTCCTAATGGAACGGGCAGCCCTAGCCGTCCGGGACGAAATCCTAAACGCCTTTCCGCTCAACCTTGAACACGTTGTTGTCGTTGCCGGTAGCGGAAATAACGGCGGTGACGGTCTCGACATCGCTCGTCTCCTTCACATTGCCGGTGTTAACGTTTCAATCTTAAACGTCGGCAATCCGGACCACGCTTCAGATGAACACCAAGTTCAAGAAAAGATTTGCCAATACTACCAAATTCCTGAAACAACCGACCTGACAATTCTTAGCCGGGCAAGTTTAGTTGTCGATGCAATGTTTGGGATCGGAATTGACCGTCCAGTCAAGGGTGGCTATGCCGATGCTATTACTGCAATTAACAACTGTGATGCAGTCGTTGTGGCCGTTGACATGCCATCTGGCATTAATACCGACACTGGCGAAGTAATGGGCGTGGCAGTTAAAGCAACTGCTACCGTTACCTTTGCCTTCAACAAGGTTGGCCTAACTAAGGGTGATGGAAAAGAATATGCTGGACGAATCGTGATTGCTGATGACATGGGAACTTACGCAACTGACAAGTAATTAAAGTTAACTCAGGACCAATTAACGACCCTTTACGAAGCTGCACGGCACACATCCACCAGTCTCTTTATGCAGCAGTTTAGTATCATCCACGTTACCGACCCACGGATTCGCAAGCAAATTCGTGAAATTTCCGGTCAGCAATACGTTGGTGCCAACGGTGACCTCTTCGTTTTCATCGTTGACCTTTACCGCAACCAACAAATTCGTAAACAGTTAGGAAATGATGACGGCCGGCTACACACGACGGACATCTTTATGCAAGCACTTGAAGATACGGTATTAGCGGTGCAAAACTTTTTGACCGCTGCTGAAAGCATGGGCCTCGGTGGTGTAATCCTTGGTTCAATCAAAAATAACCCGGCAAAGTTGGTTAAAGTGCTTGGTTTACCCAAAATGACACTGCCAATGCTTGGCATCCAGGTGGGAGTGCCGGATCAAAAGCCACAACTGAAGCCACGGTTACCACTTCAATTCACTACTTTTGAAAACCAGTACCCGCACGAATTCAATGTTAATGACTTGCAAGACTATGACAGCCACGTCACTCGATATTACGACTTGCGTGATGCAAACCGGCGAATTGACTCCTTCACCCACCAAATTAACGGTGCCAAACTAAATAATGGTGATCCGGACAAGCGGGATGAAATCGGCCAAGTAATGAGGGACCAGGGGCTAGCCCTTGATTGGGATAGTAAAAAGTAATAAAAAAGGACTCGTGATAATTTTTTATCACGAGCCTTTTTTTACTCCAAATATTACAAAAATATCGCGTGCCACAATCCAGGGCCTTAGTGTTTAGCTAAGGATAATCGTTAATACCAGATAGGCTAACTGCGTGTCGCAGGCCCTAACCGAGTTGTGTTACAGTTTCTTATTCCAAATACTTAGCAGGATCAGCGACAAAGTCATCTACTTTAACATCAACTGCATCCTTAGTTGCAGCATTCTTCAGTTGGAATTGACCTTCGCTAACTTCGCGGTCACCAAAGACTGCAAAGTACTTAGCGTTGCGGCGGAATGCTTCCTTAATTTGCTTACCAACTTTAACGCCACTGTAGTCCTTGTCGGCCACAATTCCTTGTTGGCGAACCTTATTCAATACTTCAAATGCTAAGTTGTCACCCTTGTCATCAGCACTAGCCAAGAAGAGGTCCAATTGGTCTTGTGGAGCAAAGTCGGGATTCTCTTGTTGAAGAAGAATCATCAACCGTTCAACACCCATTCCGAAACCAATTCCACCTTCTTCGGGGCCACCAAGCTGTGAAATTAAACCGTTGTAGCGGCCACCAGCACAAACAGTCGTGTAGCCACCACCAAATGCTGGTGAATCAGACATGATTTCGAAAATAGTGTGGTTGTAATAATCCAGTCCCCGAACCATGTTGCTATCGATTTCGTAGTCAATTCCCAGTTCCTTCAGCAGTGATTGAACTTGGTCAAAGTAGGATTGTGATTCGTCATCCAGGTAGTCAAGAATTGATGGAGCATCAGCAACAATCTTCTTGTCACCCTCATCCTTACTATCAAGTACCCGGAGTGGGTTTTTGTAAAGCCGTTCTTGCGAATCCTTGCTCAATTCGTCATAGTGGGGCTTCAGGTAATTAATCAAGGCTTCACGGTAGTCAGCCCGGACCTTTTTGTCACCAAGCGTGTTAATAACCAACTTAACGTCCGGAACACCGAACTTCTTAAAGAGGCTCATTGCCATGTCAATAACTTCAACATCAATTTGTGGAGATTCATTATTCAGTGCTTCGACACCAATCTGGTGGAATTCACGTTGCCGGCCGGATTGTGGACGTTCATACCGGAACATTGGCCCCATGTAGTAAACCTTGTATGGCTTTGGGTATTCTGGTCCGTACAACTTATTTTCAACGTACGCCCGGACAACCCCAGCAGTACCTTCTGGCCGCAGTGCAATGTGCCGGTCACCCTTATCATGGAAGTCATACATTTCCTTTTCCACAATGTCAGATGTGTCACCCACATTCCGTGAGAAAACATGGTAGTCTTCAAACATTGGTGTCCGGATACCGCGGTAACCAAATTGACGGAAGACTTCGCGAGCATTTGCTTCTACCTTTTCCCATAAGCCGGTTGTTCCTGGTAACAGGTCGGCGGTTCCTTTTGGCTTTTGATAATCCATTCAAATTTCCCCTTTCAATAAAAAAGCCCTCTAAGGCGATTAACACCTTAGAGGGCGAATAACTCACTGTCCCACCTCTATTTACAGCAGCCTCACAGCTACTGCCTCAAGAAGTTAAATAACTTCATGACGATAACGGGTCAACCGGGGCCAGCTAATTTGTTCACCAGTCCAGCTAAGTAGAGGTGGTTTCACAGCCACGACTAGCTCTCAGCACTACTAGTTCTCTGTCAAGGTGTGGTTGCTTTTGTTCTACTTCATTGCTTTTAAAGTTCACCAGTGATTTTACCATAAGTCACTGCTTTTGGGTATTACTATTTACTAATCCCTTGCAGCTGGCGTAAACGCAAAAGGTAAACCAGCACGGCTAACAGGGTAATTGTCATCATTGCAAAGACCGAAACAAACAGATCTTGATAATTTCCCTGGTCAATTACAAAGCCACCATATAGCGGCCCAATCGCCCGCCCAATTGACATGGTGATATTGAGCAAGCCCTGATAATGGCCCGTTTCATCAACCGTTGTTAACTGGGAAATCCAGGCGGGTAGTCCCGCAAAGCTGGTCATTTCCCCGATTGTCAAGATCACAAAGTCTAGTGCAAACGCCCACAGGCTCCGGGCAAAAATTAGGAGGATAAATGATGAAGCAAAGATAAACAGCCCTGCAATGATCTGGTTAGAAAGCTTAACGTACGGACTTAATTTATTAACCAGTGGCTGTCCGATGATAATCAACACCCCGTTTAATGTCCATAACAGGCTGTATGCGTAAAATGGGATTCCCATATTGGTCATGTGAACAGCCATGACACTTTCCCAGAGTGAATAGCTAAGGTGGATGGTGGTGTAGTTAATTAAAATTAACCAGATCAGTACCAAAATCCGGTGGTGGCTGCTGACACTGCTCGTCCGTTTAGCTGTGGAACGCTGCGTGGTCACTGTTACACGAACATTGAGGGCGAAAACGACAACCAATAGCAGTAAGGCATAAAAAATCGTGGCAACGGTGAAAACAAGGACCACGCTAATTGGCAGCAGGACACCTACTGCTAACGTCCCAATTACCACCCCAACATTGTAAGCCATATAAATATAATTAAAGACATACCGTGAACTGTGGTCACTAACTAGGGAACCATACGAATTAACAATCGTCATGTTAATCCCATCCCCAAAACTATTTAACATCATCAGGACGGCAAACCATGGCCAACCATGTTCAAAAATCAGGGTAAAAATTGCAAAGGTGGAGAGACTAACCCCCAGGACAGCCGTCTTATACTGATCCCAATGGTCAAAAAGCCAGCCACCAAGGTAGTTACCAGCCATCATACAAATTGAAATAAAGAGCATCACTACCCCCGCCGTTGTCAGGGTTTCGTGAAGGTAATTATGCATGTACATCGTGGTTAATGGCCATAAAAAGGCAGCCCCGGTGTTGTTTAATAAACTTGCCAGGGCTACCCATTTAAGCTTAACCTGTGTCTGCCTTTTCATTATTTCACCTCAGTTAAGATAACTTTAGTGCTCATGAACCATTTCAGAAGATGGTACCCGTAACAGGGTGTAAGTAACAGCATCACGGTTAGCACGTAAGCCCATCCCGTTCAACGCGGTGTTCTTGTAGTGGACCGTCATTTCGGCTGCAAATGCCTTACCGGTTGCCCGGTTTTCCTTTTTAAGCTTTGCCTTATCCCACGGCAACGAACTTGCATCAAGCGTAATTAACCGGTCACCATCGGCTACTGAACCGTAGCGTGAGTTGGTGGTGTACCGATTGCCGTTTGCCCAGTAGGTGTAAGAAACAACTGGGTGCTTACCATTCTGGCTCCGAGAAGCAAGAACGTAGTAGTAATCGTTGCTTGAATTGTGCAATTGAAGTGGCGAATACTTCGTCGTAATTGAAGTTTGTTGGTGGTTATTAATGTCGACCTGCCGGAAAAAGGTCAAGTACATCATGCCGCCTAGCCAGACTAGAGAAATAACCATTAGGCCAACATAACGCCAAAAAAGCTTGGGTGAAAAAGCCTTCTTAGTCTTTGCAACTAGCATTAACTGCTGAACACGAATGTAGTGGATAACATAGCAGAAAAAGACAATCGCGAGGATCCACATCAACCATCCCAACCAGTTCCAAGTCATAATTTCTAATTCTCCATTCTTTTGCCAAAGTTATACTTTGATTATCACACAAAACATGCTGGTTGTCCTGCTAATCAGGATGAATTTTAGAAATAAATTAGTGGTTTCTTTTTTGTAAATCGACAAACTGTGCTAAACTTATTCTTAGTATCAAATTAGCTTGTTTCGCCGTGAAACAAAATATTGAATACGTAGTTTTATAACTACCTGACTTACAAGGAGGAATTGATTTCATGGATAATTTGAGTGAGTTAGCTCAACAATTAATCAAGTTTGAGCACGATAACGACTTAAACGATAATGAAGTTGCTTTTGGGAGCCATTTATCAGTCGAAAGAATTCATGACATTAAGTCATCAAATTCCGTAGCAACTTCGGAGGAAACCGAATTACTCCAACGATTTATGCAAAGTAAATAATATCCTAACCGGGAATTGAGAAACGGGCGACTGTGAAGAAATCAAGGTTCACAGTCGCCCGTTTTTATTTATCTTATACCCGACACTTCTCGTCCAAATTATTGGTGGAATTCAACCGGTAAAGTTACTGAATCAATTTTAGCTTGTGGCTTATCGATTCGCTTCAGGAGGGTTTTGATTAATTCTTGCGCCAACTGTTGAATTGGCTGAACCACCGTTGGGAGCTTTGGCGCGATTTTACGGATTAACCGTGATCCATCATAGCCGGTAATAAAGAAATCCTTGCCCATTTGCATCCCGTGATCGCGGTACACGTCAGCAATTTCTAGTGCCTGCACATCATTTGAGGCAACCACACCGTCATAAATTCCCGGAAAGGCGGTTGAGAAATTAATGCCATCAAGTGCAAGCGGGTCAAAGCTCCGGTGCTCTTCCGTCAGCCGATCTAGTGCTCCTTGTAGCCGATTAAGGGTTGGCGATGCTGAAGTATCTTCATCCACAATCACTGCAATATGCCGTACATTGTTGGCCAGAAGGTACTCAACCGCTAGCTGACCACCACGATAACTATCAGAGGCAACAATCGGAATGTTATCTGCCAAATAACGGTCAAATGAAACGATCGGCGCTGAAATTTGGTGGTATTCCTTAATATCCAGATTATGGGACCCCGAAATAATTCCATCAACCTGATTCGCCATCAGCATACTTAAGTATTCATGCTCAATTTCTGGATTTTCAGCCGATGATGCAATGATCGTCTTGTAACCTTGCTCAAAGAGTTGGCGCTCTAGTTCATTAACCAGCTCCGCAAAAAACGGGTTGGTTAGATTAGGGAAAATTAAGCCGATAAACTTTGACGGCTTCCCCTGCATTGCCCGGGCGAGTGCGTTCGGTTGGTAATTGAGCTGCCGCATTGCGGCGTGAACCTTATTGATGGTTTTTTCACTCAAGGAACCATAATTATTGATTACCCGGGAAACAGTCGTCACTGAGACCCCTGCTAATTCTGCAACATCTTTTAACTTAGCTACCATACTTCTACCTCACATCACTTAAGATAATTTAATTATAGCCTAGTGATTTAAAAACCGAAATTCCTTCTCCCAATTGTTATATGCCCTGATAATCATTTGTTAAAAAATATCTGTCGTGTGATAAGGGCCACTTTTGTTGTTCTTTTATTAGCATTCACCTGCCATTAATTATTTTTGTAATTATAAAAATCCTTATTTTAAAGCAGGGCTTTTATTGACTATCTGCAAAATAAATGCTAACTTTATAAACAGTGAAATCTTAATAACTTCTTAACCTTTTTATTCAAAACTTATATAAAAATAAAATTAAAGAATGATGTTTTTCAACTATCATCATTTAAATGACAGGGGGAGCTAATCAGAATGAAAGCCGATTTGAATAAGACAACGCATTTCAAAATGTATAAGAGTGGTCGTAAGTGGGTTGTCGCCGGTATGACTGCTGTTTCATTATTAACTGCTACCGGTGTGGTTGCACACGCTGATGACAACTCTAGTCAAGCACCAGTTGTAAATGTTAATAATAACAACGGTCAAAACAACGCGAATAACCAAGCTGGTGATCAATCAACTAACAGCCAAGCTAACCAAAATGCACAAGCTACTACTGTTTCTGCTAATGCGGCACAACAAAATGCGCAGGCAACCACAAATGCCACTAATGCTGCACAGCAAAACCAATCCGTTGACCTGAATTCATTGCACTTTACCAACAATGCAAGCCACCAACAGTTCATTGAAAGTATCGCTCCCGGTGCAATTCAAACCTGGAATGAATATGGAATTCTTCCATCTGTAACTGTTGCACAGGCAGCGGTTGAAAGTGGTTGGGGAAATTCCGCCCCTGCTAATAATCTTTTTGGGATTAAAGGCTCATACAATGGTCAATCCGTTACCTTGAGAACACGTGAAGTTTACAACGGTCGTAGCACCTATATTTATGATAACTTCCGTGCTTACCCTAGTCGTAATGAGTCGGTTGAAGATCACGGTCGTTTCTTAGCTGTTAATAGCCGTTACAGCAATTTACGTGGTGATACCAACTATGTTAATGTTACAAACAATCTGCAACGTGATGGCTACGCTACGGATCCAAGTTATGCTGCAACTTTGCAAAGCATTATTCGCAACTTTAACTTAACCCAATTGGATCGGGTTGCCCTTTCCAACAGTAACGTTGTGGTTAACAAGCAGCCTAACGATAACTCATCAAGCAGCTATGGTAACAACACTAACTACTACACTGTTCAAAGCGGCGACACCTTATCTGGTATTGCTAACCGCTTCTCCACTTCGGTTAACACATTAGCTCACCTAAATGACATCCAAAATGTTAACCGGATCTACATCGGTCAACGGTTATTAGTTCGGCAGGCAGCTGCTTCAACCCCTAGCCAACAGCCTTCACAACCAACCCAACCTAGTCAGCAACAACCATCATCTCAACCTTCCACTCCTGCCCGGCCTTCCAATAGCAGTCAAAGCAGTTACACCGTTAAGAGTGGTGACACCCTCTCTGCAATTGCTGGACAATTTGGGATGAATTACGTTCAACTTGCTCAAATCAACAACATTGCAAATCCTAACCGCATTTATGTCGGTCAAGTTTTACAATTAAAGGCAACCAACGTTAACAATAACCAAGCTGCAGCTCAACCTGCTCCAGTTGCTCCTAGCCAACCTCAATCCACTACTTCAACAGCTACTACTTACACCGTTAAGAGTGGTGACACGCTTTCTGCAATTGCTAGTCAATACGGGATGAACTACAGTCAACTTGCTCAAATCAACAACATCGCAAATCCTAACCGTATTTATGTTGGTCAAGTGTTGCGGGTTAACAGCAGTAATAATAGTTATACTCCTTCAACCAGAACTTATCGAGCAGCAGCTACTAACGGCAGCTACACCGTTCAAAGTGGTGATTCACTCTCAGTTATTGCCGCACGGTATGGTTTGAACTGGCACACGTTAGCACAACGGAATAACCTTTCCGCACCATACACCATCTATGTTGGGCAAAAGTTAGTGTTCTAACTTAGAATAATTATGAATCTCAAAAAAGGTGTATCCGTCAACTAGCATTGATGGATGCCGACACCTCTCACGTAAATGTGAGGCAATAGCGTAAATCCCACTAAACTTTTCAAGGGGAGCAAGTGATATTTGATGGTTAAGCAATATTCTGGGGAGCTTTCTAATATCGTCAAAGCAAGTCAATTGTTCAAAGTACTGGGGAATCCGAAGCGGTTACAGCTAATTTATTTGCTAATTCAACACTCCATGAGTGTCTCTGAAATTAGTGAAAAGCTTGATTGGGAGCAGTCAGGCGTATCACACCAGTTGCAACTACTTCGTAAATTTAACCTTGTACAGCAGCATCGTCAGGGAAAAGTAGTTATCTACCACCTGGACGATCCGCAGGTAATGACCTTAATTGCCGATGTACTAAGTCATGCAGATAAAATTCTAGATTAAACAGTTAGAGCGAGCTAGGAACTCATTATTCCCGGCTCGCTCTAATTGTTTTAAATAAATTTCAATTCAAAGTCCTCTTCGCTTTGAATATCTTTAACCACCACATCTTCGCCATCATGAAATTGATCGTTATCTACCCAAAAGCTCGGATGCTGGTGCCCATAAAAACTAAATGTGTATGGTGCTGAATCTTTAAGGTCAACCCGCATGACTCCTTGTGAACCGTCTGAGCAATGAACCGTCTGCGTCTTATCATCGTCGTGAACATAAACTGTTGTCACTTTTAACACCTCCACTTCAATTATAGTCCTTTTTGGGGCAACCTAAAAAAGAAAATTATCACTGGCAAACTTATTAGCCAGAAAACTAAAAAATGCCTAGTAACCACCCAGGCTACTAGACACTTTATTTAGTCCGCTGCTAATGCATCAATTGGGTTTAGTTTTGCCGCATGCCGGGCCGGTAGTAAGGTGGCAACAAATGAAATCACGATTGCTACCACGACCGCAAAAATGACATTTCCAACCGTAATTTGGACAATGTTGTACTTAATCAAGCCATACAGAGCGTGGTTTAAGCAAATTGAAACAACAGCCACAATCACTAAGGCCAAAATTGCTGAGAACAGGCCAATGAAAATCGATTCAGAGGTAAACAGACGACGAATATCTTTCTTTCGTTCACCTAATGCACGGAGAATCCCGATCTCCTTGGTTCGTTCAGATACTGACATGTACATAGTTACAATGATCATCAAGGCTGAGACAAGGAGCGAGATTCCAGCAATTGCTGCAAGAATCGTCGAAGCAAGGTTGACGTACGTATTTACTGTCTTCAAAACAGAGCCAACTGTAATTGCGCCAAGGATCCGTTCACCCTTATTATTCCGCATATTATTAATCCGGCTCGCAACCCCTTCAACTTTCGATAGGCTACCAGCGCTTACCGCAACGAAGTTTGGCCGGGTATCGGCGCCCTTTTGCTTTAGCATCTGCAATAAGGTTGGGTAATTAATCGCCGTACTTGCACTAGCACCTTCGCTCAAGCCAGCAACTTTAACCGTACCGTTAACCGCAACCGGGTCACCCTTTTCATTTACCCAGTTAAAGCTCAGGTTGACCTTCTTGCCAACCAGGTTCTTGTACTTCTTGGGGCTAGTTAGTTCAATTGCCTGCTGCTTAGTCAGAACAATCTCACCTTTCCCTGGCTTATGTCCGCGCTTAATTGCACTGGCCGTGGTGTGGTTGCTCCACGTCATCATGTTAGCACCACTTTGCTGGAGCTTCCCATAATTGAGCCGGTAACCACCAATAATATTCCCTTTCTGGACCTTGGTCACACCTTTGACCTTCGCTAAGCGGTTCAATTCATCAGGGTTAATAATCATTGATTGCGGGTCAGCCGCCATGTTCTGCATTAAGGACGACTGGATTTGATCCTGCGTTAACTTCTTACCAGTTGGGTTCTTAACCACCGTAATCGCCAACGGGTTCGTCAATGAGTTAATTTGGTCTTGAATATAGCCATTAATTCCATTCCCCAGACCGCTGAAAAGTAGAACGGCAAAGATTCCAATCGCGGTCCCCAGCATAATTAACGAGTTCCGCCAGAAATTATACATTAGGTGCTTAAATGACATCCGGTAGCTAGCCGCTGCTGGTAGCTGCCGTGGTTTAATGTGGGTTGGGTCTTCCGGAATTGCGTAGGCCGGGCGAAGACGTTCATCACCATCAATTTTTCCATCCGCCAAGTGGACAATCCACGTACCGTGGTCCGCTACCTCTTGTGAGTGGGTTACCGCGATCACTAATTTTCCATCTTTGGCAATCTTATCAAGCAACGTCAGCACTTCTTGCGTGTTTTGCGAATCAAGCGCCCCAGTTGGTTCATCGGCAATGATAATTTGCGGATCACTCGCCAGTGCCCGTGCAATCGCCACCCGTTGTTTTTGCCCACCGGAAAGATGGTTTGGGTGCTTGTGGACCTGTTCACTCAGGCCAACCTGGTCAAGCAATTTAAGGGCCCGTTCGCGCTTTTCTTCCTTATTTAGGTTAGTCATATCTAATGCCACCAAAACGTTGTCTAAGACGCTGAGGTGGGAAATAAGGTTATATGACTGGTAAATGTACCCGACCATTGAACGACGGTAATCATCAAGCTGCTTTTCCTTTTGGTGGTCAAGCAATTCACCATTCACCAAAACTTTTCCTTCAAAGTTACGGTCAAGGCCACCGATGATATTCATAAGGGTTGACTTACCACCACCAGATTCACCCAGGATTGAAACGAATTCACCGCGTTCAAACTGCAAGTCAATCCCCTTCAGAACTGGAAATGCCTCTTTATCCAAGTAATAAGCCTTTTTAATTCCCTGTAATTCTAAAAAAGCCATGGTTTTCTCCTTAATCATTTTATTATCCTGATTATACCAAAGGCTACTGGCTGAGCGGAAGTACGTCTTGCTGGTCTTAACTAAAAGCCAAACACTCCGGGAGCGTGATTAATCTCGTTGTTGGCTCCTTTATATTTCCCGGGAAATATTACTTTTCCTGGCTTAATTTACCATCCATTATCTGATAAATGTGGTCAGCATAATTACGTAGCCGTAAGTCGTGAGTAACCACTACGATTGCCTTATTATGCTGCACTGCCATCTGCTTTAATAGTTCTCCGACAACTTCTACCCGGCTACTATCTAAAGCTGCGGTCGGTTCATCTGCCAAGACAATCTCTGGGTTGGGGTACAGTGCCCGGGCGATTGCCACCCGTTGATTTTGTCCTCCCGACATTTCATCAGGATAGTGTTTTAGCAAGGTTTCAATTCCTAATTCCTTCAAAAGAACACGGAGCTCTTCTTCAGTCATATTTCCATTCTTCTTGATTTTCCGGACAAGGGCAAACTGGTCGCCTACATTGAGGTAGGGCAACAGGTTGTAAGACTGGAGTACAAAGCCAATCTTATTCAAGCGCAGCTCATCCCGTTCCTTAGCTGTCATCTGTTCAAGCTGCTGTCCCTCTACCGTAACCGTCCCACTGGTTGGTGTTTGTAGACCACCAGCAATGGTTAAGAAAGTACTCTTTCCGGAGCCAGATGGGCCAAGAATCAAGCTTAATTCCCCACGATCTGCTTGGAAATTAACATTGCGCAAAACCTGTACCTTGCTAATTCCCTTGCCAAAGTCCTTATTAATATTCTTTAACTCAATTACTGACATACTTTCCCTCCTAACCGTTCAGTGCACGTACGGGGTCAATCTTCAAAATCATTCGAACTGGTAGTAAAGCACCAATTACGCCAAGTAGAATCAGCACAACCACCATTAGAGCAATTAATGGCCAATCAAGAACTAACGCAACCGTCATTGGCATTAACCAGGTTGTTAGCAGGGTTAAAATTAAGCCACCACAAATACCAGCAACCATTAAAATTACCGCCTGGTGAATTGTTGTTCCAACTAGGTAACGTGCTGGGATTCCCTGTGCACGCAGGACCGCATAGTTTGGCATCTTCTGCATTGTGAGAATGTACAAGAAGACCGCAATAATCACCAGCGAGATGACCATTAGGAAACCAATCATAAAGGCAAAGGTATTATTTTGGGCAGAATAGCCTGGCAGCTTTTGGATAAACTGGTTGGCAGTGTAGTGTTCTAAGTCGTTAAACCGGTTGGCCCCTTCTGATTGGTTACTAATAATACCGCTCGCAACCACCTGTGGAGCAACACCACGCAATGTTTTCCAGGTTGAAAGTCGGCCATACACTACTGGAGCAACATTAAGTTGTGAGTTTTTAGCGAAGCCGACAATCTTATATTGTTCCTTAGAAGAATTTAATTTGACCTTGTCGCCAAGTTGGTACCCCTTAGCCTTCAAGCTTTCATCGACGACTATCTCGCTACTATTCTTAGCGTGCCGTCCTGCGGCAAGGGGGATATTCTTTTGGGCAATGTACTGGTTAGAATTAAGGCCAATAAACTGGGCACTCTCTTTGAGTGACTTTCCCTGTACCTTCTTCATTACCACGGGAGCTTGGCCAACGAGTGCTTCGTGACCATTAAGCTTTTTGTCTTTCAGCTGGTCACTAGTTATTAATGACTGGCTCATATTATCATTAGCATTTTTGTTCAAATAAACAGTTTGCGTATCCCAAGTATCAATTGCCGCCTTGTTTTCATTTGCCAGGCCGAGCATCATACCCATTAGCACAAACATCAAATAGCTAATCATCACAATCATGGCAATAATGAGGCCATACCGTAATTTTTCGTGTTTAATTTCTTTCAGTGCTAAAAACATCTTACCCCTCCTTTGCAAGTAGGGCCGTTAATGATCCTCGCAGGCAATCAAGAACGGCGTCACACTTTTCTGGATGCCGCAGTCCCTCCTTAATTGCTTCATGGACTAGCGTCATTATTGCCCACTCAATCGCATTTATTGGTCGAAGTGGCGACCCATCGTTTTGCGCATCTAATAGTGCTTCATTAACCGTGAAGTGGCGCTTAACTAACTCGTAGTATTGGCAGCCATTCACGTGGTGCAAAAAATCAGCAACCTGTGTCACGTATTCATCGGCCGTTAATAAGCGGTGTTCACGGATACTGTAATCATGCAGCTCCTGTAAAACATACCGGTATAGGTAGCGGTAAGCATCCGTTAAATCGGCGAAATACTTATAAAAGGCTCCGCGGGCAATCCCCGCCTCCTTCACGATTCGTGCCACCTGGGCGTCAGCGAGGTTATGCTGGCTGAACTCATTAAGTAACGCATTTCTGATAATTGTTTTCTTTTCTTCGGGTAGGTTATTAAAGGTTGTACTTGCCATTACCGTTCTCCTTCCAGTGACACGATGTCACCATAATTGCATTTTCATATTAACGCTAAAGTGACACCGTGTCAACTCGGTTTAAAAATAAAAAGTATTCCCCGCGACTATTTCCCGGGAAATACTTGTCGATTAATAATTAAGCTTCTTCGCCAGCAAGCTTTACAACCGCCTTTGAGACGTTTTCGATTCGACCATTAACGAAGTCATCAACTTCCTTAACATCAAATTCATGAGAAAGCAGTGGAAGAACGTCAACCTTACCAGAAGCCATCAGTGCAATAGAATCTTCGAAGCAGTAAGGGTTGATGAAGGCACCTTGAATCTTCAGTTGCTTTTGGAATACCTCGTAACTGTTGATTGAGAACTTATCATCGGGGTTACCAACACCAAACATTGATACTTGACCACCACGAGCGGCAGCTTCAACAGCTTGTTCTTGCGTTTCAGGACGACCAACAGCTTCGATAACAATATCGTAAGCATTAGTTGGAATCTTTTCACCCTTCTTGGTATTAATCGTCTTGGCACCAAATTTGTCATGGTTCAACTTCAGTTTGGCATCATTACGTCCGCTTAAGGTAACTTCACTAACACCGTAAGCTTGAAGCGTTTGGACAAATAATTGACCCATAAAGCCGTCACCAATTACCAATGCCTTTTGGTAAGGGTGAATTTCAAGCAAGTCTACGCCGTGAACAGCACATGATAGTGGTTCGGTAACCGCAGCAGCCTTCAATGAAACACTGTCAGGGATAGCGTAAACAACCTTAGCTGGTGCCGTAAAGTAATCTTCAAAGCCACCATCACGGGTAACCCCAACGGCAGAAAGGTTTTCACACATTTCAGGACGGGAAGTCCGGCAGTACTTACATTCACCACAGTAGATGTTAGGGTCAACCGTTACCCGGTCCCCTACCTTAACGTTCTTAACTTCGGAACCGACCTTAGCAACAACACCAGAATTTTCGTGACCCAAAACAATTGGTGGAACCGCACTAGCAGAGCCAGGCAGGCCTGCGTATAAGGCATGGTCAGTACCACAAATACCAGCATAGGCAGTGTGAACCAAAACCTCATCCGGCTTAACTTCTGGGGTTTCAACTTCCTTAACTTCAAGTTGCTTAATTCCTGTTAAAACAAGTGCTTTCATAAAAAATAATTCTCCTTTTCTTTATGTCGCAAGTTATTATAGTTAAGAAGTGCACAAGTTGTCAAACGTTTATCAAATCAAACGTTTTACCGCTTGGCGGGCTGTCGGATCACCAATTTTTCTAAAAAAAGTTTAAATTTCTGCTGCCTACTCCTGTAAACGTTTACTTTACTATTAGCCGTACATCGCAAAAATAAGGTTGCCCTAAAAAACCGTCAAAAATGCCTAAATTACGCTGATCTTCCGTTGAAATGTAATATTTTTTATGCTAACCTAACAAAGTATTCGAATTAAGTTAAATTTGATTACCAAATCAAGTTAACAAAATAAGATGAAAGGTGGATTTGGCGTGGATAACACAAAAAATCAACACAAGAAGCATCACTTGATAGAGTATGCTAACGGTAAGTCACTTGAAGAAATCAACGGAACCGTTGAAGTACCACATGGCAAGGGCTTTTTCAAGACCTTGTTTGCCTACTCTGGTCCTGGTGCCCTCGTCGCAGTTGGGTACATGGATCCAGGTAACTGGGCTACTTCAATTACCGGTGGTCAAAGCTTCCAATATACTCTGATGACTACTATCTTGATTTCAAGTTTGATTGCGATGTTGCTTCAATACATGGCGGCTAAACTCGGAATCGTGAGTCAAATGGACCTAGCCCAGGCAACACGGGCACGGACCGGTAAAGCATTAGGGATTATTCTTTGGATCATGACTGAATTAGCCATTATGGCGACCGATATTGCGGAAGTTATTGGTGCGGCGATTGCCCTAAACCTCCTCTTCCACATTCCATTGATTCCATCAGTATTTATTACTGTCCTTGACGTTTTAGTTCTGTTACTTTTGACAAAGATTGGTTTCCGGAAGATCGAAGCAATTGTTGCATGTTTGATTCTGGTTATCTTGTTCGTCTTCGCTTACCAAGTTGCTTTGTCTGACCCTAACTGGGGAGCTGCATTTGCAGGCTTACTACCTTCAACTAAAGCAATTGCACAACACCCTGAAGTCGGTGGGATTACCCCATTAAGTGGTTCTCTCGGTATCATTGGTGCGACTGTTATGCCCCCACAACTTGTACCTGCACTCAGCTATTTCACAGACTCGTAAGATCGACCACGATGACCTTGATAGCATTCGTCAAACTGTTCGTTTCACTACTTGGGATTCTAACATCCAACTGTCACTGGCCTTCGTTGTTAACGCCCTCCTGTTAATCATGGGGGTTGCTGTCTTCAAGTACGGTGCCGTTAAGGATAGTTCATTCTTCGGTCTGTACGATGCATTGAACAACACTTCGATGCTTAGCAACCCAATCCTGATTGCCGTTGCTAAGTCCGGTGTCTTATCAACTCTGTTTGCCGTTGCCCTGTTAGCTTCTGGTCAAAACTCAACCATTACTGGTACTTTGACCGGTCAAGTTATCATGGAAGGTTTCGTCCACATGAAGATGCCTCTGTGGGCACGGCGGTTAGTTACTCGTTTGATCTCAGTTGTTCCTGTTTTAATCTGTGTTGGGATGACTAGTGGCCAAAGCGAGCTTCAACAACACACGGCGTTGAACCTCTTAATGGAAAATTCACAGGTCTTCTTGGCATTTGCCCTGCCATTCTCAATGTTGCCATTACTGATGATGACTAACAGTGATGTTGAAATGGGTGAATTCAAAAACCGGCTATGGGTTAAGATCTGTGGTTGGATTTCCGTAATTGCATTAACGTTCCTAAACCTTTACAACCTTCCTTCAACATACGAAGGATTTGGTGTTTGGTCTAAGGGTACCGCTGATGTCTTAGCCTACATTTCAATTGTCGTTATCCTTGTCCTGCTGGCATGGACCTGTGTTGAACTGTACCAAGGTGACAAGCGGTTTGCTGCTGAAGGTCGCGGCTTTGGTCAACGTGAAGCACAAATGAAGAACTCTGCTAAAAAATAATTAATACTGTAAACTATCTAACCGATGAGGCTGAGAAATTCTTGTTTCCCAGTCTCTTTTTATTAACCACTAATTACAAAAGATTTTGCTTCTTTTAACTTTCTATACTTTTGCTTCATAGTTTCTTCATTTTTCCTGGGTATGATATAAACAATCCTAAATAAATAATCTCCCTAGGTAAATAAAAACTAAAACGGTCACCCGCTCCCAACCAGCGCTTGACCGTTTTAGTTTTGTCTCCTGCTAGCAATGATCAATGTTATAATATAAACTTGAATGTTATAAAGCACAGTTAGCTGTGTACCCAGATGAGGTGAACACATTGAATAACAACAATCAAGACCGGCCTAGCCGCGTTCAACTTTATGATTCAAACAACAAGAAACGGTCCCGTGGTTCCCTATTTAAGGGGCAAAAGAGCCACCACCCAAAGAAACCCGGCAACCGTGGAAAAAAGACCTTTAAAATCCTGCTAGGAATCCTTTTGGCAATTCTGCTAGTCTGTATCATTGTCTTTATCGTTAAGCAACAAGACCCAGTACGAACCAACACAGATAATGATAGCACCAGCGTATCGAGCAGCTCTAAGCGCTCCAGTAGTCATCGTCACCGCCACCATAGCGATAGTATTGATGATAATGATGACGATGATGACACCGGCACTACCACCACATACTCTTACACACCGTCAAGTGGTCGGACTGGCGGTAGTCAACAAACCACTAACCAGGGTCGGCAACAAAGTAACACCCAAACTACTACGGGAACTGGAAACCAGTCTACTGGTACTGGTCAGCAGGGTGGTAGCCAACAACAGGGCCAAGGCAGCGCACCAACTGGCTCTACTGGTGGCGGTGCCACTTCTGGACCGCAAGCACAAGCATCTAACTAACGCCCAATGAATAAATATAACTTTTTTATTAAAAGTACTTGTCAAACTAAATTTGGGTGTTATAATTTGAATCAATCAAAGGATAAGCAAGCAGTTAGTGCTTAACCAGGGAGATATGACCTAGGCTGGAAGTCATATTTAGTCGACAGCTGCTTGTACCACCTTCATATGATTACTGGCCGAGATAAGGCTGGTCGGGGCGTGTCCGTTAACACACCATAGAGAGAGTATCTTAATACTCTGAACATGGGTGGAACCACGCTAACTATTGATAATTAACGTCCCTAGTACATACGGTTTTCGTATGCACTGGGGGCGTTTTTAATTTTATAAAGGAGAGATTTCGTTATGGCACAAGTTGCAGTTATGTCTGTTGACGGGTCAGTTAAAAAGATTGACCGTGATTCAGAAGAAGGGTTACAAGCACTCCGCAAGCTTTCAGCATTATTACTGAAGAGTGCTTTGCAACAAGAATTTAAGGGGATTCGGCTCGGTGAAGCCGTTTATGATGAAGATGGTTTCCATGTTGACTCCGATAAGGATGACCAACAAGTTTCCGCCGATGAATTACCAGCATTGCAAGACGCATTAGTTGGCGCCGCTAAGGATGCAAAGGTTGAATTTGTCGAAGTTGCCCTTGACGATGCATTGGCAGAAGTAAAGGATGACCCATACTCAACCGAATTGATCAAGGAAGCTGCCAAGGATGGCAAGGTTGCTATGTACCAAGCTAACGATGCAAAGATCTTAGCCGACAGCGACATCCTGGTTTATGGTGACGCAATTAAGCACCTCAAGCTCTTATCCGTTGCCGGTGCTTACTGGAAGGGTATGTCATCAAACCCAATGCTCCAACGGATTTACGGTACTGTCTTCTACAACAAGGCTGGTCTTGACGAAGAAATGAAGAAGCGTCAAGAAGCACGTGAACGTGACCACCGTGTAATTGGTAACCAACTGGACCTCTTCTTCGTTGATCCAAAGGTTGGTGCTGGTTTACCATACTGGATGCCAAAGGGTGCTACTATTCGGCGGACAATTGAACGTTACATCATCGACCGTGAAGTTGCCGATGGTTACCAACACGTTTACACCCCAGTTCTGATGAACCTGGACGCCTACAAGACTTCTGGTCACTGGGAACACTACCGTGATGACATGTTCCCACCAATGGACATGGGTGATGGCGAAATGCTTGAAATTCGGCCAATGAACTGCCCAAGCCACATTCAAATCTTCAAGCACCACATCCGTTCATACCGTGACCTGCCAATGCGGATCGCTGAACTTGGTATGATGCACCGTTACGAAAAGTCAGGTGCCCTGTCAGGTCTGCAACGGGTTCGTGAAATGACATTGAACGACGGTCACACCTTCGTTGCCGTTGAACAAATTCGTTCTGAATTCGCCAAGATCCTGAAGTTGATCATGGACGTTTACAAGGACTTTGACATCACTGATTACAGCTTCCGTCTTTCCCTTCGTGACCCTAAGAACACTGAAAAGTACTACGGTAACGATGAAATGTGGGACAAGTCACAAAAGCTGTTAAAGGCTGCCATGGATGACTTGAACCTTGACTACTACGAAGCCGAAGGTGAAGCCGCATTCTACGGTCCAAAGCTTGATATTCAAACTAAGACCGCCCTTGGTAATGAAGAAACTATGTCAACCATCCAACTGGACTTCATGCAACCAGACCGGTTCGGCTTAACTTATGTTGGCAAGGATGGTAAGGAACACATGCCAGTTATGATCCACCGTGGGATCGTTGGTACGATGGAACGGTTCGTTGCTTACCTGACTGAAATTTACAAGGGTGCCTTCCCTACCTGGTTAGCTCCTGAACAAGTTCACATCATCCCAGTTAGTGAAGAAAACCACGGCGACTACGCACAAAAGCTTGCTAAGAAGCTGAAGGCTGCCCAAATCCGGGTTGTTGTCGATGACCGGAACGAAAAGATGGGTTACAAGATTCGTGAAGCCCAAACGCAAAAGGTTCCATACACCCTGGTTGTCGGTGATGACGAAGTTAAGAACAACAGTGTTTCTGTTCGGAAGTACGGTGAAAAGGATCAAAACAGCATGAGCCAAGACGACTTCATGAACGAAATTCTGGCAGATATTGCATCATACTCACGTAAGAACTAATTATCTTTTCCCCCTACTAAAAAGATAATAAATAAGCACTTTGGTACAGGGCAGTTCAACCCCACGATATACCTTGTGCCAAAGGTAGTCATATTATACTCATTAACCTCCAATCAAAATGAGAATAATATCTAAAACGCCCGCTAGGTAAGCAGCAAACCTAGCGGGCGTTCCCCGTTTATATATATCAAACACAAAAGAGGCCCGAAGCTCGACAAATGAACTTCGGACCTCTTTTGGTATTCACGGAAACTAACTTCGGATCAAAGCCATCTCCTGTTTTTACTAAAAAATCTATTTTTCATCACTAATCTTCGGCAAGGCCAAGAAAATCAACAGGCCGACCGCGAAGAGAGCCGCTAGTGAGGCTACTCCAATCGTTGACTTGCCGGTCCACTGGGTCACCACCCCAACGATCAAGGGGCCTAAGATTGCGGAAAATTTACCAAGGATATTATAGAAGCCAAAGAACTCACTACTAGAATTTTTTGGTACCAGTTGACCAAAGTATGACCGGCTCAAGGCTTGCAAACCACCCTGACTAGTCCCAATCAAAATAGCGAGGAACCAAAAGTCAAAGAGGCTGTGCAGCCGGATTGCATACAGGCAGATAAACAGGTAAATGACGATCCCGGTTAATACCGCCGCCCGGTTAGATGTCCGCCGGGCTAACCATCCGTATAATAACGAAAATGGGAAGGCAATCAGCTGGACAACCAATAGGATCATCATCAGCATGGTTGTATTAACCCCAAGGTCCTTCCCGATTGCAGTGGCCATTGTAAAGATGGTATCCACCCCATCAATGTAGAAGAAGTAGGCAACTAAGAACCAGGTAATCCGCCGGTACTGTTTTATATGGCGAAAGGTCCGCTGAATCCGGTGGAAACTGTCAGCCACGGGGTTACTAACAGCAGCAACACTATAGCGCTGGTGGCCGTGACGGAGCAGTGGCCAAGCAAAGATAATCCACCACACACCCGCAATTACAAAGCTAAAACGGGCAACACCATAGCTCGAAAGGAGGCCGCCAAAGCCGTTGCTAAGTTGGGCTGCCAGGAAGACGATGAAAGCAACTACCCCACCGAGATAGCCCATTCCATAACCGGTAGTCGAAACAATATCCATCTGGTGGTCATCAGCCACGTCAGTTAAGAAACTATCGTAAAAAAGGTTCCCACCGGAATAACCGATCACGCTAAAAACGTAAATGACCAACAGCCACTGCCACAAGTGTGGTGGAATTAGTGCCAAGCCAAAGGTAAGGACAATTCCCGTCCAGGTGAAGACATTTAACCAACGGCGCTTAGAACGTGGGTAGTCAGCCAACGCGCCGAGCAATGGCGCTAGCAAAGAAACAATCAGCGTACCAAAGCTATTCGCGTAGCCCCAGAAAGCAGTCGAGTTGACTGCTGAAACACCAGCATCATGTGCAACCGCCTTGAAATATACTGGAAGAACCGCGGTGATTACCAGAATCCCGTAGCCAGAATTGGCCCAGTCATAAAATATCCATTGCCATTGTTGCTTATTTAGTTTCACGTGGCACCTCACTTCTTAAGGACGCCACGAATTGGCTGGCCGGCAGTAGGTGCTGGGTATTTCAGGCCGAGTAATGCAGCAAAAGTTGGACCTTCATCAACCAGGTGCACACCTTCAACTGTTGCCCCTTCGCGAACATCGGGGCCCGCAAAAATAGCGGTAGTGAAGTAATTCGGCTGGTTAGGGCCGTAACCATGAACCCCATGGTAACGATCATGAGTTCCTAGCGATGCTGGGTCCACTTTTTCAACTACCGCTGGCCGGTTTACTTCGTCGGTAAAGTAATAACCTGGTTTTGCTTCAACCAGGAAGGCACACTTGGGATCCGCACCGAGTTTAACGGCTTCGGCGCCATCGTAAATATGCTCAACCCCTTCAACACCCGCAATTACCTGCTTAACCTTTCCAAGGTCAACGTTGCCGCGGGTATAGACATAGGTCTCACCATCACAAGTCTTGGCAGTTACCCGCCAATTACCCTTATAGGTTGTCTTACCATCAACTGGTGTTAGCCATCCCTGCTTTGCAAAAAGCTGATTTAAGTGGATCATCTTATCAACATTAATCTGGTAGTGGTCACCAAGGATAACAAAGTTGGTCTGGTCATACGTCCCTGCATCCTTAGTTGCCCGGATCAACCGTGCAACCCGGCCATCAAGCCGCTGCAAAGCCGCCTTTGCCTCATCAGAACGCACACCATAGCGGTGACGCATGCTGTCCATATCAACCAGGTGAATTAATGTCAGGTCTGGCTGCTTGTTTTTCAGGGTATCAACCGCGCAAGCCGTAATGAAGTCATCAAGCCATGGCTGCTTGATTCCATGGCGGAGCTTGCCATAACGGTGGTTCATCTGCATCAAGAACCATGGTGAACTAGCCTTTAACGATACCATGACCTGGTTAGTCCAGATCCGATTAGGAAAAATTTCCGCCAAGTTATAGTCAATCTTGCTACCGGCAGTAACCGGCCACAAAAAGGCAGCAGTGGTCATTCCCGCTTCCCGGGCCACGTCATAAAGTGGTGTTGCTTTAACGTCCTTCCGGTACCAATACCAGTCCGGTGATAGGCGCCGTGGTTGGAGTTTTGTATTATTAACAACCCCGTGTACTGCTGGGTACTGCCCAGTAATGATTGATGTGTGGGACGGGTACGTTAGCGTCGGGAAAATCCCCTGGACTTTTTTTACCCAGGTCCCCTTTTCAATGAGTTGGGCCAGGTTTGGTACTAGGTCCCGTAACTCATTTAAGTCACGAAAGCCCATCGAATCTAGTGAAATTACTACTAGCTTATTTCGTTTCATTTTTATCTCAGCCTTCTACCTCTCAAAAAATAACATATTACCATTCTACTATCGTTCAATCTTTTTACCAAGTTTTACAATTTTGGCAACTAATTTAAAAATGGTGGTTGACTTTTAGATTAGAATTTATTAAGATAATGACAATTAAATTAGAAATCGCTTAGAAGAGATGAGTAAGTTAGTTGAACCAGCACAGAGAGTCGTGGCTGATGAGATACGATGTGGCAAAGCTAACTGAAGATGGTCTTGGAGCATTAACGGGTGGCGAGCCATTCTGGTAAGCTACCCACGATTGACGACCGATAAAACGTCTGGGTTTACCTGCGGGTGTACCTACTGAGGGGTAGATTGGAAGGTCTACCTAAATTAGGGTGGTAACACGTTAATTAATGATTGAAATTGACGTCCCTAGGAAAAGTAAAGAAGCTTTTCCTAGGGACTTTTTTATTTGCTCTCTTTCCTGAACTTATCCACTTGCGCTAACTAAGAAAGGACCGATTTTGATGACTGAATTTACTAACCGTACTGTATCACCGTTCCGCTATGATGTTGTGGGGAGCTTTCTCCGTCCACAAGAATTAAAGGACGCCCGGGCAAAGTTTGCCAAGGGTGAAATTAGCCAAGCCGACCTCACCGCAGTGGAAGATAAATGCATTATTGACCTAATCAAGAAAGAAGAAGCCGCAGGACTAAAGGCTGTCACAGATGGAGAATTCCGGCGCAGCTACTGGCACCTCGACTTCTTCTGGGGACTGCAAGGGGTTAAACACGTTAATTTGAAGCACGGTTACTTTTTCCACGCTGAAGAAACACGTAATGATTCCGTCCAGGTTGAAGGTAAAATTTCTGGCAAGAACCACCCCTTTGTCAACTACTTTAAGTTCGTTCGTGACCATGTTTCACGTGGAACACAAGTTAAGCAAACTATTCCCGCACCTGCGCAGTTCTTGGAAGAATTAATCCGTCCTGAAAACCAGGCTAGCGTCAAGAATGCTTACGAATCTTTAGATGACCTCGATCATGATGTTGCGGCTGCTTATCACCAAGTAATTGAAGACTTGTACGCTGCTGGCTGTCGTACTCTCCAACTCGATGACTGTACCTGGGGAATTTCAGTTAATAACTTTGCCAACCTAAAGAAGAAGGATCCGAATGCGGACACTTCCGAATTAAAGGCGCTCCAGGAACGCTTCCTCCGGGTCAACAATGAGGCAATCGTTAACTTACCAGCCGACCTCACGATTAATACTCACGTTTGCCGTGGTAACTACCATTCAACCTGGGCCGCGGCTGGCGGCTATGGCCCGGTTGCCGACACATTATTCGCGCAAGAAAACGTTAACGCATTCTATCTCGAATATGATTCTGACCGTGCTGGCGGCTTTGAACCACTTGCTAAAGTTCCTGATGAAAAATACGTTGTTCTCGGCCTAATCACTTCCAAAAACGGTGAACTCGAGGACAAGGAAGCAATCATTAATCGGATCAAGGAAGCTGCCAAGTTCCACCCACTTGACCACTTATGCTTGAGCCCCCAGTGTGGTTTTGCTTCAACCGAAGAAGGTAACATCCTAACCGAAGAACAGCAATGGAAGAAAGTTACCCTCGTTAAGGAAATCGCCGAAGAGGTCTGGGGTTAAATTCATTCGCAAAAGGCGGTCTAGCTATCATCTTAGTATCCTTATAAACGACAAAGAGACTGAATCAATTTTCAGTCTCTTTTTTATATTCCGATCATGACGTCTTGTAGATGACTACTTTCATTTAGTTAACTCTTGTCAGAAGTTCTAAAAAAATTATCATAGAAACTTAATCTAAAAAGGAGTTGACGAAGATGAAAGAAAACCAACCAGAAACTCAGCAACTAAATCGTTCGTTAAATAGTCGGCACATTACGATGATTGCTATCGGCGGTGCGATTGGGACCGGGCTCTTTCTTGGCTCGGGCCAGGCCATCCACCATGCCGGTCCATCAATTATCATCGCTTACCTGGTAATGGGCATTTTTACCTTTATGCTAATGCGCGCACTCGGTGAGCTAATGCTGTCCGACACAAGTAAGCACTCTTTTATTGATTTTGTTAGCACTTATATGGGCCCCCGAATGGAATTTGTAACTGGCTGGATGTACTGGATCTGTTGGATTAGTCTTGCGATGGCGGACCTAACCGCAACTGGGATCTACCTCAAGTTCTGGTTTCCTCATTTACCACAATGGGTTGGCCCACTGATTATTGTTCTTCTCTTGATGTTGGCAAATATGGTCAGCGTCGGTATCTTCGGCGAGATTGAAAGTTGGTTCTCCCTGGTCAAGGTGGCAGCCATTATTGCATTAATTCTGATTGGACTTGGGATGGTCTTCAACCACCATGTCGTCAACGGTGTGCCAGCATCATTTAATAACCTGGTAGCCTATGGCGGACTATTCCCAACCGGGCGAAGTGGCTTTATGATGGGCTGCCAAATGGTGGTCTTCGCCTTTGCTGGGATTGAAATGGTCGGCGTAACTGCTGGTGAAGCGGCCAACCCTGAAAAAGAGCTGCCCCACGCAATTAATACCTTGCCGATTCGGATCGCACTTTTCTATATTGGATCAATGCTGGTAATTATGTCGGTTTACCCATGGAACCTAATTAAAACTAACACGAGTCCCTTTGTTCAAGTCTTTACTGCCGTTGGAATTAAGTACGCTGCCGGAATCATTAACTTTGTCGTTTTGACCGCTGCCATGTCTGCAACAAATAGTGCCATCTTTACAACTAGTCGGACGCTCTATACCCTGGCTAGTACCGGAAACGCACCGCACTATTTTGCTAAGCTGAGTAGTGAAGCTGTGCCGAAGCGGGCGCTGAACTTTTCCTCAATGGTCCTGCTGATTGTTGTTGCGTTAAACTACTTTGTCCCATCAAAGATCTTCAACATTATTTCAAGTGTCTCAACGATTAACTTCCTCTTTATCTGGATTATTATTCTTTGGTGCCATATTCTCTACCGGAAGAAGAATCCGGCTGGCGTCAAGATCTTTACCATGCCCGGCTACCCCGTTACCAGCTGGCTAACCCTGCTTTTCTTCGTCGGTGTACTGGTTGTTCTCCTGATTGAGCCTTCCACCCGTCTATCATTAATCCTCTTCTTAGTATTCTTTGCAATTCTCTTCTGGCAATACAAGCTAATTACCGGAAAGGACAGGTAAGTAAAATTGTCTACTAACTGGCCGATTACTAAAAAGTGATGATTTTCAAACTGCTTTGCGATGATCGTTGTAGCAGAGAACGATCCTCCAAGAATAAGCCTTGTTGGTTAGTAAAAAGTCGCTAAAATGTATAAGTGTAGATGAATGAAACAGATGTCTTATTCATCCACAGCTCCAGATATTATTTTTTAAGGAGGCAATTATTATGTTTAAGGTTATTTTTTGGATTTTAGCAATTTGGTTCGTTATTAACGTTATCTGGATGTGGTTCAAGCTCGATAACCAATCACTGCAAAAGACCTTTGCTTGGATTAACGTTATCGCTGTTATTGTTGGTTTCTGGGTTTACTACGGTGTAAGTCACGATGCTGGTGGAATTGCCCCATGGTTCCTCGGCATGAACTGGGTCAACGTGGTAATTGCATGCCTGCAATTCTACTACGGCTACCGCAAGAACAACCAATAATCTCAACTAACCAATCCTAAACTCTTTCTTTTTCTTACCCTAATTAAAAAGTAGCGAGGAAGAAGTCGTAATCAACTTCTTCCTCGCTACTTTTTAAATTACTCAACTAATTTACCAACAACCGGTAAGCCATCAAGGACCCGCTTACCGTGTGGCGCTACGGAAGTAATAATCTTCGTCAGATCTTTTCCGGCAACGTTGCCGTGGTGTTGGCCACCAGCCCAGGCATCTTTTCCGGAAACGTCATATACAACGCCCTCAACCGCTACGTAAGAAGGTTGACCATTTTGACCATTGTATTGTTGTAATTCTTCTTTTGTAAATTCTTTTGCCATAAGCGGTCTCCTATTTTCTTAATTTTGGTACTTTAACCATACCGTAGCCCGGTGGCAAAAGCAATAAATTTGCTCGGGCTTAAAATAAAATTACAACTTCTTAACCATGTTGTACCAAGTGTTACCACCATGTTTAACATCTGACACACCGGCCCGCTGGAAACCGTTTTTCTCATAAAAAGGAATGTCTTTTTCAAGCGAAAGCAACGACATTGTCTCACGGTGGGCAGCCCGGGCTACCTTTTCAAGTGCTGCCAGTAATTTGGCACTGAGTTCCTGGTCGCCATAATTAGCTGCCTGGGCAATTCCCAACACTAGCTGGTGACCACCAGTTGCTTCATTCGCTGCTGCTTGCTTATACATTGCATCGTGGATAAATTCATCCTTGCTGACAGCACCAACAATCAAGCCCACTACCCGCTGGTCATCCCGGGCTACCAGGAAGGTATCATTTTGCTTGGCAATCCGGTCTTGAATTACTTCCGGCGTGCCCGCTTGCAGCCGCACACCCATCATTTCAATCGCAACAATTGCACCATAGTCACCCATCGTCGCATTGTTAATTTCTAGCATCGATAATCGCCCTCATTCTTTTAAAGTATGTTCACAATTTAATCGTAGCTTATTCCCCCAAAAACGGCAACCGTTTACATTAGCTAAATAAAAGCAAACTATAATTTCTTTACCAGGTGGTACCAGGTTTCCTCAGCATGACTAGAATCCGATACTCCGACCTGTTCAAAACCATTTGCAAGGTAGAATGGAACGTTCCTTGCCAATGAGTCGAGTGAAATTGTCGTCCGTTGTCTAGCCCGAGCCACTTTTTCAAGTGCCGCCAAGAGCTGACTGCCTACTCCCTGACCCCGGCATTCCGGTGCAACTGCAATCGAAAGAACCAGCTGGTGGCCACCACTCGGCAAGCTGCTTGGCGTCCGTTCATACATCTCGTCGGTCACAAACTCATCCCCTGTTGCTGGGCCGACAATAAAGCCAACAATCCGGCTGCCATCTTTTGCCACCAGGAAGGTATCACCTAATTTGGCAATCCGGTCGCGAAATGCAGCCGGGGTACCCGCTTCGGCAGGACTAAAACCCGCCCGTTCAATTGCCACCACGGCTGGTAAGTCTGCCATCGTTACATTAGTGACCTTGATCATCGTTTGCTGCCTCCATACATATTAATTATGTTAGTTAATTTAATATTAGTATTTTACATTGTCATCTTATCCCCTTACCATCAAGGTAACAAGATCTAACAGGAAGCGAGGATAAATCGTGAAAAAACACTACTTATTAAATACCGTTGCCATGGTAATTGCCACAATTGGTCTTACCATCAGCGGTCACGCCGCGGTTCAACACTACCGCCAATCGACCGTCCCTACTATCTTTGTCCACGGCTGGGGCTCCGGTGCCCATGCAGAAGACAAGATGGCGAAGGCCGCCGTCCGGGCTGGCGTCACCAAGACAATCGTTCGGGCTAATGTTGACCGGCAGGGAAAAGTAACCTTTAACCGGCACATCCCCCACGGCGCCATCAACCCCATCGTGGAAGTTAACCTCGAAGACAACAAGTTAAGTCACTACCAAAGCAACTACACTAAGGGCTACCACCATGGCGGGACTTATGTAAAAAACGTGGTAACCGCACTTGAAGGGCAAGGTAACTTCCCTGCAATCAACCTGGTTGGTCATTCAATGGGCAACCTTGAAATTGCTAACTATATTAACGATAATGCAGGACACCTCCCAAAGATTGATCACTTAGTTGCAATTGCTGGTCACTACAACGGGCTCGTCGGCCAGGCTACGGCTGAGGGTAATATTAACACAACGACTGGGAAGCCAGTTCATGAAGATTCGTCATATCGGGCATTGCTGAGTCTCCGGAATAACTTCCCCCGTAACACCCGTGTTCTCAACATTTACGGCAACCTTGACGATGGGTCCAAGTCTGACGGGGACGTTCCCGTTAACTCCGCTAAGTCGTTGAAGTACCTAGTTGCCGGCCGGGCAAAATCCTACCAGGAGCTTGAACTGCATGGTAAAAGCGCCCAGCACAGCAAGTTGCATAACAACAACCACCAAGTTGACCAAGCACTGATCAACTTTTTATGGGTAAGGCAGATTGCAAGAAATAACTTGAACAAATTTAGTAACGCAGATTACGCAAAAAGATCTCAATTGGTGTTCGCCAAT